>DATJXZ010000090.1:0-89820 GCA_035499815.1 Candidatus Solibacter sp. | reverse complement strand
TTTGTCAATGGCCACACTCATGTTCCCATGACGCTTTTGCGCGGACTGTGCAACGACATCACGCTGGATGACTGGCTGCGCAAATGTATTTTCCCCGCCGAAGCGAAAAACGTGACCGAGGACTTTGTCCGCTGGGGCACTCGCCTCGCCGCTGCCGAACAAATCCGCTCCGGCATCACTACTTTCGCGGACATGTATTACTTCGAGGACGCCATTGCCGAAGAAACTAAAGCCGCCGGGATGCGTGGCGTGCTCGGCGAAACGTTCATCGATTTTCCCGCGCCCGATAACAAGACGAACGCCGCGATGCTCGAGTACACCGAGAAATTTCTGAAGCGGTGGCAGGGCGATCCGCTGATCCATGCCGCCGCGGCGCCGCATTCGATCTACACTTGCTCGAAAAAAACGTTGCAGGATTCCTCGGAGCTTGCGCGCAAATACCACGCACCGATTTTGATCCACGTCGCCGAAATGAAAAAGGAACTGGACGATAGTCTGAAACAGAATGGCCTGACCCCTGTCCAGTACCTCGATAAAATCGGCGTGCTTGGCCCGGATGTGGTAGCGGCGCACTGCATTTTCGTGAATGCGGACGACCGCAAAACTCTTGCCGAGCACGGAGTCGGTTGTATCCACAATCCCTCGAGCAACATGATGCTGGCGAGCGGCGTCGCTCCGGTTGTCGATGAACGCGCCGCTGGCATCGCCGTCGGCCTCGGCACAGACGGGCCCGCGGGCAGCAACAATGACCTCGACCTGATGGAAGAAATGGACCTGGCCGCAAAGCTGCAGAAAATCTCGCGCATGGATCCGCGCGCGCTCGACGCAAAAGCCGTTGTCGAAATGGCCACCATCGACGGAGCGAGAGCGCTTCACATGGAGAAAGAAATCGGCTCGCTCGAAGCTGGAAAAAAGGCTGACTTTATCCTGATCGGCCTCGACGAGCCGAACGCCGTTCCCATGTTCGACGTATATTCGGCGATTGCGTACGCGTTGAAAGCCAGCGATGTCGAAACGGTGATCATCGGCGGCAAAGTTGTCATGCGCGACAAAAAACTTCTGACGCTCAACGAGCCTGAAATCCTGGCAAAAGCCAGCGAATACGGCAAAAAGATCGAAGCCTCCTTGAAATAGGAGCGGCCGGACTGATGCAGAAGATGACGTACAACGCGATTGCCGGCCAGAGCGTGGAGCGGCTCGCGGCTTTGAGCGACGGCATTTTCGCAGTCGCGATGACGCTTCTCCTGCTGGAACTTCACGTGCCCGGCAGGGAATTGATTTCCAATGAAGGCGATTTGCGCCGTGCGCTCGTCTTGCTTGCACCACAACTTCTCGTCTATCTGATGAGCTTTCTGACTCTGGGAATTTTCTGGGTGGGGCAGCAAACCCAGCTGAATCACATCGAGCGCTCCGAGCGCCACTTCACATGGATTCACCTGGCGTTTCTTTTCATGGTCACGCTCATGCCGTTTTCCACGCGGCTGCTGATCGAGTTCATGGATTTCCGTACGGCGCTGCTCGCTTATTGGGCGAACATTCTGCTGCTCGGCGTGCTGCTCTTCGCCAGTTGGGGCCGCGCTCGGCGAGCATCGCTCATCAAAAGCGACACTCCGCCCGAAGTTCCCACCGCGATTTGCCGCCGTATCTGGATCGCGCAATCGCTTTATGCATTCGGCGCGCTGCTCTGCGTTTTCCATACGTACTGGAGCATCGCGTTCATCGTTCTGGTTCAACTTAACTACGCCATCGCGCCTCGTTTCTGGAGTCGCAAGAATGCGGAGAAGGTGTAGATGGATCGGACTCAATACTTAAAGTTGCTCGAGACAGCGATCGCGGAAGCACGGAAGGGACTCGTGGAGGGCGGCATTCCGATTGGGGCGGCGCTGTTTGACGGTGCGGGAAAGCTTTTGGGACGCGGACACAACCGCCGTGTCCAGGACGGCGACCCCTCCGCGCACGGAGAGACGGACGCGTTCCGTAAGGCGGGGCGGCAGCGTACCTACCGCGACAAAATCATGGTGACCACCCTCGCGCCATGCTGGTATTGCAGCGGGCTGATCCGGCAATTCGGGATTGGGACGGTGATCGTTGGAGAATCCGTGAATTTTCTCGGCGGTCTCGACTGGCTGCAGGAAAATGGAATCAAAGTGATCGATCTTGCGTCCAACGAATGTGTGGAGATGCTCGCGAAATTCATTTCCGAAAATCCCGCGTTGTGGCACGAAGACGTCGGTGAGGAGTGATGTGCGTTTCCTGAATCGTGACGGAAATCGAGCGAACAAGTGAGTGTTCTATGAGAGAAAACTCCAGAACGAAAAAATATTTGCTGTCTGCATTTCTTGTCTTGTTCGTGGCGACTTTCGGAATTGCGCTTCGTTCCAGAGCCTCCGCGGCCGAGGAGATCCCGAAGCTCGCGGCTTTGATGGGATGGAAACAGGGAACGGTTGTCGCCGACATCGGCGCGGGCGATGGAAGCTATGCTTTCTCTTCGGCGGAACAGGTCGGTGCGACGGGAAAAGTGTTTGCGACGGAGATCAATCCGGAAAAACTTGAAGCTTTGAAAACTCAAGTCAAAGAACGGAACTTGAAAAACGTTGCAATACTCGAGAGCGCGGAAGCGGAAACGAATTTGCCCGCTGCGTGTTGCGACGCGATTTATTTGCGGCGCGTTTACCACCACTTGACGAAGCCGCTCGAATTTGACGCGAGTATTCTCCGTTCGCTGAAGGCAGGAGGGAAACTGGCCATCATCGATTTTCCGCCTCATCCCGAATACGGCAAAGTGAAGGGAGTTCCGAAGGACAGGGAAGACCACGGAATCTATCAGAAGATTCTGATTGATGAACTGGGCAAAGCCGGTTTCCGCGTGGAGAAAATCGCCGAGGACTGGCCGACGAGCGATTATTGCGTTTTGTTCGTGAAGAAGTGAGGCCGTAGCGGCGGAGGTTATGCGAGCGGGCCGTCCGGCGGCCCTGTTCATCTAGCAGCGGCTATTGGGCCTCATTGTAGTTGTCGTATTTGACGGCGATGTCGCGAACCTCCTGAAGGGTCATGTCGCGGAGAATTTTGCCGTCTTCGAGGACGGTTTCGAGGGCGTTGACGCCGAGAGTGGAGCTGTCCGGATTGGGAGAATCGTTATCAACTTCTACGGTGACGAAGCCCTTGCCGTTCTCAATTAAATTAAAGCGGCCGCCTTTGCTGGCTTTCGAGGGATCTGTCTTCGGATTCTTGTAGACGTTGTGCCATTTGCCGCCGCGATCGATAGCGGAACATTTCAGTGCAAACTTCAGCGTGTCGCGATTCACCTGCTGAAGCAGCGCGCCACCCATTCCGTAGCTCCATATATCCTGCGACCAGCCTCTGCGCGTGAGCTGCCCGGTGATGTTCTGAATCGTGTAATAATTCACGCCATCGCCCTGAATAAAGCGGACGCACGGCACGGTGGTCTTCCAGCCTTTTTTGTTTACTTCGTAGCCGAAAACTTCCGCGACGATATTGAAGAGTTCCTCGAGAACGGTAACGGCGTCGCCGGAATCGGGGCGAATGACGAGCGTGCCTTTGCGCTGCAGAACTTTGTCGCGAAGCGCGCCGCCCCAGAGATTGCGCACGGCATTGTAAATATCGTAGGAGTCGCTGACGCAGGCGACGATTCCTTCCGGGCAGTTCTCGAGCATATTGGCGTAAGCCTGCTCTTCGTTGGCTTCGCCCCAGGCGGTAATTGTGGAATGCTCGGACGCGGGAATTGCGTAGCCGGCGCAATTTAGAGGATCTTTTGCGGTTAGATCTGCTGAATAGAACTGGTTCAGAAGCTGAATGGCGGCGACGGTATCCGTGCCGAGAAAATTGATGAGATGGGCCGCGCCGCCGATGGCAGCGGATTCCTTCGAGGAAACACCGCGAAAGCCGAAGTCATGAAGCTTAAAGGCGAGTAGAGCGGGGTCGCCCGTACGGACGAGGGCTTTCCCGATAACCTGCTTGATGGCGCGGGAGAGCGTGGCTACGGTGATGGGATACCAGACCTGGAGAAGAAGTGTTTCCGCCCAGTTGGTAAGCCAATAAAATTTGGGGTCGGTGTTTTCGATAGTGATGAGCGCGTTGCGGCTCTTGACGACGGTTCCTTCTCTGACAGCGCGGATGCGCAGCGGCAGGCGACCGCCATGCTTGGCGTAAAGAGATTTGAAGCCCTCATAATTGAAGGACTTGGGGTGGCCGCCGAAGTGGGCGTGGGCGAAGCGGCGAGCTTCCTCAATGTCCTCGAGAGTGAAGACCTGGCCGGCAAAATTGGATTTAACGATGTACTGCAGCATGGCCAGCATCGTTTCCTCGAACATGCCGCCGCGCGACTCGACGTAGGAATAGATATGGCGCGTGTCGGGCGGGTACTGCCACCAGTGGGTCAGCTTGTACGAGTCCGTGTTGAGGATCGGATTCAGGCGCAACGACTGCATGGGGCTCCTTTTGGGCGGAAATTAGGGAGAAGTTGGCGGATACGCACCAGAAACAGCATAGCAGAAGAGGGTAACTGGTGATTTTTGGCCGGTGACTTCGCAAAGGAAATCCAACGCGAGTAGACGGTAGAAATTTCTGAGTCAGAAGGGATTACACGAGTGTTTTGCAAGAGAATGCGGAAGAGGCTAAAAACGGACAGCCTAATTTGGCGCGTCCGGCAAAAGGCAAGAGGGGAAGACTAAGGCACAGGGGTGGAGGTTGGGCTAATAACACCCTCTTCTTTGCTATCGAGCCGAGTCAGGCGTTTTCCGTATTTCAGCACGACAAGGGCGACGATCGACCAAAGGAGGATGGCATACGCGAAATACCATGCGACTTCTTGGGCAGGGGAGACAGTGCCGGGGCTGAAAATGACTAGGGAGCCTGTGGAGCTGACATGCATGAGCTGGGCGAGGAGCACGCTTTTGGTGTTAACGTAGAGCCAGGAAATCAGAACGCGCATGGCGGCCATGGCCGAGGCGGAGGCGAGAAAAAAGGGGAATAAGTACGCGCCGTGGGGAGTTGCGGCGCCGAGATAGTCGATGACAGGGATGTGCCATGCGCCCCACAGAAAGCCCAGCACCATGCTGGAAGCGACCGCGCTGTGTCCGAGATTAATTCTTGGGAACGCGAAGCCCATCCAGCCGATTTCCTCGAAGAATCCCGCGGGAACTCCAAAGAGGACGCCCATCAGAAAATAGTTCGGTGAGTAAACCGGGGAGACAAATGATTTCAAGCAGAGGAGAAGGGCAAGGACAAGCACGGGTGGAAGGAGTAGGGCGGCGTACCAGCGTGGAGCGATATGCACTCTTCGCATCCTGGAAAAGAGGTCTTTCAGGCCGAGCTTACCATCGAGGAACCTGGTGAGCGCGATTCCGGCGATGCTTGGGCCGAGCAGCATAATAGGAAACATTAATATGCCGTCGAGTTTGGGGATGGGCTCACCGCGCAGGAGTTTTGCAGCGACTAGCAAGAACGCTCCGGTCCAGGAGATGGAATAAGTCAGAAGAAAGTAAGAGGCGACTGGGTGGCGGCGAATAAAAGGGTTCTGCTTTGATGAGGAATCGGTTGGCTCAGTCATCGCGCATCCGACATTGAAATAGCGAGCTACCTACTTAAGTACGCGGCTCGCGATTCCTTTATTTCAAGGGAGAAGGCGACCGGTCCACGATCTCCGAAAACGATTCCTGGCAATATTTCCTGGCGTCAACACTTCTCGTATTTCCAATATCGGGGTTTTCCTTGGGCGATCTGCGCCATGGCTTGCTGGAGGCGCTTTTGCTTGGTTTCCGGGCGCTTGGCTTCGGCAATCCATTCGCAATATTCGCGCTGGCAACTTGGGCTGAAGCCGGCGAAGGCTTTCGCAGCGACCTTGTTGTTCTTCAGCGCCGCGGCGAGTTCAGGAGGGACGGAGACGGGCTTTTTCTTTGCCGGTTTTTGCGTGCGCTCGAGGGATTTCGTGCGCTGGCCGCTTTCGACGAGGTTTGCGGCGTGGCCCATGTAGGCCAGGAGGGTTTTGTCGGAAGGCAGGTCTTTCAAGCTGGTGATGCGACCGAGCGTGCCCATCGCTTCGCTCGAATTGAGACCGTCCTTGTCCAACAACTCTTTCATTTCCGGGCCCCAGAAGCCGAAGGCGCAATGCTGCTTGAAAGCCGCCATGTTGGCCAGGATGACGCCCTGCTGCACGAAAAAGGGCATGCTCCACTTCATTTCTTCCGTGGCGCGAGGGCAGGCTTGATGCAATAGCTCGCGCAGGTGGGCCAGGATGGGCTGCGCGAACGGCGCGGCCTTTTCAATGTACGCATCCACGCGGGGATCGAATTGCTGTTCGGGCATGGAGTTCTCCTTGGAGTGAGGTGCAGCAATGTAGCAAAAGCCAGAGAGGAACGCAGCTTTATTGAGGGGTCGAGGTCGGAAAGTGCTCTTCTCACTCTTCCCGTAGGACTTCGATGGGTTCGACATGGAAGGTGCAGGCGGCAAGCCAAAAGGGGCTCGAAATTTGGCCGGAGTTAGGGCAGCCGCTGACGGGCGATCAACTTACTTTAGCCGAATGCGGTCTGCATTGTCCCATTGGGACATGTCGGAGAGAATAATTTGGTCGCCTTCTTTGAGACCGTCCAGGACTTCGATGCTATTCACGGACACGCGGCCGAATTTGACGGTGACTCGTTGGGCTTCCAAGCCGTCCTTGGCGATCTTGAAAAGGGAAATGGAACTGTTGGGTCCACTGTGCACTGGACGGGCGACGTAGAGAACGTTCTCGAGTTTTTCGATATCGATCGTGGCATCGATGCTCAGATCCACATCGGCGCGCTCTGGCAGTGGAGCATCGAGTGCGATGATCACCGCACGAGTGTCACCGTCGGGCCCCGCGGTGATGTTAACGACATGGCCCTTGACCAGGCCCATGCGCGTATCGACGGTGGCGGATTGATTCGGCCGCACGTCCACGGTTAAAAAGACGGGCACGGTTATTTTCGCCACTAATTTGGAGGAATCTTCTGGGCGGACAAGCTTTCCGAGCCCGCGGACCTGACGGAGCATTGGGCCGCGTTTCACAGTGTCGGTCCATATTGAGTTCTTCTCTACGATTGGGATGTCGCGGGATGCAGTGCCGCTTGCTCCTCCCGCTACTCCGGCGGAGATCCCGCCGCTTACGACACCGGCAATGACTTTCCGTGCAGGCGCTCCCGTGACTCCGGAGGACACTCCGCCGGCGACGCCTCCTGAAATTCCTTGCGCGACGCCGCCGGAGATGCCGTGGGCGATCGCATTTTGCGGCGCGTTTTGGGCGGGCCGAGGCGCGGCTTTGAGAGGAAAAGTCCAGGCGGCCAATGCGATGACGAGCACGAGGCAGCAGGAAACGGCAGATAGCGAGGCAATCAGTTTTGTTCGAGACATACGAACCTCCTTAAGCATGAGTGAAACGCGTTCGACAAGCTGGCGCTCGGCGAGAAATGGCGGGGCCGGAATGGGTGCGGCGGACGCGCCGCCACTCGCAAATTCCATCAGAGCTTCCAGATAGGGCTTGCGAGCTTGGGTGAGTCTGACGACTTCGAGATCGACGACTTGTTCGCGCGAGAGACGGACTTGCGAAACAAGCCAGGCGATGGCGGGATGAAACCAGAACAGGGCACGAATAAATTCTTCGCCGACATGATGCGCCCAATCGCGGCGACGGACGTGCAGCAATTCATGACAGACGATGGCGGACTGGAACCGCGTATCCATGGATTGGAATCGCGCGGGGAGCAGAACCACCGGCGCGACGAGGCCAAAAGTGACGGGGGAATCGACTTTCGCGGAAAGACGAAACTCCACGCGACAATCTATAAGGATGGTCATGCTATCGAGAAGAGGCGCGAAAGCGGAAATCTGAGTGACAGCCGCAGAAGCGCGCCTCAACTGGCGAAGTTTCAGCAGACCTAGCAAGAGCATCGCGACTCGAACGGCGATTCCCGCAAGAATCACAGCGCCGAGAACCTGTGCGACATATTGGATATTCGGGAACTGCCAGTGAGCGGCGGGCGGAGTTGAAGGCGGAGGAAGATGCGCACCAGGGACGTCTGGCGGCAGGGCTAGCACGGAAATGCTTGCCGCGCGATGCCAAGGCTGAAGAACGGGGAGCAGAAAACTGACGGCAAGGAGAGCCCGCCAGTAGATGAGAAGTACGCGAGGATGAAGAATTTGGAAAAGACGTGGAAGAAGTCCGGCGGCCAGCACGAGAAGAGCGACCTGAGCGCTCCAAAAGAGGAGATTGGAAAACCAAAGCGGCAGATTCATAGGCGCCTCCGGAAACTCTCAATCGATGGAAAAGGGCTCATTCGCTTTCCTCGATCATGCGCATAATTTTTTGTAGATCTTTTTCACCAAGATGGCGCCCTTTGACGAGATGAACCAGGAGCGGCTCGGCGGAGCCGTTGAACACGCGATCGATGAATTCGCGGATCATTCCGCCGATGACCTGGTTCTTGGGGTGAGCAGGGCGGTAAATGAAGGCGCGGTCCCGGCGGCGTTTTTTCAAATAACCTTTGGTTTCGAGGATTTTCATCATGGTCATGACGGTGGTGTAGGCGATTCTGCGGCGTTGGAGAAAGGTTTCATAGACATCGCGGACAGTGGCGCTTTCGCGCTGCCAGACGAGTTTCATGATTTCGAGTTCCTGGGGGGTGAGGGTGCTGTGCTTCGGTCTCATGTTCTCAGTTTTTAGTACTAAATAATTCGTATGTCAAGAAAAAAAATCGACCAGGACAGGCTTGCCACTTCATTCCTCGCGAAGGACTTGCATGGGGTCGACGCGGGAGGCGCGGAGGGCAGGAAGGAAAGAGGCGGCGGCCGCGACGATGAGAACCAGCAGCATCACGCCGAAGAGTGTGGGCAGGTCCGTGGGAGACACTCCGTAAAGAAGGCCCACGAGGAGGCGGGCAGAAGCGAGCGCGAGAGCCCATCCGGCTAGACAGCCGACGGCACAGACGACAAGTCCCTGCCACAGGAATTGGTTGACGATCTGGGCGCGGAGAGCGCCGAGAGCGAGGCGGAGGCCGACTTCGCGGCGGCGGATATTGACGGAATAACTAAGGGTTCCATAAAGGCCGATGCAGGCGAGAGACAGGGCGGTGGCGGCGAAGAAGGACAGGAGGATGGTACGGAGGCGGTTTACTGAGAGGGCATCGGAAAAGCGCCGGACGAGCGGGGCGAAATCGTACACAGAGCGTTGCGGCTCAATTTCGTGGATTTTCTGTCGGATGGTTTCGACCATGGTCATGGGCGCATTGTGGGTTCTGAGGAGGAAGAAGGTACCAGGCTCGACGATGGGAGCGCACCAATAGACGGTAGGCACGGGCAGATGATCGAGGCCGGTTTCGCGGGCGTCGCCTGAGATGCCGACGATTGCGGCAGGACCGGAATAGCCAAGATTCCGCGCCAGCAGATGATGGCCGATGGCAGGCGAATCGAAAAAGTAAGCGTTCACAAAGGAACGATTTACGACGATGGTGGGAGGCCCTTCCGTTTCCTGACAGGGTTCGCCTTTGAGGAGCGGGATCTTCATCGTCGCGAAATAGCTGGCGGAGACGAACCGGTTGTCCGCAAAAATTTTAGGCTCGGAGCCGGCGCGGCCTTCGGTGAGCGTAAGCTCCGTTTGATACCTGAAGGGAACACCGGGTACTCCGACGGAGATGGCGGCGGCATCGACGCCTGGCGCGGCCCGCAGCGTGGCGAGCAGGCGATCAGAGAACTGGCGAAGTTTTTTCATGTCCCCTGTTTCGCCGTAGTTCATGCTGAGCTGGAAGGTGAGAATGTGGCTGGGGTCAAAACCGGGAGAGACTCGGCCGAGGGCTTGAAAGCTGCGCAGAAGAAGCCCGGCACCAGCGAGCAGAGTGACGGCGAGGGCGACTTGCACGCCGACAAGCATCCATTGGAGCGGAGTCCGTCCAGAAACTTGCGAACGGCTAGCTTGCGCCAGCGAGACGGAAAGGCTGTGGTGGGTGGCGCGAACGGCGGGAATCAAACCGCAAAGAAAAGTAACGACGACGGAGCAAGCAAGAGAGTAGAGAACGATACGAGCGTCCAGGTGGATCTCCTCGACGCGGGGGAGCCCAGAGGCGAGCGAGCGGAAAACGTTCGAGGCCGCGGCAGCGAGAAAAAGACCCAGGCCAGAGCCGATGAGAGCGAGTAGAAAAGTTTCCGTGAGTAATTGGGAGATGACCGCAGTGCGGGGAGCTCCTAGCGAAAATCGCACTGCGATTTCATGTTGACGCTGGGCGGAGCGGGACAGGAGCAGGGCCACGATGTTCGTGCAGGCAATGAGCAGGAGGAGAGAAACGGAGCCGAAAAGCAGCCAAAGCGAGCGACTAGAATCGCCGACTGTCGATTCTTTGAGGGGCTGGATACTGACTGACAGGTCGCGGTCGGTTTGGGAAAACTGGCGGCCGAGCTGCGCTTGAATGGTCGAGAGATTGGCGCGGGCTTGCTGGACTGAAACGCCAGGCTTGAGGCGGCCAATCACCGTGAACCAGTTGTTTTCGCGGGCTTGACCGAAGGAAAGACCTGCAGGGATAGGCGACCACAAATCGACCTCGCGGTCCGGGAACAAAAAGGAAGGCGGCATAACACCCACGATGGGGTAGAGATGGCCGTCGAGGCGCAGATTTTTTCCGACAGCAGATGGATCCGCGTCGAAGCGGCGGCGCCAGAAACGATCGCTAATCAGCACAGCCGCCGGCCCGTGGAGAGTAAATTCGTCAGGAGTAAATTCGCGGCCGACAGCCGGCGGGACGGCCCAGACCTGGAAAAAACGCGACGAGACCCACGCGCGAGTCACCTTTTCGGGAAGTGCGCCGGTGGATTCGGAGATGTCTTCGGGATAGTAGCCAAAGAGGGCCTGGAACGTGGAATTGAGGCGATTCCAATCTTCGAGACGAACTGGAGCTACCAAGGTGAGTGGACTTGCGGCTCTCGGGTTGTGTTGTTCGACGAGCACGAGCTGATCAGCCTCGGGGAACGGAAGAGGACGGAGGAGGACGGCGTCGATGGCTGAGAAGACGGCGCTGTTGGCGCCAATGGCTAGAGCAAGAGTGAGGATGACTGTGGCGGAAAAAGTGGGGGATTTGCGAATGAAGCGGAACGCGGATTTGAGATTGGCAAGGGTGGCGTCGACAATCAGGACGCGATAGACGTCGCGCAAGTCCTCTTTGACTTGTTCTTGTCCGCCAAAGGCGAGGATGGCGCGGCGGCGGGCTTCCTCGGGCTCCATGCCGGCGGCGATATTTTCTTCGGTGAGTTCGTCCATGTGGAATCGAAGTTCGGAATTCATTTGCGCGTCGGAGGCGCGCTTGGGAAAGATGGATCTCCAAGGGGACATGATGAACTCCTACTGCGCGGTTTGAAGAATGCTTGCCACCGCACCGGATAAGCGATTCCAGTTCGATTCTTCGCTCTCGAGCTGCTTGCGGCCTTTGGCGGACAGCTTGTAGAACTTGGCTTGGCGGCCCTTTTCGGAGGCGCCCCATTCGGATTCAAGCCAGCCGCGCTTTTCGAGGCGATGTAGAGCGGGATAGAGCGAGCCCTGCTGGACCTGCAGGACTTCCTTGGAAATTTGTCGAATGCGGAGTGAGATACCGTAGCCGTGGACCGGACCAAGGGCGACGATTTTGAGGATGAGCATGTCGAGAGTGCCTTGGAGAAGGTCGGATTTTTCGATGGGCATAGCGTCTCCTAGACAAACGACATATTAGCCGGATGATAGGTAGAACGTCAAGGAGAAGCCAAATGGACGGGCTTGGAGGTTGCCCGCAGGACTGACCAAGGCTCAATGCGGGGGGGTGTGCTGCAGATGGTTTGGGCTGGCTAGGAGTTCCAAGTGACGCGGGAAAGCTGCTTTTTGCGGGACTCCCACTCGGTCCCGGAGAGGATGCGAGGCGTGACGTCAATCAGGCGCGGGATCAGACGAAAGACTGCTGAGGCGCTCCAGGGGCGACCGTCGCGAGTGCGGTAGTCGCGGACGTTGAGGGCGTCGGCCATGCTGGTGAAAGAAACATCCTGAACGATCAGCTCGGCGAGGAACTTGAGAGTTTGCATTTCGAGGGGATCATCTTCGAGGTGGTGGCAGTCGGCGGCGATGCGGAGACCGAATGGGATCTCCTCGGAGGCTACGGCTTCTTCGGGAGGCTCGGGAGTGGAGGAGGTTTCGATTTCGCGCTCCCACTCGAGGGCAACTAGCGTCCATCCCGCATCGTGCATTTTGGAGAGATACATGGAAGTCGGAAGGATAGTGACCTTTTCCCGAATGCGTTCGTGCTTCTTCATGGGCGGCTCCTTGATGATGTGCGATAAACGGGAAAGAATCCGTGGCCACCAAGTATACGCAATTAAGTGACCGGATTTAATCCTGCCATAACTGATAGAAAAATAATGCGTTAGCTGAAAGCTGAAGAGAATGGCCGAGAGGTCAATGTTCGGTCCTGGGATAGGGATGTCGCGTTGCCGAACAGTTAAGACAGTAGATTTAGACAAAATGAAACTTCTTGACTGAATTAGGGTATAGAAGCGTATGATTTGCGGGTCGTTGAACCCACCACAACGTCCTTCCCTATTTCCCGGCCTAGAAAGCAGCGCGGTGTTCCATGGATAGCGGGGCGCGCCGATTAGAAGATCGGTCTCCCGTGCGGGTGACGGTGGACTTGTCGGGTCTGGATGTTCATACCGCAGCACAACAAGGGATTACGGAGAACGTAAGCGCTCGCGGGGCGCGGGTCGTTACAAGCAAGCCGTGGCAGCCCAACGACCATGTGACGGTGCGATCGCTCTTGGGCAACCTGAGGTCAAGAGCGCGTGTGGTTTACTGCCAACCGCTGGGGAATGATTCGTTTGCGATTGGCCTAGAATTGTTTGTGAGCGTTGGCGAATGGACCATGCCTCAAGCGGCGCACCGAAATGTAGCTTAGAAACAGATGACGTGGTGGAAACTGCAGGTCCCAATTCTTCCAACTTTCTTTTTTCCGGCAGCGGTAGGCTACTGAGTGGCATAGAAAGAACTGCCGGGGCCAGCGCCTCCAGGCAGGACGAGCTGATCGCAAGCGATGCGAAAAGATTCGTACCAAGTGCGTGTGAAGCTGGCAACGAGCTCTTCCACAGTGTGCCCCCCAATTTTGATGCCTGAGTGAACGATCTCGCCCCAAGTATGGATGCGCGTGCCTTCCAGGGCCCGCTCCTCAAAGGTGACCCATTGCGCCATAGCCACGCCGATAGCGTGGTCAATCCAACCCACTTTCTTTCCGGGAACACATGTGGTAATGACGTGGTCGATCGTAGCATTTACGGGCCTTAGAAGTTCAATTTGGAGACGGCTGCCGGCTTCCCAGGGATTGCCGTCTACCCAGTTGATCTGGCCGTAGACATTGGCGAAGCTGTTCCAACGATGCATATCGGAAAATACAAGCCAGGCGAGCGCAGGGCTCGCCTTTGTAAAGACGGAATACTCAAACCTTGCCATAACTTGTTGCTGACTTCTCCTTATTAAGCTGTATCGGGGCCCCACAACCGCGCAGGCGGTGGCAGGGGATATTTATACGTTGTTTCTTTAACGCTGTCAAGTATATAATTTGGGAAAAGGGAAGCGAGAGAGGCTTAAGCATGCCCAGAAAAGCAGACGCTCAATTGGAAAGTCGAATCGTGGATGCCGCCTACCAGCTATGGAGCAGAGGTGGAGAACACGCACTGACCATGAGGGCAGTTGCGCGGGAAGCCAAAACAACGACGCCGACGCTCTATGAGCGTTTCCGGGACAAACATGATTTGATCGAGTTTCTGCGGGCGCGAGCGCGGCAACGGATGTTCTCAGCACTGCAGTCGGCGAAGACCACATTTGAGGCTTGCAGGCTCGGGCTCGAGTTCACGCTCAACAATGGAAACGAATACCTCCTTTTGACCTCGGATTGGGCAGAGAGACTAGGGCGAAACGACCCGATGCCATCTTATGAATTTCTCAAACAAAAGCTGTCAGAAGATCTCGGTGGATGTCCGGAGGAATACGCTCGGTCGGCACTGGCGCTCGTCTCCCAGGTGCACGGGACCGCAATACTGCTTCTTGGGGAGGGAGTGAAGGCTGAAATCGCAAAGGAATTCAAGGTTGCATGCCTGGAAGCGTGCAAAGCGTTGATCGTGTCAGCACGAGGGGAGAGCACCCCCGATGCGAAGAACTGAGGCGAAACTGAATGCAAAGGAAAACCGAGTCAGTCCATCTTAGGAACCACGCGACGTTTTGCCTTGATTAGGACGTCTACAGAATCCGGCCGGCCATTCCAAAAGTCGAGACGAATGCGACCGTCTGGCAGCTGACTGACAGTGGCAGGGATGGCGCTGTCAGTGAGATACCAGCCTGCCGGTAGAACAACAGCATTGCGGGGCCTGCCGAGGCTGCGGTCAAAAACCAATTCGTCGCCCTCGAGGCGATAGCTGATTGGCGCTGTGTAAGTCTCGGAGATGCGCAGGCGGATAGACTGGCCCTTTTTCACCGGCGGGAACGGAATCAGAACAACTTGCGTCCTTGGAGCGACAGGCTCGCCAGCGTCGATTTTTGCCGCGGCTAGATCTGCGCCGGTCTCCAGCCTGGTGGAGAGCTTTTCTCCCGTATCGAGGATATAGGCGGATGGGGCGGAAACGGTACTGCCTTCGCGAACGACGTTCAGATACTTGTCAGCTCCTTCATGGGATTCCGTGTAGTCATGATAGAGGCTGAAGGCGTGCGTTTCGGGCTGAAGAAGGAAGTAGACTATGTCGCGATCTTGATGAGCGCGTTCAGATAAGCGGGCGCGCTCGGTTTCGCCCTCGAAGGGGGATTCCCAGCTGCGGGCTTTAGTCGCAGGAGTGGGCACGGCTGAAGGCCCGATTTGGGCGCCGAGTTTCGCGCGGAGAATGAGAGGCGCTTCACCCGCGCTGGGGTTTAGAAAGCTGACGGCAATGCGGCCGTCCGGCTCGGCCAGAATTTGCGACGGGACGTTGCAGCCTATGAGCTCGTATCCCGTGGGGAGGACGACTTTGTTCCGCTTGATGCCTAGGGGACGGTTGAAAACGATCGTATCACCTTCGCGATAATAGCTCTTCGCGTCCCTATATGTTTTGAGGATCAGAATTCGGCCCTGACCTTCCGGGGGCACGGGGCGTGCGAGAGCGATCTTAATGTAATTGGTATCGGCATCCGCGCCGGGCATGAGCGGGTCTTTGCGGGCTACGCTGCCGCTGACGACGTCGAACTGAAGAGGAGCGCCGGTCATGGAGTCCAGGACGGACTCGTCGCTGGCGGCGCTGCCTTTGCGGATGGGATTGTAGAAAAATTTCGCTCCGGGAGTGCTGGCGGTTACTTCGTAGTGGATTTTGAAGCTGGCTGTTTCCGGGGTGAGAAGTTCGTAACGCGTGTATTCGTCCGTTTCTGTTTGTTTTACCGACGAGGGCGCCTGCGCGGGTTCCGATTGTTGCGCACGCAGAGACAAGCAGCCGACGAAGGTAAGCGTAAGAACACAGACTCCAAGTTTTTTGGTCATGAGTTCACTCCAGAAAATTCGCATGCCACACCTTTTCGAGGGTGCATCATCGCCGAGTGGACGAGGGGTGTAAAGCACGAGAATTGTTGAGTGTGGGGCAGCGTCCACAAGGTAGAATCACCTACGGCAAGTAAAGAGGAGAAATCCATGCCGAAGAAGCCGACAGCGGAAGACGCACGACTGATTCTCGAGCTGTATAACTTAAGGCGCGAGCCGGAGATGCGGAAAGCCCGGAGCTGGTGGCTGACGAAGTTCTGGCCGAAGGACGCCGATGAATACATGCGGATTGGAATGGTCCCGGGGTCGGAGGAGAACAACTGGCTGAGGCAAGTGCTCAGCTACTGGGGCATCGCACTCTCTTTCGTTTCCAAGGGCGTGTTAAGCGAGGAACTGTTTTTCGATCCGGCTTTTTGCGGCGAGCTGTACTTTATTTATGCCAAAGTCCGGCCTTTTTTGAAGGAAATCCGAGAAAAAACGAAAAATCCGGAGTTTCTGCTTGCTTTTGAAAAAGCAATTAGCGGGTCGAAACTTGGGAAGATGTATTTCGAGAAGATGGAGCCTCGCGTTCAGGCGATGCGACCGAAGTAGCCAGATGTATTGAGGGCATATTGAAAAAGCTGTTTGTTCGAAATCGGATGCTGATATTCGTGGTGGTTCTCCTCTTACTCGTTGCGCCGGTACGCGCGGAGGACTGCGGGGATGGGGTGCAGTTGCAACTGAGCGCACCTGAAGCTGCTCAGGGAAGCCTATTGCTTGTCACGATCCGCAGCATGAAATCGCTTGAAGGTGTGTTTGGAACTTGGAACGAGCGGGAAGTTCCGTTCTGGAAGGTACAGGAAGCAGGGCAAGAAACGGCAGGCACGGACGTACGGCGAGCGCTGCTGGGAGTGGATCTACAAAAACCGGCGGGACAGTATGAGTTCACTGTGATCGGGAAAACTGAGAGTCATGATCGGCTGATCTGCAGGGCGACTGTGAAGGTGGAGGAGGGTCACTTCGCCACTGAAAACCTCACAGTGAAGAAGCAGTTTGTCGAGCCGAACCCGGAGCAAATGGCGCGTGCGGAAGCGGAAACGAAAAAACTACGCGCGATTTTTGATCATGTGACACCGGAGCGACTGTGGACCGGCCCATTTCGTGTTCCGCTGGACGGTGTGTTCAAGGGAACGAACTTCGGGCGGCGGCGCGTCTTGAATGGGCATCCTGGATCGCCTCATACGGGCGTTGATTTTCCGGCGCCTACAGGAACGCCGGTGCATGCCGCGCAGAGTGGAAGGGTGGTTCTGGCAGAACCCTTGTATTTTTCCGGGAATACAGTGATCGTTGACCACGGTTTGGGAATTTATACGTTCTATGGGCATTTCTCGGAGATCGATGCAAAAGTGGGCGAGGCAGTCGAGGCCGGAATGGTTCTAGGGAAGGTCGGAGCCACTGGCCGAGTTACGGGGCCGCACTTGCACTGGGGATTAACAGTGGAGCGTGCGCGCGTGAACGCACTGGATATCGTTAGCATCCTTGGGAATGGCAGCACCCGGCAGAAAAAGCAGTAAGAGCTTAGGGACCTTGAGCGAACTGCACGGCGTGTGAAGAATATTGCCAAAAGAGAGAAGAATTCTCGGTCTCATATCAGATACTCATGGTTTGTTACGCGAAGAAGCCGTGCGTGCGCTTAAAGGCGTGGATCTGATTCTGCATGCAGGAGATGTGGGCGCACCGGAAATTCTGGCGGGTCTGAGGGCAATAGCACCCGTTGTTGCGGTGCGCGGAAATGTGGATGGAGGGGAGTGGGGGCAGGCATTGCCGTTGCGCGAAGTGGTCGTTGTGGGCCGCGCTAGAATCTATATGTTGCACATTTTACAGGACTTGGATATTGACCCCGTCGCGGCTGAGGTTGACATGGTGGTCTCTGGGCACTCCCATAAGCCGGGCCAAAGCGAGAAGAACGGGGTGTTGTATATAAACCCAGGCAGCGCCGGGCCAAGGCGCTTCCAAATGCCGGTGACGATAGCAAAGGTGGACATGAATACAGAGCCATGGACGGTGGAATTCGTTCAACTGGAAGCCGGAAACAAGAGCTAGTGACGGCTGGCAGAGTTGTAAGATACAGAAAATAAACAGATTAACCTTGTTTCTACCATCCAACTGCGAAGAATGGCTCCGGCGCGCGAAAGGAACTGTAGCAACGCAAATTTTCTTGTGGAAAAGCGAAACGGTTGGACGGCTTTTTGCACTACTTTTCCGCGTGTTGTTCCCAAAATGGTGTTGAAGTTCAAGGGGTAACGTACTACAGTACCGGGGTAATAGGGGTCATTTTGGTACCGTCCCGCTATTGTAGGGAACAGCGCCAAATCTCAGTATACCTCGATGTGGACGACGTTCGTGCTTGTTTCCTCGCTCGTGTCGGCCGTTCACTTCAGCGTTATGTTTGCAAAGGTGATGACGTTGAAGCCAGTCCAGTATGGGCAGGCTTAGGTCCCCGAGTCGTCAAGTTCAAGGGAGAGGATAGCATCTCTCATGGCCATACTTCACTTCCGATGCAAAGAGCGGCGGCGGACTTTAAGAGTGAGCATCACGGTCCCCATCACTGTACACGGACAGGATCAGAACGGCGATAAATTCAGAGTGAAAGCCAAATCGCACTCCGTGAACCGCCATGGGGCGTTGCTGCAGCTTGAAGAGCCCGTAGTAGTGGGGCAGATGCTGATCTTGGTGAACGAAAATAGCGACCGGACAGTCGAGTCCCGAGTGGTTTCGGTCAAGCGGGATCGCGAGAGCAAGACCTACGTGGGAGTTGAGTTTGTCTCGCCAGATTCAAATTTCTGGCACATGAGTTTTCCACTGCCTGGAGCCAGGCCGCTGCGGCGGACTACGGATTCAAAGGCGTCGGCGTAGCAATCCAGAAATTTTAGAAAGCAAGAAAGTGTACAGCCCTCTTTTATCGAGAGGGCCTTTTTGTCTTGCGGAGAGGCTTGCGTGTAGCGCTTTTCGAGGGGCGTTTGTGCGAGGATTGCTTGCGGGACCGGCTTATTCTCGAGGAGAGCGATTCTCGGACTTTCCTTGGGAGCTTGGCAACTACCATGTCGTAGGACCTGCGCAACAACGGCGCGAGTTCCTCAGGTGAAAGAGCGTCCGGTGTTTCCAGCGCAACCCATTTGGCGCGGGCCAGGTACGGCGCAGGAATAATGCCGGGGCGCTCCGTCAATTCCGCGAAGTTTTCCTCCGAGGCCTTAAAGCAAAGCCAAATCCTGGCAGGTTTGAGCACCGTGATGGCGTGAATCTTACCGGCCACCTTGAAGACAAGGTCGTCGCCCCATTGAACGTTTTCCGTCGTGCCGGGAAACGACAGGCAGAGACTCCGAACCAAATCGATATTCATGGACTAATCCTGGGGACGGTCCGCTAGGATGCGCGCGGGCGGCGTAACGCGATAATGATCCCAGCCAGCGCCACCCCAAAACATGCGCCTGAAGCAAGCAATTGAACCACGTCCACTGTGTGAATCGCAGCGAACCGCGGTTTCTGCATGAGATTGAAGAGCCCGATCATACCGATAAATACTGGCGCGAAGGAGAAGCCCGTCAGTCGTTTAAGATTGCCCATATCCCCTCCTATGCAGGAATCATGGAATCGCCGAGGCCCAGGCGAGGCCATCCACGCCCCGAGTAAGCTTGATCGGATCAAGGAGCTTATTCCTGGGTACGTCGAAGACTTCGATCACGCCAGCCTGAGGACAACTAACGAAGGCAAACTTGCCATCGGGGGTTACCAGGAGTTCGCCCGAGGCGGCTGCGATGGCGAAAGAATTCTCGAGTTTCAAGGTTGATAGATTGATGATGAAAAGTTTTCCGGAAGGGGATGCGGCCAGGAGCTTGCTGCCATCTGGTGTGGGTGAGGAGGTGTAAACGGTGGCAGGGAGCGAAATCCAATCGGCGATCTTGTTTGTAGCGGTGTCGATGACGGCAATGCGGGGAGTTACTTGATCGTGAGTGAATACGTGCTTGCCGTCGGGCGAGATGGAGATGCGCTGGACAGTTTTTGCAACAGGGATGACCGTGACGAGAGAGCGGTTCTTGAGGTCCAGGACGCTCACGCTGCCAGGACCGACATTCGCAGTATAAGCGCGGCGGCCGTCAGGGGAGATGATGAACATGTGGGATTCCGATGCGCCGGTGGGGATTTCGGCGAGAATTTTGCGTGTGGAAGGATCGATGACGTCAAGAGCGTTGTCGAGTTCAGCGGAGACATAAAGGAGCCCATCGGGACCAAACTGTGCGCGGTGAGGACGCAGGGGCTTGCCAAGTTCGATGGTGGCGGAAAGCTTGCGTTCGCGCAGATCGATAACGTCGATGGTGTTGCCGTCGCTGCCGGGTTTGCCGACGCCGGAATTGCCATAGATGGGGACATAGGCGAAGCGGGAATCGGGCGAGACGGCAACCTCGTGACCGTTGATTCCGACCGTGACTTTCATAAGTTCCTGGTGAGTGCGTGGGTCGATGAGCAGAGCAGTATGGTCGCCTTGATTGGCGACTACGAGCATGCCGTGCGCGTTCGGCGCAGGATTGCGGCCGCCTCCGGCCGCAAAAGCCAGAAGCACAATGGAAGCGAGCAAATAAGAAAAGGATCCGGACATCGCTTACCTCATAAACAGATATTGCTGCTGGAGCAGAAGCACAAACCGGGCGGATTATAGCAGCCTCACGCAGCGTTTCCACCAGGATTTAGAGGCACTAACCAAGAAACTCGAAACGCCAAACGTGGATACTGAGACTGGAGCGATTCGTTGGGGAGTAAGATACGCTGGGGTGAGAAGAAGTCTCATCGCGGGGCAATTCAATAAAGAGTGTGGAGCGTCGGCATGGCGAGATCTTCTGTTTGGGCTACGCTGATTTGCGCAGGCCTGGCGATTGTGAGTCTGCTTTTTTACGGGCAGAGAGCCGCCAATGGACAATCTGCGCAAGTGCTCGCTACCGCCCGTTCGAGCGATTCCGTGCGAAAAGGTTTGAGCGATGCAGCGGACGACTGGCCTGCATACGGCGGCGCGCCAGGTGACATGCACTACTCGAGCCTTGCGCAGATCAATCGCACGAATGTGAAAGAGCTTCGGATGGCATGGAGCTTTGACACGGGCGAGCAAGGCGGACTCGAAACAAGCCCGATCGTCGTGGGAGGGGTACTGTACGGGATCACGCCGACGCAGAAAATTTTTGCTTTGGACGGCGCGACGGGCAAACTGCTTTGGAAATTTGACTCCGGGACAAAAGCGATCCTGCCGAATCGCGGTATGGCCTATTGGTCGAACGGAAATGACAAGCGCATCCTTGTGGGCGTGACGAATTTTCTGTACGCGCTCGATGCGGACTCAGGCAAGCCGATTACTTCGTTTGGCGCCGGCGGCAGGATTGATCTGCGCGGCGATCTTGGGCGAAATCCGGAACGGCAATCGGTGGCGTTGACGAGCCCGGGGATCATTTACCGGGACCTGATTATTGTGGGGGGGCGGAATCCAGAGACTTTACCTGCCGCACCAGGAGACGTGCGAGCTTACGACGTAAGGTCTGGAAAATTGCGATGGTCGTTTCACACGATCCCGCATCCCGGCGAATTCGGTTACGGAACCTGGCCGAAGGACGCCTGGAAATATAGCGGTGCGGCGAACAATTGGGCGGGGATGGCGGTCGACACGAAACGCGGGATTGTGTATGTGCCGACTGGCTCGGCAGCGTTCGACTTTTACGGGGGAGATCGCGTGGGCGACGATCTCTTTGCAAACTGCTTGATCGCGCTGAACGCAGAGACGGGCGAGAGAATCTGGCACTTCCAGGGAGTGAGGCACGACATTTGGGATCGAGATTTTCCTGCAGCACCTGCGCTCGTGACGATCCATCGCAACGGAAAGGCGATCGATGCCGTCGCGCAAACAACCAAGCAGGGATTCGTTTATTTGTTCGACCGAGCGAGCGGGAAACCGCTTTTTCCTATCCAATATCACAAATATCCCGCGAGCGACGTGCCGGGCGAAGTTGCCGCTGCCGAACAGCCTTTGCCGGCCAAGCCAGCACCATTTGCGAGACAATTTCTCAGCGAGGACATGCTGACCAATCGCACGCCGGAAGCGCACGCCTGGGCACTCGGGCATTTTCTGGAGTTCCGCAGTGAAGGGCAGTTTGTGCCGTTCAGTGTAGGTAAAGACACCGTGGTCTTCCCTGGATTTGATGGCGGCGCGGAGTGGGGCGGGCCGGCGGCCGATCCGCAGACTGCAATTCTGTACGTGAATGCGAACGAAATGGCCTGGACAGGAGCCCTGGCTCCCGAGACTGGATCGAACAACCCAAAAGCTCTCTATATGACGCAGTGCAGCGTCTGCCACGGCGAAACCATGGCGGGTTCGCCTCCGGCGATGCCCTCTCTGATCGGCGTTGGAAAACGGCTGTCGGAACAACAGATTGGCGAAACGATCAAGAATGGCAAAGGGAGAATGCCTGCGTTCACGAATCTCGATGACGGCCAGCTGTATGCGCTGATCGATTTCCTGGTGAGCGGTAAGTCCAAGGACTTGCCGAGCACCGAAACTGCACCACCGGAAATGAGGTATCGATTTACCGGCTATCACAAATTTCTGGATCCGGATGGTTATCCTGCGATCACTCCTCCCTGGGGCACACTCAGCGCCATCAATCTGAACACCGGCGAATACGTTTGGAAGATCAACCTGGGCGCATATCCGGAACTTGCCGCAAAAGGGTTGAAAAATACGGGCACGGAAAATTATGGCGGACCGGTCGTAACCGCTGGGGGGCTAGTCTTCATCGGTGCGACCGATTTCGACAAGAAATTTCGGGCTTACGACAAAACGACCGGTGAGCTCTTGTGGGAGACAACGCTTCCTTATCCCGGCAATGCTACGCCCGCAACATACGCCGTTGATGGCTGCCAGTATGTCGTAATCGCAGCAGGGGGCGGCAAGGATCTCAAGTCACCGTCGGGCGGAGTGTACATTGCGTTTGCACTGGAGAAAATGGACTAACCGGCTAGGGTTGAACTGCAAGTTGACTATCGCGAATCTATTCGTATTGACCGGTGCCCCTAGGGGAAGTAGGATTTCGGAACTCGGCGCCTCGCACTCCGGGTTGCGCGAGAAGGAGAGTCCGTGTACTGCTCAAAATGCGGAAGCGAGATTTCCTCCACATCAAGGTTCTGTGCTACCTGCGGCGAAGCCGTCTCTGTGGCGCTAACAACGGCTCCAGCGCCGTCTTTGTCTCCTATTGGCGCTGCGCCGATGCCACCTCCGGCTGCTTATCCGGCAGCTGCTGGTTACGGGGTCGAGTATGCTGGTTTCTGGTTGCGGTTTGTCGCCTACATCATCGATGGCATCGTTTCTGGCTTGGCCTTCTTGATCCTTCTCATCCCTCTATTTGTTCTTACGGGCGCTGGAGCTGCGTTAGGCAAGATTATTTCCGGTGACGACAGCGGCGATGCAATCGGAGCATTCCTGGGAGTTGGCTTTCTCTTTGGCTTCTTTGGGATCACGCTGGTGGTGAGCTGGCTCTACTACGCATTTTCGGAGAGCTCATCATGGCAGGCCACTTTGGGCAAAAAGATTCTTAATCTGAAAGTCACAGATTTGTCCGGGCAACCCATCAGTTTTCCCCGGGCTTCGGGGCGTTACTTTGGAAAACTAATCACAAATTTAATTCCTCTCGGCATTGGCTACATCATGGCGGGCTTCACCGAAAAAAAACAAGCCATCCACGACATGATCGCGAGCTGCCTGGTCCTTCGCAAGGTATGAATCAGACCTCGCGGCGCGAGCACTCAAATTCCTTTTTGGATGGGGAAGCCCTTTTCGACCCAATCTGTCGCAAAATTCGTAGGGAGCACCAGGACGCGAATGTGCGTGAAACCCATGTCGCGAAGCGTCGTGTAAGCAGGGCGGATATTCGGGCAGTGGTCAAATGGGCAGCAGCCGCAGTAAATGACGAGATTCGAATCGCGACGCAGAGAAGCAGCCCATTTTTTCAAATCCGCGAGACCGTCCTCTTTGGAAGCAGTTCCGTGGAACGAAGCTCCCGGAATGTGTCCGCCCTCGAAGAGGGTGCGAAAGCCCACATAGACGATGGTTGGAGAACTGGCGCGATTGGCGTTTCCAAGCTCGGGCACCAGGTCCGCAGCCTGGATCGCCTGCGCGTTTGGCCAAGGATCCGCGGCCTTTTCCTGTTTCGTGGCGCCATGCGAAGCCGGCCGGAGTACGGATGCTAGGGGCATCATCGCGAAAACGCCAATGATCAAGACGACTGCGAAAGAGCGAACTTTGTAGGCGAAGAGCATGCTCAACTACCTCCGCGCACGATTGTAAAGCCAAAACGCGATGGCGAGGCTTCAAATGCAGTTCGGCTCCGAGGCAAATTCCCGATAGCCTCTCGAGAAGTTTATTTTTTAAACTCTGCGCGCGTGCGCTGCAGCTTGAGGGCGGTGGTGCGCAACGTTTCGGGCACGTTCTTGTTGCTGGTTAGCCGCTTCAAGTCGATGGCATTGATCATCGGAAGCATGTGCAGAGAAACATCCAGTGGTGTTTTGGGATTGTTCAGGAGGTTGCGCACGACCGAATAGTTCTTCCGAAACTTGCGATTCCCGGCAATCAGTCGAAGGATTTCGTCCGTGAGGCTGGTCATGGAAGCGAACGCTTCAACTTCCTGATCCGTTAGCCGGGGCGACTGCAGGACGGCGCGCTGTACGACTTTGTTGGAGTCGCGAATCAAGGTGCGGCGGGCCTCCGCTCCACCCTTGATCGCGAATTGCACTCTTTCGGACACTGTCATTTTTGCGACGCGCTGGATCAGAGTTTGACGTTTCGCTGCGTCGGGTTCCGCTTCGGCAGCCGCTTCCGCGAGTGCTGCCTCGTCGATGGCAGAGCCGAGCAATTCGTGCAACTGATGCTTCTGGTCTGCGGTGATCGCGGAAGAATGCTCGAGAGCTGCGGCGAGCGCCGGGGAAGCGCTCACACGGTCCAATTCTTCCATCAGCGTATTGACTCCAAGCGCTGAAAGATGGCGCGCGATCGGCACAAGAAAATCCGCCGAGCAATTCTTGTTCTGCACCATCGCGTCGCACACACCCGGTTTATCCGTGAGGTGCTTCCCGGCGTAAGTGAACAACGCATGGGTGGCGTTTTCGCGTTTCAGCGCTTCCACAAAGGATTCCACCGGCTGAGAAAGAATGGCCTCTTGCGCGCGCTCGGCCACCATTTCATCGGCATCTCCAGCGAGCACCGCCAAAATTTCCGCTCGATCCGGGGGCGCAAGATGCGCTCCGCCTGCGCAAACGGCAATTTTGCGCTCGCGCGTGGCGCGGCCTGCGCGAAGATCTTCAATCACTTCAGGGCTGAGCGGTTCCACCGGATGCCTGCCTCAAGTCTTTCTCACTCAGCACTATTGTACCGGAGGCTCCTGGAGTTCCGACTGGCGGCATGGCCTGTCCGTTCAATTCCAGCAATACCGCGGAAGAATCGCCTGCGGTTACTTCAAACTGTTGCTTGGCGGAAAAGTGGCGCGTTTCGCCAGCGGGAAATTCGGCGTCAAGCTGCACTGCACCGTCCGCGAGGATGCGAACTCGCGTCGCAGCCGATGTGGATACGGAAAGATCAAGCGGGACATGCCCGGCAGGGCCGCCCGTTGCGCTCGACACCGGTTCGACGGACCCCGTTGGTGTCGCTCTGGCAGTTCCTGCATTGGATTGCGCTGGGAGCAGGGAAGTCGTGGATCGTTTGGCCGCGCGGCGCGCCGAAAAGCGCCGCCAACCATAGATACCCCCAGCGACAAGCCCGCCCAGCACAGCGAGTATCGCGAGCACGGCGAGTATGGGAACCCAAACGGGGGGACGGGGGATCTTGTTCTCGTAAGGATGCGGCGCCGGCAGGTTTTGTTCGCCGTGAGCGAGATCATACTCGGCTAGCAGGTTTTCTTCGTCGAGACCCAGGTAACGAGCGATGGCTCGCACAAATCCGCGGTTAAAAATGCCGCCGGGGAGTTTATCCCACTCCTCGTTCTCTAATGCTTCGAGAAAGCGCGACCCGATGCGCGTCGCTGTCGTTACTTCCTTCAGAGAGACTTCGCGCATCTCGCGCTCGCGCTTCAGGCGTTCGCCAAAATTTCCCCTGGCCATGGATCGAAACCTGTCCTCGCCGAAACACGTAGGGCAGTGGAGCGATCAAACTCCCTGATGATCGCGGACTAGCCGGCTGTGGCGGGCGCCCCTCGTTCTGTCGATGGTTCCTGCTCTCCGAGCTCAGGTGCGGCCGTATAACTGTCCGGCCGTGCACCTGCGCACGAGGCACTGTGGCTCCGTGCAATGCACGAAGATCCCCTCGACGGCACTATAGAAGGTGTCGCGCGGAAGTGTCAAACAGCGAGAGCTGCAGCGCGCTTCCGTTCTGGTGGCTTCCAGCACCGCTCCCACGAAGGTCCGCGACCCCTAGCGTATGGCGCCATCCGTCTCGCCAGCCTCGCTTTGAGTATTGCTCCTCAAGGCTTTTTTTTACTTTCGGCCGACCCCTCCCGGTACCTCCCGTACCCGCCGATAGCAAGATAGCTACGCCTGTACCACGAGATTCTTGCACCCGTTTTTGCGAGGCGCCTATACTGGCAAAGATTCGTGGACCAGCCCTGAGTCGCGCTCGTGGTGTTGTCTTGCGCGGCGGGCACAGTCTGGTCTTTGAACCTTGCAATCGGGGATTAACCGAGCGTGGACGAAGTAAAGCAGTTTCCAGCTGTCGATCGCCGCCGCAATCCCGCGGTGTCCGCCGAACAGCGTGAAGCGGGTGAAGTCGCCATCTTCCAAGAGTTGGGGAAGGCGCTGACTTCCTCGCTCCAACTCGATCAGGTACTCCGCACCATCATGGAGAAGATCGACGAATTTCTGCGCCCCGACAACTGGTCGCTGCTCTTGCTCGACGAAGCCAAACAGGAGTTGTACTTCGAGCTAGCCGTCGGCAAGGCCTCCCAGGCCCTGAAAGACGTGCGCATCAAGATTGGGCAAGGCATCGCCGGATGGGTGGCACAACACGGAGAAACGGTAGTGGTGGAAGACACCTCGAAGGACACGCGTTTCTTCTCTCAAGTGGATGAGAAGACGAAGACCGAGACGCAATCTATCGTCGCCGTGCCCGTCAAATTCCGTGACCATTGCCTCGGCGTCATCGAACTGATCAATTGCCTCGGCCCGGAAGGTTTTGACGACCGCGACCTCAAGCTTCTCGAAGCTCTCTCGGATTTCGCCGCCATTGCCCTCGAAAATGCCCGCCACGTGAAGCGGATTCACGAACTGACCATCACCGACGACTGCACCAGCCTATACAACGCCCGGCACATGGGCTTCATTCTCGAGACCGAAATTTACCGTTCGCAGCGTTACAACTATCAATTCTCACTGGTATTTATCGATCTTGATCACTTCAAGCAGGTTAATGACACGCATGGACATTTGGTCGGGTCACGCTTGCTCGCGGAAATAGGCAACGCTCTAAAAGCTCACTGCCGTTTGATCGATTTTGCGTTCCGTTATGGCGGCGACGAGTTCGTAATTCTCTTGCCGCAAACCTCGAAGGATAATGCGCTCAACGTCGCGCGGCGCCTTCATAAACTCATTCGTGAAACCGTGTGGCTCGATCCGGAGGGCTTGGGTATCCACGTGACTCCGAGCCTGGGAGTCGCCTCCTATCCCACCGATTCGCGTACCAAAGAAGGGTTGTTGCATCTCGCCGATGAAGCCATGTATCTCGTGAAAAACACTCGCCGCGATAGCGTTGCCGCGGCTAACATCGGTATCCTTCCGGATACAGCTACGGCGACTGCCGAAACCGCCGGATAGCCTTTTACCGCACCACCTTTCATTCTCTTCAGCTTCTATACAGTCCCCCTGAATTTTGCTTAACTGAATCTATGCGAAGGAGCGAAGCGGCGCGGTATGCGCGCTGGTCCGCGGCAGTGGCTCTCTTGCTGGCCAGCTTGACGGCGAGTGTGTATCTAAAGCGCGGCTGGCAAAGGATCATTGACCGCAGAAAAGCGCCGCCTCCCGCACCCCTCAACGTAGAGAAGCAATCCAGCGGACTGACATTTTCGAAAATGGACGGGCCACGCACGATTTTCACGGTCCAGGCATCGAAGTCGACGGATTTCAAGGACATGGAGGCCAGCCTTCTGGAGAACGTCAAAGTCACGATCTTTGGAAAAGCCGGCGACCGCCACGATACACTGCGAACGCAAAGCTGCCAGTACGGAAAAGGAAGCGGTGGTATCACTTGTAGCGGCGCGGTTCAGATCGATTTGGAGAGCTCAGCGGACGCCGATCGTGCATCGAGAAATCCTTCGGTCTCGCCGCAGTTCGTTCATCTCGAGACTCGCGCGGTGAATTTCGAGCGTGCCACCGGCGCTGCCACAACCGATCAGCCCGTGACCTTTGTCTTTCCTGGAGGCAGCGGCGAAGCCGTCGGCGCGGAATATAACTCGGAAGAAGGGACACTGCGGCTGTTGCGGAACGTCAAGCTGACGCTCAAGCCGCTGGCGAAAAAAGACTCTGCGAAAATCTCTTCGAGAGCAGGACCGGGCGAACAAGTACTCGTGACGGGCGGCAGTCTCGATTTTGGCCGTGATGCGAGAACCCTTCATCTCCTCGGACCGGCAGAAGCTGTGTCCCGTACAGAGCGATTGACTGCCGGTGAACTCACTCTGGAGATGGACTCTGCATTCCGGGCGCACAGGCTTCTGGCAGTCCCCGGCGCTTTGGGCAAGCCCCCGGAGCTTACTTCGCAGCGTGGCGTCGATTCGCTTCGCCTCGACGCAGCTTCGATGGCCGCTCTATTTGCCCCCGAAGGCTGGCTCACACGGATGGACGGCACTGGCGACGTGCGCGGTTCGCGTCATGGCAAGTTTGAGGAAGATGACATCCACGCCGACGCGGCCTCTCTTGAGCTATGGCCCCGTGAAAATCAGCTCAAAGAGATGAATCTCACTGGCGGCGTTTTGCTTCAGTCGCACATGGCCAAGAGTGGCGCCGCGCGAGCCCTCCAGACGGATGCTCTTCGCCTGGAGTTTGGCGAAGGAACTGAAAGCAAGCTCGGTGAGCCTACGAGTGCGGAAACCCTGACGGCGGGAAGTATCGAGTGGACCGACCCGTCGCCGCAGCCTAACGTGGCAGCCACGCGCACCATGATCCAGTCTGACAAGCTCCAGCTGGCGTTTAGCCAGGAGGGCAAGCCTAGTCAATTGAATGCCACTGGCCACGTACAATCCGAGCGTCAGATTACTGCCCACCAAATCCAGACAGCTACAGCCGAGCGCGGCGTCGCGCAGCTTCTTCCCACCGGCGGCTGGTCTCAGATGGATCTGCAAGGTGATGTGCACCTCAAAGAAGCGGACCGCAACGCACAGGCGGATCACGTGACCTTCGTGCGCACCGCACAGACTGCGATTTTGAGCGGACACGCTGTGGCTCGCGACGCGACCACTGAAACCCACGCTCCTCGTATCCAGTTTAATGGAGCAACTGGCGATGTTCGCGCCGAAGGCGGCGTGCTCTCCACGGATTTCTCGCCAAATGGGACGACCGTCCATCTTGCACAGGCGCCCGCTAACATCTCTGCGGATTCAATGCAGGGTAATTCAAAAGTTGGCCGCGCCGTCTATTCCGGCCATGCCCGGCTCTGGCAGGGTGATTCCGTTTTGGAAGCGGACTCGATCGAACTGCTTCGCAAAGAAAAAATCTTGAACGCGAACGGAAAAGTGCGAGCGGTCTTTCCGCAAACCCCTCCGGTCTCACCCGATGGAGCAGCCCAAACCCAAGCCAAGAATGCAGTTATCTGGCACATTAGCTGCGGTGCGCTCAGCTACAACGACGTTGCGAACATGGCCCATCTCGAAAAAAACGTCTCCGTTCAGTCCCCAGACCAAAGAATCCGCGCTCCCGAGATGGATTTGTACTTCACCCGTAGCTCCGGCAATTCCGCGGGAGCCCCGAACGCCATCCCCACGAAAACCGGAGCGCAACAAATCAGCCGTGCCGTGGGAACAGGCGGCGTGATCGTCGATCAGGGTGGCCGCCGCGCAACTGCCGAGCGCGGCGAATACGAAGCCGCCGACGGTAAATTCGTCATGAGCGGCGGAAATCCCACTCTTTACGACGGTTCCGCGGGCACAACCACCGGCCGTCAATTGACCTTCTTTTTAGCGGATGATACGATCATCGTCGACTCTGCAAATGGTTCGCGCACGTTGACGAAACACCGAGTCGAGAAATGACGCGGCCGCCGAGCGGCCGTTCGTGACGAGGTATGCTGAAACTCCAGGCCGTCGAGTTGAGCAAGTCGTATCGCGGTCGCAAGGTCGTGGATGACGTTGAGTTGGAGATCGGCCAGGGTGAAGTCGTCGGGCTCTTGGGACCGAATGGCGCCGGTAAGACCACTACCTTCTACATTCTAGTTGGTCTTGCCAGGCCGGACTCCGGTCGTGTTCTCCTGAACGGCGGCGAAATCACCGACCTTCCCATGTACCTCCGGGCCCGCAGTGGCATCAGCTACCTCCCTCAGGAACCCTCGGTCTTTCGCCAACTGACTAGCGAAGAAAATCTGCTCGCCGTTCTCGAGACCCTCCCTCTTACGCCCGAGCAACAACGCGACCGCTTGGAAGAGTTACTGGTTCAAATGGGACTCGAGACAGTACGCACGAGTAAAGCCTATACTCTCTCTGGAGGAGAGCGCCGCCGCCTCGAAATCGCGCGCTCGCTCACGTTGCAGCCATCCTTCATCCTCCTCGACGAGCCTTTTTCCGGCATCGACCCTCTCACAGTCAAAGATCTACAGGAGATCATCCGCGATTTGAGCCGCTCCGGAATCGGTGTCCTTATCACCGACCATAACGTGAGGGAAACACTCAACGTGACCGACCGCGCATACATCGTGAATCATGGCAAGATAATGGCGAAGGGCACGCCCCTCGATTTGAGCAACGACCCGGAAGTGCGCCGCGTATATCTCGGCGATCATTTCCGCCTGAACTAGGATCGTATACTGAGAACTTTCGAGAGATAATCGGAACCGACCATGGCTTGGCAGGGACTCAAACTCAACTTAAGAGTGGCACAGAGGCAGATCCTCACTCCCGGCCTCGTGCAAATGGTCAGCGTCCTAGCTCTCAATCGCCTCGAACTCCGCGAGATGATCAACCAGGAGATGATCGCCAACCCCGTTCTCGAAGAGCTCAGCGAAGAACCCACCCAAACCGACAACTACAGCGACGAAACTTTCCTGAAGGCCGAAACCGAGAAAGTCCCAGAAAAACCCGAGGCCAATCCTTTCGACGAATTCGATGTTGGCAGCTTTTTTAATCAATATCTCGACACCGGCGGCGATGGCGGCCAATCCCAGGAACGCGAAGTCTCCGAGCGCCCCTCCTTTGAAAAGTTCCTCTCCTCTCCCAGTGGCCTTACCGACCATCTCGCTTGGCAGTTAAGCATGACCATTTGCTCAGAATCCGTGAATGAACTCGCCGAAAGCATCATTGGCAATCTCGATGAAAATGGCTACCTCACCGCTTCCATCGAAGAACTCGTCCAGAACGGCAAATTTTCCCAGGACGATCTCGACGACGCTCTCGCCGTCGTCCAGGATTTCGATCCCATCGGCGTAGGAGCCCGCGATTTGCGCGAATGCCTTCTTCTCCAGCTCAAAGCCTTCGATCCGCAAAATACGCTCGCCCAGCAAATCGTTTCCGAACACCTGAAACAAGTGCAGTCCAACCAGCTGAAAGAAATCGCCCGCGCCCTCAACCGTCCCCTCGAAGTCATCAAACGCTCCCTCGAAGTCATCAAAAAACTCGATCCTCGCCCAGGCCTCCGCTACAACAAAACCGAGCCGCGCCTTGTCGAGCCTGACGTCTATTTCCGTAAAGTCGATGATCAGTGGCAAGTCTTCCTCAACGAAGACGACATGCCCCAACTCCGCCTCAGCCCCACCTATCGCCGCCTCCTCGCCCGCGACGCCGCCGACCGCGATGTTCGCAACTATGTCAAGGAACGATTTACCGCCGCTATTCAGCTCATGAAAAATATCGAGCAGCGCAAGCACACCATCCTTCGCGTCTGCCAATCCATCATCGCCCGTCAGGGCGAATATCTCGATCATGGCCCCGACGCCCTCAAGCCCATGATGATCAAGGAAGTCGCCGAAGAAGTTGGCGTCCATCCCTCCACCGTCAGCCGCGCCGTCGCCAGCAAGTACGCCCACACCTCCCAAGGCGTCCTCGAACTGCGCTCTTTCTTCAGCGAATCCGTTAACGGCCCTGAAGGCAGCGGCATGTCCCTGCTTACGCTCAAACGTGTTGTTAAGAAAATGATCGAAGAAGAAGACGGCACGAAACCGCTAACCGACGAGCAAATTGCCAAGAAGCTCGACGACGCCGGCATCCAGGTCACTCGCCGTACCGTCGCCAAGTACCGCGAAGATATGCGCATCCCCAGCACTCACCAGCGCCGGGTGAAGAGCTGAACCGCCCGCCTCCGTGAAGACCACCACAAGACGCGACGCGCGCAATCTCGTTATTCTTACCGGTGTCTCTGGCTCCGGCAAAAGCACCGTCCTCAAAGCCTTCGAGGACATGGGCTTTTATTGCGTCGATAATCTTCCCGTCGAGCTGATTCCCATTTTTGCCGAGCTGCATGCCGCCGGTGAAGGCGATTTTACCCGCGCCGCCCTGCTCGTTGACGCACGCGAAGGAGTACAGCTCGAAAAACTCCCTCCTCTCTTGAAACATCTCCGCAAGGATCATCCCATCACGCTCGTCTTCATTGACGCCAGCGACGATGCCCTCCTCCGCCGTTACAGCGAGACGCGCCGTCCTCATCCTCTCGGCAAAGCGCTCTCCGTTCGCGAAAGCCTCAGCCACGAGCGCACCCTCATGGAGCCTATCCGCAAGCTCGCCGACGTCGTGATCGATTCCACTCAATTCAACGTCCACGAGCTCCGATCGTTTATCACCGAGCGTTTCAAAAATCCCGATAAGCGCCCCATGCTCGTCTCCGTCGTCAGCTTCGGCTACAAATACGGCATCCCATCTGACGCCGACCTGGTTTTCGACGTGCGCTTCCTTCCCAATCCCCACTTCGTCCCCAGCTTGCGTCGCTACACGGGAAAAGATCCCAAAGTTCAGAAGTACATCCGCTCTTTCCCGCAGACAGGCGAATTTCTTCGCCGCATGGAAGGCCTGCTCGTCTATCTGATTCCGCATTACATCCGCGAGGGCAAAAGTTATCTAACCATCGCCTTCGGTTGCACCGGTGGAAAACACCGTTCCGTCATGCTCGGCGAACAAATCAAGAAATCCCTAGCCAAGCGCGGCTTCAACACCAAAGTTACGCACCGAGATATCGAGAAGTAATTTTTTATTTGCGTTCTGCCGCGATACCGCAAAGATCTCGCAATTCTGAAGCCTCACCGCCCGCGAAAGCCGGATATGCGGTCTCATTTCGCATCCACGAACGACACCCATTCACTCGCGCCAATCGCAGAGTGCGGCACCAGAAAGCGATTCAACTTGTATCGCCTCTTCGCCAATCCATGCAACTCTTCGCCATTTTTCACAAACGGTATTAGTCGCGAGGCTCGCCGCGCGAGCGACGACCGCTGCGCTCGAAACGCAGCGCCGTCTTCTGGCCGGTATTGCGCCCAGGCGATCGAGTGGACAAATCCCGCAGCTCCGAACCGCTCCGAGCGGAGAACGTCTTCCACAAACACTCGGAGGGGTCCCGGAAACACATTCAGGGCATCATGGAACGCCACGACTCCATGCGGCGCCAGGTGCGGAAGGAACCCGTCCAAGTCGTTCTTGGCGCCTCTATAGCTGTGGTCGCCGTCGATCCAAAGAATACGTATAGGCCGTGTCCAGGTTTTCGCCACTTCTTCCGATCGCGCAACATGCGATTCCACTTCGTTCGATAGCCCAGCTCCCCGGACATTGCTTTGGAAATCGTCGTAGGAACTCGCTTTCGGGTTGGCGTCGCGATCCAGAAGAATGGGTGAATCGTGCGGATCGATGGAGACAATGGGGCCGCATCCGTAATGGGACGCGACTTTGCCCAGCATGACCGTCGAGCGTCCCTTGAAGCTTCCAATCTCCACGATCGCACCTTTTGCTGGCACGCAGGCCGCAAGCAGTCCAAGAAAGCGAGCTTCGTTCTCCATAAGATGGCCCGGGACTCCCCGCGTCACTTCCCACGCCTCGCCCAGAACACTTTCCAGATCAGCAGGAATCTTGACCGTAGCCAAAGGTTATCTCCGTATGCTTCTCCATCGCGATCTCATGCAGGTCTGAACCGAATCGCTCTAGTTATGCTCTCGTCTCGCAGTGCGCGGCTAGAATATCATCCGATATTCACCTGCGCAGTGCCGCCTTCCTTTAGTCCGGATCGAAACGCCCCCGGCGTCTCTTCCACTTGATGCAAACGCTTCGCTGTAAAGCGTCCAAGTATTTGTAACTAGCCAATCCCTCATTTTCTCTGTGGGCATTCCCGTCCTCGAAAACTTGACACACCCTAAGCCGTCGCACTAGCGTACCTAGTGCAACAGTCAGGGGGCCTCAGGCTTGGCGCGGTTTCTCTCACCGCAATTGAAGCGGCTTTTCAGTTATGTCCGGCCGTATCGGTTCCGGATGTTGGCGGGCATCGTGTTGCTCGCGTTTGTCGCGGTTGCCGAGGGTCTGATCGCCTTGATGATCGCCCCTATCTTTGACCGCGTCCTCAATCCCGCGGCCAGTGATTCTGAATTGATTCTCTTCAAAATGCCGTTCAGCGGCCGCCCGGTTTATCTCAATCACTTCTTTCCCCCTTCCATCCACAATGTATGGGATGTCGTTTCCATTTCGCTGCTTGTCGTTTTTTTTGCGAAAGCCATTGCCGAATTCGGAGGCGGTTTTTTGATTCAAGCCATCGGCCATTCGGCTATCACCGATCTTCGGAATCAGCTTTACGCGAAAATTATTCGCCAGCCCATCGGCTTCTTCCAGCATCAACCGGCCGGACGCCTCATCTCCACGGTCATCAATGACGTCGAGCGCGCCCGCCTCGCCCTTTCCGAGTATCTTGCGGACCTCTTTCGCCAGGGATTTAGCTTCTTCGTATTCATAGCCGTCCTTCTTAAAATCGATTGGAAGATGGCGCTTGCCTCCATCGTTTTCCTTCCCATGGTGGTCTGGCCAGTCGGCAATTTGGGGCGGAGGATTCGGCGTTCGGTCGCGAACAGTCAGGACCGCCTCGGGGAATTGAGCCAGATTCTCCAGGAAACTGTCAGCGGAAACCGCGTAGTCAAAGCCTTTGGCATGGAAGACTTCGAGATCGGCAAGTTCCGCGCCTCCGCCCGCCGTCTCTTGCGTGAAACGCTTCGCTGGGTTCGCGCTTATACGCTCAGTTCTCCCCTCATGGATCTGTTGCAACCGGTCGTTATCGCCATGCTGCTTCTCTATGCTCGCCAGAGAATCCGACTACACGAATTGACCCTTGGCCTTTTTGTCGCCTTCGTTTACGCCTTGTTTAAGTCCTACGAGCCAGTAAAGCGTATGGGCTCGATCTATCAGCAGTTCGAGCAGGCCCAGGGCGCGACCACGCAGGTCTTCGCCTATCTCGATCTGGCGGAAGAAGAGCGTGATGCGCCCAGTGCCAGCTCCCTCCCCGCTTTTTCCCGCGATGTCCGGTTTGAGAGAGTTAGTTTTTCCTATGATTCCGCTCCGGTGCTTCGCGAAATTAGCTTGGTCGCGCGCAAAGGCGAAGTCATCGCACTCGTGGGTTCTAGCGGCGCCGGGAAAACAACTCTCGTTAATCTGCTTCCGCGATTTTACGAGCCGGCGTCGGGCTCGATTCGCGTCGATGGCCTCGACACTCGTGAGGTCACGATTCGTTCCCTCCGCTCCCAGATCGCTATCGTCGCGCAGGAGAACATCCTCTTCCACGACACCGTCTGGAACAACATCTGTTACGGCCTTACCGATGTTCCCAGAGACCGCGTCGTCGCTGCTGCTCAAGCTGCCCTCGCGCATGACTTCATCATGGATTTGCCGCGGCAGTACGACACCGTGATCGGCGAGCGTGGAACCCGGCTCAGCGGTGGCCAGCGGCAGCGCATCTCCATCGCCCGCGCCATCCTCAAGGACTCCCCCATTCTCATTCTCGACGAAGCCACTTCCGAGCTTGATGCCGAGTCCGAAATGTACGTACAGAAAGCCCTTGCCAACCTCATGGTTGGCCGCACCACTTTCGTCATCGCCCACCGCTTGGCGACGATCCGCCGCGCAGATAGAATTCTGGTTCTTGAGGACGGCCAAATCCGCGAGAGCGGCACACATTCCGAACTTATGGCTCAAGGCGGCACCTATGCCCGGCTCCACGATTTGCAGTTTGCCGACGACGATATCCTCTCACCGGCTCAACCGGCCCCACTGGACCTGACGGCCACGACGGAATCCCTATGACCCAATCTCCCGCGCTACAAAAAAATATTCCGCCGAAAAAAGACGCGGAATGTTTCTCCATGACCGGCTATGCGCAAGCCCGCGCGGAACAGAATGGCTGGTCTGTCCGCGTCAGCGTCAAAAGCGTCAATCACCGCTTTCTCGATCTGAAGCTGCGCCTTCCCGATGGCTTTGACGTGTACGAGCTGCGCCTGCGCCAGGTCTTGCGCGAGAGGATTCATCGCGGCCATGTTGAGGTTTATGTGAACGTCGATCCTGGCGCCGCCACTCCTGTCCAGATCAATCACGAGCTTGCGAAAACCTACATGCGCGTCGCGGAAGAATTCCGCCAGCAATCCCGCGCTGCCGCGGAGGTGGATGTCGTCGCTATCCTGCGTCTGCCCGGCGTCATCGCTGGCCTTTCCGCAACCGTCCCGGAATCTGAGGAGGGACAAGCGCAGCTCGCCCAGGTGCTGGACACGTGTTTGCTCGATGCACTCCTCAAACTCGATGACATGCGTCGTGCGGAAGGGCGCCATCTCGTTGCGGATCTCCGCGCTTGCCTTCAGCGCGTTGCGGAACACGCCGAAAAAGTCCGTGAGCTTTCGGCTTCGCTTCGGCCCGTTTTTGCGCGCCGCCTTGAGACGCGCCTCAAGGAATTGCTCGGTGGCGCGTCCATCGATCCGGCCCGGCTCGCCCAGGAGGCCGCCCTCCTCGCGGAACGCAGCGATATCAGTGAAGAATTAGACCGCCTCCGCAGCCATCTTCAGCAGTTTGCGAAACTCCTGGATGGCGCCGGGGAAATGGGCAAAAAACTCGATTTTCTCTTGCAGGAAATGCATCGCGAAGCCAACACGCTGCTGTCCAAGACGCCCGGCGTGGAAAGCGAGGCGCTCGCCATCACTGGCTTGGCGCTCGAAATCAAGTCCGAGATCGAAAAACTGCGGGAGCAGGTGCAGAATATCGAATGAGCGCTGAGCGAGATCTTGCACCATTGGTGGTGATCGTCTCTGGTCCATCGGGTTCGGGGAAATCGACGCTGGTCCAGAGAATTCTGGACCTGCCCGGGACGATGCCTTCGATCTCGTGTACCACCCGGTCGCGCCGCGCGACCGAAGCCAGCGGGAAATGCTATGATTTTGTTACGGAAGCGGAGTTCGACGCCATGGTCGCGCGAGGTGAGTTTTTGGAATATGCGCGCGTCTTCGGCAAGCACTCGTATGGCACGCCGAAAAAGTGGCTCGAAGAATCGCGCAGAAAACGACTCGATTTAGTCCTCGAGATCGACGTTCAAGGCGCGGCACAGGTGAAGCAAAAGCTGCCGGAGTCAGTGGCTATTTTCATTTTGCCGCCTTCGCGTGCAGAATTGGAGCGGCGCCTTCGTAGCCGCGGCCAGGATTCTGACGAGGAAATCGCCCGGCGGCTCGCGAAAGCACGCGACGAAATTGCGGCTTTCGGGAGTTACTACGATTATTGCGTGCTCAATGAAAACGTTGATCAGGCCGGACGCGAAGCCCAGGCCATTGTGATGGCTATTCGCTGCTCCGCTGCTCGGCGCCGGCTCAGGGTGGAAGAACTTCTGGCATCATTTGGGGGGAAAGACTGAAATGACCGTGCAGACAAAAGCTCCGCAGAGCCAGTTTGCGTATGTTGTCCTGGCGGCCAGGCGTGCGCGTCAGATTATGGCGGGCGCACCGTCGCTCATTGAAAATCCCAGAACGCTCAAGGCGACCCGCATCGCCTGTGAGGAACTCGAGCACAGTCTCATCGAGTACGAATTCACGGAGCCTTCTTCGATCGACGAAGACAAGGACGGCAACAAGCGCCGGAAATAGCGGGCTGCAAGGGATCTCATGCGAATCACCCTCGGCGTGACCGGTGGCGTAGCGGCGTACAAAGCCGCAGAATTGGTGCGCCTCCTTCAACAAGACGGATTCACCGTCCAGGTCGTCATGACGCGCGGCGCGCGCGAATTCGTCACTCCGCTCACTTTTTCCGCTCTGACCGGCCAGAAGGTCATAACCGATCTCTTTGAAAAAGCATCCACCGGCGAAGCCAACGTGGAAAGCGCCATCGAACATATCGCCGTGGCCCAGCGCACGGATCTCCTCCTCGTCGCTCCCGCTACCGCCGACATCCTTGCGAAATTCGCGCGCGGCATGGCCGATGATTTTCTCACCACCCTTTATCTGGCTTCGACAGCTCCGGTGATCGTGGCTCCTGCGATGAACGTCAACATGTGGAGCCACGCCGCGACCCAGGAAAATGTCGAAATGCTGCGCCGTCGCGGCGTCAAAATCATCAATCCCGACGAAGGCTACTTGGCCTGCGGCATGACCGGCGCGGGCCGCCTCGCGGGCCAGCAGGAAATCCTCGCGGCAGTCCGCGAATCGCTTCACGCTCAAAAAGATTTGCAAGGTCAGACCATTTTGATTACCGCCGGGCCTACTTGCGAAGACTTGGACCCGGTACGGTACATCACGAACCGTTCTTCCGGGAAAATGGGCTACGCAGTCGCGGAAGCTGCCGCGCGGCGTGGCGCAAGAGTTATTCTCGTCAGCGGACCTGTGAATCTTGAAACGCCCACCGGCGTCGATCGCATCAGCGTCCGCAGTGCCGGAGAAATGCAACGCGCGGTTGCCGGCCATCTCGCCAAGAGTTCCGTCGCGATTTTCGCCGCCGCTGTCGCCGATTACCGTCCCGCTGAAACGAACCCGGAAAAAATAAAAAGAAACAACGCGCCGATCACCCTTCATCTCGAACCGACTCCGGACATACTGGCCGAGGCCGCGCGAAGCAAAGGCGATTGCCTCATCGTTGGATTCGCCGCCGAGACGGATCACGTCGCGGAAAACGCGCGCAAGAAGCTAGCTGCCAAGAATGCCGATCTCATCGTCGCAAACGATGTGACCGCCGAAGGCGCCGGTTTCGATATAGAGACAAACATCGTCACTCTCTTTTCCCGCGATGGCCGCGATCTGGCTCTGCCCAAATTGAGCAAGAGCGACGTCGCCCAGCGCATTCTCGATGAAGTCCTGCGCTTGCGAAGCCTGCGCTCAGCAGAGCATTCTCCTGTATGATGCGTAGCATGCCCGAGCGCATCCCCGAACTTCTCAAGAGAAAAGTTTCCGAACGATTGAGCTTCTACGACGATCTCGGCATTCGACTTTTCTACAAAGATCGCGGCGCCGCGCTCGTGCCGGATTCTTTCCCTGCCAATCCAGAAATTCCGGCTGTCCCGGTTCGCCAGAATGTTTATTACGAGGAAACCTCCTTGCCAAAGCCGATTCGCAAGCCGGAATTGTCCAGTCCGACGCGATCCCTTCTCCAGCCTACGCCAAAACCTGCTCCTCTCCCTGTTCCTTTGGGGCCATCGCTGTTTGAAGCGGTCGAAAAAATCAAGGACGACACGCTTCTGAAGATCCGCGCCGACCTGGGCGAATGCACGCGCTGCAAGCTGCACAAATCAAGGAACACCATTGTTTTCGGCGACGGCAATCCGAAAGCCGAACTCGTATTCGTCGGCGAAGGTCCCGGGCACGACGAAGACCTGCAAGGCCTGCCGTTCGTAGGCCGCGCCGGAAAATTGCTGACGCAGATGATCGAAGCGATGGGCTTGCAGCGCAGAGACGTCTACATCTGCAACGTTGTGAAATGCCGCCCTCCGGAAAACCGCCTCCCGGAAAAAGATGAAATCACGCCGTGTTCTCCGTTCTTGCTGCGCCAGATCGACGCCATCGCGCCCAAAGTCATCGTCTGCCTCGGGGCCTGCGCCGCGCAAACACTTCTCGAAACGAACCGCGGCATCTCAAATTTCCGCGGGCAGTGGCTCGAATTTCGGGGAAGAAAATTGATGGCCACTTATCATCCGGCCTATTTGCTGCGCAACCCCAGCGCAAAAAGCGAAGTCTGGAAAGATTTGCAAAAAGTGATGGCCTTTCTCGGCCTCGAAGCGAAAAAGAGCAAGCCCTCCGAAGCAGGCAAGTCCGGAGACGCGGCCAAGTCAGCTAGTTTCGGCAAGTCCTCGTAACCCCTTATGGGCATTTTGCTCGGCCTTCTCACGGCTCTCTCCTGGGGCAGTTCCGATTTCATCGCCCGGTTTGCGGCGCATAAAATTGGCGCGCTGCGAACCAGCCTATATATGCAGTTGGCAGGTTTTTTGCTGCTCAGCATTTTTCTCCCCTGGCTCGGTGGCTGGGGCCACCTCGCGGACGGTTCTGGCTGGCAGCCGTGGGGGTGGGGCGTGTTCGCCGGTATTCTCAATGCCATTTCCACTCTTTCGCTCTACCGCTCCTTCGAAGTCGGCAAACTCGCCGTGGTTGCGCCACTTTCAGCGAGTTATCCGGCGCTCACAGTTGCGTTGTCGAGGTTCACTGGCGAGCATTTGACGGTGGCGCGCATGATTGGCATCGTTGGCATTGTCGCAGGCGTTGCGCTCGTCGCCGGCGGCGAAAAAGCGGCGTCGACGGATGCGGCCGAAATATCAACGGGGGATACTCGCGCCGTCGCACAGTCCCGCACCGAAAAACTCTCGAGTGGAATTACCTGGGCGTTTATTTCGGCGATTGGATTCGGCATTCTTTTCTGGCTTCTCGGCACAAGGGTTATTCCAAGCGTGGGCTCCGCAGCCACGGTGTGGATGATCCGTTTAACCTCGTCCATCCTTACGGCAGCCGTAATTCTCTTGCTCAAGCAGCCTATCTCTTTGCCGCACTCAGGCCGCATTCCGGCCTGGCTCGTCGCGATGGGCGTGCTCGATACGGGAGCCTTCGTGATGAACAATTTCGGAATGCAAGTCGAGCAGATTTCCGTGGTCAGCACGCTTTCATCGCTTTATGGAGCGGTGACCGTGGGCCTTGCCGCCGTGTTTCTTCGCGAACGCGTCTCGCGCTGGCAGTGGATGGGGATTGCCGCGATTTTTGCCGGTATTTTTCTGATCAGCCGATAACCGTCCTCCTTCATAAGTCAGAATAAGCTCATTGGATCCATATCCACGAGGACCGCAGTTTGGGGAATTTCCCGTGCGTCGCAGAACTGCAGGGCGCCGCTTAGAAGCTTCGTTAAAATTGAGCGCTTGGGCGACTTCAGCAGAAATTGGAAGCGGTGCTCCTTTTTCAGACGCGCGAGAGGCGCAGTTGCCGGACCCAGGATGCGCACTTGATGTCCGTCGTGCGGCGAGAAATATTCGGAGAGTTTGCGAGAGAAGCGGATGGCTTTTTCTAGGCTGACGTCGCGAACGATGACATTGGCGAGGGAAGTGAGCGGGGGATAGGCCATCATCCTCCGGAAATGTATTTCGCGCTCGAAGAAGGAAGCGTAATCCTGTTTCACGGCGTCTCGAATCGCGTAATGCTCGGGGTAATAGGTTTGGATCAGTACGCGGCCGGACAATTCGCCGCGCCCGGCCCGGCCAGCGACCTGAGTTAGAAGTTGGAACGTGCGTTCGGCGGCGCGAAAATCCGGCAGGTTCAACGAAGAGTCCGCGGAGATGACCCCGACAAGCGTAACACGCTGAAAATCGTGGCCTTTGGCGAGCATTTGAGTGCCGACAAGAATATCGAGCGCGCCGCCGGCAAACGCGCCGAGGGTTTCCTGATATTGGCGTTTCGTGCGTGCGGTATCGCGATCGAGGCGGGCGATACGCGCGCCGGGAAATTCCTTGTGCAGGCGCTCTTCGAGGTGTTCAGAGCCTTCGCCGAAGAAATAGACGTACTGCGACTGGCATTTCGGGCACACTTTCGGAACTTGCTGGATGGAGCCGCAGTAGTGGCATTCGATCCTGTTGCGGCTCTTGTGATAGGTCATGGAAATACTGCAATTGACGCACTGGACGCTGGCGCCGCAACTGCGGCAGAGGACCGACCAGGAATAGCCGCGGCGGTTGATCAGAACTAGAGCCTGCGTTTTGTTGACGAGGCACTCTTCGATTCCAGCGTGAAGCGCCGTAGATACCGGATTGGACTTGTGCGTCTGCTGAAAATCCTCGCGCATATCGATGACTTCGACGCTGGCGAGAGAGCGGTTTTGGACGCGCGAGGCGATAGTGATCAATTCGTACTTTCCGCCGAGAGCGTGGTGGTATGTCTCCAGAGAAGGTGTGGCCGAGCCGAGGAGCGCAAGCGCGCCTTCGCTCTTGGCGCGGACGATGGCTACATCGCGGCCGTGATAACGGGGCGTTTCTTCCTGTTTGTAGCTGTTTTCCTGCTCTTCGTCGACGATGATGAGGCCAAGATTCAGGAGCGGCGCAAAAATGGCTGAGCGAGTGCCGACGACGACCCGGGCTTCACCATTGCGGACGCGCCACCATTCCCGGGCACGTTCGGCGTCGCTCAACGCCGAGTGGAGAACCGCGACGCCCTCGTACCTAGCGCCAAACCACGAGCGGCACTGGCGGCCGATCCAGAGAGTGAGCGCGATTTCCGGGACGAGAATGATGGCAGTTTTGCCGCGGGCGAGAGTCTCCTGGACGCAACGCAGATAAACTTCGGTTTTTCCGCTGCCGGTCACGCCGTGTAGCAGTTGGACGCCGAATTCGCCCAACTCGAAGCGCGCACGAATAACTTTCATGGCGCTTTCCTGTTCTTCGTTGAGAGCGTGCGCAGGCGGCGTGTAGCCGGAATCGAAGGGATCTTCAGCCGGATCGAATGGCTCTTCCCAGGACTCGAGCAAGCCACCGGCGAGCATTCGCTTGATCAGGCTGCGCGGAACTTGCGCGAGCCTGAGAAGCCGGGGCAAGGGCAGCGGACCACGTTGGGTTTCGAGAACGGCGCGAACTTTTTCTTCTTTTTCGCTGGACGAATCTCCCACGTTTTCGCCGCGTCCCTTCCAGGCGACGATCGTTTGCGATTTGCGCTTGGTGTCCCGCAGATTTTCCTGGAGATCGATCAGGCCGCGTTGGTGCAGCTTTTGCAAAGCCGCTGAATTGATCCCGAGTTTCGCCGCGGCGCTGAAAGGGATGGGAGTGTTTTTGGCGGCGGCTTTCTTCAGGAGCGCGGACTCCGAAGCGGAAAGCCCAAGCGAGAGTTCGCCACCGCCCAGGCTTTCGGTCGCGGCGCGGCCCTCGGAAGTCAGGATGATTTCGCGGCGCACGTTGAGCTCGATGAGAGGAGGGAGCATGGAGCGAAAGACCTCGCCGATGGGAGCGAGATAGTAGGCAGAGATCCATTGGGCAAGCTCGATCAGCTTGGGCGTGAGGGCGGGTGCGAACTCGAGGACTTTTGCGATCTCACGGAGTTTGGTGTTGGCAGGAGGCTGGTCTGCCAAGTCGACGACGACCCCGACGAGGGATTTTTTGCGGAAGGGAACGAGGACGCGGCAGCCGGGCTGGACAGAGGAGCGAAAGGATTCGGGAACGGAATAGCTAAAAGTGGTGCGAAGAGGGATGGGGAGAGCGACATTGCAGTAGGGCGCAATCATAGCGGGCAGTAGTGTATCAGGGTGAGAAGCGGGGGAACGGAGGCAGGCGGGGCACCTCCCACCCCAAGTGTGACGGAAACTGTGCGTAAACGCATGAGCAGGCTGAGGTTGTGGGCGATGCTGCGTGCCGGGTGTGCACGATCCGTGCAAACGGAAAGGCGAGCGAGAAAGGGTGGCGCGAAGTAGCGACCCTATCCCGGGTGTTTTTGTAAAAGTGGCAGGCAAAAGACTTACGGGTGACGTGGGACGTAAGAGCGGCAAATGCGGGACTTAAAGTGGTTGGGCTTTCAATGACTTGCAGTGGGGCTGTATGAGTGGCAGGAGAATGAGTTAGAGCGGCAGCTCCTCTGCATGAACCGCCGGCTTGCAGCGAAAGATCGAGTTTCACGACGAGTGTTGCCATGAAAGTTAACAAAATGTCATGTTTGCTGGAAAGGCATTCGAATCAGCTGTGGAAAACCGAGAGCGAAGAGCGAAGCGAAAAGCTTTCAAAGCGCTCAGAGGATCAAGGCGTCACTCGCAGCGGAGGGCTAAGGTGGCGTCGGCGCGCATGGCGCGGCGAGCTGGAATGTAACAGGCGGCGAGAGCGACGCCGGCGAGTAACGCGGCGACAATGGAATAGGTGAGCGCGTCGGTGGGAGCGACGCCGAAGAGTTCGCCGCGCATGAGGCGAGTGATTCCCAAGGAGAGTAAGAGGCCAGCGGCGAGGCCAGCGAGCGTGAGGCGAAGGCCATGGCCGAGGACGAGTTGCAGGATATGAGCGCGAGTGGCGCCGAGTGCGACGCGAATGCCGATTTCGTGAGTGCGCTGGCGCGTGCTATAGGCCACCACGCCATAGATGCCGACGGTGGCGAGGATAAGAGCGAGTAGGCCGAAAGAGCCGACGAAGGTACCAGCGATGCGCTGGCGAGACGAGGCAACTTGTGTGTAGGTGGTGAGGGGAGCGACGCCGTAGAGAGGCATGTCGGCATTCAGTTCGTGGACGGTCCTTTCGACGGCGGAAGCGAAAGCCATGGGATTGCCTGGAACGCGGACCTCGATGATGGCGGCGGTCCAATAATCCTGAAGCATGGGGATAAAGAGGAAAGGCTGGGGCCGCTCGTCGAGATGATCGTAGTCGCTGTTGCGCGCGATGCCGACGATGGTGGACCAATGAGCTTCGGCCCAGACGCGTTTGCCAAGAGCATCCTGATTTGGCCAGTAGCGCTCCGCAAGGGCTTGGTTGACGATGGCGACCTGCTGAGACGATTTGGTGTCCTCGAAAGTGAAATCGCGGCCTTCAACGAGCGGGATTTGCATGGTGCGGAGGTAATCGGGGCCGACGGTGGCGCTGCGGACGTCCATGGCCTCGTGAGGTTGAGGTGCGTAGCCTTCGAACTTGACCATTTCCGTGTTGCGAACGAAGCCGAGGGGGACGGCGTCAGCGAGCGTGACGGATTGAATGCCTGGAACCGCGTCGAGTTTGGCGAGAAGCTGGCGATCGAATTCGAGGCCTTTCTGCCAGGTGTAGCCGGCGGAGTAGAGATCATAAGAAGTTACGAGAACGTGATCGGGATTGAAGCCGGGATCGAAGCCTTGCGCTTTGCGGAAGCCGCGGATGAAGAGGCCGGCGGTGACGAGCAGGAAAATTGAGAGAGCAAGCTGCGCGACGACCAGGGCGCCGGTGAGGCGGGCTTTGCGGCGTCCGCCGGAGGCGTTTCCTCCTTCTTCTTTGAGGACTGCGGCGGGTGCGATGCCGGAAGAGCGGAGAGCGGGCAGCAAGCCGAAAACGAGGCCGGTACCGAGGGCGATCCCGAGAGTTGCGAGGAGGACGGTGTGGTCCGGATGGAGATTGAGCGAAACGGGAAAGCTGGTGGCGGGGATGAAGGATTGGAAAGTGCCCGCGCTCCATTCCGCAAGCAGCATAGCGAGAACGCCGCCGCCAATTGCGAGTAAGGCGCTCTCGACCATGAGCTGGCGGACGACTTGTTTGCGGCTGGCGCCAAGAGAAAGTCGAATGGCGATTTCACGGCGGCGCGCGACGGAGCGGACGAGGAGCAAATTGGCCACGTTGGCGCAAGCGAGCAAGAGAACGGCACCGGCAAGCGCCATGAGCATGGGCAAAAGAATGTAGAAATAGGCGTTGGCGCCGTTGGGAGCGCGCCAGAGCGGATAGACGCCCACATCGTTGTGGCCGAAATGATTATCCGGGAATTGCTCGACGAGATGCTGCATCAGAACGTTCAGCTCCTGGTGGGCTTGTTCGGGCAAAACACCGGGTGCGAGGCGGCCTTGGGACATGAGCCAGTTGGAGCCGCGATCGTGGAGGCGGTCGCTGCTGGAGATGACTTCCCTTTGCATCATGACGGGAACCCAAAGGTCGGTACGCAGGCCGGTGAGGCTGCCTTGAAATTCAGGCGGAGTGACTCCGATTATCGTGAAAGGATGCTGATTGATGGAAATGCTGCGGCCGATGACATGAGGATCGCCGCCGTAACGCGTTTGCCAGAGCGGATAGCTCAAGACGACTACCGGAGCGCCTTCGGGCTTCAGATCTTCAGCGGGCAGAAAACCGCGGCCTAAAATTGGGCGGACGCCGAGAACGTCAAAATAATTGGCGGAGGCCACGGTGCTCCAAACGCGGAGCGGCTTGCCAGTGCCGGTGAGATTCACAGGACGGGTATTGAAAGCGATTAGGCCAGCAAAGCTATGGCTGGCGGCGCGGAGATCGACGTAATCGGGATAGGAAAATTCGCCGGCGGCGCTGACGGTGCCGCCGCGAGTTACTGAAACGATTTCATCGGCGCGAGCGGCGCCGGGGATAGGATCGAGCAGAGTGGAATTAATCCAACTGAAAACGGTGCTGTTGGCGCCAATGCCGAGAGCGAGCGTGATCATCGCAATCGCGGTGAACCCGGGGTTTTTGCTGAGAGTGCGAAGGGCGAAGCGGACGTCCTGACGCAGGTGATCGAACCAGAGCCAGCGGCCGCGTTCGTAGAAGCGCTCGCGCGCCTGGGTTAGGTTGCCGAAAGCGCGGCGGGCCGCGTGGAGAGCTTCGTCGTCGGTGAGGCCTTCTTCGTGGAGACGATCGGCTTCGAGTTTCAGGTGAGCTTCAACTTCAGCGTTGAAATCCCGCGGATCGCGATTGCGTTCGAACATGGATTAGCGCTCCTCTGGCTCCGGCCCGAGCACGCGGCCGATCGCTGCCGCGAGGCGGCGCCACTTGTCGGTCTCGTGCACGAGCTGTTTGCGGCCTTTGGGTGCGAGCCGGTAAAAGCGGGCGCGGCGGTTGTTGTCCGAGGTGCCCCAGTTTGCGGCGATCCAGCCGCGGTCTTCAAGACGCTGAAGGGCGGGATAAAGCGCGCCGTGCTCGACGAGAAGAGCGTCATCGGAATTTTGCTGGATGGCGCGCGCGATGCCCTGGCCGTGTTGCGGGCCGAAAAGGAGCGTGCGGAGGATCAGCAGGTCGAGAGTGCCTTGCAGGATCGCGAGGCGATCGTTTGCATCAGGCGATTGGGAGGCTCGGGTAGACATTTGACCTGAGCATAGGTCTGTTTGGGTAAGATGTCAACCCAAACGTTGAGGATGCGGAGCGGGTTGGCTGAGGCTTGGTTTCCAGGGTACGTCGAGACCACCTACTCTTTGAATTTCTTGCTCGGGGTGGCGACTCGCTCGTTTTGGAGTTCGATGATGTCGGCCCCGGTGTCGGAAGAGCCGAGAAGCCAGCGAGCAAAAAAATCGCCGCGAGCCACGTCTACGTAGCTGGCAATGGGCATATAGGAGTGACGCATACCAGGATAGACCTGGATTTCGAAACGCTTATCGGCTTTGATGAGCGCATTGGCAACACGCATGGTGTTGACCATGCTGACGTTGTTGTCCATGTCGCCGGTGGTGAGCATGAGATGGCCTTTCAGATTTTTGGCAAGGTCGGAATTCTTGTCGATTTCGTAGACGTATTTCAGCGTGCCGTCTTTCAGCATGTCCTCGCGAACGCCTTGGTATTTTTCGCTCCAGTCGCGATTGTAGACGTTGTTATCGTGGTTGCCTGATTCGGACCAGCCGGCTTGGTAAAAATTCGGATATTGCATGAGGGCCGCGGCAGTCATGAAGCCGCCGCCGGAATGGCCCCACATGCCGACACGAGCGAGATCGATGTAAGGATGAACGGCGGCGAGGCGTTCGGCGGCAGTTTTTTTATCAGCGAGGCCGTAGTCGCGGAGATTGCCGTAGCCGTAGCTGTCATACCATTTGTCGCGCTGAGGGCTGCCGCCGCGGGCGCCGACTTCGATGACGATGAACCCGAGCTGGGCGAGCGGGACATTGGGACTTTTTGGCGAGAAGGTTTTGTTCACTTCTTCGGTTTGCGGGCCGGGATAAACGAACTCGATCAGGGGATATTTCTTGGCAGGATCGAAGTCGAAAGGCTTATAGAGCACGCCATAGAGATCGGTGACGCCATCCTCGGCTTTGACTCTGAAGGTCTCGGGGAATTTGTAGCCGGCTTCGAGGAGCTGCGAGACGTCGGTGGATTCGAGATCGAGAAGATGAGCGCCTTGAGCATCAACGAGGACGGATTTGGGACCGGTGTCAACGCGAGAATAGGTGTCCTCAAAATATTTGCCGGAATCTGGGGCGCTGAAGGAGTGCGAGAAATTGCCGGGAGTGAGGAGCTGAAGGCGGGAGCCGTCGAGATTGATGCGATAGAGATGAAGGTAATAGGGATCTTCCCCGCGTTCGCGACCGTTGGCCGTGAAAAAGAGGGAGCGGTCTTTTTCGTCGAGGGAGACGATTTGATCGGTGACAAATTCGCCGGAATCGATCTGGTTTTTGAGCTTGCCGGCGGAGTCGAAGAGATAGTAGTGGCCCCAACCGTCGCGCTCGGACCACCAGATTAATTCCCGGCCGTTGTTGAAGAGGCGAAGAGGCTTGACGCTAAGCCAGACGTTGGAACGCCCCTCGATGAGCGCTTTTGAAGAGCCTATGGAGGTGTCGGCAAGATTGACATCGATTTTACGGAAATCACGATCCGTGCTAGTGAAGTAGAGCTTGTCGGAAGTGGCCGAAAGCCAGCGCTGTGTGACGCGAGAGATGGGGAAAGGAGAGCCTTCTTGTTCGCCTTCGCGCTCTTCGCGCATCTCTTCGCGATCGCGTTCGAGAATGGGAGCGTCTTCGATGCGAAGCTCCTGCTCGGGAAAGTCTTTGGCTTGCACGACGACAAGCTGCTTTGTGGCGACATCGAAAATTTCAAGTTGATAGATGGGCATGGCTTGTTCCCCGGGGAGCGGATAGGGATAGGACTCGAGTATGGGGCGAGGGTTGGCGAGAGAGTGGATGACCCAATAATCGGAGATTTTGCGCTCATCCTGGCGCACGACGGCAAGTTTTTTCGAGTCCTGCGACCAGTGAATTTGAATCGCGGGTGAGCGGATACCAGCTTTGTTTGTGTCGCCCTTGTCTTCTTTTTTCAGCGCGTCTTCCTGCTCGGGCAGAAGGCGGCGGGCATAGCTGAATTTTTCGATGCCATCGGTGGAGAGCTGGGTTTCGAGGACGGTGGGATCGCCAGGCTTTTTGAGAGCTTTGGCATAGTTTTCTCCATCCATCATGAAGAGATTCTGGCCGCGGGCGAAGACGACGGTTTTTTCGTCAGGAGAAACGGAGGCCCAGAGAGGCCGCGGCTTGATCGGCTCGGCGTTGTCGAGGCGAGTGACTTTGCCGGTGGCGAGATCGTAGTCGAAAACAAGTGTGCGCGTTTCTTCTTTCGCCGGGGCGGGCTGGCCGGAATTTTCTGAAACCTGGCGTTGCTGCTCGGTTTGCTTTCCTTCGTTTTGTTGAACTTCACTCTCGTTGCCCTGCTGGCTGCCGTCGTTCTGGATTTTTTTCTCGGGTTCGTTGGGCACGACGCCATCTTTGCGGATTTCCACTTCGAAACGCATGCGCATGTCTTTGTCGACAAGTTTCAGGCGTTTGATGGGGAGATGCTGCGCGTCATATGGAAAATTGGTGAGGAGGGACAGAGCGGCGGCGACTTTCGCGTTGTCCCAGAGCGGAGACTTGGATTTTCCTGCGGGATCGACGATGTAATAGTTGGTGCCTTCGCTAGTGCGGTAGCTGTACCAGAATTTGTCGGAGAGCGAGAACCAGTGGGGAGTAACGGAGAGGTCGAAGACGAGATGATTCATGTTGGCGGGAAGAAAGCGAGCCTCGAGAGCGTAGTTAGGCGTGTGGACTGGCATTGGGGATGCAGGTGAGGCGGCGTCGGCAGGCACTGAAGCGGGCGGCTCCGAAGTTGCGGAGTGGCTGGGAGTTTGCGCAGCGAGGCTCACGGCGAAGATGACCGAGACAATGAGCAGAGCGGGCAAACTCCAGCGGATCCAACCGGAACCTGCAAAGGACACACACCTCCACCGATTCGCCGATTTCATAGCTACGCCACCTCCCTATTGCGATGTTGATTTGAATTCAGGCTATCTACCCCGTGGGCTGCGCATTATAGACCAATCAGAGGGAGATTCAGCAAGAGAGGCAGCCAGCAGAACTTACCCGGAAAGGAGCTGCCGGAGAATGAACCGAACAGCAATCCAGGCGCGCAAAGGGCTCGTCGCCGGAAGCGACGGGCTTTAGCTTGCCAGATTTTGCGGGCTTCCCCTGTTTAACGAAGTGCGTGCTTCAGGCGCTTGGTGGTTTTGTCCAATTGGCGTTTGAGTGCGCCAACTTGTTTAGCGATATCTTGGAGTTCTTTTTTGGCGACCGCTCCAGCCGCAACGACTTGGTGGGCTTTGCGATCCGCTTTGCCGATGGCGCCGCCGATTTTCTTAGCGACTTGCGTGAGTTTGTTTTTCTTGGCCATGTTCATTTGCCTCCAGTCTACGCAGCCATCCTATACCGAAGATGTGCTCTTAAGATAGCGAACAAGTTGACCGGAATTCCGGCGTCGAGATGCACAACCGGCTTTTCACTGCGGCCTTCCGAATGAGGGATTGACTACTTGCTGGCGACACTGTTGTAAGAGAGCGGGCCAAGTTCGGTGCGAGTCTGCATTACGCGGAGGATGGAATCGCGCGTGACCATGCCGATGATGTGGGCGGCGCCGTCATCGGAGCCGGAGACGATGGGCATTTGGTTGACGTCGGCCTTGAGAAGACGTTCGAGGAGGCCGAGCAGGGGCTCATCCGGGGTGGCCCAGAGAATTCGCTCGCGGGGAATCATGACCGCTTGAACTGAGTTGTGGGCCCATTCGTCGCGGGGGATAGAGTTGAGCCGGGTGAAGTTCATCATGCCGACGAGGCGATCATCGGTGATGACGAGGTGGCAGCGGCGGCCGGTGCGCAGGACTTCAGCGCCATACTCCTCGAGCGAGATGGCGCGGCCGACGGTGGGAACTTCGTGGCTCATAACGTCGGCGGCGCGAAGGCCTGTGAGAGTCTCGCGAATGGCGGCCTGCGCCACACTTTCCTGAGAGGCGTTCAGAAGGAAGAAGCCGATGAACACACTCCAAAGGCCCTGCCAGATCAATCCCTTGAAAACTATAAAGGCGCCGAGAAGGATCATGGCATAAGCGATCATGCGGCCGCTGGCGCCGGCGACGCGTGTAGCCCTGGAGAAATTTTTCGTTGCGCCCCAGATGATGGCGCGGAAGATTCTGCCGCCATCGAGCGGAAAGCCCGGGAGAAGATTGAAGACAGCGAGGAGCAGATTCGTGGTCCAAAGCCAGGTGGAAACTGCGTTTACGATTTGGTTCGATGAAAAAGCTTGCGCCAAGCCGAAAAAGGCAGCGGCCAGGAAACCGCTGGCGAGAGGACCGGCAATGGCGATGTTGAATTCCTGAATGGCTTTCTCAGGATCGCGCTCAATGCTGGCGACGCCGCCGAAAATGAAAAGGGTGATGGAAAGAACGCGAATTTTGTAATGCTGGGCGACAACGCTATGCGCGAGTTCATGGAAAAGCAGGGAAGCGAAAAAGAGAAGACTTGTGAAAATGCCGACGCTCCACTGTTGAGCGGTGGTCCAGCCGGGATGCTCCTGGGTGAACTGCGTGGCCAGAATATAAGTGATGCCGGCAAAGATGATCACCCAAGTGGAATGGAGATAGATGGGTATCCCGAGGATTTTGCCGATCCGCATTCCGGAGCGTTGCGCCATATCGAATAGTCTCTTGTAACGTGATGAATCCGCCAGTCAAATTGAGTGAGGCGGGTTCGCGTGGACTGACTTTCAGCCTTCCTTTTCTTGACACTACTACAATAGCGCCGTTTGCTTGCGCCACCAAACGCGGAGGTAGACTGCGCGTCTGGCTGACCACGACGTGGTTCCCGCCACACAGTGAAATTGGCCCGGCAATTTAATAAACCCTTTATTTGCAGCACATTCGGATTGGTAAGGGTCGTGCCATCTTCACTGCCGCAGGACAGGGAGACACGCCATGATCGCCATGCTGCACTTTGCAACACTCACCGTCGTAAGCATTTTCGCGGCAGCTGCCGCTCTTGCCTTCGCCTGGATGCTGCTGCGTGCGATGTTCCTCTTGATGAAGCCGGCGACGGCGCGGCGTGCGCCTGCCCAGCAGCAGCTGGTACGCGGGACGAGCGAGCTCGCGCGGGCATACGCGCATAACCGTTAGGAGAAGCGGTATCGCGGGCCAGCCTGCGCTTTTGCAGGCAGTATTCCCGGCCCAACGTGAGCGGCGGAGTTGACGGCCACCTCTCCGACGCAACGCCCGGGAGTGAGACGGAAGGGAGTAACACCATGCTGGCTTTGAAATACTTGCTGATGATCATCGGCCTCGGGCTATTTGGCAGTTCGGGGGCCCTGGTGGTCTATGACATTTACGTTGCCGAACAACTGCGGCGGCTGTTAGCGCGCAACAAGACGGTGGAACCGGGCGGGGAAACGGGAACAGGATTCGGAACGAGGACATTCCGCCCTTTTGGACCGGTCCGCTGGCGGCAGGCCCAGCGGCTGGCAATCGCAGGAGTGCTCCCTTTCCTGCTGGCGCTGAGCATCGTGGTGGTTCCGGACGGAACTGCCGGCGTTCGCGTCAGCCAGATTTGGGGCGCTCGACCCGGGACACTTTATCCGGGCATGCACTTCGTAACGCCACTCGTGGATAGCGTGGTGTTGTACGACACGCGCGAACAGGTCTACTCGACGATTGCGAGCGCAACGACAAAGCAGGAAAACAACGTGTTGACCGTACAAGCGCGAGAAGGGTTAAACATCGGCATGGCGGTGTCGGTGAGATACCGGCTGGATCCGCGACGGCTAGAAAGCATTCACGCGAATTTGCCACAGCCGGTGGGCGAAGAGGTGGTTGCGCCGGTGGTGCTGACGATTTACAGGCAGCTTGCACCGAACTACGTTACCCAGGAGATTTTTGCGACGAAGCGCGAGGAGCTGCGCGCGAAAGCGGCAGCGGCCATTACGACGCGGCTGGAGAGCGATGGAATCCTAGTACGCGAAGTGTTGCTGAGGGATTTGCAACTTCCCGAGGAGTACGCCAAAGGACTTGAAGGGCTGCTCTTAAAAGAGCAGGAGAACGAACGGCTGGGAACCGAGCAGGAGATCAAAGCGAAAGAAGTAAAGATCGCCGAGCTGGAGGCGGAGGCACAAAAGGCGCGCGAAGTGAAACAGGCGGAAGGGCAGGCCGCGGTGCATGTGCTACAAGCGAAGGCGGAGGCGGACGCCATGCAGTACACGCTGCCGCTGAAACAAAAACAGATCGAGCAGACAAAACTAGAGGCGGAGGCGCGCAAAGAAGCCACGCTCCAAAACGCCGAAGCCGCCGCGCAAGCGAAAATCATCGACAGCAAGGCGGAAGTCGAGCGCCAGAAAAACTTGTCGGAAGCGGAGGCAAACCGGATACGCGTCGTGGCGGCTGCTGACTCGGAGAGGATGAAATTTGAAGCGGCAGTACTGAAGCAGAATCCCATGCTAATCCAGAAGATTATAGCGGAGAGACTTTCGGACAAGCTGCAAATCATGATGGTGCCGATGGACGGCAAGAATTTTTTCGCGAGTGATGTATTCCGTTCGGCATTTTCGGGTGTGACGAGTGGGAATGCTTCGACGGACGAAGTCGGCGATTCAGAGAGTGCAACCGGGCCGACATCGAATGCGAACAGGAACGGGAACAAGAGGCCGTAATTCAGTCAGAAGACTTGAAGAGCTCGCACTGATTGAAGGCTGTCCGAACAGGTTCCGCTAGCCAAAACCCCTGTGGGTGGCTCGCGACGCATCGCCGGAAAGGAGGAAAGATCATGAGCATACAGGCAAGCACCGCCGCGCTTAGCCGAATTTGCCAGAGGTTATTCCCCTGCAAGCGACGCGAAACGAGCCACTCGGCTAGCGGTTAGAATCATTTCTGAAGACAGGAACGGCCGGCTTGATGCCGGCCGTTTGTGTTATCTGTTGATGAGAGTTGATGGGACGCGAACCGGCAATTTTATTTCGAGCCAGGGAATTTTGGCCGCGGCGGAAGTCCCTTGTAGGTCTTTAAAGCCTCGTTAGCGAGTTCAATGGCCTTTTCCAGCTGAGGATCGTGGCCTTCGACGACAAGATCGGGACGCTCGGGGACGACGTAGTCGGGATCGACACCATGATTTTCGACGACCCAGGACGAAGAGCCTTTGTCCCACGAATAAAAGCCTGCCGAGGGTGCGGTGACAAACCCACCGTCACGCAATGGCGCGCCGCGATTAATGCCGACAAGGCCGCCCCAGGTACGCGTGCCGACGATGGGCCCGATTTTCTCGAAACGGAAGAGCCAAGGGAAAAGGTCGCCGCCGGAACCGGAAAGCTCGTTGACGAGCATGACCTTTGGCCCATAGATGGCGACGGGTGGATAAGGGAGGTCCTTGCCATCGCGGACCGAAATGACGGCAAGAAGTGAGCGCTTGAGTTTTTCGGTGTAGAAATCGGGAATCTGGCCGCCAGCGTTATAGCGCTCATCGACGATAATGCCGTCTTTATCGAGCTGGCCAGTGAGTTCTTTATCGAAATCGATGATGCCAGCGATGCTAGTGTCCGGAACATGCATGTAGCCGATGCGGCCGCCTGTGGCCTCGGCGACTTTACGGCGGTTTGCATCAACCCAATCGAGATAACGAACGCCGATTTCGCTGGCAGATGGTTTTACAGTGATTTCCCAGGCGCCTTCGAGGCTAGGCTTGCTGTTGATCTTCAGCGAGATAAGTTTTCCGGCGAGATCCTGAAAATAGGAATAGACGTCTTGGGAGGAGCGCGCTTCCTGGCCGTTGACGGCGATCAAATAGTCGCCGGCTTTCACTTTGAGGCCGGGCTCGTTGAGCGGCGAGCGGGTGTCGTCGTTCCAGTTTTCACCGGGATAGATTTTCGCGATGCGATAGAAGCCGCCGTCCGCAACGTAATCGGCGCCCAGCATGCCGACAGTGACGTGAGGTTTCTTCGGCTGATCGCCGCCGCCGACGTAAGTATGTGAAGTGCTCAGTTCCGCGATGAGCTCACCGATCAGGTAATTCAGATCACTGCGGTGGGCCACCCAGGGAAGCAGCGCTTCGTAGCGCGCGCCGATTTTTTTCCAGTCGTGCCCGGTCATGTTGGGATCCCAATAGAAATGACGCTCGATGCGCCAGGCTTCGGCATAGATCTGGCGCCACTCTTCGCGCGGGTCAATTTTTACCTGCATGCCGCTGAGATCGAGCTTGCCAGCGCCGACTTTCGCTTTGCCGGGGACAGCATCGGTGATCCCGAGAAGAGGCCCGGATTTATAAAGGACTTTGTTGCCGTCTTTGTCAATATCATAGCCCTCGATACCATCGAGCAGCACTTTGTCTTCGCGCTTTGCGATGTCATAGACGTGAAGGATATTTTTCGGACCTTGCTCGCCGGGAAGAGCGAACTGGCGGGCTTCCATAGGCGTCGCGACATAGAAGAATTTGTCTTTGCGGGCGGCGAGACTGCTAAGGATACCCGGTTCGATCGGGGCGGGCGCGACGCGGCCGGCGATGCCATCGAGGTCGATCTGGATCGGCTTGACGGCTTCTGGTTTTTTTTCTTCTTTCTCCTCACCCGATTTCTGGTCGCTTGATTTCGCCCCATCCGATTTCGCAGCGTCTTTCGTTTCTTCTTTCTTTTTGTTTTCGTCGGCCGATTTTTCTTCGTCGCTTTCGGGTTTAAAGGGGGAAGCTTCGTCGGCTTTAAGGGTGACTACGAAAACGCCGTCGGTTGAGTAGTAATTGTAGCGTTGATCGAGCTGCCCGATGCTGGGATAGAAATAGCGGGTGGAGATGAAATAGAGATACTTGCCCGTGGGATCGAAGACGGGATTGTTGTCGCTGTAGAAGCCGGAAGAGACCTCGGAGATTTTTTTGTTGGCCAGCGAATAGAGGAAGACATCATTGGCGCCGCGGCGATGAGGCTTCGAATAGGCGAGCCAGAGGCTGTCGGGAGACCAGGAGGCATCCTGGATAAGACCATAGTCGGAGGTATCGACGAGAACCGGTTTCTTGTCCTCAACGCCGACATACCAAAGCTGATTGGATTTGTCCCAGTAAGCAAGTTTTTTACTGTCGGGCGACCAAGTCGGGCCGAAGCGATAGATTTTGCCGTCGGTGGTGATGCGGGTTTCGTCGCCGCCCATTTGCGGCCGCGTGTAGAGCTCGTATTCACCGGTTTTATCGGAGAGATAGGCGATGGACTTGCCGTCTGGGGACCACACTGGATCAAGTTCGTGGACGCTGGAGTGGTCAGTAGTTAGCGTGCGAATGCTGCCGTGCTCGGCGGGGATGGTGAAGATATTGCCGCGGGCTTCGACGACGGCGCGAACGCCGGAAGGGGAAATAGCGCCGCTGCCGATTTGGTCGGCGACGCTCTTGAATTCGGGGCGGGCTTCAAGGTCTTCGGAGCGCACGACGATGGGGATCTGGCGCGTTTTGCCGGCGGCGAGATTGTATTCGTAGAGCAAGCCGCCGTTTTCATAAACGATGGCATCGGGGCCAAGGCTGGGCCACTTGATGTCAAACTCATTGTAGTCTGTGAGCTTTTTGGTTTGCTTGGAATCGAGATCGTAACTGTAGAGATTCATGATGCCGTCGCGGTCGCTTATGAAATAGATGGTGCTGCCGTGCCACATCGGGAACATATCCATGCCCACGGTCTTGGGCAGTTCTCCGTACGTGTTCTTCTTCAGATCATAGATGGCAATAGGGAGGCTCCAGCCGCCGCGATAGCGCTTCCAGGTGCGGAATTCCTGGGAGGTTTCAAGGTATGCGATCTTCGTGCCGTCCGGCGAAAAAGAAGTGAGATCACCGCGTGGAACCGGAAGCGGGCGAGGGATGCCGCCTTGCGGCGAAATCAGGTACAGGCGTGTGGAACGGCCAAGAGGCTCGTTATATCGATCGGAGCGAAAAAGGATGTCCTTGCCGTCGGGGGTCCAGCCGAGAACGATATCGTTCGAAGGATGATAGGTGAGGCGCTTGGGCTCGCCGCCTTCGGAGGAGATTAAATAGACATCAGGGTTGCCATCATACTCGCCGGTGAAGGCGATCCATTTACCATCGGGAGAAAACTTGGGATAAAGCTCGTCGCCGACGTGAGACGTCAGGCGCCTAGCGGAGCCGCCATCGCGCGAGGCAATCCAGAGGTCGCCGGCGTAGGCAAAGGCCACCTTGTCTTTCGAGATATCAGCAAAGCGGAGAAGGCGAGTAGGGCCGGGGGGAACCTGATCCGCGGCGGGTGATTGTGATTTGGCTGGCGCCGTTGTGAAGCAGACTGCCGCTGCCACTGCTAGCCAGAGAAGTGCGTTCAAACGAGTAGAGACTCGATTCATGCGGATCACCCTCGAAGACAGAGATTTCCCTGCGTACCCAGCTGTTTAGATTGACGCACGTACTCGCAAATTGTTTCGCAGGGCATCGGAATTTTCAGCTATGGCCGGCGTCATTGCACGGCGAGATCTGCCCCCGCAGTCTCCAGTTTGGCACAGCACGGCGAGAGTGTGTGACGCTCCCTGCCCCCTATGGCAGGCGTGCTATCATCATGCGGAAAGCCAGTGTCTGCCAAGCAAAATCTGTGTTTGCCGCGTTCGCGCGGCCTCGCAATACTTTGCCACTTCCTGGGATTCTTCCTTCTATCTACTATCGTTCTGCTGAAAGCACGCGCCGATTCGTTTGACGAAGACGCACGAGTATTGGCGCGTAAAGTGTCGGCCTCGATTCCCGGGGTCTCGGTAAGCTGCGAATTTCGGAATCTGGCACCGCTAAGCAGAGCCGAGTTTGCGAATTTCTCGGCTGCGTTTCAGGAAGAGCTGCAAAAGCGAGGCGCGAGGATTACGCCCGGCGATACCGCTGTGAAGCTGGTTGTCACCATCGCGCGAGACCCGGCGGAATTTATGGGCGTGGTGCAAATTGAGCGCGAGGAAAATACAGAAACGGTCATTGAGAAGATCGGACCGGTAGATGGGCCAGCGGCGACCGAGCCAGCGTTCAGCATCACGCTACACAGGGAATTTCTGTTTTCGCAGGATAGGCCGATTTTAGATGTGGTGCTCGATGACGAGAAACACGCCGAAACGCTTGGAACCCAGGCGATCAGCTTTTACGAATTGCAAGGTGACGAGTGGATGCTGACGGGCTCGGAGCACCTGCCCAACCACCAGCCGACGGAACGCGGCGAACGAGGATTTATCTTTCAGGGGATCGATTCGAAGGCGGCGTACATCTCAGGCGAGGTTTGTACTTTGTCGCTGCTGCCAGGCAGCAAGGGGTGGGAGTGTAAGAGAAACACTGACGAGATGCCTGTGGGAACTGTGGCTGCCGAAGCGATGGCCGGGAAGAAGGTGGGTGCGTGGGTTTCCGCTGCTCAATTCGAGACAGAAGGGAAAACAAAGTTAGTCGTCACAAGTGAGGACGGCCTTGCGCGCTTGTATGAAGATGGCGCGGAGCCGGTAGCGGTTTTTCCCGATTGGGGCAGTGAAATTGCAAGTGTCTATAGCGGGTGCGGAAGCGGCTGGCAGTTGCTGGTGACGGGCAGCGGAGACTGGACGCAAGCTGACGAAATTCAGGCCATTGATATTCAGGAGAGGCGGGCGCAAGCCGTTTCAGATCCAATGGCATTTCCCGGGCCGGTCGTTGCCTTACATACGCCGTTTGCGAGGACTGATGCGAACGCTTTGGCCAGTGGGAAAGCTGTCGCGGTAGACCGGAATTTGCAGACTGGGCGTTATGAGGCTTATTTACTCACGATTAGTTGTTCTAAGTAGCTTCTTGCTTGTTGCAGCCGCAGAGGCGAGCGGGGCTGCGAACCCACGCTATGGAGGAACACTGCGCGTCGAAATGCGCGCCGCCACCGTGTCGCTCGATCCGCGGGAGTGGCAGGTGGGAGCGCTCGAAACTGCTTCGGATGAAAAGTTGGCCGCGTTGATCTTCGAACGGCTGGTTATTCTAGACAATTACGGACGGTTTCAGCCCGTGCTGGCTACACAGTGGTCTCATGACGCCTCGAGCAAGCGCTGGCAGTTCTCAATTCGCGCGGGAGTGAAGTTTTCCGACGGAGCAGACATGACTGCCGCTGACGTCGTGGCGGCACTGCGACCATTGTTTCCTGGGACGCAGCAAATCTCGGCAGCCGGAAACACGATCGTGGTTCAGTCTTCGGTGCCGGTGCCCGATTTGCTCGCGCAGCTCGCGTCCGGGCGTTACTTTGTCTATCGAAGGCTGGAAACTGGCGCGCTCTTGGGGACCGGTCCGTTTGTCATGGGAGAGGCCCCCGCGAGTGCGGAACAGAACAGAGCGAAAAATTCTACTTCGACACCGGGCGATGTTCCGGCGGGATCCGCGCGTCGTGGACATCTTCTCTTCAGCGCAAACTCAGATGCATGGTCCGGCCGGCCATTTTTGGACGCAATCGACGTCACACTCGGCGTGCCACCCTTGCGAGCTATGTTTGATTTGCAGCTTGGTAAAGCGGATTTGATCGAGCTTGCGGCGGACCTCGTGCCGCGCGCGAAGCAGGCCAATCTTCGGATTTGGAGTTCGGAACCCGTGACGCTTTACGGTTTGCGATTTGACGAAGCGCAACCCGCCGCAGCCGATGTTCGACTGCGCGAGGCTCTGGCGCTTTCGCTCGACCGCAGCACAATGGCCAACGTGTTGCTTCAGAGGCAAGCGGAACCCGCGGCAGCCCTTTTGCCGCAGTGGCTCTCAGGATATGCTTTCCTCTTCAACGTGGACACCAATCTGGAACGCGCGAAAGAATTGCGCCGTGCAGTCCCTGCAAATGAAGCGGCTGGCGCAGAACCGCTGCACTTGCGCGTCGATCCGCCCGGCGATTTGGCCAAGCTTCTCGGCGAGCGCGTAGCCGTGAATGCGCGGCAGGCTGCGATTCTCGTGCAAGTTGTCAACCGGCCGGTCACGCATCCGGGTGCAGGTTCGCCGGTGTCGGCGGAGCCTCCCATCGGCTTGCATTTGTTCGTGTGGCACTATTCGTCGCTTTCTTCGCGCGCTGAACTCGATTCCCTGTTTGCAGCATATAATCTGATAGAGCGTTCTGAGGTGAATGCCACGAGAACAGATCTCGAGCAACTCTACGAGCGTGAGCGGCGGGTCCTGGCGGATTGGCGGGTGCTACCGCTGATCACAGAAGAGGACTCCATAGCCCTCGGCCCACCCGTGCGCGATTGGACGCCGTCACCCTGGGGCGACTGGCATCTCGCCGACGTTTGGCTTGAGCCACGGGAGCCCGCTCCGGCCGAAGCATCGAGTCCGGGAGGAAATGCGGCACAATTGTTGACGCAACCGCGGGCCTCCGCGCTCGGAGCAAAGCCGTGAGCTTTCGGACGAAACTGTTTCTCGTATTCTTGATTACGGTGCTTGCCTCCGTTTCGATTGTGGCTTACGGCGTGACACATTACACCCAGCAGGCGTTTGAGGCGATGGATGCGCAGCGGACCGAAGCACTCGTCACGCAATTTAAGCGAGAGTACGCGCAGCAGGGTGACGAAGTCCTACAGCAGGTGAGGAATATTGCCGGGGCTGAGCTGAGCATCCGCATGGCGCTCGATCTGTCCCGGCCCAATTCTGATCAGTCGCTCTATGTGCGCGACGCACGTGGGGCCGCGCAGGACCACGGTCTGGATTTCCTGGAGATTATCAATTCGGACGGTACGCTGATTTCTTCCTACCAATATCCGGCGCGGGTTGGATACAAGAGCGATTTAATCGCCTCGATGCAGGACTGGAGTAATTCCAAGTTTTTTATCAAACGTGAAGAGTTGCCTGACGGAGTCGCGCTTGCGCTGACGGCGGTTCAAACAGTTCCCGACGTTCAGAAACCAATCTACTTCGTCGGCGGGCGCCGAATCGACCGGAACTTTCTCACATCACTTGTGCTTCCCTCGGGGATGCGCGCGTTGCTCTACCTAAACCTGGAGCCAGGCTTTTCGGTCAATGAACTTACGGACGCTGAGGGAGCCCCACCAGAAGCCGACCGGTTTGCTCCGGTCATTGAACAGGTGCAGAAGCAGCCGAGGCCGGCGGTACGGACAATCGATTGGACCCAAAATGCTGCCGACGCCGAAACTTTTCACGCGATTCCACTAATGGGCCGCAATAACGAACTTCTTGCCGTGCTTTTGTTGGGAAGCTCACGCAGGGATCTTGTGATGTTGACCAGGCATATCCTGCAGATCGCCGGGGCCGTGGCGGGAGCAGCGATTCTCATCGGGTTGCTGTTGAGTTTTTGGGTGTCCGCCAGGATCACGCGGCCGCTCGAGGAACTCGCCGAGGGCGCGCGTGAAGTCTCCTCCGGAAGATGGGATACCGTAATCGACTTGCGGGGGCGAGACGAAATTGGGCAGCTAGCGTCCGCGTTCAATGAAATGACGCGAACGCTGGCGACGCAGCGTGAACAACTTGTGCAGACCGAGCGCGTAGCAGCATGGCGCGAGTTGGCGCGGCGGTTGGCGCACGAACTTCGCAATCCTCTGTTTCCATTGCAGATCACGGTCGAGAACCTGCAGAAGGCGCGGCAATTGGACGCGAAACAATTCCTTGAAGTTTTCAACGAATCCACGGCGACTTTACGGGCTGAACTGGCAAATCTCAACACGATTGTCGGACGGTTCAGCGACTTTTCGAAGATGCCGGCGCCGCATTTTTCGCGTGTCAACATCAACGAAGCTCTGCGAAATGCCGTGCGGCTGTTCGAACCGCAATTCAACGCGGTGGGCAAACCCCCGATTATTCCAGAGTATTTTCTTACCGAGCCGTTGCCGGAAATCGATGCCGATGCCGACCTGCTGCACCGCGCGTTCCAGAATCTCGTGCTGAACGCCATGGATGCAATGCCCGCAGGCGGTACGCTCACGATGCGCACTTCCGAACATGAGGGTACCGTGCGAATCGAACTATCCGACACGGGCAAAGGGCTCACGCCGGAAGAATGCTCGCGGTTGTTTACGCCGTACTACACGACGAAGGTGCAGGGAACGGGCCTCGGTCTCGCGATTATTCAATCGGTGATCAGCGATCATCATGGAACTATTTCCGTTTTGAGCGAAGAAGGCCACGGGACAACCTTTCGTATGGAACTGCCGCAGCGGCAGTCTGCTCGTACAGCGCCTCCCCTGGAAGAACCGACGCCCGAGAAAAATCCGCCGCAGAGCTTCACAGTAGCCGCATCTGACTGACGCGCAACCGCAAAGGAACCCATTTGCCCCGCAAAGCTCACCTGTTGCTCGTTGACGACGACCCCAATACTCTGGCTTCGCTTTCCCGCGCGTTCCGGCTTGCCGGTCACGAAGCCACGGTTTGTGACAATGCGCCTCGCGCTTTGGAGCTTCTCCGAACCGAGTCGTTCGACTTGATTCTTTCCGACGTAGTCATGCCTGGCAAAAGCGGGATCGAGCTGCTCGAAGACTTGAAACAAGCCGGCGTGAAGACGCCGATCGTGTTGATATCAGGGCAAGCGAATGTGGAAATGGCCGTGAAGGCCACGAAGCTGGGCGCGCTGGATTTTCTCGAAAAGCCGCTATCGACGGACAAGCTGCTCGTTACAGTTGAGAATGCTTTGCGTCTTTCACGTCTCGAGGATGAAAACCGCGAGCTGCGCCACCGGCTCGGAAAACATGAGCTTGTAGGATCGGGTCCGGCGATGCAGAAGCTCTTGGCGCAAATCGAGCGAGTTTCACGTAGTGAAACACGGGTTTGCATTCTGGGCGAAACGGGAACCGGCAAGGAACTGGTCGCGCGGGCGATTCACGAAAAGTCGCCTCGCCAAGAAAATTCTTTCATCACTCTGAATTGCGCGGCGGTTCCGGCGGAGCTAATTGAATCCGAGCTGTTCGGTCATGAGAAGGGTGCATTTACAGGCGCGGCGGCAAAGCATCTAGGCAAATTCGAACAAGCGGAAGGCGGAACGCTGTTTCTTGACGAGATCGGCGACATGCCGGTCTCCATGCAGGCAAAACTGCTACGCGTACTGGAAGAGGGCGAGGTTGAGCGTGTGGGCGGCGATAAACCGATTCGCGTGAATGTACGTGTGCTCGTGGCCACGCACAGAAACCTCGAGGATTTGGTCAAGCAGAACGCATTTCGCCGGGATCTTTTCCACCGAATTTACGTGTTCCCTTTGTTGCTGCCTCCATTGCGCGAGCGAGTCGAAGATTTTCCCGAGCTGGCGGCTCATTTTGCGCGGCAAGTGGCAGCGCAGAATGTCTGGAAAGAGAAGCAGTTTGGTGCGGATGCCATCGCAGAATTGCGACGCTATACATGGCCGGGAAATGTGCGCGAGTTGCGAAATGTGGTGGAGCGACTGGTCCTGCTCTCCGCACAAGATTCGATTACTGCTGCTGATGTGCGGCTAGTGCTTCCCGGCGAAGACTCCGGCACCAGTTCCACTGGTTCTGCCAATGGCGGGGCGGGGACCGGAACGCTTGCGGAACGCACGGAAGCCTTCGAAAAAGAAGTGCTGCTCGCGGAGATTAAGCGTCACAATTTTCACATGACGAACGTTGCGCGCGCATTGGGATTGGAACGCAGCCACTTGTATAAGAAGTGCCAGCAACTTGGAATCGACTTGCAATCACTGCGCAAACCGGAATAACTGCAAACCTTTCTTTCCTCGTCGTCTCTCCCTGTTTTCAACGAACCAACCCCTAAACTGTTCGTAAGTTATTGAAAACAAAAAATATATAGTTCTTGACATAAATAGCGAAAAGTAATAATGTATTTGCAGATTGCAATATATAGGCTCCGCGATGACTCTAGGTAACAAACTCCGTTCCCTCCGCTCCGTAGAAGGTTCACTGCGTGGCCTGGGGCGTCCGATGACGCAACAGGAGCTGGCTGCGGCTATGAAGCGCGAACTGGGGCGCGGACTGAGCCAGGCGTACCTCTCGCAGATCGAGAGCGGCGCGCGACCGCACCTCACTCACGGGACGCGCACGTTGTTGGCTCGGTTCTTCCGCGTTTACCCGGGTTTCCTGGTGGATGATCCGGAAGGTTACACGCCGGAGCTGCAGTCCGCGCTTCGTGCGGTTGACGCGAAGATCGATTCCTGGCTTTTCGCTGGTGCGGAGCAGTTTGCCGCCGATCCGGAGCTTCGCCGCGGTCTCTTGACTATTGCGGAGCATGAAGATTCGCACAAGGCGCTCCTGCTACTTGCGGAGATTCTTCGCACACCGGGTCTCGCGGAACGTCTGGGAGAAGTTTTGCATTCTGGCAAGCAGGAGGGCAGTGGCCAGCCACCGCCTAGCTCGTTGAATAACTGACCGTTTGGGTTTGCGTCTCGAATTCCAGTCTACGCGGCAAGTCGCTGCGCTTCGAGGTGTTGTATGACCTGGTCTTATTTCTATCTGTTGTGCTTTCTCGTGGGTTTCTTGCTGAGCGTGCTCTCGTTCCTGGCAGGCGCAGTACATTTCCATCTTCCTTTTCACATTCATCTGCCACTTCACGGGGCGCATCACGTGGGTGGTCTCTCCGGTGCGGGGCACGCGCATGGTGCCGGGCTGAAAAGCGGCTCGATGAAATCCGGCGGACACCTTTCCTGGCTCGATGCTTCGACGATTCTGGCGTTCTTGGCTTGGTTCGGCGGAGTCGGCTACATCCTCACAAAGCATTCTCATTTTGTGGCGATGGTGATCCTTGTAATTGCGTCGCTGGCAGGGCTATTTGCGGGCACGGTTGTTTTTCAGTTCATGGCTCGGCTTGTGAAAGCCACTAGCGGACAAATGCTGGACTGGGATTACCGCGTGGAAGGCACCGTGGGCACCGTCAGCATGGCCATTCGGGAGAACGGGACAGGCGAAGTGATTTTCGAACAGAACGGGACGCGAAAGAGCACCGGCGCGCGGAGCGATGACGGCACGAGTTTGGCTGCTGGAATTGAAGTGGTCATTGCACGTTACGAAGACGGCATCGCGTATGTGAAGCGGTGGGAAGAGTTCACAAAGTAGGGTCGATTCCGCTGCGGGAAAGAAATTGGCGGACTGAAGCACGATACAAACAGTCCGGTCGATTGAGAAGGGAGGTCCTCTATGTTGGATTTTTCGAGTGTGTGGGTCATGGCCGGGTCTTTGGTGCTGGTGATCATCATAGTTTTAGTGACCTTCGCACGGATGTTGCGGAAGGTGGGGCCGCACGAAGCGCTGGTGATTTACGGCATTCGAGGTCCGCGAACGATTACCAACGGCGGCACGATTATCCTGCCGATGCTCGAGCAATGCCGAGAGCTCTCGCTGGAGCTAATGTCGTTTGACGTGGCTCCTCAGCAGAGCCTTTATACGAACCAGGGTGTCGCCGTCACCGTGGAGGCGGTCGCTCAATTGAAAGTTAAATCAGATCCTGTGTCCATTCGAACGGCCGCCGAGCAATTCCTCACAAAGCGGCCGGAGCAGCGCGAAGGGCTGATCCGGCTGGTGATGGAGGGACATTTGCGCGGGATTATCGGCCAACTCACGGTCGAACAGATCGTGAAAGAGCCGGAAATGGTTGGCGACCGCATGCGTTCGACGTGTGCGGCGGACATGAGCAAGATGGGCCTCGATGTCGTTAGCTTCACGATTAAGGAAGTGCGCGACAAGAACGAGTACATCACCAACATGGGGCGGCCGGATATTGCACGCATCAAGCGCGACGCCGAAGTAGCCGCCGCTGAAGCCGACCGCGACATCGCCATCAAGCGCGCTGAAGCCACACGCGCCGCCGCCGTTGCGAAAGCGCAAGCCGACCAGGAACGCGTTGCCGCCGAAACGGCTTCGCTTGCCAAGCAAGCGGAAGCGGAACGCGATCTGGACATCAAGAAGGCCAACTATTTGGAGATGACGAAGAAAGCGCAGGCCACTGCGGACAAGGCGTACGAAATCGAGACCAACGTCATGCAGCAGCAAGTTGTTACTGAAGCTGTGCGAGTGCAGCAGGTGGAGCGCGAAGCACAGGTGAAAGTGCAGGACGCGGAAATCGCGCGCCGCGAACGCGAACTGATTGCGACTGTGCTAAAGCAGGCGGAGATCGAGCGCCAACGCATCGAGACCATCGCCAATGCTGAACGTCAGCGATTAATCAGCGAAGCCGAAGGGCGCGCTTCGTCTATCCGTGCGCAAGGAGAAGCTGAAGCTGAAATCATCTTCAAGAAAGGCGAAGCGGAAGCCAAGGCCATGAACATCAAGGCCGAGGCTTTCCAGGAGTACAACCAGGCCGCGGTTGTGGACAAGCTAATCAGCAGTTTGCCGGAAGTTGTCCGTGCCCTGTCTGAGCCCCTCAGCAAGGTCGACAAGGTCACAATTGTCTCCACCGGAAATGGCGACGCAGCAGGCGCCTACAAGCTTACCGGCGACATCACGAAGATTGCCGCGCAAGTCCCCGCTCTCTTCGAAGCGCTCTCTGGCATGCAAATGTCTGAGCTGCTCGGCAAAGTGCGGTTAATCGGCGAGAAGGCAGCTAAGCCGGACCAGCCGTCGCAAGCTCCAGTGGGAAAGAAGTCATAACGTTCACTTCCGTCCCCGGCGGGCACGAGAAAGCCCACCGTGGACGCTTGATCGAGGCCAGGGGGTTGGCCATGACGTGGAAAGATGAGTTTCAGCTGATCTGGATACTGCTCGTAGTGGTAATAACGTTTGCTGTGCGTCACTTTTTTGGAGGGGCGATTTATTTGGCCGAACACGTGGCGGCGGCCAGCGCGGTTTGCATCCCCGGTGCCGTGCACTTCCTAGTCGGGATGCCGCGTTAGCGGATACTGGCTGGAACGAATGGGAGCTCGGCCCGGCAGGCGAAACGAATTTGCAGGGCCGTGCTTCCGCCGGCAAAGATTTTTCGGTGGTTTGAAAGGAGAAATGTCATGGGACTTTTAGAAAGAGTAGGCACTTTAATCCGAGCCAATCTGAACGACATGATCGATCGTGCGGAAGACCCGGAGAAAATGATCAAGCAGGTGATGATGGACATGGAGAATCAATATCTCCAGGTCAAAACGCAAGTGGCGGTTTCGATCGCCGATCAGCACATGCTCGAAAAGAAGCTTCGCGAAAACGAAGATTCGGGGAAGGACTGGATGCGCAAAGCCGAGGTTGCGGTGGACAAAGGGGAGGACGATTTGGCTCGGGCCGCGCTCGACCGCTTCCACACGTCGCAGCGGCTGACGCTGAGCTACAAGGAGCAGGTCGACGACCAAAGGGCGCAGGTCGAGGCGCTGAAGAGCGCATTACTGAAGCTTGAACAAAAACTTGACGAAGCGAAATCCAAACGCGATTTACTGCTGGCGCGACATCGCCGCAGCGTCGCGTTGGGCAAGGCCGCGCACGCGCAGACGGCGCTCGGTGACAATTCGAAGAGCGCCACGTTTGATCGATTGAAGGACCGCGTGCACCACACGGAATCGGTGGCCACTGCTGAAGTCGAACTCTTGACGGACGACGTGGGCGAGAAGCTCATCAGGCTGGATCGCGACAATGAAGTCGAGCGCCTGCTGAATGACCTGAAGTCGCGCCGCGGTCTGCCGGGCTGATCTGTGTACGAGCTCCGCTAGGCCACTGTGTTGCCCTCGCATCGCCCGAAGGCCGACTCACTCGTCCACGCGCGTAGATGCGGCCCGGCCCTTCCGCTTTAACTGGCCGGCAGACGTTATCGTGGACAGCGCGTCTAACAGGGCGGACTACGCGGTTTCGCGTAGTCCACACGCGTTGCAACGTGCGAGAATACATGCAATGAATCCATGGCTGATCGCCGCCCCGCCCGTACTAACCGCAGCGGCTGCAGGAGTAATTGCTTATGGCGCTGCCTATCCTCGCGCGCAACTCTTTGGCACGACGATCTGCCGCACCGATTCATCGCGCAAGCTTGCTCTGACTTTCGACGACGGGCCGAACCCCGCCATCACGCCGAAGCTACTCGATCTTCTGGATCGCTTCAAAGCACGTGCCACCTTTTTTGTGATCGGGAAACATGCGCGCGATTGCCCTGAGCTCCTGAAGGAGACTGCCGCGCGCGGCCACGTCATCGGCAATCACACAGACGCCCATCCAAATCTGTTTTGGCTCAAGCCGGATCAGATCACGGTCGAGCTGCGTTGTTGCAATTTTTCCATAAAAGCGGCAACGGGCGCTGCCGCGCGATGGTTTCGCCCGCCGTACGGTTTTCGCAACCCCTGGGTCGTTCCCGTCGCGCGCGAACTCGGCGAGTGCGTAGTCATGTGGACGCTGATTCCCGGAGATTGGCGGGCGACTTCTTCGGAATGGCTCATTCCACGCATGAAGCGCATCGCCGCAAATGCTCAACGCAATCTGGCAGCCAAAGCCGAAGAAGGGATGGCCGCCACCGGAGACATCCTCTGCCTGCATGACGGTTCTCACCGCCAATTGAATGCCGACCGTCTGCCAACGCTGGCTGCGCTCGAACATTGGCTCCCTCGGTGGCGTGACCTCGGCCTGGAATTTGTTACAATCGAAGATGCGGTGAGTGCACCCGCGCCCTAGCTATGGACGAACGCGCCTTTTATACCGAGAAAGAAGAAACCAGGAAGATCAAGCTCGTCTGCCCGAGCTGCCGCGGCGAATTCGAATTTCCCGTGCGTTGGAAAGTCTCTCGGAAGAGGAGGGAACTGCCTCGCGGCGCCGGCGAAGAAGACCGGAGAAAGTTTGCCAAGGCCACCTCATTCATGGTGCGGCTGGATGACCTTGTAGCTTGTTTCAAGTGCCGCAAACGGTTTGAACTGACCGGCCAATCCACGGTCTTGATCAACGATAATCTCGGCGATCCTAACGCGGACCCCGAGAATTTCGGCAACCGTTGAGGCTCTTTCAATTCGCTGGCTGTGGCGCCCCAGCTTCCAAACTCTAAATCTCCGGATACAGTTCAAAAAAGGCGGCGACAGATTCGTGAAATGTTGCCTCAATCTCTTCTTTGCTGCCTTCGATCAGGTGCATGGCAATGCGCGCTGTCCGGCCGTTCTTCAGCACGACTGTCGCGTCTCTCACTTCGCCAAGCTCCTCTTCCGGGAGCAACCGCATTCCATAAATCAGCGCCAGCTTCGCCATGTTCATTGCCTTCTTCCTTGTTCGCGTTCTGAGGTGACCTGAGGCTACTCAGTTTCCGTCCGCGCCGTCAACCGAAACGACACGGAAACGACACGTTGGAGATCCGGCCAAAGTCCGAGCCAGCCCAAAATCCACCCTACAGCAGGATATCAGGCGATATACTTAGACATCCTGCCATGACACTCCTGCATCAGACGAAGCACGACGGAGGGATTCCATGAAAGACCTGCCCCGCCGCAATTTTTCTACTGGCTTTGGATTGGCTTTTGCTCTGCTTGCACTCGCCCCATTTGGCCGCGCCCAAGAACCAGATGGGCCGCAGACCTCCCCTCCGCCTCCCGTGTCCCCGCCAAAAGCTGCGGTGGTCGTCAAGCTATCTCCCGGCCATGTGATTCGCATTCCTGCCGGTACTCGCGTCGCGGTCGTTCTCGAAAACGGCATCTCGACGCGCGGCGCCAAGCCCGGCGATTCTGTCTACTTCCATACTTCCTTTCCTATCACCCAGAACAATCACATCATCATCCCGGTGGGTTCGTATCTGCGAGGCGAGCTGATCGAATCAAAGGGGCCTGGCCGCATCAAAGGCCGTGGTGAGTTTCGAATGCGCTTGGACACCCTGATTTTTCCGAACGGCTACACGGTGGACTTGAACGCGGCACCTCGAAGCGCGGATTCCGGCGGGAAAGAGACGATGGATTCCGAGGGTAAAGTGATCGGCGCCGGAGGAAAAGGGAAGGACGCGCAAACGGTTGCCGAAACCACCGCCACAGGCGCTGGGATCGGTGCCATCGCCAATGGTGCCAAAGGCCTCGGGATTGGCGCAGGAGTGGGAGCTCTTGCGGGACTCGGCGCGGTTCTGCTAACACGCGGGCCGGAGGCCGAACTGCCGCGGGGATCAACGCTTGATGTCGTTCTCGAACACGAGCTGGCTTTGGACAGCAGCGAAATTCAGTTCAATAACTCTGGACGAGCGATGCCCATAACGCCGCCACCGGCTCCTCAGCAGTAGAGCAAAAACAACTCGGTCCGGGTTTCTCAGATTTTTTGAGATGTCCTATGAGGGTGCACGCTACGCTGAAGCTGACTGGAATCGCATGGGGCTGAAGCGTTCCCAATCCACGCTAACGTTTTGTCGCGTAACCCACTCGTTCATGAGTCGCGCAGTGATAGGCGTCAGGAGAATTCCACCGCGAAAGTGCCCCGTTGCGATCAGCAAACCGTCCATATCTGTGGGACCAAGGATAGGCAAATGGTCGGGCGAGTCCGGACGGAGCCCAGCCCAGGTTTCCTCGATGCGCGCGTCCGCGAGGCCCGGCGAGAGTTCGATTGCTGCGGCAAGAATCCTTTCGACACCGCCGGCTGTGACAGTTTTGTCGAAGCCACCATATTCAACAGTCGCACCGGCAAGGATTCTCCCGTCATTCCGAGGAACGAGGTAAATTTTCTCAGACCAAAGAACTCGTTCGATTTTCAAATGGTCCGCGCGCAGCGCGACCATCTGGCCCTTTGCCGGCCGTACCGGCGCATATGGGGCGGCGCCATGAATGTTTGCGGAAAAGCATCCGGCTGCGATGACCGTCCACGGCGCTTCAATCTTTTCTCCCTTCAGATTCAGCCCGAGGCACCTGCCTCCTTCGCGCCAAATCCCGTGCACTGCGCTCCCTGGGAAAACCTGCGCGCCGCTCCTCTGTGCGGCGACGTGCACTGCACTCGTCAGGGCACGATTGTCGACGGACGCTTCCTCTGGGCGAAGCACACCGGCCTGGAGCTCATCGCTTAGCGCGGGTTCTAGCGCCCGTGCGTCCTGTGCGCTGAGCGGCTCCGCCTTTAAGCCAAGCCCGTGATGCAGCGCGATTACAGTACTCAGTTCTTCCCGTGCATCCCCTGTGAAAATCGCCTGCAGCGTCCCTTTCGAGCGATAGCCCGCGTTCTGGCCAGAAATCTCTTCCACCATGCGCACAAATTCCGGATAGATGGCCATGCTGGCTATGCCCAGAGGCACGAGTGGAATCATGGCCGAGCTTTCCGGCGCCGGCGAGAGGATCCCCGCGCCCGCCCAGGATGCTTCCCGCCCAGGCTCCTGCCGATCGAACACTCCAACGCGCAGGCCCGCTCGCGCAAGTTCGAGCCCGATCGATCCACCGATCAAGCCTCCGCCTGCGATGGCCACGTCAAACTTTTTCATGCTGCAATCTTAGCGCATCTGTACATAAGGTTCATGAGACAGTGTCTGCGCCCAGATTGCATCATTCTGGTGAAGAGAGGTTTGCCCGATAGGTTGCAGCCGGCGCGCTTACCATCTGGAGCCAATTCAGCGCGCCAATGCTATGAGAGAGAGTTTGCAAGTTGTTCCGCGAGGACCTGGGCTTTTTTCGCTAGATTTAGCGCCCGCGCCCAATCGCCCGCACGGCCCGCCTCGCGTGAATCTCCCATGAAGCTGCGCACCTTGGAAGCCAGGTCCGATTGCATGGCGTTCAGAGATTTCCCTTTGGTCGTGGAGAGGCTGCGCTCAGCGGCGATCAAGCTCTCATCGGTCTCTCGTCGAAGTGAGACCGATTCTTGCGGCGACAATTCGGGCACGATGCGCGGGGCATCAAGCCGTTCGGTGCGCGCATTTTCATTAGCGGAAGACGCAGCACTACGTGGCCTCGCGGGACCGCCCGGTGCTGCCAACGGTGCCGGCGGAGGCGGCAGCTCCAATCGGAGGTCCGGTACCGGATCTTCGATGATTTCTGGCGGGGAAGTCTGCTCTATCACAATTGGCCTGACAAGCCCGGCGGTGTTCCACGGAATCGCTTGGCTTCTTCGCGCCGCGCACCCGCTCAGCAAAAGCGCCAGTGAACTCAGCAAGCCTAAGAAGGCGCGCGTGGTAGCGCGCTTTACGTGCGTCAGGGCTTCGGTCCAAGATTTCACCATTTTCAAGAAAGACCCCGCTACGTTCCGCTTTAGGCCGCGAGCGGTAGCTCAATGCGAAACGTAGTTCCTTTACCCACCTCGCTCGTAAAATCAATGGAACCGTTGAGAAGCTGCACAATTCGAAATGTGCTGGCAAGCCCGATTCCGCTGCCTCCCGGCCTCGTTGTGAAAAAGAGCTGAAAAATTTTCTGCCGGTTTTCAGGTGGGATTCCTTTTCCAGTGTCTCCGACAGTGATTTCCGCCATTTCACCGCGCCTGCTCAGCATCAATCGCAATTGTCCGCCCGCGGGCATGGATTCTCCGGCGTTCAGCACGAGATTCAGCACCGCCTGCTTGAGCAAAGCCCGATCCACATATACCTCAGGCACGTCGATCGGCAAGAGTTGGGCAACTTGAATGTTTGCTTTCTGCATTTGCGGTTGTGCGACTTCGAGTACTTCCCGGAGTAACTCCGCAAGTTGGGTTGGCTCAAGCCTCACTTCCATCGGACGCGTGAAATCCAGGAATCGCTTCACGACGGCATCCAGACGGTCGATCTCCTTGTCCAGAACGTTGACGGCTTGCCTTGCGCTGCCATCCGAATCCGCTGGCAGTGACTCTTTCAAATTCTCGAGCCACAAACGCATCGAGTTGAGCGGATTCTTAACCTCGTGCGCGACCCCGGCGGTGATGCGTCCTAAGGCGGTAAGACGTTCGCTCACCTGCAGCTGCGTATTGATGCTATCGAGCGAATCAAGATCGCGCAGCGTCACCAATGCGCCCATCCGCTCGCCATCTTCTTGAATCGCCTGCACACTCACACCAACACGTCTTTCCCCTTCGGCCGTATTCAATTCAATTTCGGCAGCGATCTCCTGCAACTCGTCTCCGTCAATATGCAGCGCGCTGTGCAGGGGATGTCCGGCCGGAAATATTTCGGTCACGCGACGTCCCAGAAACTGACCGGCGGGTGCGCCAAGAAATTTTTCCGCGGCGGGGCTGACCATGACGGCTCGCGCGTCCCGCGTGAACAGCAGCAACCCGTCTTCCAGCCCCGCCATGACCGAGTTCATGTTTTCCCGCATCGTGCTGAATATTTCATGCACGCCTCGGAGCTGCTGGCCGACTTGTGTGATTTTCCGGCTGACCTGGCCGAGTTCGTCGCCGCTTCCAGCAAATCCTTTAACCTCGGGAAGCGGGGCATCGTACTGGCCGGCGGAGATACGGTCCAGTTGCAAAGAAATGCGCGCTAAGGGCGCCAACGCCGCACCGCTGACCACCGCGGCAAGAATCGTGGAAATAAGCAGAGCCAGCAGGACAATCGTTCCAAGCTTTCTGACAATCGGAAGAATCTCTTTGTCGAGTAAGAGCGTGGTTGACACGGCAACTCGCACTTCGCCGAACGGTTCATTGCCGTTATTGAAAGGAAAATCGTATTCGTAGACGCCCGGCGGCCCAGCAAGAACTCTCAGCTGGTGGAGGAATTCACGGCGCGTCAGTTGACTAAGAGGTGGTCGCCGCTCCCGGAATTTTCCGCGCAAGGAATCGTCGGTCGAGGCCAGAATCGTGCCGCGGCTGTCCGTTATCGAAACTTCATAGATCGAGGTAGAGGCTGCTGCCGCTTTCAACTGCGCTTGCAATCCCTGGCTTGAACCTAGCGCGTAACTTACATAGTCGCGAATATCCCCCGCCGAATTGGACTCGGGCCGCCAGCCCTGCGCCTCAGCGTCGCGCAGAGCCCCCTTTATCTGCACAAACGTGCTATTGGCAATATCCTGCGCTCTCTTTTCGCTTTGATCCAGCACCTGTTGGAGGAGCAGCGCGAAATACACTCCGGACAGCGCCGCCGCCACCAGCAGCACCAAACCCGTCATCACCAGCGTGAGTTTTGTTCGCAGCCGCAGCTGCATCGCAGGTACCTACTCCGCCTCGGCGCGTTCGCCGCCGTATTCTTTCAACTTATTGTGGAGTGTTTTTAGGCTGATGGCCAGCAGTTCGGCAGCCCGAGTCTTGTTGTTCCCCGTGGCATTTAGAGTCTGCAGAATCAACTCGCGTTCCATCGCGTCCACAGTCGTTCCTACCGGAAACTTAATCGACGACAGGTCGCCCGGGTTCTTTGGCGACGTCTTTCCAAATTCTCCAGGCAGGCAGGCCCGCGTAATCAGCTCTTTGTCGCACATGATCGTCGCCCGTTCAAGGATGTTGCGTAATTCCCGAATGTTTCCCGGCCACGTGTGGCTCATGAATATATCCATCACTTCGGCGCCGATGCCTCGCACATGCTTCCCGTGCTTGGCGTTGACGTCGCGAAGTATGTGCTCCACCAGAAGCGGAATATCGTCTTTATGCTCGCGCAACGGCGGAAGATTGATGTGGAATACGTTTAGCCGGAAATACAGGTCCTGCCGTAGCTCTCCGCCCGACACCGCCTTTTCCGGATCCTTGTTTGTCGCTGCCAGTACGCGCACATCCACCGGTGTCTCGCTCTTGCTTCCGAGCCGCCGCACCTTGCGGTCTTCCAACACGCGCAGCAATTTCGCCTGCGTTGGCGCGGGCATTTCGCCAATTTCATCCAGCAGCAAAGTCCCCGAGTCCGCCAGTTCGAAGCAGCCAATGCGCCGCTCCGCCGCGCCGGTAAACGCCCCTCTCTCGTGGCCGAAAATTTCGCTTTCCATCAGCGTTTCGGGAATCGCTGAGCAGTTGATGGGCACGAACGGTCCATTCGCTCGCGGCGACAACTTATGAATCGTGCGCGCTACAATCTCTTTGCCGGAACCCGTCTCGCCAGTGATTAGCACGGAAGCTGAACTCGGCGCAGCCAATTCCACAATGCGCATCACTTCTTGCATCGGCTTCGACGCACCCACAAGGTCGCCGAGCCTGCCTGCCTCGCGCAGCTGCCGCTGCAACACTGCCAGTTGCCTCGCGTCCCGCGCCTTGCTCAGCGCGCGGTCCAGAAGCGCCCGCAGCACGGGTCCCTTCAGCGGTTTTTCGATGTACCAGAATGCTCCGGACTCGATCGCTGCCACGGCGCGCTCCTCGCTACCTTTGCCAGTGATGATCACGGCCGGAACATCCAGCAGCTCCGGCCCGAGCTGCTTTAGCAGATCCAAACCGTTCATGCCCGGCAGCTCAACGTCGGCAATCAGCGTATCTGGCTGGTAGCTGCCGAATTTCGCCAGTGCGTCTTCCGCTGTGGCCACGCCAAGCACGTCAAACCCCCATCTTTGCAGGAGCTGCTCGTAACCTTTGCGCGCGTTCTCCTCGTCCTCAACAATCAGCACACGGTCTTTGCGCTCGATTGGCTCCATCGCGCGCACCGTGCTTCTAGATTCATCGCCCATGCGATTCCGCCTCTCCCACGCGGCTCGTCATATTTTCGCAGATTCAAGTGCAGGCTGGACACTTCGACTGTAACAAGCTCTCGCCACGCTTGCCAAGCGGATGCTGCTCAGGCTTCCGCCTCGCTCTATCGGGGAATGGGCGGCCTGCAGCATTCCTAAATACAAAAGCCGGCGCAGCCTCCGCGCTGCGCCGGCTCATCCCCGGCATCGTACAATTCCATAAACTTCAGAAGGCTCAATCGTTAGCCATCGCCGCCTGACAGCTAACTCCTAAAGTTAACCATTCAGGCCGGCTGTTTCTATTCCTTCGCCAAATAAAGCGTCCTCTCTAGCTCCAATTCCAGCTTCGCGCCTTTCGGCAAGTCTAACTCGTGCCCTCGGCCGCTCTCCATCAGGTACGCTGTTAGCGCGCCCAGCGCGGCGCCTTCGGCAGCTTCCTTCTTGTCCTTGTCTTTCACACCCTTCACGGCTCCCATCGCCGCGCCTGCGGCTGCCGCTTGCCCTGCGTCTTCCTGCGTGCTGCTTCTTCCCTCGATCAAGCCTTCCTGGCCAGCTTTGGTCCTCACGCTGTGGTCGCCGGGCACGCTCACGACTTCCGCCACGATCGGCAGACGACCAAACTTCGTCCGAATCTCATCGAAAGTCAGCCATAGCCGCGCTCGTCCCGTTACGCCCGCCGGCTCCACGTGGCTGACATGCCCCTCAATCACTGCTCCCGAGGGCAAGTAAATACCTTCTCCCGCTTGAAGCGGCTCGAGAGTCCTCACCCTGAACTTCGCCTTTTCCTGTGTGCCCTTGGTACCCAGATCGTCTTCTAGCGACACTAGGAATCTGGTACCCGGCGCAACACCGTACGCTTCCAGTGGTAAACCATGCCGATTTCCATCGGCTCCCTTTCCCGGCTGAGCCTCTGGCCGAAGGATGCGATCCTCCGAGACGATGGGTCTTTCAGCAGGCTTCTGAGACGATTGAGGTGGCCGATCCTGAGAAGTTTCTTGCGCCGCGCAAACCAATGCACCGATTAAAACCACTGTAACGGCTATAAGAACTAACGAACACCGCCTCCATTTTCCAATTTGCATACCGCCTCCTGAATCCCAACCCATCGGTTAGAACATGCAGGAATCTAGCCACTATCGCGTTCCCGGCGCATCGGTAAGTGGCTGAAAATTCAACTGGTTGAAATGAACAAGGGTATTCGTCGCGCCCAAGAACTCCACCTGTCAGAAACTTACGCCACATTTCCGTATGCTTGTGCCGACAGTACAACGAAAGCGGGCGGCAAGTAGAAGTCATCTCTATGGAGTTTTACTTAGCGAGGAATCGCTGAATTCGCCCTAAGACCTCCGCATACATGGCAGGCGTCACGCGCCCGGTCTGAGTGTTTTGCTGGCTTGGATGGTATACGCCGAAAAGCCGCGCTCCATCGCCGGAGAGTTCCGCTTCGGCTCCGTGCCCGAAGCGAAAGGCAGTTCTCGATGCAATCAACCCGCGTTGCTTCAGAATTTCCAGGTACGCGTCCCAGGCGATTTTTCCCAGAGCCAATACCGCACTTGGTTGAAGTATTTCCAGCTCGCTCACCAGATAGCCCCGGCAATTGATGATTTCGGAGGGAAGCGGCTTGTTTCCCGGAGGCGCGCAACGAATCGTTGCCGCAATATAAGCATTTTTCAAGCGAAGCCCGTCGTCGCACCGCACCGAAGTCGCCTGATTGGCAAAACCGGCCTTGTGCAACGCCGCGTACAAAAAATCTCCGGAACGGTCCCCGGTAAAGACTCGCCCAGTTCGATTCGCTCCATGCGCGGCCGGCGCAAGCCCCAGAATCAGCAGCTCAGCCCGCGCATCGCCAAAGCCGGACACTGGCTTGCCCCAGTACGTCCATTCGCGAAACGCCCGCCGCTTTTCTCGTGCCACTTTTTCGCGATACTCAACGAGCCGCGGACACTTCCGGCATGCCACAATTTCCTTGTTCAGAACTCGCAGCAATGTGTTTTTCTCAGCCATGCATGAAAATAAATTGTTACTCGTGCCTCTGTGCCATCATGCGATTCAACTCGGCATAAGGAACAGTGACCTGCGTCAGCGAATCATACGTTCCGTGTGCCAGCCAATCTTTCGCAACTTGCTGAAACGCTCCCATCGCTGCGCGCATCGCCGATGATCCTGCGCTCACACGTGCCACTCCCAGCTCTTCCAGCTCCTTGAGCGAAGGACAACCCGGTGAAGCCAAAATATTCAGCGGCGCACCGAGAGCTTTCACAAGTCTTCCAATGATTTCACGGTCACACACGCCCGGCGCAAACAAGCAATCCGCGTCGGCCTTTCGGTAAGCACGCAAACGCTCGACCGTCCGCTCAAATCGTGTCTCCTCCGGACCAATCGGCATCAAATAAATGTCCGTCCGCGCATTTATGACCACAGGTACGCCCAGCGCTGCCGACGTCTCCCGTATCGCGCGAATTTTCTTCACTTGCAACCCCATCTCCACATGCGAGGTCTCGTCGTCTCCCGTTACGTCTTCGAAATTCAACCCCACGGCCCCGGAAGCCGCCATCGCCTTCGTGAACTCAGCGATTTCTTCCGGCGTCTTCCCGTATCCGGATTCCAGGTCCGCCGTCACCGGCACGCGCACCGCGCCGGTGATCCTCACCACGGCATCCAACATCTCGCCTCGAGAAATCCTCTGCCCATCTGGATACCCGAGCGAAAACGCCATCGCTGCGCTGCTTGTAGCGATGGCCGGAAAGCCCAACTCCTCCAGGATTCGCGCGCTGACCGCATCCCAGGCATTCGGGAGCGCCAGAATTCGCGGCCCAAGATGCAGCTTCCTCAGTTTTTCTGCCTTTTCAGCTTGTGCCTTGATGTCCATCGCATTCTCTCCGCGTGTTGATTCTGCCGGATTCTCCACCCTTACAACCTATTTGTTCAAAACGTGCGCGGAAACATCCGATTTGGAGAGTCGTTTTCAAGCCGGAGGAAAACGTGGGTTCCCATCTTTCTTGAATTCTGGTTCATCGCCCTCTCAATACTTCCGCGAGCACAACTGCCTGATTGCGTTCCTCATCCTTCGGTCCAAAAAGCAAAGTGATCGTTTCGTGCTTTTTCTCCATTTGCTTCAACTCCGACACCAGATTCTTCTTCTTCGCCAGCTCCTTGCGATACTTGCTCTGAAATTCGTTCCATTTCTCCGGTTTGTGGCCGAACCATTTCCGCAACTCATCGCTCGGGGCCACTTCCTTGATGCACAGGTCCACATGCGCCGCTTCTTTTTTCATGCCCCGAGGCCACAATCGATCCACCAGCACGCGCCATCCATCTTCTTTTCCTGATTTTTCATAGACTCGCTTGATACGAATCATCGGTGCCTTCCGCGGCGCCCAGCCCATCCATCGCCCTATCGTAAAATTGCGAGCACTTCTTCATGAATCTTCCCGTTAGTGCTCGCAAAACTTCCGCTGTAAATCGTACGATTCCCGTCTACGTCCGTCGCCCTGCCGCCTGCTTCCTCCACAATCAATCCCAGCGGCGCCAGGTCCCACGGCTTCGACTTAAGATCCACCGCCGCCTCGATCGCTCCTTCTGCCACCATCATGTGCTTCCAAAATCCGCCGAACGAACGCCCATACTTCGCCGCATCCATCAGGCGCCGAGCTTTCTCCGTATGCTCGCGCTTCGCATTTGGCCCAGTGCCTCCCGTAAAAACCATTCCGCCGTTCAACCGCTCCACGTCCGAAACATGCATTCTCTTCCCATTCCGCCACGCGCCATCGCCTCGGTAACCCAACCAGCGCATGCGCAGTGCTGGTGCGCTTGCCACCGCTGCCACGATCTCGCCATCGCGCTCGATTCCCAGCAGAGTCCCAAACATCGCAATCCCGCGAGAAAATTCCTCTGTTCCGTCGATCGGATCGATAATCAATCGAGCCCGCCCCGTGGTCGCGGGGCCCTTCGCGCTTTCTCCGCCCATCTCTTCACCCAGGACGTCCATGGCCATCCCGCTTGCCGCCACCCTGGTCCGCGCCATCTCTTCCACGCCGCGGTCCGCCTGCGTCACGGCCGAGCCGTCATCCTTTTTGTCGATGCGAATTTCCTCCGTCCGGAAAAACCGCATCGCGATTGCATCCGCTTCGGTGGCTATCTCTTCCAGCAGCGCTCCGTACTCTTCTCGATATCCCATTCTCTCTCCCGAAATCTCCCGGTTTCTCCGACAATTAGGGCTTCAATGTTATCTGCCTTCGGCTTTAGATCCTCGAGTCCCAATTTTCCATGTCCGACTTTCCTCCAATTGACACCACTTCCTGCGGCCTCTAGCATACAAAGCAATGGCCATGAGCGCTCATGCCGACGGCGGGACCATCCTGGACCAAATCCTGCATGCTCGCCGTCTCGAAGTCGATCATCGCAAGCGCGTCCTTCCGGAAGCGGCCTTGCGCTACGGCGTGAACGCTGCGTCTCCGCTCCGCGATTTTCCGTTCGCGCTCAGTCAAGCATCCCTGAACATTATCGCAGAGCTGAAGCCCGCTTCGCCTTCCAAAGGCATTCTCCGCGATCCATTCCATCCAATCGAACTCGCGACTTCCCTCGAAGCCGCTGGAGCCGTCGTGCTTTCTGTTCTCACCGAAGGCGAATTTTTTCGTGGCTCGCTCAAAAATCTGCGTGACGCCAGAAATTCCGTCAAACTCCCCGTTCTTCGCAAGGACTTCATCTTCGATCCCTGGCAGGTCTGGGAAACGCGCGCCAACGATGCGGACAGCTTCCTGCTCATCGTTGCCGCTCTCGATGATGAGCTCTTGTGCGATCTCATAGTTCTCGGACGCGAGCTGAGAATGGAACCCCTCGTCGAGGTTCACACCGCCGCCGAACTTGATCGCGCCCTCCGTGCTGACGCCCATATCGTCGGCGTTAACAATCGCGACTTGAACACTCTAGCTCTGCGCGTTCAGACCTCTTTCGATCTAATTGAACGCATTCCGGACTCCTGCATCGCCGTAAGCGAATCCGGGCTCCGCACTCACGACGATCTCAGCAAACTTCACGAAGCTGGCTTCGACGCATTTCTCATAGGCGAAAGCCTGATGCTTTCGCCCGATCCTTCGGCCGCCCTCGGAGCTTTTCTCGGCCGCTCCGGCTTACCGGTCTAGCCATGCCATGATCCTTGTCAAGATCTGCGGCATCACTAACTGGCCGGACGCGAAAGCCGCTTGCGACGCCGGCGCCAATATGCTCGGCTTCAACTTCTATGAGAAGAGCCTGCGCCGCGTTTCCACCGTCGAAGCCGCCACCATGCGTGCCAAGCTCCCCGCGGATGTCCAGGTCGTTGGGCTTTTCGTCAACGCGATGCCCGCCGAAATCGCCTCGCTTCATGCCTTCGTCCGCTTCCACGCCGCCCAGCTTCACGGCGATGAAACTCCCGCTATCGTTTCCGAGGTGTCCCGCACTGCTGCGGTCATCAAAGCCTTTCGCGTCGGCGCGGATTTTCCTCTTGCGACCCTCGACAAGTATCTCGATGCTTTTGCGTTCTTGCTCGATGGCTCCCGTGCGGGCCAATTTGGCGGCACCGGCACCAGCGCCGATTGGAATGTCGCGCGCCGCGCCGTCGCCGCTCACCGTATCATTTTAGCGGGCGGCCTTACGCCGGAGAATGTCGGCGCTGCCATTCGCTCCGTGAGGCCCTACGCTGTCGATGTTGCCAGCGGCGTCGAATCGAAGCCCGGCAAGAAGGATCACGCCAGGCTCCAAGCTTTCGTTGCTGAAGTACGACGCACGGAAGACCTGCTAAACGTTCCTCAACCGGGACACCCAACGCCATGAGCTCAATTCTCCGATCACCCACGCTCGCCCCCGGCCGCTTTGGCCCCTACGGCGGATGCTATGTTCCCGAAACGCTCATGGTTCCGCTCTTCGAACTCGAACGTGCCTACGAAGCCGCGAAGACCGATGGTCGTTTCCAGTCCGAATTCGCTGGTCTCCTCAAGAATTTCGCCGGCCGTCCCACGCCTCTTCAGTTTGCTTCGCGGCTCACTTCGCATCTCGGCGGTCCGCGCATCTATCTGAAGCGCGAAGACCTGCTCCACACCGGCGCTCACAAAATCAATAACGCCATTGGCCAGGGCCTTCTCGCCGTAAAAATGGGAAAACCGCGCATCGTCGCGGAAACCGGCGCTGGCCAGCACGGCGTCGCTTCCGCCACCGTCGCGGCTCATCTCGGCCTCGAATGCGTTGTCTACATGGGCACCGAGGACATGGCTCGCCAGGCCCTCAACGTCTCGCGGATGCGCATGCTCGGCGCGCAAGTTGTCGGCGTCGATTCCGGCAGCCGCACTTTGAAAGACGCGATCAACGAAGCCATGCGCGATTGGGTCACCAACGTCCGCTACACCCACTATCTTCTCGGCTCCGTTCTCGGCGCGCATCCCTATCCAACCATGGTCCGCGTTTTTCAATCCGTCATCGGCCGCGAAGCCCGCGAACAAATTCTCGCCGCCGAAAAACGTCTTCCCACGTATCTCTTCGCCTGCGTCGGCGGCGGTTCGAACGCCATCGGTCTCTTCCACGAATTCCTCGGCGATCCCTCCGTGAAAATGGTGGGTATCGAAGCTGGAGGCCGCGGCGGCCAGCTTGGTGAACATGCCGCCCGTCTCGCTGCGCATCAAGGTTTCACCGGCGCGCGTCCCGGCGTCCTCCAAGGTACCTACACCTACGTTCTGCAAACCGACGACGGCCAGATCGCGACCACGCATTCCATCTCCGCGGGCCTCGACTATCCCGCCATCGGCCCCGAGCATGCCTGGCTCGCCGATGAAGGCCGCGCCGAATATTCTGCTGTAAGCGATCAGGCCGCCCTCGAGGCCGCGCGTCTCCTCTCACGCTTCGAAGGCATCATCCCTGCCCTCGAATCCGCTCACGCCCTCGCCGGCCTAATCGAGCGTTGTAGTGGCCGATCTTTAGATCGGCCCATCCCGGCCGACAGCCCGGCTACCGCGAAATCTTCAGACCGGCCCCGGCTCACCGCCGACGACCTCGTCATCCTCAATCTCTCCGGCCGCGGCGACAAGGACATGGACACTTATTCCCGCCTGCTCTAAGCTTTACCCTCCAACAAAATCCATGTCCGCTGCGCCCTCCAACTCGACCCGCATCTCCAAACGCTTCGCCGCTCTCCGCGAATCGGGCGAACTTGGCATCGTCGCCTATATCACGGCAGGTGATCCATTCCTCGAAGCCACGCTGAAATTCGTCCTCGCCCTCGCCGAAGCGGGCGCCGACATCATCGAACTCGGCATCCCCTTCAGCGATCCCCTCGCCGACGGCCCCACCATCCAGCGTGCCTCCGAACGCGCCCTCAAATCCCACACCACTCTCGCCCAAGTCATCGATCTGGTCCGCGAAATCCGCAAATCCAGCGAAGTTCCCATCGTCCTCTTCAGTTACTACAATCCCGTCCTGCAACTGGGCCTCGAAAAATTTGCCTCCAACTCCGCAAGCGCCGGCGCCGATGGCGTCCTTATCACTGATCTCACTCCCGAAGAATCCGGCGATCATCGCCGTATACTCGTCGCGCACCATCTCGACACGATTTTCCTCGGCGCTCCAACTTCTACCGACGAGCGCCTGGCCAAAATCGTTTCCGTCTCTACTGGCTTTCTCTACCTTATTTCCCGCACCGGCGTAACCGGTGCAAAAGACGCCCTCCCTGACGATCTCCCCGCTCTCCTGCGCCGCGCCCGCCGCGTAACGCAGCTTCCCATCGCCGTAGGCTTCGGCATTTCCCTCCCCGGCCATGTCTCAGTCCTCGGCGGTCTAGCCGATGCCGCCGTAGTCGGCTCCGCCCTCGTCTCCGAAATCGAAAACGCCACCGCCGCCAATCCTTCATCCGCCAACATCGACGCAGCCACCGCAGCACTCGCCACTCGAGTCCGTTCACTAAAACAAGCCGCCCGCCACGGCCTTTCCCGCCGCGAGGTCGCCCCATGAACCTGAGCGACTGGCGGCGCCGCATCGACGAAATTGATAAAAAACTGGTCGAGCTACTAAACGAACGCTCGCACTGTGCTCTTGAAATCGGCAAGCTCAAGCAAGCGGCCAACATCCCGCTCTATCAACCGGACCGCGAAAGCGAAGTCCTCGCCAACGCCGAACGCGAAAATCCCGGTCCGCTCACCGACGCCGCCATCCGCCGCCTTTTCGAACGCATCATCGACGAAGCCCGCGCCGCCGAACGCGACGCCATGCACTCCGACGCCAAGCAAAAAAAAGGTGTAAACGAATGATCTGCTGCGCCTATCTGGATTTTCGCGGCATTTGTAGTGGCCGGTCTTTAGACCGGTTCTTTTAGCTTTCGTATTTAATATCCTTCAGGGAAGGGAACTAAGAATTTCATGGTCATCGTAATGCAAGAAGGCGCCACCGACGCGCAAATCCAGCACGTCATCGATCGTCTGGTCGCCTCCGGTTTCAACGTCCATCGCTCCACCGGCGAATCCCACACTGTCCTCGGCGCCGTCGGCGTCCATCGCGATTTCGATCATCGCGATTTCGAACTCCTGGAAGGCGTGCGCGAGGTCATGCGCATCACGCAACCTTTCAAGCTCGCCAGCCGCCAGTTCAAGCCGGAAGGCACAATCGTCGATCTCGGCCGCGGCGTGAAAATCGGTGGCAACGAAGTCGTCGTCGCCGCCGGCCCGTGCTCGGTCGAATCACGCGAGCAAATCCTCTCCGTCGCCGATAGCGTCGCCAAAGCTGGCGCAAAGATTCTCCGCGCTGGCGCCTTCAAGCCGCGCACTTCGCCTTATGCCTTCCAGGGTCTCGGCGAAGCCGGTCTAAGACTCATGCGCGAAGCCGCTGACAAATTTAATCTTTTCACCGTCAGCGAAGTCATGGACCTCTCGCAAATCCCCATGATGTCTGAGTATGTCGACGTCTTCCAGGTCGGCGCGCGCAACATGCAAAATTATTATCTCCTCCGCGCCCTCGGCGAAATCCGAAAGCCCATCCTTCTCAAACGCGGCATGTCCGCCACCATGGAAGAGCTTCTCCTCAGCGCGGAATACATCCTCTCCGGCGGCAACTACAACGTCATTCTCTGCGAACGCGGCATCCGCACGTTCGAAACGTATACTCGCAACACGCTCGATATCGCCGCCATCCCCGTCATCAAAAAACTCTCTCACCTTCCGATGCTCGCCGATCCGTCTCACGGCACCGGCCGTCGCGACAAAGTTCCTCCCATGGCCCGCGCTGCCGTAGCCGCTGGCGCCGATGGCCTCCTCATCGAAGTCCACAACGATCCCGATCACGCTCTCTCCGACGGCGCGCAATCTCTCCATCCCGACGATTTCACTCAACTCATGGCCGAGCTCCGCATCATCGCCCCAGCTATCGGCCGCCGCATGGCGTGATTCATGCCCGCTTCCCACCTCATCAACCGCGTCACCGTCCTCGGCACCGGCCTAATCGGCGGCTCCTTTGCTCTGGCTCTCCGCAAATACACCACCGAAATCCATATCACCGGCTGGGACCGTCCCGAAGTCCTCCGCGAAGCCCAATCCCGCTCCGCCCTCGACGCCGCCTTCTCAACAGATAATCTCGCCCCCGCCCTCGCCAACTCCGATCTCGTCTACATCGCCCTCCCCATCGGCGTCACTCTCGATCTGCTCGCCGAAATCGCCCGCCTCGCCGCTCCGCACGCCCTCATCACCGACGCCTGCAGCACCAAAGTCCGCATCACCGACGAAGCCGCCGATCTTTTTCCCGAAGACTCTACACGACTTTTCCTCGCAGGCCACCCCATGGCAGGCCGCGAACAATCCGGCATAGCCAACGCTGACGCCGACCTTTTCCGGAACAACACCTATGCTCTTATCGGCGCGAGCATGAATCAAGCCGAACCGCGCATCTCCGCCTTCACAAAAATCCTCGAAAAAATCGGCGCTCGCTCCCTCTGGCTCGGCGCCCAGCAGCACGATTACGCCGTCGGCCTCGCCTCGCATCTTCCCCAACTCGCCGCGGTAGCCCTCGGCTCCTTCCTCCACGATCATCTCGACGAAAACGGTCTTCCCATCACGCTAGCCGGCCCCGGACTCCGCGATTCACTCCGCCTCGCCGGCAGCCCCTATTCCACCTGGCGCGACATCATTCTTACCAACAGGGATGTCCTCTCCGCCTCCCTCGACCTTTTTGCGCGCCGCCTCGACGACCTCCGCGAAAAACTCGCCTCCCGCGACCTCGAAGCCGATTTCGACGCCGCCAACGAACTCTACAAACTCCTCCGCTCCCTCTAATCTCCGCTTTCCGCGCCGCTTCGTTTCCCTAGAAAATGTCTTCTTGACAACTCACTCGAAATCCGATATATCGGACTCCGTATGACAAGCGAACGCGAAAAGCAACCGCCGCCTCTTTCTCCCGCGCTGTTCCACATCCTCATGGCCCTCGCCGGCCGCGACCTCCACGGCTACGCCATCATGCAGGAGATTTCCCGCCAGTCCGATGGCAAGTACACCCTCGGCCCCGGCACCCTCTACGACAACCTCCAAAAAGTCATTCGCCGCAAGTGGGTCGCCGATCTCGGCCACCGCCCCGGTGACGACGATCCCCGCCGCCGCTACTATCGCCTTACGCCCCTCGGCACCTCCGTTCTCTCTGCTGAAGTCCGTCGCCTTGAAAACGTAATTAGCGGCGCCAAAGCGCGCCTGCGATCCCTCAAACCAAGGAGGGCCTAATGCTTCGCTCCGTGTTCCATTTGCTGGTCAATCTTCACCCTCGCGCTTTTCGCGAACGATTTGCCGCGGAGATGCTCTCCATTTTTGATCATTCCACCGGCAGAAAGGCCGCCTTCAGCCTCGTAGTCGACGCCTGGCTTTCGCTGCTGAGGCAGTGGGGATTCCGCCCCACATTCTGGAGCGATCCAGTTGTCGTTGAGCAGCCTGAGGCAGCTTCCGCTGGTGCGCCCTCTTTTTTCATCCTGGAAACTCCCAAACTGCGCGGCATCGCTCTGCTTCACGGAGGAATTCTCTCCCTCGTTTTTTTCATTATGATTTCTCTCGGTGTCCTCAATTCAAGAGGTTCTAAGATCCAGCCCAAACTTCCGCGGATCGTACAGGATGCAAGTTGGGGCGGCACCGCCGCAAAAAAATCGGACGCCTTCGCGAAGGCCGTGCAAGCCGCCCGCGCTAGGAATTCCGCGGCCGGCCCAGACGCCCACTCCACGACACCCCAACAGCGCCGAACCGCGGCGGTACAATCCGTGGCGCAGTCCGGCGCGCCAGGAATCTCCATTTCCGCGTCGCCGGGTACGGCCCCTCCCCCAACTCTCGCACCGCCTTCTCCCGTCGCCGACAATGCCTCGCCACGAGTCTCCTGGCCAATCGTCTCCGATGAGAATGCAACTCCTGTGCCGCCCGGCAAAGCCATCGCGGTCGCCACGGCGCCGTCGTTGCTTTCGTACGAAGGCACCTATACCGTGAATCCTCCAAACTCTTTCAAAGCGGAAATAACAGCGGAAGGCGATCAGCTTTTTCTAAGCTCGTCCGGCCAGCCAAGAACCGCTCTCATTCCCTGCACCGAAACGAGCTTCAGATTGGAAGACTCGACCGTTTGTGGAATTACATTCTCAAAATTCGATCAAGGTGAATTTCACCAGGTAGCCATTCTCCTCGGCAACACCCGCTCCATCGCCCTTCGCTAACAAGCGCGCATAGCGCGCATCACCAGTCACGAGTCACCAGTCACTTTTCTGATCCACTCACTTAACTTGGGAACTCTGGTTTATTTCAGCTCGACCTTCTCGGTCAGCGGCAATTCCCGCGACGATGGCCCCACCAGGAACTCATATCTCCCCGGCACCACCTTCCATCCATCGCTCGCCTCATCATAAATCGACAAATATCTTGGCGCGACGCTCACGCTCACTTCTTTGCTCTCTCCCGCCTTCAGCCATACCTTGCTGAATCCCACTAGCCTCTTCGGCGGCTCTTCCGCGCTCGCCGGCAGCGCCACATACACTTCTGCGATCTCCGCCCCGTCGCGCCTTCCTGTATTTTTCACCGCAAAACTCACCGTCATCTCCGCCCCCGGCGTCACCTTCAATCCCGAATACGCAAACGTGGTGTACGAAAGCCCGTATCCGAAGGGAAACAGCACCGCCTTTTTCTCCGCGTCATACCACTTGTACCCCACCTTCAATCCTTCATCGTAATGCACGCTAAACGTCGGCTCCGCCTGCCCCGTCTTCATTACTGCCTTTTCACCCAGTTGATCCGGCATAGGCTTTACCAGCTGCGGATGCGGCAAATCCGCCTCACTCTTCGGAAACGTCATCGCCAGCTTCCCGCTCGGATTCACCTCGCCCGCTAAAATGTTCATCACCGCGTGCGCGCCTCCGCTGCCTCCGTACCACGCCTCCAAAACCGCGCCCACTTTATCCAGCCACGGCATCGTCACCGCCGTCCCTGTCTCCAGCACCACAATCGTCTTCGGATTCGCCGCTGCCACCGCCTCGATCAGCTCGTCCTGCTTCACGGGCAGCGACAAATTTGCCAGGTCCATCCCTTCGCTTTCCCATTGGTAGGCAAACACGATCGCCACATTCGATTTTCTTGCCAACTCTGCCGCGCTCGCTGGATTCGCCCCCGAGTCATACTCCACCTTCGCTCCCGCAAATTCTGCCTGCAGCACTTTCACCGGCGAAGGCGGAAACCAGACCTGTGCCATCCATCCCGCAGAAGGCCTTCCGGGCGCGTCCACCTGCGCCGACCCGCTTCCCGAAATCATCCCTTCATTCGCGTGCGGTCCAATCACAGCGATGCTTTTCACCCCCACCGCGTCCAGCGGCAGCAGCCCGCCTTCGTTCTTCAACAGCACCGCGCTCCCTTCCTCGATCTTCTGCGCCGTTTTAAGATGACCAACCACATCGACCACGCTTTTCTGCGTCGGATAATCCACTAGTCCGCAAGCAAACTCCGATCGCAACACGCGCCGTACGTGATCGTCCAGCTCCGCCTGAGACACTTTTCCTGTCTCCACTGCCTCCTTCAGTTTCGCTCCAAAAAATTCATCCACCGGCTCTTCATTATCCAGCCCTGCGGCCGACGCTTTGATCGTGCTCAGCGTCCCTCCCCAATCCGATAGCACGAATCCCTTGAATCCCCAGTCCTTCTTCAGCACGTCCGTCAGCAAATATTTGTTTTCGCAGGCAAAATCCCCGTTCACCGCGTTGTACGAGCACATCACCGCTCCTGGCTCCGCGATCCCCACGCCAATTTCAAACGCCAGCAAGTCGCTCTCGCGCATCGCCCGCTTGCCGATGATTACGTTCACTTCGTTCCGCCCATTTTCTTGATCGTTCAACGCGTAATGCTTGATGTCTCCGATCACGTGCTGTGCCTGTTCGCATTTTATCAAGTTCCCCACCAGGGTCCCCGCCAGCACCGGATCCTCGCCCATATACTCGAACGTCCTTCCATTCCGCGGCTCGCGCGTCAAATTCACTCCGCCGCCCAGCGACATGTTGTAACCCTGCGCCCGCAGCTCCTTGCCGATCACCGTCCCATACGCGCACGCCGCCTCCGGATCCCAGCTTGCCGCTGCTCCAACGTCCGATGGCAGCGCCGTCGAATATCTTCCATTTTCTGCGCTGCTCCTCACTCCATACGCCGCATCGCTCATCTGAATAAACGGTATCCCCAGCCGAGGTATCCCCATCACGAATCCCGCCCCACCGTTTCCCAGTTCCGGCTGCGGATTCTGCACTTCCTTCGGCCATCCGGGCATGCCCTGCCCGTGCAACAGAAGGACTTTCTCGTCGAGCGTCATCTCCTTCAGCACCATGTCCGCTCGCTCATCCGGAGAAAGGCTCGCGTTCATCCACGCGTGGTTCCGGTTCTCGGGCTCCTGCTGCCCGTGCATCCGGTGCTGCGCAAACGCAGCAGTGGCCAATCCCAGACAGATCGCAACCGTAGCCACCAGAGCAATAACTCCAGCCGCGGCGCACAGTTTTCCCGAGACGCCCCTCATCTTCTTCATTTTCATTGTGGACCTTCCCCGACCATGAATTAAATGCCTCTATAATATCGATTTTCCTGATGAAAGCCACCATCATCGTAATCGCTGAGAGTATCCTGCTTGGGGGTGCGACGGCTCAGCTCCCGCTTTTCCGAGCTATGCACGGGAAGCAGCGCCTTGCGTTCAGCAGCACATTCGGATTCCGTATGCTGAGACGCCGCCTATTTTTACATTGACATTTATTATCGACCTGTTAACATCCCGATCGGGAAATCCTATGACTTTCCGAAGGCGGCTCTCAAGCCGCCTTTTCTTTTGCTTCGGCTCAGTCTTCAAAGCGAAAGGCTTTAGAATCCGCACATCCGAACGGCTGCGATTGCAACTCCTTTGGAATCTTCAGATCCCGGATGCCCTTGGATCTGCGGATTCTAAACGACTTACAGACTCAAAAGGCTATCTTCAAGCCCTTTAGAATCAGCAACTTTTCGATTGCCTCGCATCTGCAGAAAATAAGGAACTTATAACTCTTTTAGAATCCGCACTGGCACTGTTGACATCCTCGATGAGCGAGCCGATGCCTCAGGCGGTAGAGGTTATAGGCAAGACCGAGCAGCAGAGCTTGGCGAATCTGGATGGCCAAACTGCGCCCGGGAGCGCGCGAGGAGAGCTTGCGCTTAACG
>DATJXZ010000089.1:0-31985 GCA_035499815.1 Candidatus Solibacter sp. | reverse complement strand
GTGGTTCGGCTGAGTGGTACGCGATGGCCGCGTGGGACCAGGAAGGCTCGAATCGCAAGATCGGCTCCTGGGACGGAGTGGAGAGCGAAGTTCATCCCAGGTTGGTGCTGCCACCGGAGGGTATAAAGAATCGCGAGGCTTTTCTCGCAGCCGTAAAAGAAAAAGCTGGACGGATGGAATCGCCGGCGGCCGTTCGACTGCTTACAACCGCGGCAAGTCCCGAACCTGCGCCCGCCGATACGCGTATCCGACACAAAGTTAAGACCGTGGAAGAAGCGCTGGGACTATTGCGGCAGGCGATCGACCGCACGGCAACGGCGTGGGAGCCCATCGTTCGCGGGTCGACAGAACCCATAACCGCAAACAGCGGTCAAGGCTTTTTCACTGAAGCCGACAACAAGTCGGGCGAATGGCAAAAACAGAACGGGTATTTCTGGACGGGGAGCTTCTGGGTAGGAGAGCTGTGGAAGATGTACGCCACCACGCACGACGAGAAATACCGGAAGTGGGCGGAACTGTGGGGTTCAAAACTGATCGGGCAGGAATCGCAGGAAAATCACGATGCGGGTTTTTTGAATTATTACTCGGCGGCGGCTGGTTACGACTTAACGCATGATAGCGCACTTGAGGCGAGTGCGATGCGCGGTGCTGCCCGGCTGGAGCAGCTATTCAATCCCAAGACACAATTGATCGCGTCGTGGAACGTCGGCGGGGACGACACGATCATCGACACTATGATGAACCTGCAACTTCTTTGGTGGGCAAGCGACAGGAGCGGCGATGCGAAATGGCGAGAACTCGGGGAGAAGCATGCGTTACGAACCGCGGAATGGTTCGTGCGGCCCGATGGATCGGTCTTTCAATCCGTACACTACAATCCGGGGATCAATTCGCAGGATTTCCAATTGCATGGCGAGACCGCGAGAGACATGGAGTTAAAGCTCGAAAACAATGCGGCGCCAGGTGAATGGACGTTCAAGCATACGCATCAGGGCTACGGGCCAGACACAACGTGGTCTCGTGGGCAAGCATGGGCTGTCTATGGTTTCTCCGTTGCATACGCCGAGACCCACCACGCCACATTTCTTGCGATCGCTGAGCGCCTCGCAGACTATGCGCTCGACAACCTGCCGGCCGATTTTATACCGTGGTACGACTTTGACGACAACGGAGTGCATTTCCGGAACCGCGACAGTTCCGCCGCTGCGATTCTGGCTGGGGGGCTTTTTCGATTGTCGGGGAGTACGACAGATCCCGCGCGCGCCAAAGATTACCGGGCGGCAGGGGAACGCATCGTGCAATCGCTGATCGACAATTATTTGACTCCTGTTGGAGACGATGACCACACACCGCCGGGAGTATTGCGTCACGGATGCGGACTGCGACCCGATGATGGAGAGCTGATTTACGGGCAGTATTACCTGCTCGATGATCTGCTTTGGATGGAGCAGCACCAAGGGTCCCACTAAATTCACGGCGCTAGTCTCCGGCCGACTCTCCATTGCTAATGCAGACGGCCACGCCTATGACTCAAAACTGGCCGAGCGTTTTGTCCTCTCAGCAAAAGGAGACCGACGAATTGCCGCGAGCACACCACGGCGTTTCCGTGAGATGGATTTTCACTGTTCTGGAAAAACGGGAGCCAGCAAGTGGTTAATCGCGCCTGGGGCATCTCTTAGTTTCACATAAAGGAGTGTTCCGTTCGGGCGCGGAACCAGGAGCGATGTACCAGCAAATCCCTCGGATACAACCACCGGGGCGGTGAATTTCTCGTCCGACGAAAGCGAATCGATCAAGAAAAGATCAGAACCTTCCATCCGGCACGGTTTGGCGACGTCCTCAGGACAAACGACACGGGTGATTTTCGGCAGGCGTACCAGCCGTGCAAGCGGCTGCCAGTCGCCCTCGCCATCTTTCCCATCAACAGCGCGGAAGCGTAGCTCGCCGAACACGGATGAGCCGAAGCTCTTCGCGAGATTGAGCTCCGCGCGAGCCGTCGTGGTATCTTGCAGAACCAATCCGCCATCTAAAAAGCTGAGTTGCACACTAGCGCTATCGTCCGCAGTAGCTACCTCGATCTTCATGGAGCGATTGAATTTTGCGGCGGCCTTCACGAAGAAAGTCAACATGCCGTTGATGGGCAAGTCATTGGGGTCGCCCAAACTCAGGAAGGCCATGGGATCGCCCGATGGTGCCGGAATGACGTTCTTGTCGAGCAAGGTGACTCGCGGCCTGGGCGGTTCGATGGCCCCTCTTAAGTCCAATGTTCTGCCATCGCGCAGCAAGACTTTGGCGGTTTCCGCCGGATCAGGCTTGAGGGATGAAGCATCCCCTTGAGTGTCGAATGTCAACTCGTTGCCTGAGCTCTCTTTTGCGTTTGGGACAAATCGGACGCTTTCCAATTTAAGCGAGGAGAGCTCGTCCAAATGAGCCCCAGTAACGCTAAGTGTAGAATCCCCCGAATGGTAATCGAACCCCACTAGTCTGACTTCGCTTGAATACGCGCGCAACGAAACCTTTTCAGGATGATCGATTCCGTACTGCTTAATCTGAAGAGTTACCTCACCGGGCTTCACGTTTTCAAGAGGAAGCTCTAGCTCAATCTCGCCGGCCTTTTCAGACTTCCAGGTAAGAGCCTTGGCGGGTTCATCGGCCAAACTGATTTTTTCGCTGCAGCCAGCTTCTCTGGAAAGAAGATGGACCATGTCCGTCTTCCCAGCCAGCAGATGGCCTTCGTCTTCTGGCAGAAGTTTCCAGTTACCCGGATCCGAAGAGCTAAGGAGTTCAAAGGTGGGGCCATCAAAGCTGTCGAACCCCCAAAGGCCTTTGAGTCTTGCTTTGCCTTCTATTCCAGCGGGCCCGCTCTTTGTTTCCGTAAGAACCAATCCGCCGCGGCCTGCATCTCCGGCCACAGCCAGCTCGATCGATTTTCCCGTCCTGTCCTTCATCTGCAGCTTCAAGTTTCTGCCAAATTCAGTTGAGAAAAGCAGAGGTCCGCCCTCGATGGGAAGGACGAACGCAGAGTCCTCGAGGCAGTGAATCTTGTTTGGCTCTGCAGCGCTGAGCAGCGGAGGGCGCGAAGTTCGGATAGGGGGTAGTCCGACCACGATAACCGACTTGGGGTCATGGAAGGAAGGCGGATTATTCAGCTTCAGTCCGACACGATCGCCTTCGAGGACCGAGATCGCCGGAATGTATTGATACCTGGCGGTGTGCAGGTTGCCGAAAATCTTCACCATGTCCACAACAGCGCCGACATACGGGCTATATGCTCCGCCGCCTGCCATCCTCGTCGAGCTAATCTGGCCGATCAAGTCGGTGTTGGCGCTGGAAGTCAGCTGGGCCACCATCGATTGAGTGGTGCCGTCATCAAGCACAAGGTCGTTGGAATTTTGTGTCAGGCACTCCGCTTGCTGGTCCGCCGGTTTTTCAAAGCAGTCGTCGTTGAGCTTGATCTTGAGACTTTTTGCCAGCCGTGGCGCCTTTTTGCGCAGGTCGTTAGGATCATTGGCGGCAATCTTCTGTACGCCAGCGAGATACTTGTCAAGACGCGAGCGTTGGAGGCTGGCCTGTTCCAGATCCTGCACGGCCCGCACAAAAGTGCCCGGCCGACCTCTCACCGCATTTCGGAGTGTCGTGAAGTCACCGCCAGTCACGGGAGCCAACATTACGAGAGCTTGTTCGGCTCCGATCGGGACCGTAACGGTGACGCCTTTTTTTCGAACCGAGTCGGTCCAAGTATCAGCCTTGGTGAACCATTCTTCGGAAGGAGGGTTTGTGGCGCCACGCAGGAAGCTTACGATCAGCAGATAGCGAGCAGTCTGACTGGAAGGAAAGGCCGGCTGAATCCAAAGCTTGTCGCCGCCTAGAAGATCAGGCACTTGCCCGACGGCAAGCGTTTGTCGGCCGCGGGTGACACGAACGTTTAGAGCCGGGCCGTCCAAATCGAAATTGGCGCCGTCGGCGAGGAGCAAGAAAGGAAATGCAAGAAGCGCCATCCATGATGCAATCGAAGTGAAGGTTCGCCAAGTCATGTAAAGTATTGTAGGCGCTAAGGCCACCCAAGAAAAAGACGCTTTCTGGATAGAAAATAGTTGTATCGACGAATGATAACTACCGCGCGGAAATGATTACTGCGACACGCCACGCCGAAAATTGCAAGGAAATTGGGAAAGGTGCAATCTGGAGCGGGCGATGGGAATCGAACCCACGTCCGAAGCTTGGGAAGCTTCTATACTGCCATTGTACGACGCCCGCTAATTTCTCTAGCTCGTTGATTATACATAATTAGCGGGCTGCGCGTACAATCCGATCATGCTTCGCATTTTCCAAGGGGATCAGTAAAAGGGATCAGTACTTGTTGTCGCCGCTCTGTCACAGCAGAGGTTACGAGTTCGAGTCTCGTCGTCCCCACGATTCTTTTCATGCACTTGCGATGAGTCTGGCTCAATTAGCACATGTATGACAAGCGATTGGGATCAGGAAACCGCGCTTTCCGGGACTGGTTCTTCCCCAAACTCGGAAGCCGCTGCCATGCGATTGGAACAGATTGGATTTACGGGAAGGGCGGCAACCAACCGTTGCGTGTACCCATGCTGAGGAGCGCCGAATATCACCTCCGGCGATCCAGTTTCCACTATGTGACCCTCATGCAGAATTGCAATCCGGTGGCACAATGCACTGACTGAAAGCAGATCGTGAGAAATGAAGAAAATCGCCATGTTGAGTTCCCTGTTGAGGCGAGTAAAGAGGTTGAGGATTTCCGATTGCGTAATGATATCGAGCGCGCTGGTGGCCTCATCGGCGATTAGCAACGAGGGACGGTGCAGTATTGCCATGGCGATAATTACGCGCTGCGCCTGCCCTACGCTAAGTTGAGAGGGCTTGCGGCGGAGAAACTCTCGATCATAGGGCAAACTTACGCAACTCAAGGCATCCTGGATAGCGCTGAGACCTCTATCCTTTGAAGTATGTGAATGCGCGCGCCATGCTTCCTTTAGCTGGTCACCGATCCGAAGAGCGGGATTCAGGGAAGTCAGTGGACTTTGTAATACGATGCTAATCTCACGGCCACGCAATGAACGTAACTGTCCTTCATGCAGGGGCATAAGATCCTTGCCTTTGAACAGGACCTGACCGCGAACAACGCCACCCTTCAAATGCAACAGGCGGAGGATGGCAAGCGCGAGCGTGCTCTTGCCCGAACCGCTTTGCCCGACGAGACCGACGATTTCGCCTTGCTGAATGTCCAGCGAAATATCCCGCAAGACCCCAGGTTTGTTTGGGTAGTCGATGGACAACCGCAAACTCAAGAGCTCTGGAGCAGGGCTCACTTCTGCGCTCCCAACTCGGTTGGAGGATGTAGTTGCAGAACCTCAGCATTCCAAAATGCAGGCGGACTCAGAACTGTCGGAGCCGCGCCGAGGACCGCCAGAGAAACTGCGGTCAGCACATCCCTGTTTACAAGATAAATAAAAGGTTGCTGTTGGTAGATGATTTCCTGCACGCGATCAAACTTTTTTTTGCGATCCTTGTCGGCCATAGCAGTCGCCTGTTCGCGCATCAACGTATCCATCTCCGCTTCCCAGGGAGTTGCGGGCGTTTTCTGGCTGGGATTCCATTGATGGTTCTCCCCTGAACTCAACCACACGGTCATCATGCCATTCGGATCCAGATCCGTGTTGACGAGACCCAGAAGGATGGCGTCGTAGTCGAAAGTGCGGGTCATACGCTCGATCAAAGAAGGAAAATCCAGTGTGACGATGGATACCCGGATTCCGATCTCCGACAAGTCCTGCTGAATCATCGCCGCCATCTTTTCCCGAACGGAATTACCAGAGTTTGTCACGAGGGAAAACTCGACGCGATTCCCCGCCTTGTCTCGAAGCTCGTCGTTGGCGAAACGGAAGCCGGCTTGCGTCAACAACTGAAGGGCGGCCTGAGGGTCGTGTTTGGGCGCAGGCAAACTGGAATTGAACCAAAAGCGGTTTGCCGGTGAAACCGGGCCGTAGGCGGGTTTCGCATAGCCGTCGAATACGATGCGGGAGATGTCCTCGCGATTGATTGCGGCCGAGATGGCACGGCGAAATTCGGTGGTGCGAAACCAGGATCGCTTGGACTCTGCGATCGGCGCACCGGGCCTCTGATTGAACCAGAGAAAATCGGAATCCAGACCCGAGCCGGCGTCCCGCGCGGAACTTCCGTAGTCTTTTTCCAAACGTTTGTAAGACTCGGCATCAAGCCGGTTAATCAACTGCAATTCTCCGCGCTCGAACCGTAGGAGTTCGATGTCGCGATTTCTCTGAATATCCAGATGGATGCCGTCGAGATAGGGCAATGCATGCCCCTGCGAGTCGCGTTTCCAATAATTCGGGTTGCGCTTCAGCTCAACATAGGAACCCGCTTTGTATTCAGAGATGTAAAAAGGACCCAGCACGGCCATCTCTTTTTTCGGTGAATGAGCAGACATGATGGCAACTTGATCGAAAAGGCGCTCTAGACCCGAGACGCGTGCGGGATAGGAAATCGTTATGCGATCTGGCGTTGGCGTTTTGATCTCGATTGCTCCCTCACCCGAGCGAAAGGCGTCGCCTGTGGGCGAGTGAACCTGAGGATCCATCAAAGCCTTGATGGTGTAGGCGACGTCCTCGGACGTGAAAGGCGTACCATCGGAGAAATGAAGGCCGGTTCGCAGTTGAAAGGTAATGCTTCGCCCGTCTTTGGAAACGCGCGAGGAAGTGGCAAGGCCCGGTTCGAGTCCTTGCGTTTGCCGGTTGAGGCGAATTAGAACTCCACCCGTCAGATATCGTATGTTCTCCGAAGCTTCGTCGTCGACTAGAATCGGATTAAAGGTCTTGGGCTCGCCGTGTAAACAGAAATGAAGCACACCGCCGGATTGAGCAAAGACGGGCGCACCAATCAGGAAGCACGATAGAACTGCCAAATTTCGGATGGCGCCTCGGATCACGCGAGTTCCTCCTGAGCAGGCAAAATAAGCTGGAAGCAGACCACTACAACGATCAGAAGAACGACGGGAGCGATCCTCCAGGGATTGGCAGTGATTGCAGAAAAATCTTCGAGTCCTCTCAGTAGGTTGCCCCAGGACGGCAGAGGTTCCATCACCCCAAGGCCTAACATGCTCAGAGTGGCCTCCGCCAGAATGAAAACAGGGATAGAGACCCAAAACTGAGCCAACAGCACTGGTCGCAGATTCGGCAGAATATGGCGCAGAATCAAGCGAAGAGAGGTTGATCCGTTGGACCTGGCCAGAAGCAAGAAGTCGGATTCACGGATGGCGCGAGTCGCCGCCCAAACTACGCGAAGTGAAGACGGCCAGCCAAGCAAACCCAGCATCAGAAAAGTGGCCGCGACGGACGCGAGGGGAGCAACGTCCATTGGCAGCATCGCTCGAAGGGCAATCAGCACAAAGAGAAGCGGCAACGCCATACCCAAATCGGCGATCGAGAGAATGAAGCGTTCGCGCCAACCACCTAGAAGTCCAGCCACGGCACCCAGTACGCCGGCAATGAGCGTCGAGAGCAACGCGGCCGCCGGTGCGAGAAATAAGGACAGCCGAGTGCCATACAGCAAACGAGAGAGCAAGTCGCGGCCGAGAGCGTCTGTACCGAGGAGATGCGCTGCGGACGGTGCGGCCCCTGGAAGATCGCGGAATTGATGCGCATACGAATATGGAGTGACGAGCCCTGCGCAGAGGGCCAGGAGCGCAACTGTCGCCAACGTGAGCGCGGCAGTAATTCGAATATGTCTCATGAAGCTCACGACTGTCTCACCATGGCGTTGGACGAGAAGCCAGCCAAGATATTGCTTGCGACCGTAACCAACGTAACGATCAACGTTAAGTTCATAACAAGAGGCAGGTCACGATTGATGGCGGCGTACCAGGCGAGCTGGCCGAGCCCGGGAGAATCACACAACGCTTCTATCGGGATAGCTGCTCCAAAACCGATGCTCAGAGAGATCCCCAGAAGCGCCAAAAGCGCGGGAGTGGCGGTAGGGATGACGTGGTGCAGAAAAATGTTGCACGGGCCGACCCCACGCGCGCGGGCCGCAAGAACATGCGGTTGATCATCAGCGTGCAGGAGCAGGTTGCGGGTAAACCGAAATAATTTTGGAAAGATCACTACGGCAAGCGCCAGGAAGACGGGGCCGCGAAGGTAGAGGAAGACCAGCGCGACCACAGCGGATGGCAAGGAAAGCAAAAATCCAGTCAAGACCGCGCCAGAGAGTTCGGGAAGCCATCCCTTGAAGGCGAGGCTTAGCACAGACAGCGCGAGGGCCAGGGACCACGCGCTAGCGACGCCCAATATAACGGAACGAGCCGTGACAGGGAATCGCTGGAGAATGAGTGCAGCGATAGGCCGTCGGAGCGACTCGGAAGTTCCAAAATCACCGTGCGCGGCTGCCGCAAGGTATGTCGCATAGTATTTGACCAAGTTCGCGTCTTGGTGGCGCTCGTTGCGAATCGCCTCAATGCTGGACTCGCTTAGGCGAGGATCGAGTTCGCGATCATCCATGCCGTATCCCGGCGAGTAACGCACGAGAGTTGCACTCAGAAGCCCCCCGAGAAGTGTCAGGAATATCAGTGAGAGCAACCGTCGCCCGATTGTCGGAAGCCACTTCTTTATGTGCGCGACTAGGACGGTATAGAAATCCACCGATACCTCGTTCCTCATTCCTGTTTAGCAGACTGCATACGGCTCGGTTCCTCGAGCTCCCGGTAGTGCAAATCTTTGGACACGTACATTCTTTGATCCGCTTCGGATAACAGTTCTTCAACTGTGGAGCCGTCCTGGGGGTGAAAGGCGCAGCCGATGCTGACTGAGACGACTTCATCCCCGCAAGCCGTTCTGGCGGCCATTGCGACGGCTTGCTGCACCCTAGACTTCAGCTCAGCAATTGCTTCGGTAGTGCACTCAGGAAGGACAAACACAAACTCATCCCCGCCCAATCGTCCGACGTGGTCGTATTCCCGGCAGACGGCCTTTATATTTCTCGCCACCTCGATCAAAAGTTTGTTTCCGATGATGTGGCCGAAATTGTCATTTACGTGCTTGAAACCATTTAGATCGCACAAGAGTACAGCCAGCGCGTTTCCGGCTCGCGTGGAGCGCGATAGCTCTTTCTCCAAGTGGGCGCAAATCGATCGGGCGTTGGGCAGCCCTGTCAAAAAATCCGTGCTGGCTGTATCTTCAGCCTGCTCAAACTGCAATGCGTTCTCGACTGACAGCCCGAGCTTTGAACTAGCCGCCAGCAAAAGTCGGAGATGATCTTGCGTGAAGCCCTGTTTTTCTCGAACATAAAGCGTTAGAACGCCAGCCACCTTTTCCCTGCCCTGAAGGGGTATAGCAAGGGCAGATTGAAGAGCAGAGGCTTGCTTCGGGTTCCCAAGATACTTAGTCTCGGCGGCAGGATCACCGTTAATGATGGGCTTATTGTTCAGCGCCACCCAACCAGAAATACCTTTGCCAAGCGGTATCCGAATCGAATTGAAGAGCTCGTAGTCTATTCCGTGGACGTACTTCGGAACGAGTTTGTCATCCCTGCACACATAAACCACGATGGATTCATGAGGTATCATTTCCTTCAAGCGAACGGCAACCACCGAGAGAGTTTCCCGCAAGCTCAGGGAATTACCCAGTGTCTGCGCTAGCTCGAAGAGCATCTGGGCCTCTTGCCTGGCGGATACGATCGACGCGAGAAAGGAAACTGCCCGCACGTCTGCTGCATTGGGCAGTTCCGCAAGCCCAGCAGAGGGGACAACCCTGCGATCTGTCGGCGGCAGCAGCTGAAAGAACTGTTCTCGGCCGTCTGCTATCTTCACTGCGGCCTCAAGCTCGTGATATCGCCGCACGATACATTCCAGCGGGCGGGGGTCGAAGCTCCGGCCAGATTCAGATTTCAGATGACTGATGGCATCCTCGGGCGACATCGCTCGCCTGTAGGGCCGCTCCGAAGTAAGTGCGTCAAAGCAATCCACGACGGAAAGAATCCGTGCACCGATCGGTATTTCCTCGCCTTTCAACCCATCGGGATAGCCGCTTCCGTCCCACCTCTCGTGATGGGAACGGACAATGGGAACCACCGGATACGGGAACTGTACACGTTTTAAAATTTCCGATCCGACAATTGGATGGATCTTCATCTTTTCGAATTCTTCGGGAGTCAACCGGCCGGGCTTCGAGAGAATATGTTCCGGCACCGCCAGCTTGCCTATGTCATGGAGCAGCGAGGCCGCCCGTATCGCATTCAGATCTATTTCGGCCAGGCCGAGCTCTTGTCCGATTTGCACAGCGTAGGTCTGGACTCTCTTCAGGTGGTCGTGAGTCGTGTGATCCTTAGCTTCTATGGCGAGCGAAAGGGCTTCGATGGTTCGCAGATGGAGGGCCGCGATTTCTTCGGAATGCTTTTTCTCGGCTTCCAGGCGGTCAAGATAGGTGCGGTAGGAGCGGTAGATCCAGTAAACGATAGGGAGAACCAGGATCGCGACTTGCCAACCAAGTTTGCGATCAATGAGGCTGACACCGCCGGCGATTAGAGCGCCCAGCAGGTAATAAGGAAAGCACCAAAGATAGCACTCCTTCCAAACCTTGATCGCCTTGCGATGCTCCGTGATCGCAATGACGCCCGAGACGGATAACGTATTCACTGCAAAATATGTGGACGAAGCCGCGGCCAAAAGCAAGGGCCATTTGAAGCCGATGTTGAGCGCGAAATGACTGTGAAAAACGGCATCGGCCGCAGTAATCGCAATCGCAAGATTGGCGAAATTGAATGAGAGCTGGATGAGATTTGGCCGTGGTTTGGATTGCCAGAGAGATTGCACCAAGCCACCCAGACAGCCCATCAGGAGTGTCTCGGGAAAGGACAAGTCCAGAATGCCCACGAGGATGAAAAGAAAATTCGCAGACATGGTCGCCTGAATGCCCGGCAAACGAACCTTGAAAAGCGATGCCCCTAGAGCCACCGCCATGAAGCACGCGTACCGTAAAGGGTCTGCAGAATGCCAGTGGAAGAGTGCGTAAGGGAGAAGGGGCACACCGACAAGTATTTGGGCAAATATGAAGGCGACTGCGGTCCAGCCGAGGAACTTCCCGTCCTTGCCGGGGATACTCCAGAATTTTCTCCACCTGCTCATTGCGGTACGTGCTCTCCCGTGCGCGCGACACTCTGGAATCGTTTCCCGCGATGTACAGACATCGTGTTCTCCCGGTCAGGCGATTTCATAGGTCGCGGCTCGGTTTGGCCGACATCCACACTATGCAGCTGATCTTTCCCAAAAATAGGGAGGCTGGCTGCGTTGTTTCAAGTTTGGAGTGCTGGGCCGGGGCTGCAAATAGTACTAATAGAAGGATTTGTCCCAAAATGAACCCCCGCCGAGGTACTGGGGACAGGCTCTAGCGGGGTCCTGGAAGTCATAAATACAGCTTGGCACAGAGTTTCTGTCGGTCAACGTGTGAGCGGAGTACTAAACCTGTTCACAGCATGGTACTAGTGCCACCCCACCCCTGTACCATCGACGCTCCCGAGGCAATTTCTAAGAATGTTCTAGGAAACACAGACGCCTATTCCGTTTACCGGGCCCGCAAAGCTACTGATTGAGGAGACGCCCATAATGACCGCCGATTCCCAGCATGCTCGAAAGAATCAGACAAACAGCGTCCTTAAAACGACGACATGGGGGGCCGCGATTGCCCTTGGATTGGTGGCGTCTATCTGGGGTCTGGCGAGTCGGTCTCCGCGCTCGCTAAAAGGTGGGCAGACGGATACTCTTGTAGCCCAATCCGTTGCGGCTCCGAGCGCCTCAACGACGGCTGGCTCTCCTCAGAGCATGGGTTCGCTATCCACGCTGCCGCATGCTGCCGCTTCTCAAACTCGAGCGATCACGGCTACGAAGAATCCAAACAGCGCTGGATGGCTATCTACAGCGGCCCAGATGATCGTCAAGTCGTTCAGCGAGGGAGTTCGACAGAGTCCAACCTCGGCCCCAGATTCTGACCCCCAAGCTGGTGGGCAAGGATCGAAACCTATTGATAACGCAGCCATTATTGCGGCAAAAACCGCCCCGGACCTGAAGGGGCTGGACCCGAAGACCCCGGTGGATGTCATCGTCCAGTTCAAGAAATCGGGTATCTCATCGGACCTGACGGCAGATGGGGCAAACCCGAAGGCCGATTTGCCGCTGATCAACGCTCAGTTGGTGGCGGCAAAGGCTGGCGACCTAAGCAGCATCGCGTCACACTCCGATGTTATGTACATTTCGCCGAATCGCAAGTTGAAGGGCGCTACCGCGGTGGACAGTGTGGTGACCTCGGTGAATGCGGACCTAGCCAACGCCAACGGATGGAACGGCGCGGGCGTGGGAATCGCGGTGATCGATAGCGGCGTCACTAGCGTTCCTGATCTGAATTCGGATGGAAATACCGCCCCGTCGCGCCTGGTTTACTCTCAAAACTTCGTGCCTGGATACAACAACGCCAATGATGATTTGGGTCACGGCACGCATGTGGCGGGAATCATCGCAGGAAACGGGTTTGATTCTGCTCAGCTGCAGAACTACCCCAACGTATATCAAGGTATCGCGCCAGAAGCCAACATCATTAACTTGCGAGTGCTGGATCCGAACGAAGCCGGCACGGACAGTGCTGTTATCGCTGCCATCCAACAGGCGATCTCTCTGAAGAATACCTACAACATTCGCATAATCAATTTGTCTTTATCCCGCGGCGTCTACGAGAGCTATACGCTTGACCCGCTTTGCCAGGCGGTGGAATCCGCGTGGCAGGCGGGGATCGTCGTAGTCGCGGCGGCTGGCAATATGGGAGAGTATTACGACGCCGGGACCCAGGGCTACGCGACGATAGGATCCCCGGGAAACGATCCTTATGTCATTACCGTCGGTGCGACAAACACGCACGGCTCAGGCGCTCAAGCCGGGCAAACGATGACCAGTTACAGTTCCAAAGGCCCAACAGCTTTTGACCATATCGTCAAGCCGGACCTCGTGGCTCCGGGCAATGCTGTTGTATCTCTCTTGTCTTCCCAAAATGATACTTTCGTTAGTGAGTATCCAGGTTTGGCCGTTTATCCATGCGACAGTAGCCTATCAACTTGCAATTCATCGTTCGGCGCGCCACAGTACCTGCAATTGAGCGGCACGAGCATGGCCGCACCCGTGGTCAGCGGCGTGGCCGCGCTTCTGTTGCAGCAAAATCCTTCACTTACGCCGGATCAAGTGAAGGCCCGCCTGATGAAGACGGCTTGGAAGGGATTCAGCCAAACCACGACTGCAACGGACCACGGCTCAGGACAAACCTTTCAGATTGACCAGGATGTCTTCGCGGTTGGTGCAGGGGCCGTCGACGCTTCGGCGGCGCTGGCGAGTACTGATTTGGCGCCGGCCACAGTCGGTTCCGCGCTCTCCCCAACAGCGGTATACGACCCGGTCAGCGGCGCGTTGAGCATTGCCGGAGCACCTGGAACAGTTTGGAATAACTCCGATGTTTGGGGTGACTCCGCCGTGTGGGGTAACTCGGCGGTTTTCGGGAACTCCGTGGTCTGGGGTAATTCGGTGGTTTGGGGTAACTCCGTTGTATGGGGCAATTCCGTCGTTTGGGGCAATTCGGTCGTGTGGGGCAATTCGGTCGTGTGGGGCAACTAGCCATGGCAGCTTCGGAGACGACAGTTATCCGGGCCTGCACCGCACGGCCTTCATCAGAGAGATATCGATGAACAGATTGGCTAAAACGTACGTTGCCCTCGTAATCGCTGCCGGAGCTTCCGTCATGTTCCTCGCGACAGACAGATGGTCCTCCGCTAGTCTCGTGTCCTTCTCAGCGTTCCTCGCCCTGACGGTGATCGCCTCGACGCTTAAATTCCGCATTCCAGGCATGACCGGAACAATGTCAGCCAACTTCGCATTTCTCTTGATTGGCGTGGCTTCCTTTAGCTTTTCGGAAGTCGTCCTCGTCAGCTTTGCGGCGGCACTGGTGCAATGTCTATGGAGGCCAAAACAACGCCTTCGTATGATCCAGGTTCTATTCAGTGCAGCAACACTGCCTATCAGCGCTGCGGTTTCATTCTGGGCGTCTCACGCTATCGTTCGCAATCTATTCTCAAATTCTTCATTAGCGATAGTCATTCTCGCAGGTTGTTTCTACATGTCGATCAACACGATTTTGGTTTCTCTCGTCGTCGGCTTGGTTGAAGGGCAGAAATTCCAGCGGGTTTGGCAAACTTGCTATGACTCCGTTTTTCCGTTCTTCCTCGTCGGGACCCTTGTTACTGGCATGCTTGCAGGATCTTTGGCGGGAGCCAAGCCCTGGCAGAAAGCTCTGTTCTTGCTCCCCGTCATCGTGCTCAGCCACCTCTATTTTCTGGGAAGGCACAAGCGGACCGTTCACGCGGATTACCTCTCGGAAGAGCCTGGAGATGAAGCTGAACTCCTCGCTGTTTCTTCGGCCCACAGATAGTTCCCGTTAGCATTCGGCCAGCGCGTATTTTCACCCAAGAAACCCATGCGAGAAGCCGCGAATGGGGAGCTCGTCGTTTATGCCGTTTCAGAAAATACTTACATCTCTGGAGTCAGTGTGGGTCCCAGACTGGATGGCGAGCGAAGAGGCCATTGACGTACCCCATCTGATAAACAATGAAGAGGCCGAACGCCACGCTGATGACTCCGCTAGCGAGACTGAGGCCGTGATTCAAACGGCGGAAGCGTGGTGCAGAAGCGGCGAATGGAACGGCGATGGCGGCGGTGATGAGCATCATTCCAGCAATGGTGCCGAGACCGAATACGAGCAAATAGAAAACCGCTAAAAGTGGGATACGGATCGTGGTGAGAACGAGCAGAGCTACCGCTGCCGAGCCTGCCAATCCGTGAACGATGCCGACCGCGAGTGGACGAACGACTTGATAAGATCCGAGGGGGCCGAAAGTGCGGTCGAGCCAACTTACCGGCGTCGCGGATTCCGCGCGGCCATGATTTTCCGGGGCGTGCGCATACGGGCGACTATGTATGTAATCGCCATGAGAATGAACATGGCTGTGCACAGCCAGATTGACCGGGGTAAGCGTCTCAATGATCCATCGCGTGATGCCGGAGAGATTCAGGATTCCGAGCAAAATCAGCATCAAGCCGACCGAGAGCTCCATCGTAAGGCCGACTCTGGCCGGAATGACCAAGCCAAAAACTACAATCGCGGAGCCGACGATAAGAATTGTGAGTGTGTGGCCGACGCCCCACAGCGCGCCGATAACGGCCGCGTGCTTGATGCTTCGCTGACGGCTGACGATCGTGGTCACCGCGATGACGTGGTCGGGATCGGTGGCATGGCGCATCCCGAGAAAAAAACCGAGAACGATGATGGAAACGGCGGTCAGCATATTGTGATCAGACGGCCGCGGCGGACCGAAATGGCCGGAGATCCGAGTCCAGCCGTGATCCAAGGTACATCAATCTCATCAATCGGAGCTGGCTGGTGTCGACTTTGACCCGACGCCGCTGAAAAGTCCGTCATGATTCTCCCGCGCCGTCGCGAAAAAACTAAATTGGGAGTGAGAAGCGTGCGTCGCGAACCAATCCCGGAGGTTCGCGGCGAGTGTCCCGTGCGTATTCTACATGAACCATTGCAGAATGGTCGTTAAATGGGCACCCGACACAGCGTCTATTGGACGAAAGGATTTAGCCTGCTCAAGTCAGTCAGATAGAGCGGAAATTTGGTGCGGGGCTTGCATTGGAAATCAATAAAAGTGAGAATCGCGGCGGATTTCAGCTGTTATGGGAAGCACGTTGACTCAATTCGTGCCTAGGGAGGGCGCAGAAATCGTCCTGGTGCTCTTCCTTTCCTTCCTGATCGGCTTAGAGCGCGAAGAGCAAAAAACTAAATCGGAGCAATACCGATTCGGCGGAGTGCGGACATTTCCTTTGCTCGGACTCCTTGGTTACGCAGTATGCCTGGTCTCCGGAGCAAGTCTGGTGCTGCCTGCGACTGGCTTTGCGATTGTGGGGGCACTTCTGTGGCTTTCCTACCAGCATAAGCTGGAAGGGACTGCCGTGGCAGGGATGACGACGGAACTCTCTGGCTTGATGACCTATGTGATCGGAGCGCTCGTTTCGCACGAACAATATTGGGTCGCGACCACGCTTACGGTGCTTGGTGTAGTGTTGCTGGAATTGAAATCGGCGCTGGAGAGTCTTGCTACTCGAGTTCCCGGCAATGAGATTTTGACGTTCGCAAAGTTTCTCCTTCTGACAGGCGTCCTTTTGCCCATCGTACCGAACCAGACTTTCGGGACGTTTGGTTTCAACCCGTTCAAGACCTGGTTGGTTGTGGCCGCAGTGAGCGCTATTTCCTACGGCAGCTACCTATTGCAAGTGCGGACCCAGGGTCACGGCGGGGTTTTGTTGGCCGCCCTTCTGGGGGGAGCGTACTCTTCAACTCTAACCACCGTGGTGCTTGCCAAGAGATCGCGAGAGCAGCCGCAACCACATCTATTCGCTGGTTCAATGCTTGTCGCGTCGGGTGTTATGTATCTGCGGCTGACGGCCCTGCTGGGAATTTTTAATCGGCAGTTGCTTCATCGGCTCGGCCTACCCTTCCTGGGGCTCGCTGCAACCGCTCTATTCGCTGGCTGGCTTTGGACGCGTATGCGGGATGAGGTCGGCGCGATAACATTGCACCCCTTGCAACCGAAAAATCCTCTGGAGTTAGGCGCCGCGCTCCTATTCGCAGGGTTGTTTGTGACAATGCTATTTATCACTCACCTTGCGGTCATTTACCTGGGGCGCGGAGGACTTTTCGGATTAGCGGGAATCATGGGCGTCACAGATGTCGATCCATTTATATTGAGCCTGGCGGAATCGCCCTCAACGCTGACACCGGTCTCACTTGCGGGAGGCGCGATCGTGATCGCCGCGGCTAGCAATAACCTGATCAAAGGGATCTATGCTTATGGGTTCGGGGAACGCCGAACCGGCCAGCAAGGACTTGCCCTGCTGCTAGCATTAGCGTTGGTTGGGTTACTTCCACTGTTCTTATAGTAGCCAGACCTGGCGGCAAAGGCATCCCGTTCATTTTCGCCGACGATCTAAACTACTTATGCCCTTAAGACCACTTTCATATGCAAAACTGACTGACATTACAAAGGGCTCCTAAAGTCCGCCAGTCGTCAAAAAGGGTGTCCCGTTACGATCTCGCGCCGCCTTGATGAACATACCGGATGACCTCTACGTCGGAAGTGGCGATAAGCCCATCCTTCACCATCTCATCAAGGATGGGGATGAGCTTCTGAATATTTTCCTCTGAATCCACTACGCTGACCATTACTGGGGCATCGCGTGAAATCGAGAGCAAGTGAGAGCGGCGAATCAACGTGCTGGCCCCATAGCCCTCGATCCCGCGGTAAACCGTTGCGCCAGCAACATCCATTTCTCGGCACTTTTCGATGATTGCCTTGTAGAGCGGCTGGCCTTTCCACCTGTCGTCTTCTCCGAAGTGGATCCTCAGCAGCTTGGCTTTTCCTTCGAGCTTCATGAGCGCTCCTCCTTCCGGCGATCTTCTCCTGAATAATCATGTGAGTATTTGATGACGTCGACGTCGGAGAGGACGACTAATCCCTGCTGTACCATTTCGTCGAGCAGTGGCATCACCTTGAGCAATTTCTCCTCCGTATCGATCACCGAAAGCATCATCGGCCGGTCGTGAGACAAGCTCAACGACGAACCCTTGTGTATCCGCCGATTTGCCCCGTAGCCCAGAATCCCCTGGTAAACCGTGACGCCAGCGATGTCGTTCGCGCGCATGCTTTCCACAATCGCCTTGTACAGCGGCTTATCGTGCCATTTGTCGTTCTCTCCGACATAAATTCGCATGAGCTTTGCTTTACCTTCACGTTTCAATACCCGCTGCTGCTCGACGCGAGCTCCAGCTTTCTTGGCTGTTTCCGCCGGCTTCACGACCATCGTGTCTTGTACTTCGATCAGCCCGGACCCCACCATTTCCTGGAGTTTTGGCAGCACCTCGTCGACTTTTTCCTGGGCTTCGATAAACTCAATTCTGATCGGCAGATTTTCCGTCAATCGCAAAATCCTTGTGCTATGCATGTGATGGTCTGCACCGAATCCAGCCATCCCGCGAATTACGTTTGCGCCGGAGACCTGGTGGTAAAACAGGAAGTCGAGAATGGCGGAGTACAACGAATGCCCGTGATATTGATGATCCTCTCCGACATGCATGGTCACCTTCTTCGCTGGCCCAGCCTGCAACATGATTTCTCCTCTCGAAACCTTCGAAGCTCAAACAAGGTCACTTCGCGCGGGGAGGTCAGCACGACTCAGCTCCGGCCCCCGGTTCTCATGCCGGGTTCACGCGGTCAATTTTCCGGCAATCATGCCTAGCCATACTGCAAGGAAGCCAACGATCACGCTAATTGCCACATTCAAGAAGGCAACGACAAGCTCTCCATCTTGCATCGCCCGAAACGTTTCATATTCGAAAGTCGAAAAGGTCGTATACGCACCGATGAAACCGATTGGTAGCAAAAAGCGCCAGTTCGGACTCCAGTGGGTCCGCTCCGCCATCAGCGTGACGATAAATCCGAGCAGAAAGCAGCCCGTACAATTGATAACAAGCGTTCCGTAGGGGAATCGCATGCCCATCTTGTCGCTGATGTAGCCACCCAGCCAAAAGCGAGCGACAGCACCTAGAAAACCGCCGATCCCCACCATCAGATACTTAACCATCAGCCCTCTCGCCGAAACCATTTTCTACTGATCTGAAGAAATGACAAACAAAAGCTTTGTTCCACGCCCGATACGGAGGTACGAACTTCCGTTTCTGCGGGCTCGCAGTCCGGCTCAGCATGTCTCTCCAGGAGGTTAGTTTTTCAACCCGGACGAAGTCGAAGGGCACGGCGTCCTCACACTTGGAGCAACAGCTCGTCGTCGGATTCTCTTCAATAAGTTCGTGATTTACCTACAAGATTCCTTGCGGTGGGGACTTCGAGTTTGGCAAACAATCCCACCAAGGCAAGAAACCTGGTAGGAGTCATCTGCCCAATGGGCGGTTAAGGGTGAACTCCAACACCCACAATTTCAGCGTACAGGACTCACGAACTACCGTCAATATCCTCTCCACGATGCGTCTCTAGAGGCTAAAATGTTTATGCCGAGTCATGGTGAGGGGAAGTCTTGCTCATCCTCCAACTTGTTCAAGGCATCCGTCAAGACGCCAAAAGTATCAATACTGCTTAGGCGAGCGAATTTCGCTGATGTGCAAACTGCGCTGCAGAATTTACCATGCGAATCTCTGCTAATGGTGCGGACGATTTCTTTAGGCATTCGAACAGGAGGCCAGCTTTTTCCAGATGTATCTACGCAATGCCACAGCCCCTGGATTCAGGGAGACCTACCGTGGAAAGGAGATGATGACGTGAGATTTGCAATTGAGAACTGGAGAACGTGGCTCTGGGCCGTCGGCGGATTGTCCGGCGCGGTCGTGCTCTCTTTAGCAGTGCACAGGACGCTCTTCGTGTTGGCGAGGCGGCTGGCCCGGAAAAAGAACACTGTAATCGACAGTTCATTCATCAGTTCCCTAATCCGGCACGGTGAGAAACCAACACGATGGATTTTTCCTCTGCTTGGGATTTTGCTTGTTCTTCCCTTGCTACCTATCAGGCCGCAAATCCTGGGCCCATTCGAGCATGGCATAGGACTGTGCCTGATCGCCGCTGTGGCTTGGGCCCTGATCGTAATGACTGAGATTCTCACGGACGCGATTTCGGAAAAGTATGCAATCAATGTGGTGGACAATCTTGCCGCGAGACAGATTCAGACTCAAGCTCAAGTTCTTCGGCGGATCTTCTCGGTTGTGGTTGTGCTTCTGGCCCTGGGGATCATGCTCATGACTTTTCCAGAGATTCGTACCGTCGGTACGAGCTTGCTGGCTTCCGCAGGTTTGGCTGGGCTCGTTCTGGGAATGGCTATGCGGCCCACACTTGCCAGCCTCATTGCGGGCATTCAAATTGCCCTGACCCAGCCAATTCGGATTGAGGATGTCGTAATTGTCGAGGGGGAATGGGGCTGGATTGAAGAGATACATACGACTTTTGTAGTGATCAGAATCTGGGACTTGCGCCGTCTGGTTGTCCCGCTGTCGTACTTCATCGAAAAACCATTTCAAAATTGGACCCGAGTGACAGCTGACCTGCTCGGCACAGTTTTCATTTACGTCGACTACAGCCTTCCTGTGGACGAGACACGCCAGGAGTTCCATAGGATCCTGGAATCTTCTGGTATGTGGGACGGAAAGACGTGGAGCCTGCAAGTGACGGATGCCGGTGAGCACACTCTGCAATTGCGAGCACTGATGAGTGCGCCGAACGGCTCCATTGCCTGGGACCTACGCTGCCATGTCCGTGAGAGGCTTATTCGATTCCTCCAGGAGCACCACCCAGAGAGTCTGCCCAGGACCCGAGCCGAGGTTCACATGCCCGCGACCGCTTGAGCCATTTTCCTTACAAAATCCTAGAAACTCCATTAGTTCATCCTAAGCGGCTTGTATACATTCTTACTTCGGGCCACAATCGTTGACGCGTGCCTGAAATTGGACTGTAAATCGGCAGCAGGACAGACATTACTACGATGCGATTGTTTTGCGGTAGTGGGCATGGGTTTGGCATTTATGTTGTATGTGCTCGTGCGGTTTTTTGGCGAGCTCGCGAGGACAAATAAATCTTGTCGGCCGGGCTGGGGCTTGCGATCTCGGTGGACACGATTGGGACCAGACATCGGGACGCCGTCATGGTCTTTCGGATCGCGACGCTCTCTTAACAACTCCGGATCGCGCGGCGTGATTCCCTTTAAGCGAGGAGGGAGAATCGGCGTGCTCGTGACCGTAGCCTATTCCTTGCGAATGGCTGGCTTGGCGGCGGCCACAGGTGCCTGAAAACGGTAGCCAACCCACGGCTCAGTGACAATGTACTTCGGACGCGCCGGATCAGCCTCGAGCTTCTTCCGCAATTGATTGATTACCACGCGCAGGCTCTCAGTCTCCTCGCCATAATCGGGCCCCCACACAGCTTGCAAGAGCCGCCGATGGGTCAATGGCTTGCCTTGATTTCCTACCAAATGTTTCAAGACCTCGTACTCTTTCGGAGCGAGATGAACGGCGCGTGCGCGCACCGTCACCTGGCGCGTCTCGAAATCAATGGTGAGGTCTTTGGATACGAATGGAGGAAGCGCTTCGCCCGTCGAATAACGACGAAGCGCCGCGCGAACTCGCGCTAGGAGCTCCTCGATGCCAAATGGCTTAACGACATAATCGTCAGCGCCCGCATCAAGAGCCGCAACTTTATCGCGCTCCGCGTTTCGCACCGTCAACATGATGATCGGCGCGCCGGAACCGCGCCGCATTTCGCGGCAAGTCTCGACGCCTCCCATTCCCGGCATATTTACGTCGAGCAGCACCAGATCGGGGCGTTCCTTGCGCATCCATTCGAGAGCTTCCTCGCCCGTTTTGGCTTCCCTTATCTCATAGCCGCGTGTCGAGAGCGTCGAGCGCAACACACGGCGGATTTGTGGCTCGTCGTCAACAACCAGAATTTTGGGTGCGCTCAATGGCGATCCTTCTGGGTGTGATCCACGGGAAGCGTGAAGGCAAACACAGAACCATGCCCTAGCTGGCTTGTAACGGTAATGTTCCCGTTCAAGGCTCTAATTATCGCCTTCGCTATCGACAAGCCCATGCCGGTGCCCCGAACCAGGTACCTTTGATCTTTTCCTCGATAGAATTTGTCAAAGATCATTGTTTGTTCAAAATCATCGATCCCCGGTCCATGGTCTGCGACGCTTACCGTCACGGCGTCTCCAGTAAGCTCGGCTGTAATTGTAATTTGCTGCTCTTTTGGAGAATAGATATTGGCATTGTCGATCAACTGCACGAGCGCTTCTTTTGCCCGTTCCAGATCGGCGCGCACTGCCGGAAGGTCGGCGGCTATGCGCACGTCAACCGGGCGTCCACCCAATGCACTCTTGCAATGCGCCAGCGCAGCATGGATGATTTTCTCGATCGGGATAGGGGCCAGGTCAAGCTGCACTTCGCCCGCCTCCAACTTGGCCATTTCTCCCGCCTCCTCGACAAGGTGATTGAGACGGTCGCATTCCTCGTCAATAATCGTTAAGAGTTCGCGGGATTGCGAGGAATCCGGAGCACCACTTGCTGTCAGGAGGCCTGTGACGGCTGCCTTCATCGATGTCAGGGGCGTGCGAAAGTCATGAGTGATCGAATCAAGAAGCGCGGATTTCAATCGTTCGCCTTGCCGCTCTGCCTCCGTCTGGCCCAGTTGTTCAACGGCGCGCGCCCGCTCGATTGCGATGGCTACCAGTGTGCCTACCGCTTCCACTGATTGACGGGAAAGCTGTGCGCCAGAAATCCCCAGGCTGGCGATGGGCCGCACCCCCAATCTCACGGGAATTAGATACTTTGCATGCTCGCTGTCATAAATCACTTCGTCGTGGAAAAATACAGTTTTCATTTTGACTTCGTCGAGATGGGAGGCGCCAAATCCGGAGCGATAGAATTTATCTTTTTGCGGCAAATATAATTCTGCCGCTCCTGCCTCAAAACTTTCTACGATGTAGTCCGGGATGGCGTTCATTAATTGGATCACATTTCCTTCCCCCAACAGTTGCCGGCTGAATCTATACAATCGCTCAACTTCACGCCTCCGCCGGTGCGCCTCGTCGGCCTGTTTGCGGATGCGCGAAGAGAGCTGACTCCCGGTGATGGAGGTTACCAGAAATGCGAACAGTGCCACCCAGTTCTGGGGATCCGCAATCGTAAATGTCCGCACGGGAGGCAAAAAGAAATAATTGAAGGACAACATGGCCGCGACAGACATGAATGCCGAAACCGCCATTCCCCATACCGCCGAAACTGCTAAAATAGCCAGCAGGAAAGTCAAGGCGACGGTCGTCTGGTTCACGCTTGATACATATCGAAAGAGAAGAACAATGGTGGCGACTGCAACGAGAGATACCAACAGTCCCACTACGCGACCACCTAGCAATCTGTGCATGGGTACATTCTAGCCCAGGCTGTTGACTTCATGGGGAGCCGGCTTGCCAAAAAAGCCCGAGGAATGGTTGGAAGTCGCATCGCCGCCGAGGAAAACAAGCGGTGTCTTCAAGCTGTTCTTAGGCTACGCCCCGGGCGTGGGAAAGACTTTCAGCATGCTCAGCGAGGCTTTGCGCCGGCGCAGCCGTGGCGAAGACGTCGTCATCGGTGTCATTGAAACCCACGGACGAAAAGGCGTTGAAGAACTTGCCAGCCAGCTGGAATCCGTCCCACGCAAGAAAATCGAATACAAGGGTACTACGTTCGAGGAGATGGATGTGGACGCGATTCTTGCGCGCCGTCCTGGAGTTGTGCTCATCGACGAGCTGGCACACACCAATATTCCTGGTAGTAAGCACCGCAAGCGCTATGAAGACGTTCAGGAACTTCTCGCCGCTAATATCGACGTCATCTCCACTCTGAACATTCAGCACATTGAAAGTGTCGCACCGGTTGTTCGTTCCATCACTGGGATCGTTGTCCGCGAGACAGTCCCTGACTGGGTGCCGCTGACCGCCTCCGAAACCGTGATGGTCGATCTAACGCCTGAAGCTCTGCAAAACCGCATGAAACGCGGGGACGTCTACAGCACCGAGAAGGTTGAGCGTTCTCTGAAGAATTTCTTTCGCCGAGGGAATTTGATAGCCCTGCGCGAACTGGCACTGCGCCAAGTCGCCGAGCAAGTTGATCGCAGCCTCGAATCCTATATGGAGGCGCAGGATATCCGGAAGAATTGGGGTGTGCGCGAACGCATGGCCGTGTGCGTCTCCGCGAATCCTGCTGGACAATATCTAATCGCTCGAGCGGCGAGAATGGCGCGCCGCATGGACGCGGAGTTGTACGTGGTTCATGTTGACCGCGAGTTCGGCCCCAAAGAGTCCAATCAGAGCGCTCTAACCGCAAACTTGCGGTTCGCGGAAAGCCTGGGCGCGAAGGTTGTCCGTCTCAAGGGAAGAAGCGTTGCGGATACGGTTGCCGAATTTGTCCGTTCCAAACATGTTACACAGGTGATTTTTGGCCGTGCGCCAGTACACGATTGGAGGAAATATCTATATCTCTCGGCCGTGCACCGATTCCTACGCGAATCTCCCCCAGTTGACGTTCATATTGTGACCCAGGAAGAGGAAGACTAATTGTATCCCGTTGCTATGAAATTTAATGCCTCATTATAATGTGCTTCTTGCTCGTGCTTGCCAAAGCGAACGATCGTCCGCTAACTCCCCTATTCTGTTTTTTTCGCTTGCGGCGGGTTCTTTGAATATCGAGCTGCCAGAGAGTTTGTTGGTAGGGGCGGTGGGGATCGAAAACACTGCCGGGCGGAATTTCAAGGACTTAGAAGAAATGATGGGGAACGCTAAGTCATTAAAAAGGACCAATAGGGAATGCCAGGGAATTCTTATTGGCCCCTCAATGGCCCCTCATTTTTGCGGTGCTGAAATTCCCTTGTTGTTTTTTCGCTCGATCAAGAGTGGCGTCGGCTTCCGGTCAAATCTCGTGGCACGGATGGCAAGCCGACGACCACACTGTTCGATCGGTTAAAGTTAATCCTTGGAGCCGCAGTAATGTGTTTCTGCGCGTGCCCCAATAAAACAAAACGAACGAATTAGCGCGTAGGACATGGCAAGATGCCGCCCTTGGAGGCTTCATGAAAAAAACATCACCAAAAGGAAGAAAGACCACGGCAATATTCAAGCGCTCCCCAGACTGAACACTTCAGTCGGAAAGTCGTTCGACCTATTTCTTCATCAATATCTGCAACATCTGGCTGTGAAGGGGTTCAGTGAGAACACGCTAAGAGTTCGGCGCGTTCACATGGAGATGTTTCTCAAATGGTGCGTAAGAAATAGAATTTCCGCGCCTACGAGAGTTACGCGAACGTCGCTCGAGGCCTATCAGCGATATTTGTTTCAGTACAAGAAGAAAGACGGTCAGCCATTGGCAGTTGCGAGCCAGCACTCCCGTCTCGCGCCTCTGAAGGTCTGGTTCAAGTGGTTGACTCATCGAAAGTATATTCTGCGCGACCCCGCCGCAGAGTTAGAGCTCCCGCGTGTGGGCTACAAGTTGCCAAACGTGATGAACAAAGAGGAAGTCGAACGCGTTCTGAGTCAGCCCAAAATAGAGGTGCCGTTGGGCATCCGGGACCGGGCGATGCTCGAACTCCTTTACTCCAGCGGATTGCGCCGCATGGAGCTGCTGCACTTGAAGCTCTATGATGTCGATCAGAAACACGGCCTGATTACTGTGCGAGAAGGAAAAGGCAAAAGGGACCGTGTGGTTCCAATCGGTGATAGGGCTTTGGCCTGGCTGGACATGTATCTGAATTCTCTGAGACCTGAAATCGTGAGGCAGCCAGACAACGGCATCGTATTCCTCACTTCGAATGGAGTCCCGTTTACACCCAACCACCTCAGCTAGCTAGCCCGGCAATACGTGAAGTCTGCGCGGATCGGAAAGGGCGGCGCTTGTCACATCTTTCGCCATACCATGGCGACTTTGATGCTCGAAGGAGGCGCGGACATTCGATACATCCAAGCCATGCTCGGGCACGTACGGCTCGACACCACACAAATTTACACGCACGTTTCGATTCGCATGCTGAAGCAGGTCCACACATCCACCCATCCAGGGGCGAGGTTGACGCCGGAGAACGATCAGGCCAGAAAGCCGCTGCCGAGCCCCGTGCAAACCACAGACACGGAAACCTCAGCCGATTCAGAACCAAGTTAAATCATAAGAGGCTTAATAGGCACATTTCGCCGGATATTGGTGACGGCTCGGCCCACAAAACCGTAAAATTCGAGTGATGACTCCATGCGACCAGCCAACTTCATCGGGATCGGGCAGTCTCGCCCAAAAAGCGGACACCTGGCCGGAGGAAACGATCCCGGAAAATTCACAGGCGTTGTATTACCGCGCCAGATACTACGAGCCAGCCTCGGGACGATTCCTGAACGAAGACCCTCTTGGGTTTGTAGGCGGGAGTTCCAACTTCTACGAATACACTTACAATAGCCCATCCGTCTTCACAGACCCTGCCGGACTCAGCCCAGAGGGCTGCCGACGTAGAGAATGTCACAACGTATACCAACAAGCTGTATATGGTCAGTTTGTTGCGAACAAGATTCTTCCGCAGCTTTCACTTTTTAGCTACATCCCTCCGATTGGTGGATATCCCGGAAACGGCCACACGGGCGAGGCATATGGCGAACTTCCCTTCTTGCTCGGGAAAATTTGGGGTACCAATGCGTTGGGAGCGGCTGCGGCAGAGAATGCCGCAACCGGTGCGTGGCTGACGGCGTTGTCAAATTTAGGGACGCCCCTCAGCGGGACTACTTTGGCACAAGGCGAGGCGCTTCTCAGTAGGGCAGCGCTCCAAGAAGCGGGTGTAGCGGCGGCGGAGTTCATTGCGCCGATTGCAGCCGCGGCTGTAATTACGGCCACGGTCCAAGATGCATATGTCTGGTTTCACTGCTGGTAGGCGATGGAGACCTAAATGAGACCTGTCGTATCGATTTGTGCTAAAGATCGTCTCGCAAAACAGCAAAATGCTCTCGAACTTGGTGTTCCAGGCCCAACCGGAGGTTTATTTAATTGCATGTTCCGATAGCCTTCCAAGTATTCGCTGGCGTCTGTGCAGCCGCATTTGTGGTGTGGGCCCTCCTATACCCTTCAAGCGGGCGGAAAAGCTTGGTCAGTCCGCGTTTTGCTTGGATAGTTGCTGTTCTTACAGGCATCTTCATCGCGTCTTGCATGTTATGGATGTACTTTCACCCCTAAAGCGGATGAGGATGGCACTGCCGACACTTTCCGAGACTTCTGACTTCTACATGCGTCGGATTTGCCTCTGCGGGTTCTGACGAAACTTCATGCGCGACCTAGGTAGACTCAATCGAGGCCCCGACGAACCGAAATCTACCCCCGAAACTGGCCTCTATTACTATCGCGCCAGATACTACGATTCGACTATTGGAAGATTTGCAAACGAAGATCCAATTCGGTTCCGGGCAGGGATTGATTTCTACTCTTATGTTCGTAATCGGCCAACTGGTTTGCGGGACCCGAAGGGACGTATTGCTTGGGGGGAGGCGCGTACGTGTCCGGCATGGCTGGTCTCCTCACCATCGGCGGCGGGGTAGAGGGCTCTTGCATGGTTGTAGGCGACACAGCCGGCAATACGGGACTCTTGTGTTGTGGCGGCTTGGGCGGAGGATATGTTGCCGGGGCAGCTGCCAGTGGGGGAGTGGCGACCGCGATCTGTCCGACCTGCGCAACCATCTGCGACATGGAGGGCGGGGGAGTCCAGGGGGAGGGATTTGGAGCTACAGGGCCTGGTCTCGCGGCTGGGGGCGGTGTATCTGTCGACATGAAGAACGCTATGATATTTGCCAATGCTGGCCCCGCCATCGGTGAAGGCGGCGGTGTTGTCGTGCTTGCAACGACCTGCAAACTGGTTCTAGGTGGCAAGCGCTGCAAGGACTGTCCGTCTTCGGAAAAGTGATGGGAGGACGAAAATGAATGCAGAGAGCTCGGCGCAAAAAATGATTAAAGGCATTGGCGGAGTGATTGGAAGGGTCGGCTTAATCGGAACATTAATCTTTGCACTAATCATAATTCCACTCATTCTCTGGTACGCTTGGTCGCGTCATTTCAACGTACTGTTATCAGTATCACAGACCATACTTTGCGCATCCATGATTTGGTTCTTGATTTCGACCCTAATGTGGAGTCGAACTTTTGGGAAACTCACTGGCACCTCATCAGCGAGGCTACTCCTCGGACCGTTCCCCGAAGACGTGAGTGAAGAGTCTGCATGGCGATGGGGTCGGCAGTGTCGTTACGCATTCTTCGCTATGATATTTTCAATGGGTATGTTTGCATTGGCGCTGTGGTTGCAGGGTGGGTAAAGCGAATGAGGACGCGCGTTTGGAATTGGGGAATTGGGGCAGGAAATTGGGCGAGAGGAACGTGTGAAGAAATTGATTTCTCGGGCGAAGATGGTCGATGAAGCGGCACGGCTGCGAGATTTCTGGCGAAGCTAATTATTCTGCGTTCGCCGTTCGTCTTTAACCACTGGCGGGTGGCAAGCCTTAGCTTAGAGTCAACTTCATGCAACAACTCGCCGCACGCGACTACCTAAACGCCTCTCTCCCGAGACCGCCAGAACGGTCAGAGTCGTATAACCGCGCCAGATGCTACAACTCAACGGTGGGAGGTTTCTGTCTGAAGACCCAGCCGGATTCATTGAAGGGACTATGTTCTCGTTCGCTCGCCGCTTTGCCACTCAAGAGTATGCCAATACCTAAGAGTGAGAATCGACGGGCTGACTAGAACCAGCGCGAAGATCAAACCCAGCCAATTTGCGTTGCCGGGAATTGGGTGAACGGCAGCTGAAACGCACCAGAAAGCAGGATATAGCATGAGGAGAAACAATCCAATTGCAGCCCACTTTCTAAGACATAGCAATCCGATACCTATCCGATTCCCGCAGACTTCACGTATTGGCGAGCAAGCCAGCTCAAGTGGTTGGGTGTGAATGCGACGCCATTCGAAGTGAGAAATACGATGCCATTGTCTGGCTGCCTCACGATTTCAGGTCTCAAGGTGTTCAGATACATGTCCAGGCAGGCCAACGCGCGTTCACCGATCGGAACCACACGGTCCCTCTTACCTTTTCCTTCTCGTACAGTTATGAGACCGTGCTTTTGATCCACGTCGTACAGCTTCAAGTGCAGAAGCTCCATGCGGCGCAATCCAGTGGAATACAGAATTTCGAGCATGGCTCGATCCCGAATGCCCAAAGGAACTTCTATCATGGGCTGTGTCAAAACACGCTCAGCTTCCTCTTTGTTCATTACATTTGGTAGCTTGTAGCCGACGCGCGGCAACTCCAACTCCGCTGCCGGGTCTTGCGGAATATACTTTCGCTGAGCCAGCCACCTAAACCAGACCTTGAGAGGCGCGAGCCTGGAGTGCTGGCTAGCAACGGCCAAAGGTTGGCCGTCTTTTTTCTTATACTGGAACAAATAGCGCTGATAATTTTCGAGTGATGTCCGCGTGATTTGGTCCGCCGCGGTGGCCCGATATCTTCGACACCATTTCAGAAACATCTCCATGTGAACACGACGAACTCTCAGCGTGCTCTCGCTGAAGCCCTTCACTGCCAGATGCTGTAGATACATATCCAGAAGCTCGGCAAGCGTAGGCCTTGGTGAGGTGTTTAGCCTCTGCTGCGGAGGTGTGATGCTATGTTCTTGTCTGCTGTTTTTTTCATAAAGCCTCCAAGCACGGCATCTTGCCATGCCCGCGCGCCAATTTCGCTCGGTTTGTCTTTGTTCGAGGCGTAGGCAGAAGCAGACCGCCATACTCCTCTGGATTGACTTTCACCTCTTGAACACGGTGGTCGGCTTGCCATCCGCACCGCGAAATTTGACCCAAAGCCGACTCCGTGTTTTGGGCAGCGAGAAAAAACACAACGAAGGAATCTAAGCACGGAAAAAATGAGGGGCCATTGGGGGGCCAATAAGAATTCCCTTGAATTTCCTATTGTTCCTTTTCAATGACTTAGCGCTCCCCGGCATTTCTTCTAAGTCCTTTAGATTCCACTCGGCATTTTTTTCGATCCCCACCGCCCCTACCAAATCCTCATTATTTCCAATCGTTTCGAAGGATCATTTCCCGGAACTACCGGGCTGGCTACCGCTTGGCTCGAAAAATACCGATTCGATTGCGTCCATGGCTTCGCGGTGATCGTTGCGCAAAACGTGCCCGTAATGGCCCAGCGTCGTGGCGGCGTCCGCGTGGCGCAGCTGCCGTTGGGCCACAGCCACCCCGGTTGACTGTAAAAGCAGGGAGGCGAGGCAGTGGCGAAAAGCATGTAGGCCGACGCGCTTACCCGGATCCGCCATCGAAGGAAGATTGCGTGCATATTGATTCGAGAGCCAGAAGTCTCCCAAGCCTATTAACAGTGACGCAACGCCAAAGACGACTTCGAGCCATTTCCACGGGGCCTTATTTCCAAAGCTCATTGAATCTTCCCTTCCGGGGTACACGAGCAACTCCCAAAGGGATGAACGCTCGTCCACGTCCGCTGAGCGGATCCCGACACGCCTCCTCCAACACCGATCGTGGCTCCGCCTCTTCTGACAATCCCGCCCGGACCGTCACCGGCTCCTTCGAAGTAGTCTCCCGTCCCGCCCAGCCCATCCACACCTGCTGTGCCGCTTACGTTCAAAAATGGACCGCCCAGCCCGCAGATGGTGTTCGCATTTGAAACTCCTACAGAAATTCCGGCCGATGCTCCTGCACCCTCTCCGAGTCCCACTCCGCGCATTGTGTAAGTCCCAAAGTGGCCATGAGTGTCAATCGCGAATCCGACGGAGAGAGAACCAGTGACGGAAAAAGGCAGCGTATAGTTCACTGAGAGCCCAATCTGGAAGGTCCAGAGTCCAAGGGGGTCAATTAAGCGAATCGGATTGTTTCTGACATATTTGTAGAAGTCGACGCCGCCTCGAAATCTCAGTAGATCCTCTGTCGTAAATCTTCCGGCGGACGAGTCGTAGTATCTGGCGCGATAGTACGATGCCCCTGAACGGTTACTCTTCGCGGCGTCAATGTGTTCCGTCATCGTCGAAATCCGCCGGGCCAACACCAGTTGGTATCCTTCGATTCATCAGCCCAGAACTGGGACTCGAACACCCCTCTTATCCCTGGAAAGTATTCTCGATGTCCCGCGCACCGTGGAGCACACGAACTATTTCGGTCGCTCCGGCGACCACGCAATAGAAAATGATGTACCTGCCAAGGGGAAAACTCTGAATCCCCGGAGCGAGTTCCTCTCGGTGCCGGCCCAAGCCGGGTTGATAGGCCAGCAATTCCATCGTCTCGTAGATTTTGTCGACAAAACCATCCGCATTCGCTTCGCTGTCATCCGCGATGTAGCTCCAAATCTCAAGCAGATCCTCGCTTGCCCGAGGGCTGATGCGGAGTTCGGACACTTACTTCTCACTCTTCGCTGATTTCTTCTCGCGCGCGATACGCTTGATTTCTCGTGGGTCGAAAGCAACGGAAGGTCCACTGTCCAAACCTTCCTGAACGTCTCGGCGGAGTTTCTGAAGCTTCAGAGATTTCAACTGATCCTCTTGTTCCAGGAGGCGAAGCGCTTCCCGTACGACCTCGCTGGCCGAGTTATAAGACCCCGAAGCGATCTTTTCGCGGATCATCTCTTCAAGGTGGGGAGTAAGGCTGATGTTCATAGGCATGGGGGGAATACCTCGGAAGTTTGATAATCCCAAGGATAGCGTCTTTGGCAAAGCTTGTCAATATTTGACAACAAGACTTCCCGTACGCAGCAGATGATTCGGTTGAAGTCCGCGATCAAATTGACTCTAAGCCCGCACCCAAAATCGTCTCGAAATTTATCGTCTGTGCGACCCGTCAATCCCACGGGACAGATGCTTTAGTTGCTCTCGACCTTTGATACCGCCAGATACGTCAGCTTCGAATTCTTGAACTTGGCCACAACGCCTGCACCCAGGTAGTAATGGCTGTAAGTTTCCTCGAAGTCTTTGCCGCTCATTTCAGGATTGCGTTGCCTTGCTTCTCTAAGGTCCTCGGGACTCGTTTTCTTCCTCACCGAGAAGGAATATACGAGTTCATCTTCGCGCTTCTTCGTCGGCTTCCCAAGAATGGCGATTACCTGGGCCGGTGTTTGTCCTAGTGGCCTGTACCAGCTGATTGTGTACCGATATGGCGCGCTGGATCAGCATATTTCCACTTCACCGTTCGGGGCGATTTGTTGTACTGACGGATGTATCGCAAGAGCTTTCTTTTCAGATCCGAGACGGAAGTGAAGAC
>DATJXZ010000088.1:0-14024 GCA_035499815.1 Candidatus Solibacter sp. | reverse complement strand
GTCTTCACTTCCGTCTCGGATCTGAAAAGAAAGCTCTTGCGATACATCCGTCAGTACAACAAATCGCCCCGAACGGTGAAGTGGAAATATGCTGATCCAGCGCGCCATATCGGTACACAATCAGCTGGTACAGGCCACTAGTATCGGCACAAGGCTCAAAACCTACCGGGCGATTGCCATTGGGTCCGGCTCAGGCTTGGAATCGTATTGGCGCTGAGAAAGACATTGGAGCCACGAGTTGGAAATACCCTTTATCCCAGTTTATCCCAATAAGCTGCCAACCGTGCCCAAACCGTCCAGAGCGAGCCGAGCCGTGTCTTTAGTTTTCAAGCAGTTACCAACGAGCCAGAGCGCAATCACCCGTTTGCTAAACCGTTGTAGGGGCCAAAACCTCTACCGGGGGTTCGAATCCCCCCCTCTCCGCCATATCCTTTGGAATCAACTAGCTAGCCCGATACCGTTGGGCTTTTCCCACGTCTCAATCAACGAGTGAGAATGCCGAAATGTAGTAAATTTGTAGTAGCTGATTTGCTGGTGGAGTGGTTTGTCCTTCGCACCAGTGTCTTTCGCACTTCTCAGAACCCCGTTTGTGGATAGCTTGCCGGTTTGCCGACCACTCGTCAATTGCGCGAAGGAGTCGAACTGAGACTTCCAATCGGACGTGTAGTTGGCTACCGGATATTGGACCTAACGGAAAGCAAGTTTCTCACGCTATCACGGGATATCGGGGCGACCGCTTTCTCGCACTCCGGACGATGTGCTAGGCGGCGGAGTAGTGCCAAAGGGGATGGGAGCGCAATCCCCTTCGGCAAGGTGTGGGGCGAGCATTTTTCGGGATGGTGTGGGTCTGTCTACGGTTATGCGTGTAGCGGCCGTTGTTCCTTTGATCTCCTGTACGGGGGTGCTTAGCGGCGGAATATTGATAGCCATTCCGTAACTCGTTCGCGCTTGCCTCTCGCTTCTTGTCTCCTTGCCTGGGCAGGCTAGGAGCGGGCCGAGGCCGAATTGTGCTGAGGTATACTTTCGCTGAAAGAGAGGCAACCGACATGAAAGGCTCACCAAAAGTGATCGAGGAGCTCAACAAAGCGCTCCGCGAAGAACTAACGGCGATCAACCAATACTTTCTGCATGCAGAAATGTGTGAGAACTGGGGCTACGAGAAACTCTCGGAATACATAAAGATGCAATCGATCGGGGAGATGAAGCACGCAGAAGCGTTGATGGAGCGCATTCTGTTCCTGGACGGATCGCCGACGATGAAGCCTCTGGAATTGACCGTTGGGAAGAACGTGAAGGATATGTTGCAGAGCGATCTCGACCTCGAACTTGGCGCGGTGAAGGATTACAACTTTGCTATTCAGGTGGCCGTGGCTGAGAAGGATAATGGCTCACGCGATCTTTTTGTCCAGCTGCTCAAGGATGAAGAGGGCCATGTAGATTGGCTCGAAGCACAGATGCACCTGATTGAAGAACTTGGCTATGAGCGGTACCTGACGATGCAAATGGGTGAGCAAGAGGAAGAGGAATAATCTCACCTCGTGAGCGGCTGCCAGTCTAAACCAAGCCTGCGTGGTTCAGCCGGAGACCCACTTCAAAAAGAAAACTTGGCGCCCACTTGCAGGATTCGCGGTGCCGCTGCACTGACTACCCGTCCAAACTCCGGGCTACTGATGTTGCCATTCACAGCAGCCGGCCCATAGAACTGCGCATGATTGAAGGCGTTGAAGGCTTCCAGTCGAAACTGCAGTGCTTTGGATTCGGTCAGGTCCGAAAGCCTACTAGGGCTGGTAGTACGTGGCGAGACGCGGTAGCGTTGCCAGGTTTGTTCATGGGTGAAACTTACGGGAGTGAAATCGCATGTTGGGCTGGCCTATTTCTTTTGCAAAGTGTCGGTATCTGCGAACGCTGGGATTCCTTGGCCGGCTGAGTGTGGGCCTCCTTTTGGCAGCGGCATCCGTGTTGGCACAGACGCCGGACGCGGCGGGGATCCGCGGACAAGTGCTGGATCAAAGCCGAGGGGCGGTGGCCGGCGTCGACTTGACACTGACGAGTGAGATGACCGGGGCGGAGCACACGGCGCAGACGGAGGAGTCCGGGGTTTTTGTGTTTGCCGGCGTGCCGATTGGACGTTACATGCTGCTGGCGCACAAACAGGGCTTCGCGGACGTGAAGCGAGAGATTGTGCTGGAGGGCGGAACAACGGCAAACGTGGAGCTGCGGCTGAGCGTCTCCGAGAGCAATGTGCAAGTGTTCGTGACGGGTTCGGCGGGCGAAATCCGTACGGACGAGCCGCAACTGGGTGACCGGCTAGGGCAGGAACAGATCCAGGAGATGCCGCTGTTGAACCAGAGAATTACGTATTTGCCGCTGCTGAATGCGGCGAACCGCCCGGCGATCAACATGGGCGACGTATTCATGAACGAAGACTTGTTCACCACGAATGGGTCGGGACGGCGGCAAACGGCGTGGGTGGTGGACGGAAGCACGTCCAACGATAGCTGGGGCCGGCAAACGATTTTTTCGAACGTGCCACGCGACGCGGTGCAGGAAATGACCGTGCTGGAGAACGCGTTTTCGGCGGAGTTTGGCGCGACCACGGGCGGCGTGGTGAATATGGTTACGAAGAGCGGTGGCGATGTATACCACGGAGACCTCGAGGGATTGTGGCGGCCAAGCAATCTGGGAGCGAAGCTGGCCGGATTCACAACGACGAACGCGACGAGCGGAAACCAGATTGTGACGGATGGGCTGGGGCAATTGGATGCTTCGCTAAGCGGACGCATTCCGAAGTTGGAAAAGACGTATTTCTTTTTTTCCGGAGAGTATAGCCGGCAAAATCGAGGATCTCCGGTGACCTCCCCTCTTCAGCCGGAGGTTTTCGTTGGGCACTACGCGGGATGGCTGTCGCTGCTGCGCATCGATCACCAAATCAACGATGCGAACACGTTCTTTTTCCGGGCCAATACGGACAGTTTTCACGATACGAACCCGAATGGAGCGGTAGGCGGAAACAGTTTGCCGACGGTGGACCGCATCTTCCGGAGGCGCACCTACACGCTGGACGCAGGGGAGACGGCGGTGATTTCGCCGTCGCTGGTGAATAGCGCAAGAGCCACGTTCCAACTGGCATCGCCGATTACGGAGTTTGATCCCGTGATTTTCGGGACGCAATTCGTAGTGCCGATTTCGACTGGAGGGACGTTCACCAGCGGAACATCGCAGTCAGCGCTGCTATTGAACCGGCAGTACGGCGTGAACGACACCGTGGCGTGGAATCGAGGCGCGCACCAAATCAAATTTGGGGCGGACTTGTTGCACGCGCACAACGGCGGAGACAGCAAAGAGTTTGGCGGACCGATTTTTCTGGGCCAATTGACGTACAACACCTGCACGCAAGCACTGACGGTCTGCGAGAGTTCGACGTATCTGGACAACATCGCGAACGTGCGGCAGTACACGCAGAGCTATGGAAACGGGAGCTATACGGTAGACGACACGCTCTGGGCGCTGTACGCACAAGATGATTGGCGGATACGGCGGGACTTAACGTTGAATCTAGGCCTGCGTTACGAGCGGCAGACGTTTACAGACGGCGAAAAGAATTTCGCGCCGCGAGTGGGTTTCGCGTACAACTGGCGGGGCGAAGGCAAGACGGTGATCCGCGGCGGATTCGGAATTTACTATTCGCAGGTGGTGGACAATTCAGAAGCAAATTACGCGCTGAGCGGACCGACAGGAGTGTTCAACTTCACGGCGACGCCCGGGCAAATCGGGTTTCCGGCGAGCGTAGCGGATGTGCCCTTGCCCGCATTCCCGGCGGGAGCCGTAGCACCAGTTCGAACCATTTATATCCGGCCGGGGCGGGCGGCGTTCTACAACCAGTTCTTTCCGGTAGCGGATTTGATTGGTTATCCGGATGCGTTGCTGAATCCGTACTCGGAGCAGTGGACGTTAGGCGTGGAGCGACGTATCGCGAAAGGCTGGGTGCTGGGCGTGGACTATGTCGGGTCGCACACCGTCCACGTGGTGCGGCCACTGGATGTGGACCCCCCAACGCCTTTCGTGCGAACGATGCCGGGACAAACGCGGACGGCGCAGCAAGCGAATTGCACGCGGCCCTTGTGGGTGCAATTTTATGCGGACGCGGGGCGGACCTGCAATCCGAGCGCGGCGAATCCACCGCAGCCAGCCTATGCGGTGATTACATCTGACGTGAACAATGGCTATGTGTATTACGAAGCGCTGAACGTAAACCTGAGCCATCAATTCTCGGATCACTTCGCGATGCTCGCGAGCTATGTGTACTCACACACGATCGACAACGTCGATCCTGACGCTACAGGACAGAATCCGAACGATCCAAACTTCACGGGAAGCATCGAAAACGGAAATGCGCTCTTCGATCAGCGGCACCGGTTTGTGGTGAGCGGAATGTACAGCGCGCCGTGGGGATTTCATGTCGGCGGAATTGCCACCCTGGCTTCAGGACTGCCATTTAACTACGTCACTGGCACCACTAACAGCGGCGACAGCGGGGCAACGACCGACCGACCGGTGATTAACGGAGTAGTGGTGGGAAGAAATACGGGAAGAGGAAGATCGATCTACGATTTTGCGCCGTTCCTGGAGAAGGAATTTCCGATCAAAGACCGCTTGCACCTGCGCGCGCGGGCGGAAGCGTTCAACATTTTCAATCATGCTAATTTTGTAGGGTACAGCGGGACCTTTGGGAATGGAGCGACGGCAGGAACGGGCTTTGGGCAGCCGTTGACGGGGATTACGAACGAGTTGCCGACGCGGTCGTTCCAATTTTCGGCGCGGTTGCAATTTTAAGATAGCCGGCTTGAGCGCGAGGCCCGTTCGACGGTCTGTCGGGCGCAGAACGGGCGAATCGTGCCATGATTCCTCGCTTCGCTCAGAATGGTATTGTTGCTATGCTGCAAAGGTGGTCGGCTGCAAGTGGACGAGTTTTTTGCGATTCGAGTACATGGGGAGGGAGGGTAAGGATGAAGAAATGGATTGTCGTTACGTGGCTCCTGGTCAGCGTCGGCGCCAGGGCGGACGTCGGGCAGCAAACTCACAATCAATATGAGCCATCGAACGAGCCGGGCGCCGGGCAGAAATTGCTGGCGCAATTTGCGGGTGACTGGGACGTGGTCAAGACGTTTTTCCCGATGAACGGCAAACCGGGCCTGACAAAAGGCACGTGCAAGCAATACATGATTCAGGATGGCAAATTTTTGCAGTCGGATTTCGTGTTTTTCAACGCTGACGGAACAAAGACGACCGGCACGGGAATTTCTGGCTTCGATTCGAAGACGAACCGCTTCACCACGGTGTGGTACGACTCACACCAGACGACCATGTCCATTCGGCAGAGCGATGGCACGTTTGACGGAAGAAACATCGTGCTGTGGGCGACGCCGCTCGATACGGAACATCCCGGACGCAAGACCGTCGCGCGGGCGCATCTCGAGGAAGACGGCCGAGTTCTGCTGCACCGGCACTTCTTAATCAACGAAAAAGGCGAAGAGCGATTGATGATTGAGTTCCGGATGACCCGGAAGTAGCGGCGCTTGCGCACTGCGATTTCCTTTGTTTGCGGCCGTCCTGAAGTACTCCGCAAAGTCCATTTCGTAGAAGCAATGAGACGGACTCTTGTAGCGATTGAACCTTTCAAGAAAGCTCTCGCGAGGTCCACCAAACTCGGAAAAGTTGTCGACGCCTACGCATTTTCTTATGTTTCGATCGCTTAGACTTGCTCATCGGATTCGTCTTCTGTAACCGAGCCCGCATTTACATCGGACCTCTCGATCCAGCCTCTGTAAATAGTCCCGTTCGGTTAATTGGGCATGAAAGGGATATGAATGCTTCGAGGCAGAGCGGCCGGAATAGACCCGTAGCAAGACCGTTCGGTTAAGTACCATGAGGTGCCTGGCGGACTTTTCAAAAAATTTCCTCAAGAACAACACAGCCGTAGGCCGGCAAGAATGTCGGTTTTGTAATGATTCGCGCTCCGCGCCAGGCTAAGCCCGGATTGTTTGGCAGAAATCCCGCAGGCGGAATTTGACCCTAACTCATGCTGGCCACCGCCCAGAGAGGAAGTCGCTAATGAGACTTACATGCTGTTTTCGCCCCCTATTCCTCAGTGTGATTTGCGTGCTCGGTTGTGTCCCGGCCTGGGCGCAACTGGATGGCACTGGACTCACGGGTACCGTCACCGATGTCACCGGCCGCGTGATTGTAGAGGCACAAGTGCTGGCCGTACAAAACGCTACGGGACTTCGGCGCGAGACCGTCTCTTCGAGCCAGGGAAGCTATGAAATTACGGAGCTGCCTGTCGGCGTCTATACCGTGAGCTTTGTCCGGCAGGGCTTTGAAACTCTGCGTTTTGAGAATGTGGTGCAAAGCTTGGGGCGAACCCGAACGCTGAATGCCACGCTGAAGGTAGCGGGAGCGAATGAGGAATTGGAAGTCTTGGCCAGCCCGCCATCTCTCGATCAGACCGCCGACACTTGGGGCACGGGTATCGAACGCATACAGGCTCAGCAACTTCCCTTAAACGGGCAGAATTGGGCCACCTTGACGACCCTCGTTCCTGGCGCGGTTGACGCTGCCGGCGGACCCGGAGCGGGCAACCAGCGTTCGATTCGTTATGCCGGAAGAGGCCGGGACGATAACAACTATACGTATGACGGCGTCGACGCCACATACGTCATCAATCAATCCCAGCTTTATTATGTACGCGCGGCGGTTCCGCTCGACACTATTAGCGAGATACGCGTCGACCCCATGCTGGCGACGGCACAAACTGGCGAGACGGCTGGCGCGCAGTTGAACCTGGCCTCGCCTTCCGGCACGAACCAGGTCCACGGGCACGCCTACGACTTTCTGCGCAACAACATTTTCGATGCCACTGATCCCATTGACGCCTTGAATCCGACGCACGAGCCGCCGTTTCACCTGAATCAGTTCGGAGGATCCTTTGGCGGGCCGCTCCAGCGCGACAAGACCTTTTTCTTTGCCGCTTATGAAGGCTACCGGCAAGACTTGGGTCAGACTCTTATCGGTTATGTACCTAGCCCGGTCTTTGCCGCGCAGGTTTTGGCGCAGTCGCCGGCGCTTGCTCCTGCGATCAAGGCCTATCCCCAGGGGCAGAACCCCACCAGCAATCCGGATATCGCTCAATTCGTGGGGGAAGGCAAACAAGTAGGCCGCGAAGACTCAGGGATGTTCCGCCTGGATCATCGCTTCTCCGACGCGACAACCCTTTTTGTGCGGGCCAATATCGACAAAGCCGACTACCTTGTTCCGTATTCCCCAAGCTCTGGGCAATATCTCAACGAGCAAGAAGATCTCAACTCCTCTCCGGTCAACAGCGTGATCGCTCTATCCCACATCTTTTCTCCAACCCTACTGAACGAGACCAAGTTCGGCTTTAACCGGGGCACGACCGACACCACCTACCTCAATGAAACAGGATCGCTCTATGCGATTTCCGTGGCGGGCTTAACTTCCTTGAACAACGGTCGAACAAGCGTGGGCGTTGGCAATACGTTCAGCGGAATTGACGATGTGACATGGGTCAAGGGACGGCACGTCATCAAGGCGGGCGTCGAGGTTCGCCGCGTGCAGATGAACCAGGGGGGCAGTTCCTATGGCACGGTCAGTTTTAGCTCGCTCCCCAACTTTGTGGCCGACGAAGCCCAGAAGGCCAGCATCACCGGCGTGTACCCCGTCAACGGCCTACGCAAGACGGATTATTTCGGTTATTTGCAGGACGAGTTCAAGTGGCGCCGAAATTTCACGCTGAATTTGGGCGTGCGCTACAACGTCTTCGGTATCTTCAGTGAGGTGGAGGGCCGCGGGAATCCTTTTGATTTTGCTACCTGCGGTGCTGCGGGCTACTGCGGCGCGGGTGCGAGCTTCGGCCCGGGGAATTATGGCGACGTCGATCCTCGCATTGCGTTCGCGTGGGCGCCAGCCGTGTTCAGGGGAAAGACCGTCATTCGCAGTGGTTTTGGCATTTATCACGAGGATGGCCAATTGGACGACCAGAACATCCCCGATAAAAACGAAGTGCTAAGCTACGCGTTAACCCCGAAGAACTGCCCAGGTCTGAGCTACCCCATAGCTCCAGACGCAGTCGGCAATCCCGTCTGCGCGAACGGTACAAATTCACCAAACGCCGAACAACGAGACCGCAAAGATACGTCTGCAACCCAGTGGGGCCTATCGGTTCAGCAGGCGCTACCCGCCGATTTCCTCGGGACGCTGTCTTATGTGGGAAGCAAAGGCACGCATCTGCTCCAGGAATCGTATGTTAACGTCGAAAACCAGCCTACCGGGCTGCGTCCTTACCCGGCTTTCTCCCAGATCCCGTGGCGAGGCACTACAGGCAACAGCGAGTATGAAGCGCTATCGGTCTCGCTGAAGCGTTCTTTCTCTCACGGTTTCCTGGCCTCCGCCAACTACGCGTGGTCGCACGAGATCGACGACGATTCCAACGGTAGCGGCGACGGCGACTCCATTACTCCGCAGAATGTTTCCTGCTTTCCCCCGGGAGCGCCGCAATGCGGGGAGCGCGCCAGCGGCGCCTTCGACGCTCGCCATGCGTTCAATGCGAATGTCGTGTACGAGCTTCCTTTCGGACCTGGCAAATCGTATCTGAATCAGGCAGGAGTACTGCGCACCTTGTTTGGATCGTGGTCGCTCAGCTCGATGTTCACCGCCCGCACCGGCTTCCCCGTGAACCTCACGACCAGCGCCACGGGCCCGGACGGAAACACCAACAATCAGCGTCCCAACTTGGTTCCCGACCAGCCCCTGTATTTGGCCAGCGGGGATTTCAACCCGGCCGCTTTCTGCACTCCCGGCGCTGCGGACGCGGTCTACCCAGGTGGTAGCTGCCCTTCAGGATTCGGTGATGTCCTGCGCAATTTCCTGCGAGGCCCCGGAGTCTGGCAACTTGATCTGGCGCTTGCCAAGCGCTTTCCCATCAAGGAACAGTCTCAGCTTGATTTCCGCGCCGAAGCGTTCAACGTCTTCAACAGGGCGATGTACGCTAACCCGGATGGCTTGATTTCGGCTTCCGACTTCGGCAGGATATATCTGCCTCTTAACACAACTCCTGTGGGTTTGGGCACACCACGTCAACTGCAATTCATGTTGAAGCTCAGTTTCTAGAAAATGGATGGGGGGCTTTATGTCCCGGTTAACGCTTACCGGTAAAGTGGATTTGGCTCAGTTGCCCCAGGCCACTAGGTTCCACCCCAGACGCTACGCTTCCTGCGATCACTGCCTGCCCGCCCTCCGAAACCTCAACGTGCTGGACGACTACGGTCTGCTTCCCGCCCGTTCTTAGCTTCTGCAGAAGTGCTTCTTGGTATATCTGCATCATGCGAAACACTGATCATTTTGCTTCTCTGACAATCTTCAGGACGAATCTCACTACAGAAAAGGCAAACCCGAATTCCGTGGGTATAGGCCTTCAGCAAACGCTCAATTCCTGTTTTGAAGAAGCTTTTCTCTAGAACCCTCGCATAGATGACGTGCCCATTTTCGTAGCAAGTTTCATCTTTCGGACGGCCGCCTAATGTGTCGCCCATGTAAACGTACCGAATGCCTATGGACTGCAATTTTCCTCGTAGTGGGTCAGCGGAAAAGTCGGGATTGAATTGTGAGACGGGATTGGACCGAACGTCGATCAAAAATCGAACACGCTCGCGTTTCAGCGTGGCGAGTAAATCTTCTATCGAGCGGCCACCATATCCAATTGTATAAATTGAAATCGACATCGTCACCAAGAGTGTACCGCAGGACCAGTCTGGAAGACATGCCGTTTGGCACGCTCCGAGGTAATGGCAGCGGCCAACGAGAAAAGCAAATGCAGGAGCTGCTGGCCAATTGCTGGCCATTGCTCTGCAAATGAGGCTACTTCAGTGCAACTGAGAGCCTGTAACTCTAACAAAATAAAGCGATATCGATGAGCAAGGACAGGGATGATTAAATTGGAAAACCGCTGTCGCATTGGCAAACACGTCTCGATGACCGATTTTCGCAAACGTTGCCGACATGTCATGGTTTCTTGTAGTCTCGTAGTTGCGATGCGCCGTTTGGCTGCAATACTTCTGATCGTTTTCGTTGGTGGAGTGCCTGCATTCTCCGCCTTAGCGACAGCCTCTTCCTCCTCCGACTTGCCGGCTTGCTGCAAAAAAGATGGAGCACATATGTGCGCCATGCGGCACGGGCGCGCAGAAAAAGAGGACGGCAAGGCAAAGCTGTTTGCCTATTGCCCATTCGTGGGCAAAGGAACTCCGGCTGTCCCGGGCCAGCGGGTCGGGACTGTCGTTGCGGCAAACGTTGTTTCCGCACCTGTTGCATCGTGCAGCGCCGCTGCGAAGGCGCAGGTTCTTGTACTCGCCTCGATATTCTTCCTTTCCAATTCAAAACGCGGGCCTCCCTCCATTTCCTTTCAGTCCTAACTAAACCCTAACGGAAGCGCGCGACGCAGCGTCGGCTTGAGCCTGTTTGCGCGGTTCTGTCGTTTTTCTGTCCACTTGGATTGACATCGACGAAAAGGCAATGGGAGGAATTGTGAGAATTCTCGCAGTACGGACATTTCTCTTTGGTTGTTTGTATTTCGTTTTGTGCGGTTGCGGCAAATCGGACCGGCACTATGACTTCAAAGGCCGCGTAGTCAGTAAAGTCCCCGAGACGCACACGCTGGTGGTGGATCACGAAAACATTCCCAATCTTATGGCGGCGATGACGATGCCATATCCGGTGGCTGCGAACGTGGACTTGTCCGCGGTAGAAGCAGGCGATCAGGTCATGGCTCGTGTCGTTGTGGACAAAAATGGCAACTACGAGTTGACCAAGGTCGCTGTGACGGACTCGAGCCACCGGCAAAAAGAGGTGAAGGAGACAAGGCAGCTGTTTCCGGGAGAGGAGATTCCGGATGTGGAGCTGGTCAATCAGGATGGGAAAAAGATCCGCCTCTCGGATTTCCGCGGAAAGACTGTGTTGCTCACCTTCATCTACACGCGCTGTCCGATGCCGACGTTTTGCCCGCGCTTGAGCAGCCTCTTTGCCGCAGTCGAGAAGGAGCTTGCCAAAGATCCCAAGGAATATTCCCGCACACAGCTCATCAGCGTGAGCATCGACCCGAAATTCGACGGTCCGCCGGTGCTTCGCAAGTACGGCCTCGCGTATCTCGGTGGAGACGAAAAGAAGTTCGAGCATTGGTCGTTCACGGTTCCGACTCCGGAAAACCTGAAGAAACTGGCCCAAGCCTTCGCCTTGGTCTACGAAGAAGAAGAGAACCAGATCGCCCACTCGATGAGCACCGTTCTCATTGGACCTGATGGACGGCTGATCAGGGAATGGAATGTCAGCGACTGGAGCGCCGCCGAGGCGGTGGCCGCAATGCGGCGGGTGGAGAATGCGAAGAAGTGACAAAACGAAACGATACTCGTTCCTGTTCGTCGTCCTAATCGGCCTTTTCTGTTCTGGCTGTTCACGAAACAACATGGACTATGGGCCAGCCTTCGCTTCGGCGGAAACACGCGGCGAAGTCGTGTACGAGCGAAACTGCAGCCCCTGCCACGACGCCAAGAATCTGCAACTCCTCAAGCAACCGCCGAAATTAGCTGGACTCTTTCAGCGTCAGCAGTTTCCGAGCGGCGCTCTCGCTACGGACGAGCAGGTGCGAAAAACGATCGTCAGCGGACGCGGCATCATGCCGCCGTTCGAGCACACGCTCGACAAGCAACAAGTGGATGACCTTCTGAAGTATTTGCACAAGCTGTGACGAATCGGAGAACGAAGAAATGCTTTCAATGATCCTAGCGCTGATCCTGGTCAATCCGGCGTCTCTCTCGACTGCGCAGAGCGCGGAGATTCAAAAGGTGGAGAAACGGCTTCTGGCTCCCTGTTGTTACACGCAGTCGATCGCGGAACACGGAAGCGATATTGCCGTGCAGATGCGAGGCGAGGTCGCAGAAATGGTCGCCGACGGGCAGTCCGAGCGCGAGATTGTCGAGCATTACAGAAGCATTTACGGCAACCGCATCCTGATCGTCCCGGATGGAATCACCGGAAAGATTCTTTTCGGCCTGCCGGTGGCAATCGCGCTCCTCGCGTGCCTTGTCCTTTTTTTCTGTTTCCGAAAAATGTTGCGTTCCCGGAGATATGAGCACATTCGAGAGGTCTCGCAAGCAAGCCCACCGTTGAGTGACTCGCTTAAGAAAAAGATTGACCGCGAACTAGGAGACGCGTCGTGAGCGACTCTTTCTCCGCATCGGGTGTGGTGAACATTGCCGTGCTCGTTTTCCGCGAGGGCCTCGAATGCATTCTTGTGCTGGCAGCTCTTACCGCGAGCTTTCGTGGGAAGGAGTCGCGGTATCACCGCTCTGTCGTAGAAGGGGTTCTCTTCGGAATATTGGCCACGGCTGTTACGTGGATGATTGCCGTTCGCATTTTGCACGATCTCAGCGAAAACGTGTCGGCTCTCGCGCTGCAGGCTGGAACGGGATTGCTAGCGATCGTTGTCCTGTTGGTCGTGATGAACTGGTTCTTCCACAAGGTGTATTGGACGGGCTGGATTTCTCTGCACAACCGAAAGAAACAAGAATTGGTTGCAAACGCTGCAGAGAGAAAAAACGGGTGGCGGCTCGCGCTGGGCATGGGGCTGCTCGGTTTCACGTCGTTTTATAGAGAGGGGTTTGAGGTCGTGCTCTTCCTACAAAGTTTCCGGTTGCGGCTTGGAGGACGTGCCGTCTCAGAAGGCGTGGTGCTGGGATCTCTCGCGACGCTGGCCGTGGCAGTTCTTACGTTTGTGATTCATCAGCACCTTCCGTATCGGAGGATGCTGGTCGTTACCGGAGTCATGCTCGCTGTGGTGCTTCTGGTGATGGTTGGTGAAGAAGCGCAGGAGATGCAGCTTGCGGGCTGGCTGCCTACGACCGAACTTCCAAGATTGAACGAAATCCTGCCCGCCTGGAGCGGGCTCTGGTTCTCCGTATTTCCAACGGTTGAGACACTCGTTTCGCAGTTGGTAGCCGGTGCGCTAGTATTCGGCTCCTATTTCACAGCGAGACGGCTGCCGGGAATGGCGCGATGAGCCCTCGGGTGTCGCGTGAAATCAGATTTCAGTGCAGAATAAGGGGTAGGATTTGGACGTTCTGACGACAATGAACGATGTATATCCAAAACGACGCAGTGCCCTGAGGTTTCGAGCTGTCGTCCTTCTGGTGTGCCTCCTCGCTGGTCCTTTATATGTGGTCGCCGCGTCCTTGTTTCCCGCAGGAGCCGACTGCTGCACTGGCGGGATATGCAAGACGCACAGGCACGAACAGCAAGAAAAAAAATCAGAGTCAGCCTGCGATCACGAGCAGAAAAATCCCGGTACCGATTGCAGAATGAAGTGCGGCGAAACGAGCAACGAGTCCGCCGTCGTGTCGCCCGGATTCCCCGAGACGATTCTCGTTGCTGAAATCGCGATCCTAAAACCGCGAGAATCGCGCGCAGATTTGACCTCGACTTCGCGCACCTTTAAGAACCAAGTTCCAGCACCTCCCGACCAACCCCCTCGTTCGTAGCCGAACTCTCACAAGACAAACCGTTCAAATACTCATCGGGAGGATGGTATGAGTTCGCGTATTTCGCGCTCGTTCCTACTGGCGCGTGTTGTTTTCGTTTTGCTTTTGATTTTTAGTGTTGGGCCATTTGTCATGGCCCAGGAATCAAGCGGATCTGTTTCCGGTGCGGTCAAGGACCAGCAGGACGCCGCAATCCCCGACGCCACGGTGATTTTGCTTGATAATGCTGCCGTCCGTTTGCAGCGCGTGAAAACAGACGAGAACGGTGATTTCGCTTTTTCGGGCGTACGGCAGGGAAGCTACGTTGTGGAAGTCGAACGCGCAGGCTTCGCAAGAGCGAGCGTCTCGGTCAACGTTCGATCGTCTGCGGAAGCAAAGGTAGCGATTCAACTGAAAGTGGCGGGTCCTGGCCAACAGGTGATG
>DATJXZ010000087.1:0-33398 GCA_035499815.1 Candidatus Solibacter sp. | reverse complement strand
TCCAGAATGGCGGCGCTGGACTGTTGAACGAAGACGGGCTGCTCATCCTGTGAGCCATTGTTTAAGTTGCCGTTCTGCAGTTGAGGAACGTCGAGCCATTCGGAAGCGCCCGGCTGATTGCGGGTGAAATCGTAGCCGGGGAGAAGAACCGGGACGAGTGCCGGGTGGTTGACGTCCACGCCCGTATCGATAACAGCGACGATACCTGTGCCGCTGATGTTGAACCCTGTCTGAGCGTCCAATAGGCGAATGATCTGCGTGGCCGGTTGCGTGGCGTAGCCGTGAGTGACGACGGTCCCGAAATAATTAACCGGCGCATTGTCGTAGAGACCTGCGGGGATCGAGTTCACGGGCCTCTGCGGAAGGGGCAAGAGTTGGTCGGGCTCGACGCTCTGAATTCCGAGAAGTGACTTGAGGAGATTGCCAACGAAGCCAAGGAGGTTAGTGATCAAGTTCCCCGAGGAGGTGACGAGATAGGTCTGGCCGACCGATCCGTCCAGGGCGCCTTGGACTTGGCAATTTGCAGAGAGGCAGAGCTGAAGGACGGAGCCGAGGCCGCCGGTGGTGCGGACGATGTACCGGTTCTGAGCTGCGGCAGGGGATGTGCCGAAAGCCGTCATCATGATTAGAATCAAGCAGATACTGAGGTTGCGTTTCATAGAGTTGGTTCCCTTCCCAGGGTCTCCTGCTATCGAACCAGCCGCACTCCGCGCAAAAGGGTACCTGCTAAGTCTTGCAGAGTCTTTTTTTTGCACAAATAGTACGGATGGTTTCTTCGTGCCAATCAAGATCTTCTTGAGGCTTTGGTACTGTCGTACCAAGCCGATCAAATCGCGAAAAGGACGTTGCGAACGCTGCCTTCATCGCTTCCCTCCGGGCAAGTTTCCCAGAGCGTTTCGCAAGGAAATGACGACAGGCTGATCATCCTCGGCTTTGATCGAAAGCTCCAGGTCGCCAGAGTTTTCTACTTCAGCTGAGAACTCGCCGAACTGATTCGTGGCGACGACGGCGCTATTTCCGCGCCGGTTCGAGATGGTCACTGGAATATCGCGACCGACGATACCGGGATGGCTAAGGTCGAGGATCTGGCCTGTGACGACAAGGCGATTGGTGCCAGGTCGTGGCTCGATCTGAATGTCAATTTGATATGGATCAGCCTTATACAACATTTGTCTTGTTCCGATTACGACCGAGCGGGCGCCGGCCAGCGCTGGCTGACGAAAGCTGTCGAAGAGAACTTCGACCAAGCTGTGAGCCTTTTCCCTGGTGTGAGACATCCCCGAAGCTATGAAGCTCGCTTTGGCAAGGCGAACCGCATCGGCTGGAGGCTGGTAACTGGCCTCTGCTGCCGCCGATTTGCCGACCTTTTGCCATAACGAGACTGTCTCCTTGCAGCGTTTGCAACCGTTCGTGAGGTGCTTCCGCATCGCTTCGCGCTGGTCGCCAGTGACTACGTGATTCACGAAATCAACCCAATCCTCTGTCGAAAAGTGCTTCATCTCGCTTCCCCCCATAAATTCCTTCCTTGGCCTCCGCTCCCCAGCGGCGGCAATGATTCAAGAGCCCACGTTGGATAAGGGAGGGAGAGGAGGCAAAAAATATAGCCGGGTGCGGATTAATTAAGTGGCTTGTTTACAGACAGTTGCCCAACTAAGACGAATGGCGCCCAGAAATAAGGGTGAGGGTTTTGCTGGCGGAGATGCTTCATGGCGGACTGCAGGGAGTGGGCCATGTTGCCGGTTTGCATATAGCCTTTGTAGAAGAATTGCATGAGCTCGGCGGTGCTGCGGTCATGGACGTCCCAGAGAGAGAGAAGCAGTGAAGAAGCTCCCGCACAAAACAGGCCGCGTTGCAGCCCGAGAAGTTCGTCACCGGCGGCGACGAAGTTCATGCCGGTGGCGCAGCCACTGAGAGTGACGTGACGGGCAGAGAGGCGCATTTGATACAGATCGTAAAGATTAAGATAGCCGTCGCCGAGGCGGATGCCGGAGAACATGGGGTTGTCCTGGCGGTAAGTGCCGTGGGTGGCGATGTGCAGGAGAGCGCTCTGGGACCCCTTTTCTATGAGAATTTCGGTTGTGGCTTGATCGCCGAGAAAGAGATCGGCTTGGGGAAGGATGGCGGCAACGGATTGCACTTCGTCCAAGATTTGCGGCGCACGGTCGTCGGGGATGCCCATGACGAGCGACGCCGCCAAATTGCTTGAAGGCCTCTCCTGGCAGAGGGCGAAGACGGTGGCGCTCGGAGCGTAGGAGATGGTGTGCGTGTCGCAGAGATAGGAGTCACCATTTTTGAGTGCGTGAAAAGGAAGGAAATGAAGCAGGCCATGGGGGACGAAAATCAGGTGCCTGAATTGAAGATAAGAGCTGAGGGGGGCGATGAGTTCCCCGTAGAGAGATTCGAGGTGGCTTTCAGTAGCCCGAAGTAGGGGCTCGGCGAAGCGCTGTGTGTAGGCCGCGCCCATGCGGAACTTGGAGAGCTGGAAGCGGAGGAGCTGCAACAGGTGAGCAACGCGAGAGAAGACGGTGACGGGGGTGATATCAATATTATTGCGGGTGAGGACGGCGGCAACCAGGCGATCGCCTGTGGAATAGTATTCGATGAGAGCGGAATCAACAGGGAGAGCGGCCTGCAATTTTTCGAGCGAGAAATCGGAAGGTGCTTCGAGAGTGGCGTTTTCACGCTCGTGGGCAGGCAATTCGCGGAGTGTGCGTAGGAGTTCGTTTTCGTGGAATAGGGCTTTTTCCTGAAGTTGCTGAAGGCGTTGAGCGGAGCTTTCTTCGGGACGGAGTTGCTCGAGTTCGATGCGGTGGTAATACCAATTTAAATCCTCGCGTAAATCGCGGATCCTGCGGACGAGTTCGCTCTGGCCGGCGTCCCCGAGGGGCAAACTCTGGCCGCTCTGAAAAATCATTTCGGTCATGCTGCGAGACTTGGCGGCTTCGATGCAGGAGAAGGCTTCCGCGGCGGAGGAATGGCCGCCATCGCCGCTGAGGTGGAGATCGACGAGCGCCTCATAGACCTGCAGGCGATTCTTTACAAAGGAAATTTTCAGTTCCTCAGCTTGGATGCGACTGCGGAGGCTCTCAAGAGATTTGCGGGCTTCCTGAAAGGCTGCGTAGGCAGAAAGGCGGTCTCCGCGGGATTGCGCGAGCTGGCCGCGGAGGAAGTGCGTCTGATAAGCGAGGACTGGCGCCTGCAAACCGGAAATCTTGGAAATGGCAGAATCTGTTTCTGATTGGGTGATGGGAAGTTCGCCGACCTGCAGGGCAATACGTGCGAGCAGGAGATGAGCAAGGGCGGCTTTACCGTGAAGAGCGGACTGATCGAAGAAAGCAGAGGCGCCGGCGCAGAGTCGGCGGGCCTCGAAGTAACGCCCTTCGTGGAAGAGCAGAAGTCCCTGATAAAGGTCGAGAAGCCATGGCCAGACGAGGTTATTTTCGCTGGCGAACATGGCACGAGCTTTCGTGAAACGTTCGAGGGCTTGGACGGTTTTTCCCTGCTGGCCATAAGCGGTGGCTTCGTTGGCGAGGGTTTTTGCGGCTTCGTAGCCCATGCCGAGTTTTTGAAAACGGAGAAAACCTTCGCTGGCCATTTCGCGGGCTTCTTCGCTGAGGTTCAGCTCGAGATAAATTTCAGAGAGATCGAGGTAGCAGAGGGCGAGATGGTAGGAGTCGCCGGTGACTTCACAGGCGCGGCGGGTGGCGAAAAGCATCTCGATAGCGCGGCTGTACTCTCCGCGGAAGTAATACAGATAGGCGATGTTATAGTCGGCCTGATCGCGAAGAAGAGGCATGTCATAGCGGACACAGAGTTCGCGGGCTTTCTGGTAACAATCCAGAGAGCGCGGGAAATCGTTAAGGCTGATGAGGCACATGGCCATGTTGTGCAAAGTGATGGCGGCGCGCTCCCAGTCCTTATTTTCGGCGAGAGTCTTGTAGGCGCTTTCGTAGTGGAGCATGGCTTCTTCGAAACGGTCCTGGCGGTGGAAGATGTTTCCGACATTGTTGTCAAGATTGGCGATGCGGCGAGGTTCACCTAACGTGGTGAAGATTTCTCTGGCACGCTCTGATGATTTGAAAGCGCGGTCGTACTCGCCGAGAAGGATTAGCGGTTGGATCGAGCTACTGAGCGTGCGTGCGGCTTCTTTCGAATTGCCAAGAGATTCGTACATTTCGATGGCCTGGTCGTGATGCTCGACTGCGGCGCGATTTTCTCCGCAAGCATAGAGGGCGTTGGCTTTCGCGCGGATGCCGAGGGCGATATCTTCTTTGCGACCTAGCTTGTAGCCGATCAGGACCGCTGTTTCGGCGAGGCGTAACGCTTCCTTTGTGTCTACACGGATTTTTTCGAGGACCAGGTCGGCGAGTTGCTTGACGACTTCGCTGCGGACAAGCGGCTTATGGCGTGAGAGAAATCTGCGGCGCCCTGCGTCAGTTTCGATGCGGGCCAATCGCGGCAACAATTCTTCCAGGGGGATTTCTTTGACAGCCGCGGGCATCAGTCAAATCCCAATTCGCTGAGATGTTTCCGGAGGCGATCCATGCATTTTTGGCGAGTAAAACCGATGGAGCCGACGGCGAGGCCTAATTCCGCTGCGACTTCCACGTAGGGGCGGGCCGGAGTTTCGTAGAAGAGAAGTTCGACGAGACGGCGGCATTGCGGCGAAAGGGCGGCCATCGCGTCGCGCAGCATTTGTTCTTCCTGCGTTTGCTGGACGAGAGATTCGGCAATGGCGGGCGATTCGGGTACCGGCAGACCGGATTGGTCGTCATCGCTGCTTACAAGGCGTTGCTGTTGGCGTTTCCAGCGAAAACACTCGTGATGAGCGACCTGCATGAGCCATTTCGGAAGCGCTCGCGGCTCGCGAAGTTCGGGAAGACGATTGAGAAGTTCGACGCAGGTAGCTTGAAAAACTTCGGCGGCTTCATGGGGAGGCAATCTGTATTTGACTGGTATTGAATAGATTAGCGCCTTGTATTTTTCGATGAGGAGGGACCAGGCTTCCTCGCTGCCGGAGAGACAGTCTTTGACGAGGCGCTCGTCGCTCCAGGCACGGGGGGCTTTCCTTGCGGATTTCGTGAGGACGGGCGTCATCGGCCAGCAGTCTCCGAGCCACTACGGAAAAAAAGCTGCTCGACGTTCCAGAGGAGATAAGGCTCGAGAATCGCGGGATGAATATTTGCGAGAGTGTTTTTTGCCCCGACGAGAATGTCCGGGCTGGCGAGGAAGATCATAGGTTGTTCTTCGGCGAGAATTTCCTGGACGCGATCGTAGAGTTTCTTGCGTGGTGCGTAACCTGGGGTGGAAAGCTGCTGCTCCATGAGGCGGTCAATCTCCGCTTCCCAGGGTGTGGCCGGATGCGATTGCGAAGGGTTCCAGAAATGAGCGCCGCCGCTGGAAAGCAAGACGTTGAGATTGGGCGTAGGGTCAGTGTCGGAATTTGCGAGGCCCAGGAGACAGGCGTCATATTCCTTGGTTTGCAGGACGCGGTCGACGAGCGAACGAAATTCGAGGGGGACGACCTGAACGTGCATGCCGAGCTGCTGTAGATCGGACTGGATGAGAGTGGCCATTTTGGAGCGATCGGCATTGGAAGCGCTGGTCAGGAGGGAAAATTCGACGAGGTTGCCGCTCGAATCGTGGAGCGACGAATCGCCGTTTGGTGAGGTAGACCAGGAAAAGCCGGCTTCTTTCAGCAGGGCGCGGGCGCGTTCGAGGGAGCGAGGCGGATGCGGGATTGTGGCATCGATCCAACGCCGATCGCCGCGTGTGACCGGGCCCCAAAGCGCGGCACCGCGGCCTTGATAAACGAGGCGAACGATGGCTTGGCGATCGATAGCGGCGGAAACCGCTTGGCGAAATTTTACATCGCGAAACCATGCCTGTTTACGGGCTATCTCCGGAGATGATTTTTCGCCGAGGTCATTCAAATTGAAAAAGAGGAAATTGTATTCGAGGCCAGGGCCGGCATCGGACATGGTATAGCCGCGAGGCCGGCGGGAAAGTGCGGCGAAATTCTCGGCGCCGATGTGGGTGAGGATGTCCGTCTCGCCGGATTGGAAGCGCAAAACTTGCGCATCCGCGCTGGGGACGAAAAGAAAATCAAGCTCATCGAGATACGGCAGGCGGTTTCCTTTGGCATCCGTTTTCCAATAATAAGGATTGCGCTCGAGAACCATTTTTTGGCCAGGGATGTACTCTTTGAGTCGAAAGGGGCCGAGACCGGCCAACTCGTTGGGCGGAGTGGAGGGAGTCCAGAACTGGTTGAGTTTGCCTTCCTGATAGGGTTTTTCGAGGAGATGCCTGGGCAGGATGGCAAGGCCATCGAAGAGCCGTTCTTCGGCGCCGTACGGCTTGGCGAGTTGAAAAAGGAGAGTTTGCGCATCCAGTTTTCGTACGGTGATGGGCTTACCGCCGACGATCAGCTGATCGCGTTGGGTAGCATGGACATGTTCGTCGAGATAGACACGAAACGTGAAGAGGACGTCGCCGGCATCGAGTGGATGGCCATCCGAGAAACGAAGACCTTTGCGCAACGTGAGCGTGTACTGGAGGCCGTTGGGAGAGATTTTCCAGGATTTCGCCAGAGAGGGTTCGGTGAGCTGGGTGGCGCGATCGATGTGAATGAGATCGGATTGCATCGCGCCGATGACTTCGCGAGAAGGACTGTCTGCCGCGGTGAGGGGATTCAGAGTTTTTGGCTCGTCGCGGAGAGCGACGACGAGACGCCCGCCCGAGCGGCCGATCTCACCGTGCAGGACGAGCGGCTCTTCTGTTGAGCCGGCTTGCTGCGGGCGCGGGAAAGCGTGGGAAGCGGGACAAATCGTTGAGGCGCAGGCCAAGAAGAGGCCAACGGTGATGGAGCAGCGCCGGGAAGCGAGGCGTACTTTTATCACGATGGATACCAGCTAGGATGCTCTTCTATCTTGTACGTGCCGAAGCGCTCCTGCAATGCGCTCGCGAGACCCAGGTATCCGAGAAAGAACGGGATGATGGCGAGGGCGGGCAGGTACATCCACCAGTAGGAAACGAGCACGCTGTATTGCTGGAGCGCGGCGAGCAGATTTCCCCAGCTGGATGTCGGCTCTGGCACGCCGAGGCCGAGGAAGGAAAGAGTCATTTCGGCGAGCACGAATTGAGGAACTAGAATTGCGGCTTGCGTGAGCAAGACGCTGGCTGTTTCTGGAAAAATGTGGCGACGCAGAAGATAGAGATCAGACGCGCCGAAGCCTTTCGCGGCGCGAACAAAATCGCAATTCTTTACGGTCAGGACAACGCCTCGAACCAGGCGGGCGGGGCGCGCCCACCCCACCAGACCGATGACAATCACGACGAGCAAAAAAGCTTTGAGGGGGCTAACCGAGAGAGGCAAGAAGGTGCGAAGAGCAAAGAGAAGATAGAGCCACGGGAGCGCCAGAAAAAGTTCGGCGGCGCGCATCAGGAGTTCATCGCGCCAGCCGCCGAAATAGCCCGCGGCCATGCCGATCAAGGCGCCCAGGAGCAGAGTGATGGCGGCACCAAGGAGGCCAGCGAGAAGAGAGACTTGTCCACCATAGAGAATGCGCGAGAGCTGATCGCGGCCGAAAGCGTCGGTGCCTAATAGATAGATTCGAGCGTCAGCACAACCGAATAAATGCAGATGGAACGGAACCAGGCCCAGCACACGATAGTCTGTGCCGCGGACGAAGAAGCGCAGAGGAAAGGCTTTGGTCGTGTTCTCTTCGTATTGATCAAAGGAGCCTTCTCGCGCACGAAGCGGATAGAAAAATGGGCGCAGGTGGAAGTGCCCGCGCGCATCGAACATGTGGAGATGCATGGGAGGAAGGTAGGGGTGGTCGCGATCTTGTTCGGCGGGATCGTACGGCGAAAAGAAACCTGCGGCCGCGATAATGCAGTGGAGTGCAACGAGGAGGACGAACCAGCCCAGGAGTTTCTCGCGCCGGCTCATGGTGCGCCCGCCCCAGTGCGAATGCGGGGATCGGCCCAGTAGAGAAACACATCCGCAAAGAGATTTCCACCGACCAGGAAAACCATCGAAAGCAGAACGCCGCCAATCACCACGTAGAGATCGCGGGCCAGGATGGCTTCGAGGAGGAGAGGGCCGAGGCCGGGCCAGCTCATGATGACTTCGACGAGTAAAGAGCCGCTCAGGAGGGTGCCAAGACTAAATCCGAACAGAGAGATGAGAGGATTTGCGGCGGCGCGTAGCGCGTAGCTATAAAGAAGCTTGCGGCGGTGGAATCCGTGCCCGACGGCGGCACGGAGGTATGGAGCCTCAAGGACCTCGGCGACGGAAGCCCGCACGTGGCGTACGAGCATTGGGAGAGCTGCAAGGACCAGGGCAAGGACAGGAAGCGCCATGTGTAACGTGAGGTCGCGAGCTTTTTGAAGTGGGGACAAAGTTTCAAAGCCGACGGAGACCATGCCTCCCGTTGGGAACCAACCCGTGCGAACCGCGAGGATGAGTAGGCCAAGAGCGAGGACAAGGTCGGGAATTACCATGAGCGTTGCAGTTGCTCCGGAAAGGAGACGGTCGGGAGCACGGCCCAACTTCGAGGCGCTCCAAACTCCGAGCGGAAGGGCCAAGAGCCAGGCGAGCAGTGTGGCTGTGATTGTGAGAAGAAGCGTATTGCGCGCACGAGCCCTGAGAAGCGGAGCGACAGGGCTGTTATATGCAAAAGAGAAACCGAACTGGCCGTGAGCGACGGAGCTCAGCCAGTGGGCATAGCGGATGGGGAGGGGACGATCGAGTTGAGACTGCGCTCGGAGAGCCGCGACTGTCTCCGGAGAGATTTGTGGATTCAGACGCATTTCGTCGAAGTAGTTTCCCGGAGTCAGAGCGGAGAAAAGAAAGGTGAGGACAGAGACGCCGAAGAGTAGAAATACAGCGTGGAAAGCTCTGCGCAGGAGATAACGCATCAGATTTCCACCAAGGCATTTTGTGTTTGGGCGAGGGCGGGCGTCGCCGCGATGAGGGAGCGGGTGGCTTCGTGACTTGGGGAGAGCAGAACCTTTTCAGCGGGTCCCGACTCGACGATGCGGCCGCGGTCCATAACACCGATTTCGTCAGCCAGATGAGCGGCCATCGCAAAATCGTGAGTGATGAAGATATAAGCCAGACCGAGCGAGGATTGAAGATCGAGCAGGAGATTGGAGATTTGGGCCTGCACCGAACAATCGAGCGCGGAGAGGGCTTCGTCAAGAATGATGAGCTTTGGTTCGAGGGCGAGGGCGCGCGCAATCGCGAGGCGCTGTTTTTGACCGCCGCTGAGTTCATCGGCGCGGCGGCCGGCTAGCTTACGAGGGAGAGCCACTCGATCGAGGAGCGCGAGCACTCTGTTTTCGCGCACAGCTTTGGTGAAGCGACGCTGAATGAGCAAAGGCTCGCTGATAATTTCAAGCGCAGTCCAACGCGGGTTTAGAGAGGCGGCCGGATCTTGGAAAACGAGTTGAATCTGAGGACGAACTTCTCGAAGCTGAGTTGCCGGGAGTGCCGTAATATCCATGCCTTCAAAAACGATGGTTCCTGATGTGGGGCGTTCCAAGCACGCGATGCAAAGAGCGAGTGTGCTTTTTCCGGAGCCGGATTCGCCGACAAGAACGAGCGTGCTTTGGGGAGCTACTGCGAGGGAAACTCCATCCAGTGCGGCGAGCTTCTGTTTGGAACGGGATATTCTCCCGCCCGCGTGGAGCTTCACGAGATTTTCGACCTTCAAGAGCGGTTGCATGGTCTGATTCACAGTCATTCGTCAGCCGGCAAACTTGAAGCAGGAAACTTCATGCAGTTCGTCCACAGCTGCTTTTGGCGGTTCATCACATTTGCAAATTTCCATATGGGAATCGCACCTGGGTTCGAACCGGCATCCGCTTGCGTGCGATAAAAGATCTGGAGGATCTCCGGGGATTACCTGCAGCCGACCGCGGCGGGCGCTTCGCTCTTCGACGACGGACGAAGGCATGCACTGCAACAATGCCACCGTGTAGGGATGACGCGGCGAGGCAAGAACTTCCACAGTCGGACCCAACTCAGCAACTCGGCCTGCATAGAGGACCAGGACACGATCGGCGAAACCTGCGAGCAGTGCGGGATTGTGGGTTATGAAGATCATCGCGAGTCCGAGCTTCCGGCGAAGTGCGCGGAAGAGATGAAGGATTTCCATCTGCGTTGTGGGATCGAGCGAAGCGGTCGGCTCATCAGCAATAACGAGGGCCGGCTCGCAGGCGACGGCTTGCGCTATCAGGACTCGTTGGCGTTGGCCTCCGCTTAATTCATGAGGATAGGAGCGAGCGATACGGTCGGCACCTATCGGGAACATTGTGGCGAGAAGCTCGCCGGTTTTTTGAGCTAGAGTGCGCCGGTCTGAAGGCCTGTGGGAGGCCAGAACGTCCTGAACTTGCTGGCGCACCTGCAACGTTGGATGCAGCGCCGAGGAAGGCTCCTGGAGGATGAGACCAATGCGACCGCCTCGAATTCTGCGGAGATCTCTCGATGAGCAAGTGAGAAGATCCATGCCTTCAAAGAAGACTTTGCCTTGCTGGATTTTCCCGTTGGGTGGAAGTAGACGCAGAAGAGCTGCCGCTAGCGAGCTCTTTCCGGACCCAGATTCGCCAAGGACGCCGAGAATCTCGCCCGGTGCGAGGCCAAGATTTACTCCGGCAAGCGCCGGGCAGAGCTGGCCTCCGCGATCGGAATAGGCGACGTGGAGATTGTGGACGGCAAGAATAGGCGTCATGGCGTGGACCAGGGGCGGACACTCCCCGCCCATTATCCATGGTCTGTTAAGGGAAGAAGACCGACAAGAAGGACGTAGGTTCTGGCGCAGGAAAGATAATGACGAGTAGGAACTGACTGGCCGCTGGTACAGGAGGACCGGCTATCTGAGAGATAGCCGCAAACGCGGACCTACTCAGCGGTATAGGTGATTTCGATGCGATGGATCAGGAAGCAGGAGAGGACAAGAATGGCGATGGTGAGACACAGCAATCCTGACACGGCGACGAACGGAGAAACGGGCTCGGCTACGACGGTGAAGATGGCCATGGGGCCGTCGACAGGCAGAGTCACGGGGCAAAGATGCTTTAGGTAGAACGTGACGCTTAGCCGCTGGGCCCACGCAGGGAAGATCGGGGCGATGGCTTCCCATCCCATCAGCATGGCTCCGGGGATGATAGGATTTTTGAAGAGCAAGCTTAGAGCGAGGAAAACTGCACCATAGCCGAGACACGCCAGGGCAGTGACGAGAAGGTATGAACCCAACTGGCTGAGACCCGGCCCGTCGAAAACGTAGAATCGTCCCGCAGAGCCGAATCGGCTATAGGTAAGATAAAAGCAGGCAAAGACGGCCGCCTCGAAAAGCGCCACGGAGATGATGGCGCCGGCTAGAAACTTTCCAACCACCAAGACTTCTTTTCTTACGGGGACGAGAAATTGGTAATGGAGTGTACGCTCGACCATTTCGCCGCGAAACAGCCAAGTGAAAATTCCCATACATGCAAAGAAGATTCCGAGGCGGAAATAGTAAAGCTGGATGATTCCCGCCAGGACTTCCGTTTCGTTCTGCAAGCTGAGGGTTTCTACGTTGTACCTGCTGACGATGTTGTGGGTAACGAGGATCAAGACAGGAATCAAGGCGAGGAGATAGACCCAGACTCTGCGACGAGTGAAAAGGTTTCGGCGAACTCCGTTGCGTACGAGCACCGAGATTTGACTAGCGTAAAGCTGCCAGGGTTGTTCCTTCAGAGTCCTTTGTGCGCGCGTGATTGATTCCTGAACGCTCATGCCGGGCTGCCATCCGATCCGATGAGATATTGATAGATGGAGTTCACGTCGTCGTCGGCGGGAGCGACAGCATCGACTTCGACGAGGCCGCCAGAAACGACTTTGTTGAGCAGAAGATAGAACTGCTCGGCATCGCGAGTTCTAACGAGCACGCTCTGGCCATCTGTCAGTATTTTGGCTTCGACGACATGGTCGAGTTCGAAGGCTGCGGAAGCGAGCTTTGCAGCATTGGAGCAGCGGACGAGGATCTGCATGGGATGATCGCGAACTTCCTGGCGGACTTCGCGAATCTGGCCTTCGGCAACGACGTAGCCGCTGCTCATGAGGACGACACGGTCGGAGATGCGGTCGACTTCTTCCAAAATGTGGCTGGAAATGATGACGTGCATGCCCTGTTGCGCGATGGATTGGAAGAGCGCGATAGATTCGGCGCGAGCCATGGGATCGAGGCCGTTCAGCGGTTCATCAAGAACGAGAACGGCGGGATGATGGGCGATGGATTGGGCCAAGCGGATTCTCTGGCGCATGCCTTTGCTATAGCCCGCGACTTTTCGGCGCGCGACCTGAGCCATGCCGGACCGTTCGAGAGCCTCGTTCGTGAGCTTGGCGGCCTGGTCGTGGTCAAAGCCGTGGAGGCGCAGCGGCCAGTAAATGAAGTCGTAGCCATTTGTGCCTGGAGGAAAGGAGTCAAACTGCGTACAGTAACCGACCTGGCGGAAGAATTCGACCGGTTGGTGTGTCGTGAGGCCGAGGACGTGGATGGAGCCCTGAGAAGGCCTGATCAGGCCAGTCAACAGGTTCATCAAGGTGGTCTTGCCGGAGCCGTTGGGGCCGACGAGGCTGGTGATGCCCGGCTCAAGCGAGAAGTTCACTTTGTTCACGCCGAGAACTTCTCCGTAGAATTTGGAGACGTTCTCGAAAACGATTTGGCGATCGTCCGGCATCATCCGCGCACCGTTTCGCGAGCTCGCAAGCGCGCGTTGAGAATGACAAGCGAGAGCAAGCAGATGAAAATAAGCATGCCCCAGGCCGCCCAGAGCGGAACTCCGATCCAATCCACCGAGCCAAGGAATCCGGATTCCTCACGAAATCCTCTCGCCAGGATAAGCCGGAACATATACGAGAAATTCAGCAACTGGCCCCAATAGGTGCCCATGATGGCGTTGAACATCTCGCCGAGGCCCGCGGGAATGAAAAATGAGATAAAAATTACGCCCGTGGCCACGATTCGCAATTTGACCCACGCCGACACGGCCAGAGAAATGAGGGAAAGCATGAGGATCCAAATCGCTGAGCACAACACGATGGGAACAACCATCCACAAGTGAGACCAGATCCAGCCGTTCCTTGCCAGGCCGGACTGCAGCGCGAACAAGAGAAGGCAGGGAATCCAAGTTACTGCGGATAGCAGTAACCCGAGGACTGCAAGTTTCCCGAGAACATAATCGGCGCGGCTAAATGGCCGGCTTAGGAAAAGCGGGAGCGCGCCATTGGTCAAGTCTCCTGAGATCAGCACGGGGCCAACCCAGCAGTTAAGGAGAAACGCTGCCTGCGTCTGGACCATCAAGATGATGACAAAATATTTTGCTTCCACGGAGAAGAGATCCGCAGAGCGCATTTGCATCAGCAACTGAACGGTTTTGTTGTTTGCGATGAAGATGTAGCCGGCAAAAAATAATGTTGGTATGAGGCTAAGAATCAGGAGGAGGACAAAGAAGCGAGATTTGAACAGGTCGATGAAGGCGTAACGCGTGAGCACAAAGAAGCGCGACCATTGCGGCGTCAGCGAGCCGGTGTAGGAATTGTAGCGACGCTTATAGACGGCCATCTGCTGCTCCCGTCTGTTCCATCGCGTTGAGGAAAATATCCTCGAGCGAATCTCGCCGGTGATTCATCCTGCGAATTTGCACGCCGCGATCGGCGGCAACCTTGAAGACCTCTCTGATTTCAACCTTATCGGGCATGACTACCTTGATGCGGCCGTTGCTAAAGACCGCGCACTCGCAGCCAAGACTCTCGAGGGATGAGGTGAAGGTAGCCTCGGCGCCAATGGTTTCCAATTCGAGGAATTTGCGATTGGCGCGACGCTCCTCCACCAGATTGCAGATGGAGGCGATTTTGCCGTTGCGAAGGATAAGCACTTCGTCACAGGTGTCCTCGACGTCGCGCAGGAGATGCGAGGAGAGCAGCAGGCAGATATCGCTGGCTTCCCGGATTTCGCGAATGAGCTCAATCAAGCGCTTGCGTGCTGGCGGATCCATGCCGTTCGTCGGCTCGTCCAAAATGAGAACTTTTGGGCCATGGGCGATAGCCTGAGCCAGCTTCGCCAATTGTTTCATGCCGAGAGAGTAAGTCCCTACCGGGCGGTAGCGCGCTTCGCCCAATCCAACGTAGACGAAAGCTTCGTGAGCACGCTCCAAAGCTTGCTCTGGCGGAAGGCCGGAAATTTCCGCCATGTAGCGAACGAACCGCACGCCGGACATTTTTGAAATGAAAGCATCGTTTTCGGGCATATAGCCGACAAGCGATCGAAGCGCTTTGCCGTTCGTTAGAGAGTCAAGCCCGAGCACCCGAGCGCTTCCTTTGGAAGGATGGTGAAATCCCAACAGGGTATTGATGAGCGTGGACTTGCCGGCGCCGTTGGGTCCGAGCAGACCGATGGCACGACTCTTCAGAAGGCCAGTTAAACCATGAAGAATCGTGCGGCCGCCGAGCTGCACTTCGAGCCCGTCTAGCTCAATGGTTGGGTGGGTCATCTAGGAATCATTACGGATTTGCAGTATGCGAAGTTCCATGTTCCGAGCCACCCAGAAGGTGAAACAACGTCATAACGCCAGGGTTCAAATCAAAGAGCTTGCCGCTGCCGGCGATTTCGATGCGATCGCTCGCGCCGTACGCACAGAATACGCTTGGTTTGGCATCGGACGCCAGTTGCTGAATAAGAGCCAACTGCTCCGAATTGAGCTGTGAGGCGAGCGGTTTCAAAATCGGCCCAAGATTTTGATAAAGCATTGCTGAGAAGTTGGCGTGGTCGTCGCTGGGCAAGAGAGTCTGAAACGATGAGGAGCGAGCCAGAGACGTCCCGGTGTCGTGCGTTTGCAGAGCGGCAAGCAGAAGTGCTCGAGAGGGAGCAAGAATCATGTAGCCGTCCGCGAAGGTGTAGTCGTACTCGGTTGAGAGGCCCGCGCCTTGCAATTGAATGGTATAGAAGGTGCGCCCGCCGTCCTGGCTCTGATTCAGGGTCATGCCGGGCCGTTTGGATTGTTGCGCTTCGCGGTTGTAACTCTGCACCAGCTTTTCAATGGCGAGCTGCAAACCCCCGGAGTTATTGACCTCGATAATCGCTTTCCAGGAAGGCGTGGGAAGCACGGGGCCGTCGAGCGCGAAAGTCATTTCTCCGCCGAGCGCGCTCGCGAGGTCGTTGCGAATGTCCAGACCCAGTTCTGCGTTCGCGCGCGACAGTCCCTGGCTGAAATTGGGATCCGAGGCGCCAAAGATACTGAAGAGGTCGTCCATCATGAGCGCCGGCTGCTTGGCAACGAATGAGACGGCCGCGCCGGCGTTCGCAGAAACATAGTCCAGCGAACCCATCGGAGAAGGAGCGGCCAGCCAGGAGGCGATGCCATGCCGCGGTCCGCTGAATTCAAGAGTTATCCGGTTGTCGGTCTGATTGGAGGATTCGCCGCGAGTGGCGATTAAATACTTTAAGTCATTGAAGCCGCTATTCCGCAGCGCGTTGGAATCCTGCGGCTGGGTGTGAGTCGCGGTCAGAATCTGGCCGAGATTGGCTGCTACAAGAGTTTCGGCGCCATGAGTGTAAACGTTGGCGATTCGCTGGCCAAAATCGGTTCCAGCGAAAGCGGTCGCACCGGCGTCGAGCTGTGCACTCATTTGCTGAACCGAAGCGGCGTTTCCACCAATGATGAGCATGTCCGGACGAACGAGCATAATCATTCCGCGCAGGCCGGTGGCAAGCGATGACAACGATTGAGGATCCACGACGTGCACGTCCGAAGCGTGCTGCGGGTTCGACAGTGTGTCGGCGAGCTGGTTCTGCAAGAAATCTTTCAAGCCAGGCTGCCGAATCTCCGCCAGGAGAAGGGGTCCGCCATCCATTGCGCTCGAGTCTCCACGGCAGGTAATCACGACTTCGTCGCCCAAGTACTGGCTCATGGTCCGGATTTTCTCAATCAGCTCTTGGGGGGTCGGATGTTGATTGGAATTGCCGCTCTTGTTCCACCAATCCTGCAGAACTTTGCTTTGCGACAACTGCTGCTGAAAGATTTGATTTGCTTGCTGAAGTGCATCGCCCAGATTGGGGATACCGATATACAAAACTGTGTCAGTAGGAAGCAGAGGAAGAATCTTGCTGGCATATCGCGGACCAGGAGTCTGGATTTCCTCTAATTTTTTGCCGAGCTTTGAAAATTCCGTCAGCAGAGCCAATTGATGATTCAGATCGCTGCTCCATGCAATTTCCTCGCGGACGGGGACAAGTCCAACGCTCTGCGTTGTCGCCACTTCATCACCCGAATGCAGAATGGACAGCTTTCCGGCATGCTTGACGCGGACTTCTCCCTCGATCACGGCCACACGCGAGCCTTTGGTGCCGGAGTTCACGGAGAATACAGTGCCCGTGACAGATACTGTGCAGTCCGGCGCGCTGACGTAAAGATGGCCGGTATGCCGTTTCGCGGCTTGCACAATGATGCTGCCCTGATCGAGATGAATGGTGGTGTCGCGGCGGCTGGCGCTGACCGCCAATTCCGCTCGCTGATTCATTTCGACTTCGGAGCCATCAAAGAGCCGGACTTTGGCATGGGAATCGGCCGCGGTACGGATGAACTCACCTTCGGCGATTTCGTCTCCGAGCTTTATTGCACGTTCGCCGTATGGACCGATGCGGAAGGCGTGGCCCTCAATGGAATCAATGCGTGCGCGATTCCCAGGAGGCCCGGCGAAGTACCAAATGCGTCCGGTCCACACGAGCGCAATCAATAAAGCTGCCGCTGAAGCGTAGACAGCCAGTTTCGCAAAGCTCCACTGAAAGCCGCGCGGAGTTGTTTCGATCTTCCAGTGGACGTTCGCTGCGCCTTCCATTCCGCGTCCATGCTCATAGGATCGGCACGAAACGCATTCACGCAGGTGATCTTCCACGAGGAGAGCGCGAGCAGGAGGCAATTCTCTCTGATGAAACGCCGGCAACAAAGCGCGAATATCCTCGCAGCCACGAATGGACTGAAGAACATCGGCTGCGCTGTCCTCGCCCTGGGCCGCTTGCAGCTTCTGCCACACGCGTTCGGCGGATGCAGAGAGAGTCCTGGCGTCGGGCTGATCATCGCGCAGTTCGGAGATGGCTTGTTCAAGATACGCGTCTTGCTTCGATCGAAAAAATCTCATGATGCACCTTTTCTAAAACCGCGAAGGCTCTTCTTGAGCCGCGTACGTGCGCGATGCAAAGTGACCGCGACAACGGCCTGGGAGGTATTCATCACCTCGGCAATTTCGGGATTATCGAGGCCTTCGAGATAGCGGAGGGAAAACATTTCGGCGGCGCGGGGATTCAATTGGGCCAGCTCGCGTCTCAGAAGTTGTTTCAGTTCCGAGGAGGAATGCATGCGTTCGGGCGAAAGACCAGGGTGGGATTGAAAATTCTCGGCTGTTTCCACCGGGACGGTTTCGCGGTGTCCCCTGGCGCGTATCAGATCCAGGGCTGCATTGACCGCCGACCTGTGTAAGTAACTCTGAAGATTGGAGATACGGCCGTGATCGAGCGTTCCACGTGCGAGCCGAAGAAAAACGGACTGCGCCACGTCTTCCGCATCCGCCATGCTGCCGGTAATGCGATAGGCAGCCTTGAGAACGTGCGAGTGGTGTGCTCTGAACAGATCATCAAGCTCTGGCGCTGCTTGCGTAACCATAATATTTTCTATCGCGGCCGCCAAGTACGCCTCCTCGGCTTTCCTACAATGTAAGACGCGATAGCTGGAATCTTCTTAACATACATTTGGGTTTCTGGCGCAGTTCTGCCAGCCCGCAGTTGCCGTGTTCCGCCTACTGGTCTCCAGAAATTTCTCCTTCGAGCGACCAGCCCTTGCAAGAGCGCCTGACTTCGAAGGGCAAGTGTTCGCGAAAAGTGAAGCAAACCGTGGCGAAATCCAGTCGCGGGAACAAAAGTAGACTGGCCATCGGTACAGGTTTGACGCACAACATGAGCGCCATCTTAGGAATTTTCCCGCGATTTTTTGGACACTGGAATCGGGACGATTACACAACTATTACAGAATCCCGGCGCCGCGCATGTTAATTTGGGAATCATGAGCCTCATAGACCGCGACAAAACTTTTTCTCAACCCGTGAACTGGACGACATCCTTTTTCATGTTTGCATTTCATATCGGCGCTATCGCCGCTTTGTTTTTCTTTACCTGGAAAGCTCTCGCACTGGCGACATTTCTCTGGTGGGTTTCCGGAAGCCTCGGCATCGGGATGGGTTACCATCGCTTGCTCACACACCGCGGGTACAAAACACCCAGGTGGATGGAGTATTTTCTGACTATCTGCGGCACTCTGGCGCTTGAGGGTGGACCGATCGCTTGGGTAGCAACGCACCGAGTTCACCATCAGAATACTGACAAAGAAGGCGATCCTCATTCGCCGCGCGACGGCGGTCTGTGGGCGCACATGGGTTGGATCCTGACCGGGCAAGCAATGCACAGCAACGCGAAGGAATTGCTTCCGTATGTTCCTGACCTTCGGAAGGACAAGTTTCACGTTTGGATCACCAAATTGCATTGGGTGCCTCTCACAATGCTGGGAATTGGAATTTTCGTGATTGGGGGCTGGTCCTGCCTTTTATGGGGAATCTTCTTGCGTACCGTCGTTGGTCTGCATGCCACTTGGCTCGTTAACTCAGCCACACACATGTGGGGCTCGCGGCGCTTCCTCACGGACGACACTTCGAAGAACAGCCTTTGGGTCGCCCTCCTGACATTCGGCGAAGGCTGGCACAATAACCATCACGCCGTCCCGCAGTCCGCCCGTCATGGGATCGCCTGGTACGAAATCGACATGAACTGGTACGGGATTTGTGCATTGCAGGCGCTTGGCCTCGCCCACGATATCAAGAAACACAAGCTCGCACCGATTGGTCGAGCCGATGATCGGCATCGAATATCTTCTGCCGAGGTTTCTTGCCCGGCCGCTCAGCTAGCCATCCCCAGCGGCGACTGAACCATTTCGCAGCGAACCGTGAAACTGTTCAGCACCGGGAAACTCGACACTCAATAACCCGCTGCTTCTGGTATGGCGTAGAGCGGGGGCTGGCGTAAACTACCCCTTCATGCGCATCACACGCCGCACCAAAGCGACTGTTTTCTTCATCGTGCTGGGGTCATGCCTCGTTGCCCTGGCGGTGGTGCTCAATGTCAGTTGGATCATCTTCCACTGGCGGCAGGTTGTGCCGCTTGTGCTGGGGATCATCTTCTTTGGGTTGCTAATTGCGGGCATGGTGGTCAACACAATTTTCCTTGTCCGGGAAATCCGGCGGAATGAGCAGCAGGACAGTTTCCTGAATGCAGTGACTCATGAGCTGAAAACCCCTATCGCGTCCATCAGGCTGTACCTGGAGACTCTGACGAGCCGCAACCTGGAAGAAGCCAAGCGTCGCGAGTTCTATCGCATAATGCTGGAAGACACGGATCGCCTGCTTGGCACGGTCGAACAAGTGCTTAAAGCCGGCGAGGTCCGGCATGGCACCGCACGAAAGAACTGGCAGGAGGTCCGTTTCTCGACAATCGTGCGAGAAGTGGTCGTGCTCGCCCGTCTCCGTCAGAACTTGGCGCCGGAAGCACTTTCTCTCGGCGCGAGCTCGACGGACGAAATTATTGTCCTTGGAAATCCGGAAGAACTCCGCACAGCGGTGATTAATCTGCTCGACAACGCGATAAAGTATTCGGGAGACAGGAAAGATATCGCTGTGGAGCTGCTCACGCCCGATCTCGATACCGTCCTGCTGCGCGTGCACGACCGTGGGATTGGTATCCCGCGGAACGAGGTAAAACGAATCTTCAAACGCTTCTACCGGGCATCAAATTCCAAGACGGACAAGGTGAAGGGCACTGGGCTCGGTCTCTTTATCGTCCGATCGATTGCCCGCCGATATGGCGGGGATGCTTTTGCGGAGAGCGAAGGAGTAGGACGGGGCAGCACATTCACGATCAAGCTGCCAAGGGGATACCACGCATGAGCCGCATACTGATTGTCGAGGACGAAACCCATCTCGCAGAGGGGCTCCGTTTCAATCTCGAGGCAGAAGGCCATACCGTGCAGATCACTGACAAAGGAGAGGAGGCACTGAGGCGGCTTTTGAAAGACCACGAAAGCTTTGATGCCCTTGTGCTTGACGTGATGCTTCCAGGCAAGGACGGTTTTCTCGTCGCGCGCGAACTGCGAAAAGCACAGAACTACACTCCGCTCCTCATGCTGACCGCGCGTGGCCGGCCGGAAGATGTTCTGAAGGGTTTTGAATCGGGAGCTGACGATTACCTTCCAAAACCATTCAACCTTGCCATCCTCATCGCACGAATCACTAGTCTGCTGCGCCGCAAAAAATGGATGAGCTCGGCCAAGCTAGCTCCGCCCGAAGCCCCACAGCCGAGCACAAACGAACCTTCGCCAGAAATATTTCGCTTCGACAACAAGGTCGTGGATTTCCAGAACTTGCAATTGCGCGTTGGCGGGCAGATTATTCCGCTGACCATGATGGAGACGGACCTGCTTCGCTGCCTGATTCAGAATAGTGGCAGGCCGGTTTCTCGCAAACAGCTCCTGCAGGAAGTGTGGAACCTCCATGAGGACACGGACACGCGCGCGATCGATAATTTCATCGTGCGTTTGCGCCGCTACATCGAGCCGGAACCTTCCAAACCCCGCTATTTGATGACGGTCCGAGGTATAGGATATCGATTCGTTCCGAACGCCAGCGCAAAGAACAAGTGAGAGTTGAAGTCAGAATCTGGTTCGGGGCCGGGAATCACCTCGAACGCTTGGGCCATGCTCCTATTTCAGAACTGCGTTTTGCGCGCAATCCGTCCTATAATTCCCCACACTAAGGCTGCCCTGACTCTTGCCCGAAACTGGTCCCAGCCCGGAACGCTATTCGCTTGCCGTCATCACCGATGACGCAGATAGCTTCCCGGAAATGCGCAAGCATCTGAGCCCCGCCTTTCGCACTTCACTGGCAACCAACGAGGCCGAAATACTGGCCGTTCTTGAGCAGCCGGACATTCACGCCATTCTTTTCAATTTGGACGCGATTGGCGATGGTCCTGCGGACGGCCTCGAAGTCCTCGAAGAGATTCGCAAGATTCGCGATGACGTTGTCATCACAGCCTTTACGCGTAGCAATCAACGCACAATCCCATTGAAAGCCAGCCAGGCGGGGGCCGACGAATTTTTCCTTTTCCCCATCAATTACGATGAATACAAGATTGTTCTAGCCCGGGCGATCGAAAAACGCGCGCTCGAGATCGAGGGTCGGCGGCTGGTCCAGCAGGCGGAAAACAAGACGGCTTTTTACGGACTGATTGGGGCCAGCCCGGCCATGCAAAAAGTTTATCAGGCTATCGAGGCGGTTGCGCGAACCGGCGCGAGCGTCGTTTTGCGTGGAGAAAGCGGAGTGGGCAAGGAGCTGGTCGCGAAAGCCATTGTAGAGTGCAGCGATCGTGCGGGGAAACCCTTTGTGGCGCTGAATTGTTCCGCGCTGCCGGACTCACTCATGGAGTCTGAACTGTTTGGTTATGAAAAAGGGGCATTTACCGGAGCGGATGCCGCCAAGCCGGGATTGATTGAGTTGGCGCATTCGGGCACAGTTTTCTTAGATGAAATCACCACGCTGCCGCCAAGTCTCCAGAGCAAGCTGCTCCGTGTGTTGCAGGAACATGCAGTGCAGAGGCTGGGCGGACGAAGCGCTAAAAAGATCGACTTCCGGCTGATCACCGCCACGAACGAGGATCTGGAAGACTGTGTCCGTAAGGGCCGTTTTCGAGAGGATCTTTACTTTCGTATCAACGTAGTGCCGATCCTGATCCCGCCGCTTAGAGAACGAGGAGGGGACATCGCTCTTCTGGCCGATCATTTTCTGCGGATTTATTGTGCGTCCGCAAGAAAGCCGCTGAAAACGTTAGCGCCGGATGTCCTGGAAGTCCTGGAAGCCTACAAATGGCCGGGGAACGTGCGTGAGCTCGAAAACGTTATCCAACGCGTGGTCGTCATGGTCAACAGCTCTCTCGTGACCCTCGAACACATGCCCCAGCACCTCCTGCAGCACAGCGCGACAAGCCAGGAAGCCATGTTAATCCCCGACGCGGGCGTGGACTTCGACGCGGAGATGGAGCGTATTGAAGTTGCCTACCTAAACGCGGCGCTCCGTCGCACCGGTGGAAAGAAGAGCGCCGCGGCGGCGCTCTTACAGATCGATGGCCAACGGATGAAGTATCTATGCCGGAAGCACCGCGTGGAATGAGCCAAAAAAGGTTAAATTTTAACTATGGCATGGTTAAATTTTAACCGATCGAATGAATTTTCATCCCGAAAAGCACGTCTCGCGGCAGTACTTTAGTACTAAGTGGTTTCTTTTGAGCAATTGCGCAGAAGCAGGTGAACCTGCGAGAGTTTGGCATCTTTCCTGCATTAGGTAGCCGCGTGTGCGGGACAAAAAATTTAAACGAGGAGAAAACAGGTCATGCCAATCGAAAAGAAAAGCTTAATCAGCAGTCTCAAAACCACCAAGAAGGCCAATGTTGCGAAGGAGGATTTTGTGTCGGGAACTGTAAGCGCGGGGACAAAGTCCGCGGGTATCCGGGCTTCGGCAGCTAAGGTGGCGGGCTTGCGGGCGTCGGCTGCAAAGGTTGCGGGGCTGCGAGCCTCCGCCGCTAAAGTAGCTGGCTTGCGCGCCTCCGCTGGTAAAGTGGCCGGCTTGCGGGCCTCGGCAGCCAAGGTTGCTGGAAAGCGGGCCTCGGCGGCTAGAGTTGCGGGAACACGCCACGTTTCCTAAGGGAATTTCTTCATTCAGCCAGTTGTGTGACAACTGTTTCTTCGAGAAGGCCGCCGCAGGGCGGCCTTTCCTTTTTACCAGACCTTTCGGCCAAAGAACCGGGCGACTCCCAGCGAAGCTAAACCAAGTAAACTCCTCCGTCTACCGTATATCCTGGCTGCTCCTACCATGCCAGGCTTGAGCGCACCTCCCGGATTTGAAATCAGTACATCTGCGATGTAAAATTTGGGCGCGTTGAGCCCCTCATATCTCGTTTTTTCGACGAGTCCGGTTCCAGCTTCCGAAGAGATCGGCGAAATTGCCGCCACTTGCGCGTCCAATTTTTTAGCGATGCCTTCGACCTCCAGCCGAGCGCGTGCTCCTGCGGCTACATCATGGATGTCGTATTCGGAGATAAATATGCGGACACGTATGTGACTCAAGTCAGCCACCTCAAGAAGCGCGGTTCCTTCTGGCAGAAAGGTACCCAAGCGGTCATCCACTCGAGGTGTCAAGACTACCCCCGCAATGGGACTCGTTAGTTCTAGCTCGCGCGTTTGAGATTTCAACTCCCCGCTTTGTACGTCCAGTCGCTTGCGTTCCTGAAGGTCCGGGCCAAAACCGGAATGATAATGGAGGCTGGCGTTGTTGACGAGTTCAGAGGTCACGAGATATTCCGCGTCAGTCTGAGCAGCTATTGATTCCAACGGGATGTTTCGAAGTTGAAGCAGAGGAGTTCCTGGACTTACAACTTGCCCTTCCCTGACGTCGACATCTGTTACGAGCCCGGCCACACGGTTTCTGACAATGGCCCTATCGGCGGGCTCAAGCGTGAAACGACCGACGGCAGTTTCATGCCATACCGGCAAGGCAAAAAACACGGCTACCAATCCTACCGCTCCCAATACTGGCCGAGTGCCCAGCCATGCTCGGATTCGATCCTTTTTGTCGAGGTAGATGAATTTCATAAAGTCCACCAATTTTCTGATTCGAGACCGAAAGATCAGGCCTGCCACTCCCAATTCGGGTAGGAATGACCATTCGGGATTAAAATTACGGAAAATATTCCCTGCAAAATGGGCTAGAACATAAAGCACGGTGTAACTGTAGATGCCAGATAAGAGAGCATACACTGCAAAACCAAGCCGCCGACGCTTGGGAACATAGGGGACCTCGACGGGCAAACGCCAGATGTGCCGTCTCACCCAAGCCGACAGGTACGCAGTTGAATCCTCTTTCAACTCCGAAATCTGAATGATTTCGCACAGCATGTGGTAGCCGTCCAACTTCATCAGAGGATTCCAATTGAGAAGCAGTCCCGCAATACCAGACATCAACATCATTAGATATGCCGCATTATGGATTTCTGTACCCGGCGGAGTGCCCCACCAGATCGGTGTGACTAGCGCATAAACCCAAAGCTCCGCCCATACGCCGGCCATGGCGATAAGAAATCTCTGGTATCGCGAACCCTTGACAAAACCCTCGGAGGTATCCGTATAAAACGCGGGCGTCAGATAGATGAGGAGAAATCCCATGGCAGGGACTCGGCCCCCGAAGTGTTTGCAAGTGTGCGCATGGCCGAGTTCGTGCCACCCAAGGATGATCACAGCCAGCAGGTAGAAAACAAGAAAGTCCCACCAAGATTTGTCTGTAAAATTGTAGAATTGCAGGGTGTCCCGGCCGACTTGATCCCAGTGAGCGATACTGATGCCCGCTGCGATAGAAAAAGCGGCAATCGTAATTAGTGTAAACCACCATGTGTAAACCCAACTGGTATGGAGGTAGAGCCAAGTAACGAATTTATCTGGATTGAACGCCGGAAATGTTATTTCCGACAAATCTCCAAATCGGCTCTTCCGCGACTTTGCCAGTTTGCGGCGCTGTTCAGAGGTCATTTGCATCAACTGGATATTTCTCTCTTGGGGCGTCCTGTACCAAAACCCGAGTTTCTCAATTGAATCAGAGAAATCTCGGATTTCTTCCGCGCTGTACTCGCAACCCATCTCTTTTGAATAAAGTTGGGCAATCTGCTCGAAAGTTCGGTATCCATCAAAGAGTTGAATGAGGGTCCAATTGGCTCGAGGAAACTTGTACATGGCTTCCTGGCTGGCAACCAGGACTCGGACTATTTGGCGGCCTTCCTCATCGTGCTCCTGGAAGACGATGCCTGGGGGAATGCTGGGAGGTCGTTGCGAAAGAGTACGCGCCGGAATTTCCGGAAGGGCAACGTTGAGGACGCGTGTGAGGTTCATTGTGGTTCAGCGCTGGCTGTCGAGGATCACGTGAGCAGCCATGCCGGGGCGCAGCGAGCGACGGTCACCAATCAGTTCGACGAGTACCTCGAAAGTGCCGCTGGAAGGATCTATCACAGGACTGATCTCCCTGACCCGCGCCATGTGCCTCTCCCCGGGCGCATCTTCTGAACTCACGACCAGAGACTCTCCTCTGTGCAGAAGGCTAAATTCCTTCTCCGGCAGCGTGAAACGCATCATTAGCGGTCCTTCGGCGGTCACCCAGAACAAGCGGTCGCCCTTGACGACATTCTGACCTTCGCGGACATACCGCCGCGCAATCACTCCATCAAACGGCGCGATGATCTTTGTCTTCTCTAGTTCCAGTTCAAGCGAATGCTCTTCCTCATGCGCAGTGTTCAATGTTTCCGTCACCCGCTTGATATCCCACTCGTCAGACTCCGCCTTGTACTTCGCGTGTTCTAACTGCTCCTCCGAGATCAGCCCTAACTTGGAAAGCTTCTGTGCGCGGACGTAATCAGCCTTCAATACCTGAGCTTCGGCTTCCCAGTTTTTAATGTCGGCGGAAATGCTTCGCGATTTGGCGCGGGCGGCTTCCAAATTCGCAGCGATCTGGCGGTCGTCCAGCTCTGCGAGAAGCGTTCCGGCCTTAACACGGGCCGGCGCATCGAAAAATATTTTTTGAAGTACGCCATCCCGCTGCGCCGCGAGATCGACTTGATGCTCAACGATGATTGGCCCCGTAACGGTGACAGAGGTGTCCGGATTCACAACTGCCGCAGGCTTGATCGTCGAAGCGTTGGCGGGCGTAGGAGCAGCATTCGCAACGGAAGGCGCGGCAGAGTCCGTCTCCCCGCAGCCGCTGGCGAGCGCGGCAATTGCGAAAACGATTGACGCGATTATACTTCTCATACTCTTCCTCCACCGCTTTCCTACCACCCAAACCAGTACCAGATTTTCCCGTACAGCCAAATCAGCGGCCTCCGGAAAAACACGAAAGCCGCAGGCCGCCAGCCCACGCGGATTTTTCCGCGTCCCTCCATTCCGGCTCGGATCGCCGCTTCGCGGTTAGGAACTCCGACGCGAGCATAAGATACGGGCGATGCATCCACCATGCGCGCTTCCGGACTAACGATCAGCACGTCGCCCCGAAACGTGCGCGTTGGATAGCTATTCAATTTTATGACTGCTTTTTCTCCATCCTTGAGCAACCCCGCATCCACGTCATCAATGGCCACATCCACAACGGCTTGCGAAGCGTCCACGACCTCTGCGAAGGTATCCCCCGGTTGGAGTTTGCGCCCTGCAAATATATCTACATGGGGAGTTGCGACAACACCATCAATCGGGGAACGCAACTCCGCCTTATCGAGCAGTTGCTGCGTGCGGCCCAACTCTGCTTTCCAGAAATCGGCTTGCACGCGATGCACACCTGCCTGTGTTCCGTCGTTGGTAGCAAGTGCATGGTTCATCTGGAGGACAGCCGACTCGTATTTTGCCTCCGCCTCTGCAACCGCCGACCGCAAATTCCAGGTTTCCATCTCGGCAAGCACTTGGCCACGCTGGACGGGTTCCCCCTCGTGAACGAGGACTTTGCTGATGACTCCTTCGACCTCGGGCTGAATAAGCGCCCGGCGCACCGGCGCGACAACCGCATCCCCATCCACACGAAGAGGCAACGGGCAGGCCACAAGGAAAATAAGTACAGCCGTTCCCAGCGCAACAATAAAAGTCCGGCGCCGTTTCTCCATCGCCATGAATTTCCTCTTGCGGACGAGCACCGGCTCCAGGACGGAAATGAAGGGAACTTCCTTGTACATTTGGGCGTTGCGCAATGCCACTGTGGCCTGGCTGGAAAGCACCTCGAGGATTTCCATGTGTGCCGGCCCCAGGAAATCCGGATCGGCGCTTTCGAGCGCAAGCACCCCGACGGTGCCCGTATCGTCATACAATGGCTTGGCGTAGAAGCCGCGCATCCCCGACTCGGAAAAATATTTTTTGAATTTGGCTCGCGTTTCCTCGCGATCGGCGTCCATCTCCTCGCCGTGTTGACGCACGTGAATCACTTCCTGCGACAACGAAGCCCATTGCAAGACTTCGCTCAGTGGCGCGATGTCCGGAGCGTCGGCATTGACTTGCGTAAGCCCGGTAACCGCACTCAACTTGAAGCGGCCGCGCTGCGCCAGCGCAATCGCGGCGCGCTCGTATGGAATAATCGCCTGCGGCGCGTTCACTATCGTTTGCAGCACGCGCTCGAGATTCAATGTGGACGTAATTTCGTGGCTGACAGTGTTCAGGGTTTCCAGTATCTCGACTTTGCGCTCCGCAAGCAGCAGGCCGGCGTTGCGCAATGCGGTCGAAGCAGTGGCACTCAAACTTTCCAACGTGAAGAGGTCGTCTTCGTCGAACGAACTGCCATCCAGTTTGTTGACGGCTTCCACCACTCCCACAAGCGCGCGCTTATCCAAGATCGGAGCTGCGATGATTGAACGCACCGGAGTTTCGGGGCTCGCCCGATTTCTGGATAGGAGGCGAGGTTCCTGCGGATTGGAAAGGCACAAGCTTTCCCCTGTGTCGGAGAGTGCGCCAGCGATTCCTTCCCCAGCTTTCATTACCTGGCCGTGAAATACCGTGGCATCTTGCCCGTTTTGGTGCATCAACTCCACCGATTCGTCCGGCAGAAGCATCCAGATATTCACGGCCTGGCATTCGAGAATTTCGGAAAGCTTGGCGCCAATCAGTGGCAGAAGTTCATCCATCTCCAGAGTCGAGGAAAAAGCCTTCTCAAGATCGTACAGTTGCGTGAGGCGCGTGATGGAAGTCAGAGTACTGTGGCGTTCCTGCTCGTAGGTCTCTGCGGAAGCGAGGGCGGCAGCGGCTACATCGGCGGCCGGAAGAAGCGTTGTGAGATCCTCCTCCGAGTTGGGCCGCTCAAACGCAAGAATCTCAAGTGCCCCCAGCACCTGGCCTGCATGAATAAGCGGAATATACGCTAGTGAACGGAGCGTTCTCCGCGTATCGACGTGCCCATAGTCTTCGCGCCTGAGTTCATCGGCTCTTCGAAGAAGTGATTGACCGTTACGTAGAAGCACGCCGAGCATTCCGGAGCCGGCAGCGACCGCCTTTTCGCGTACGACCGCGTCGCCAACCATCGCTCGGGGGAACCAAAAATTATTCTCGCCGTCTGAAGCCAACGTGTATACACTGACGGCGGAATCCGGGAGCAAGCTGGTCACGAATTGTGCAAAGGCGCGCGCGCGTGGAACCACCTCCTGCTCGGAGAGCAGGTCTAACGAGAGCGCAGTAAGATCCAAGACAGATTCTGGTTCCTGACCTGCCACCGCTCCGCTCTGCGTCGCACCGATTCCTAACGGGGAAGGACAACCGGTGGACTACATTTCTCGCCGCTTGGGCAGCGATTATCCGACAAGTGCGCACACTGTAACAGGTGGGCTAGGGAGTGTCAACGAACTGGCCCTAGAGACGCTCGGCCCACACAAATTCGTGAAGGAGACTTCTCTTTGAACATCGAGACCAGCGCCGATAATGGAGTCCACATTGTAAAGTTGACTGGCAGATTCTGCATGGGTCCGGGCCTCGACGATTTCAACGCCACCGTCGGGGACCTGCTTCGCCAGTCCCACAACAAGATAGTTCTCGACTTGGAAGAAGTTCCTACCATTGATTCGAGCGGCATAGGCGTACTCGTTCGATATCTGACCACCGCGAAAAAGAGCGGCGGCGCTATCCGGCTCCTCAAGCCTTCCAAATTTACGGTTCAAACTCTCAAAATGGTCGGAGTGCTAAATCTCTTCTCGACTTATGACGATTTGCCTGAGGCGCTTGCTTCCTTCCAGTAATTCCAATCAGGTGATGTAGACTCTCTCATTGAAACTGGTACAAAAACTCGGGCTAGTCATATCCACGTCCGCGGCTCAAGCAGCCACTTGAGGAGAGAGCCGCCCACGATTCTGCTTGAGTTGGCGATCACATCTGTTCGTCGTTGTTATTGATGACGGCGGCCAAGGCGATTTCCCATCATGCATGGCTCAAGTTTCACAGGTGCCTGCGCCCAAGTACTCGATGAACTCAATGTAGTGTTACACGAGGTCTTCGGCACGCGGAAGTAAAGGCGGGAGTCTCATACAAATCGATTGGAAGGCTCAAGATGAACGATCCACAAAAGAAGGAACAGCCCTGTGAAAGGCGAGATCAAGAGATCCGTGCGGCTCTGGATCAGCATTGGGCGGCCTCTGATGCTAACGATTTTGAAACGGAGCACCGCATCTATCACGAGGACGCCGTGTTGGAATACCCGCAGTCAGGCGAGCGAACGCGCGGTCGACGCAACATACAAAACCAACGCGCCAGTCAACCGAACAAAAAGCGCTTTTCTGTCCGGCGAATCCTTGGCGACGGAGATCTTTGGGTCAGCGAATTCATCCTGACTTATGACGGCAAACCGTCTTACACCGTCAGCATCATGGAGTTCAAAGGCGACAAAGTTGCGCGGGAAACACAGTACTTTGCGGATCCGTTCCCGGCTCCCGCATCGCGCGCTCAATTGGTCGAACGGATGGACACATAATCTCGAGGCCGAAACAGATGGAGGGATGAGAGATGGATTGGAAATGGTTCGTCCATTCTGCGCTGCTAGGTAGCAGTGAGTTTGAACAATATGCCATCCTGCTGGTACGCGTTGCGATCGGGCTGTTCTTCGCCATCTCCGGCGCAAACAAATTGTTTGTCGCCGGCGGGACTAAACCCGTTTACGACACACTCATTAAGTCTAAAGTTCCGTTTCCCCGCCAGATGGCTTATTTCGTGTCGGGCCTCGAGTTCGTTGCCGGATCCTTGTTGACCGTGGGGTTTCTTTCGAGCGTGGCTGATGTGGCTTTATTGATCGATATGATCGTTGCCACTCTGACTGAAGCGCTTTCCACGATGCCTAAAGGACTCTCCCCTATTAAATGGCTCGACGATTTCCTATACCTTCCGGAAGTCCTGTACGTCCTTTTCTTTGCCTGGCTGCTCAGTTCTGGTCCGGGAAAGTTCAGTGTTGATTACTGGCTCGCCGGCAAGTTTCTGAGGTGACGGACTGAAGCAAATTGAGCCGGTTTCTTGGAAGTTGGCTGCGCAGAAGCTGGCCCGACGCGCGAAAATAAAGGGATTCTAGCCGGGCGCTGGACTTCGACGAGGTATGAATGCCCAAATTGCTTTCAGTAAATGTAGGTCTTCCGCGCGACGTGACGTGGAACGACAAAACTGTACGAACTGCAGTCTGGAAATCGCCGGTCACCGGACGGCGAATGGCGCGCAAGCTCAATCTCGATGGTGATGCGCAAGCCGATCTCGCCGGTCACGGTGGGGAGCACCGCGCCGTATTTGTCTATCAGATGGATTCGTATAATTACTGGGAGCGCGTTCTGGGCCGGAGTGATTTTAGCTTCGGTCAGTTCGGAGAAAACTTCACCGTTGAGGGACTTCCTGACAACGAAGTCTGCATCGGCGATCGGTATCGCATCGGTGGCGCTGAATTTGAAGTAACGCAGCCACGCGTGACGTGCTACCGCGTCGGCATTCGCATGAATGAACCTCGGATGGCAGCCCTGCTCGTAGCACATCACAGACCAGGGTTCTACTTTCGCGTGTTGCAGGAAGGAGAAGTTGGGGCGGGGGACGACATTGTAAAGATCACCAAAGGTCCAGAGCGGATCAGTGTGGCCGAGGCTGACGCCCTCCTCTATTTACCAGGACATTCCAGCGAGCAACTGGAACGCGCGCTGCAAATTCCTGCACTTAGTCAGGGTTGGCAGAGTTCGTTCCGAGCAAGGCTCCAACAAGACTTGAGCTCCAAAACTGCGGAGGGGAATCCGGGCCTCGCACGTGAGGAACAAGCGCCCGCATGGCCCGGCTTTCGACGGATGCGAGTCGCGAATATTAATAAGGAAAGCGATAGCGTAACTTCCCTCGTTCTGAAGCCAATGGATGGGCAGCCTCTTCCTGTTTTCCAGGCGGGTCAATTTGTTGTTTTGCGCTTGCATCTCGACCCGGACAAACCGCCGGTTCTTCGCAGCTATTCGTTGTCTGATCTGCCCGCAGCCGATCATTTCCGCATCAGCGTCAAAATCGAATCGAATGGGATTGGAAGTTCATTTCTGTGCAACCGTGCGCGAGAAGGCGATCTATTGGATGTTAGTGCGCCGCGCGGAAGCTTTACTCTGCATCCCAGCCGGAGTCCGGTGGTTCTCCTGAGCGCTGGAGTGGGCGCAACGCCCGTGATGTCGATGCTGCACACACTCGCTGCCGAGAAATCGCAACGAGAGATCTGGTGGATCTATGGAACGCGCAATGGCGCCGACCATCCATTTGCAGAAGAATCGCGATCTTTACTGAAACAACTCTCTCGCGGACGAGGATATATCGTGTACAGCAGGCCCGCTGCGATCGACCAAGTCGGGGCAGACTTTGATGCTCCCGGGCACATTGACGCAGCTCTGCTGGAGAGAATCGGAGTGTCACGGGATAGTGACTTCTATCTGTGCGGCCCGGCTTCATTCTTGCGGAACATGCGCGATGGCTTGCGAAACTGGGGTGTGCTCACCGAGAGTGCGCACACGGAAATCTTCGGTTCACTCGAGGCTATTACCCCTGGTATGGCGCAAGTTGGTCACACTCCTCATCTGCCACAAGGACCGCCCGGATCTGGCCCTCCAGTCTCATTCGCGCGTAGCGGAATTACCGTCGCTTGGGATCCGAAATTCGGCAGCTTGCTTGAACTGGCGGAAGCGTGCGATGTTCCGGTCAGATGGTCGTGCCGAACTGGAGTCTGCCATACCTGCATAACTGGATTGATTGGCGGCTCGATAGTCTATAACCCCGAGCCGCTCGAGAGGCCCGCTCCAAGCAACGCGCTCGTATGCTGTTCCCAGCCACACGTGGGTGTCATGCTGGATCTTTGAGAGAAACGGGAGGAATTCAATCGTGCGTTCTGACATTGTGCCCGGAGCCATTTTCCCCGACTACGAACTGCCCGATCACACGGCTAAACTGCGCAAGCTCAGCGAGCTACAGGGCGACGATCCGCTAATCCTCACCCTTGCGCGCGGCCATTATTGCCCAAAGGAGCATCAACAGCATCTGGAACTAGGCGCGTTTTATCCCAAGATTGCGGTGGCGTACACTCAGATCGCCACGATCGCGACCGACGATCATCATACTCTGCAGGAATTCCGTGCGTCTGTCGGAGCAACGTGGACATTCCTTTCGGACCCCGACCGAAGGGTTCAGAAGGATCTCGACATCCAGGAGTACACCGACCCCGAGCATAATCCGATGATCCCGCATACGCTCGTGCTCAAGCCGGGCCTCGTGATCTACAGTATTTACAACGGCTACTGGTTCTGGGGGCGCCCGTCTGTCGTCGATCTATGGCACGACCTGCGCGCCGTGACGAGTGAAATCCGCCCAGACTGGGATCTGAGCGCTCCTGGACTCCGCGAGGCATGGAATGCGGGTGACATGTCGCGCTTCCACGGTTGGAACAAGCATGGCGTCGTGAAGGCGTCCCCTGCGGGACAGAAAGAATAGCGATGAGTGTCTGCGATTACTCCTGCTTATCGAGCAGGCGGCCTTCTTACGCCAACCCCGATTCTGGGCTACTGAACGGCGGAATCATGACCACCTCAACAGGCATATCTCCGATCTATCCCGAACCGGGATAGATCGGACAAGCTGTCGTCGTGATCGACGGCAGCGCCGGCATCGGATTCGAAACGGCCCGGCGCGCGCTGAAGGAGTCAAGCTGATTCTGGCGGCACGAAACGCGGAACGCCTGGATCACGCGTCACGCAAATTCGGCACTCTAAGCAGCGCGGCCTTCGACGCCACCAACTTCGATCAACTCAAAATATTCTAACGACGGACTCCCGACAGTGATCGACCACATGCTGGTCACCGGCCCCGGTCCTCATTATTCACCGCTGGCTGAACTCGAGATCGAAAGGCGCTCCGCGATGTTGAAGCCCATCTCCTGCTCCCTTGCTGGTGGCCAAGCGACGACGCTTGATAGCGTAGGCACTCCAATAGGAACAATACAGGCGCTGTCGGAGCCCTCCGCATCGGAAATTACGCGCGAAATTTACTTGCACGCGATTCCTGAAGAGCAGCGTCGCTCAGTGGAAAGCGTGGAGAGACTTGCATTTGGACCGAAATTGGACCCAAGTCCGGGCTCCGGCGCAAATATGCCGAGAATAGTTCATTGAAAATAAAGGATTAACTGGTCGGGGCGCCGAGATTTGAACTCGGGACCTCCTGCGCCCAAGGCA
>DATJXZ010000086.1:0-25705 GCA_035499815.1 Candidatus Solibacter sp. | reverse complement strand
GCAGTGCGAAGAGCTTTGGGGCCGTAGCCGGCAACCCAGACGGGAGGGACTTCGCCGCCGGCCCAGGGAAAATGCGTGGGGACGCCGTCGAGGTCGACGGTTTTGCCGGCATTAAGATTGCGAAAAATGCGGACGAAGTCTTCGAGATTTTCGAGCGTGGTGGGTTTTTTGCCGAGAACGCGACGGGAGCTGTCGCCGCGGCCGATGCCGAGCTGCATGCGGCCGTGGGAGGCGAGATTGAGAGTGGCGAAGAGGCTGGCGGAGACAGTGACTTCGCGCACGGCCGGATTCGTGACGCAGGGGCCGAGGCGCATCGTTTTGGTGTTGGCGGCCATGAGAGTGAGGAGCGGGAAGGGCTCTTTCCAGATCACGTGGGAGTCGAAAATCCAGCCATAGGAGAAGCCGGAGGATTCGGCCTGGCGAGTGAGGCTGATGATGCGGTCGATAGAAAGGTCGGGTTTGATAGTGATGCCGAAGTTCATGAGCAGCCTCCCTGATTACGCAACCCCAGTCCATCAATGATCCGCGCTGCGTAAGTGCGACTTAGATCGTAAGAGTACAGCCAAGAATGGCTATGCCACCCTCCTCAGTCCGACGGTTGCAATATGGAACTAGCTTTCCCGGTCATCAGAGCGAGATAGAAGAAAAAGCTTACCGCGAAGCCTACGAACCAGGCGTAATTATAAAGGACGCGGAGAGCGGGGACGAAGAGGCCGATGAAGGCGACTCCCGCACCGGCCGCGAGCGAGACTACGGCCTGCCAGTTCACGCCGCGCACATACTCATATCGGCCGCCGCGCCGGTAAAGGTCTTCGGCGGATAGAATTTTGTGGCGGATGACGAAGTAATCGCAGATCAAAACGCCGGCGATAGGGCCGAGAAAGCCGGAATAGCCGACTAGCCAGCCGAAAATGTAGTTGCCATAGCTGGCCATGAGCTTCCAGGGCTGCATTAGGACGCCGACAACGCAAGTGATAAGACCGCCGGTGCGGAAGCTGATGCGGCGCGGAGAGAGGTTGGAGAAGTCGTTCGCGGGCGAGACGACATTGGCGGCGACGTTGACGTTGAGCGTGGCCATGAGGAGGGCGAGCATGGCGACGACGACGGCCAACGGATTGCCGAGGCGAGAGAGGACGGCGACGGGATCCCAGAGAGCCTGGCCGAAGATGATCAACGTGGCGGAAGTTACGGCGATGCCGATGAAGGAATAAAAAGTCATCGTGGCGGGAAGGCCGAGGGCCTGGCCGAGCATCTGATCTTTTTGGCTACGCGCATAGCGAGTAAAATCCGGGATGTTGAGCGAGACCGTGGCCCAAAAGCCGACGACTCCCGTGAGAGATGGGATGAAGAAGCGGAAAAATTCGGAGAAGGAATGAAATTTGGACGGTGTGGCGAGCATGGGGCCGAAGCCCCCCGCTTTGGCACGTGCCCAGAGAAGTAGCGCGAGGCCGATCAACAAGAGAAACGGAGCGGAAACGCCTTGCAGGAAGCGGATGGTCTCGATGCCGCGCAAGATAACCAGGACATTCAGCAGCCAGAAGAAGCCGAAGCAGATGGCGGGTCCGTAATGGAAATGCTGCCATGCGGGAGCGAGCGCGATGAGCATGGCGTTGATGGCTTCGCCGCCGATCCAGCATTGAATGCCGAACCAGCCGCAAGCCACTAGCGCGCGGAGGATGGCGGGAACGTTGGCGCCAATAACGCCGAAGGAGGCGCGGGCGAAAACAGGGAAGGGAATGCCATAGCGCGTGCCAGCGTGGGCGTTCAGCAACATGGGAATGAGAACGAGGACGTTGCCGAGAAAAACAGTGAAGAGAGCTTGCTTCCAATTCATGCCGCCCGCAATCATGCCGCTGGCGAGCATGTAAGTGGGAATATTGACGCTCATGGAGATCCACAGAGCGGCGTAGGCGTAGGTGCCCCAGGTGCGCCGATTCAGCGAGACGGGGGCGAGGTCTTTGTTATATAGGGAGCTACTGCGGATCGTTTCGGCGTCGAGGGAGCCGGTCTGGGAGTGATTCATACTGAGTATCCGCTTTGCAGAGCGCGGATGAGATTTGGGTTTAAGAGCATCTGGGCGCCGGAAATTTCTTCAGTCCGCAGCTTCGGAATTCTCGGCAGCGCGGGTGCGCGTGATTTCGCCGTAGGATTCTGGACGGCGATCCCGGAAGAATTGCCAGGTGTCGCGGACTTTCTGGATTTCGTCGAAGTCGAGTTCGGCGACGAGTAGTTCATCTTTGTCACGGCTGGCCTGGGCCACGAGTTTTCCACGGGGATTGCAGAAATAGCTTTTGCCGTAGAATTCGCCGATTTTCCAAGGAGATTCCGTGCCGACGCGATTGATGGCGGCCACGAAATATTGATTGGCGACGGCGTGGGCGGGCTGCTCGAGCTCCCAAAGATATTCGGAGAGGCCGGCGACGGTGGCGGAGGGATTGTAGACGATTTCGGCGCCGTTCAGACCGAGGCAGCGGGCGCCTTCCGGGAAATGGCGGTCGTAGCAGATGTAGACGCCGACGCGGGCATGACGCGTCTGGAAAACGGGATAGCCGGCGTTGCCCGGCGTGAAATAAAACTTTTCCCAAAAGCCGGGATGGCAGTGGGGAATGTGGTGCTTGCGGTACTTGCCGAGATATTTGCCATCGGCATCAATGACGGCGGCGGTGTTGTAGTAGAGTCCGGTCATTTCGACTTCGTAGACGGGGACAACGAGGACCATCTGATATTGCTTCGCGAGCTTTTGCATGCGGGCGACGGTGGGGCCGTTGGGGACGCGCTCGGTCAATTCGTACCAGCGAGTTTGCTGTTCGGCGCAGAAATAAGGGCCGTAGAAAAGCTCCTGAAGCCCGAGGATTTGGACTTTTTTCTTGGCGGCAGCGGCAATGAGGCGCTCGTGCTTGACCATCATTCTTTCTTTGATCTGCGCGAGAGAAAATTTCTCCGGCGACCATTCGCAACTGGCCTGGATGAGGCCGCAGCGGACAACACGGGCCATGACTCACCTCCGACAACTGCTGGCGAAAGTTTACCCCGGGGCTGGTGGACCGACAAGGATTAGAAGAATCGAGAGGTTTGCTTCGAAATTTTGTGAGAGCTGGATTGAGTTTTCGGGCGAATGGGTTCATAGTGCTGCGCGGGAAATGATTCAGGAGAATTTGGGTTAGAGGCACGAAAGTTTCCTCTGCCGCATTGGTAACAAAATCCGCCAAAAGAGGTGTCCAGTGATTCGAATGAAGCGTCTCTCGATGTTTGTGCTCGCTGCAGCGACGATTTTTTCGTTTGCGGCTGCCGCGAAAGCGCAGCAATTCCCCGAGAGCACGTACCAGGAGATGCGCTGGCGAATGATCGGGCCGCTACGCGGCGGACGAACGCGCGCAGCCTGCGGAGTGCCGAGCCAGCCAAACGTCTTTTATGTTGGCGCGGTGAACGGAGGCGTGTGGAAGACGGATGATTACGCGCGCACGTGGACGCCGATTTTTGATGCGCAACCGACACAGTCCGTCGGGGCAATTGCGGTCGCGCTTTCTGATCCGAATGTCGTTTATGTTTCGAGCGGGGAAGGGCTGGCGCGGCCCGATCTCGCGGTTGGAGATGGAATTTACAAGTCAACGGATGCGGGGAAAACGTGGACGCATTTGGCCGCGCTTCGCGACAGTCAGGGAATACCCGCGCTGGCCGTGGATCCGCACGATGCGAACCGGGTGTTTGCGGCGGTGCTGGGACATCCTTACGGGCCGAATGAAGAGCGCGGAATTTATTTGTCAACCGACGGCGGGGAGAATTGGGAGAAGGTACTTTCGAAGGGCGAGAACATCGGCGGATCGGACGTGGAGATCGATCCGACGAACTCGCAAGTGGTTTACGCAGCGATGTGGGAGCTGCGACTAGGTCCTTGGGAAGACGGGAACGAGTACCAGGGAACGGGCGGAGGAATTTTCAAGTCGACGGACGGCGGGAAGACTTGGAACGCGCTGACGAAGGGGCTGCCCAACGGAGTGATTCAAGCGAACCTCACGATCGCGCCGAGCCAGACGAGCAGGCTCTATGCCAGCGTGGCGAGCGCGCGCGGTGAGAGAGGGACGGGATCGGCAGTGGGAATATATCGCTCCGACGACGGCGGCGAAAATTGGGAGCAGATCACAAAGGACCCGAGACCAGCGGGGCGCATCGGCGGAGGGGACTTGCCGATGCCGAAGGTGGATCCGAAAAATGCGGACGTCGTCTATAGCACGAGCACGGTGACGATGAAATCGATAGACGGCGGCAAAACGTGGATGAGTTTCCGCGGGGCGCCCGGCGGAGACGACTATCAGAACATGTGGATCAACCCCAATGATCCGAATACGATTTTGCTTGTGGCGGATCAGGGCGCGCTGGTGACCGTAAACGGCGGAAAAACATGGAGCACGTGGTACAACCAGCCGACGGCGCAGATGTATCACGTGGCGACGAGTAATTCTTTTCCGTATCTGGTTTGCGGAGGCCAACAGGAGAGCGGGTCGGCGTGCGTTTCGAGCCGGGGGAACGACGGAGAGATTACGTTTCGAGAGTGGCATCCGGTGGGCGTGATCGAATATGGATACGCGGCGCCGGATCCGCTGAATCCGGACATTGTCTATGGAGCGGGGCGGCGCGAAGTTTCGAAGTACTGGATCAAGACGGGGCAGGTGCAGGATGTGACGCCGGTTGCGGCCGCCAGCTCAAAGTATCGGGCGGATCGCACACAGCCGATTCTGTTTTCGCCGGTCGATCCGCACGTGCTGTATACGACGATGAATCATTTGTTCAAGACGACCGACGGTGGACATACATGGCAAACGATCAGTCCCGACCTGGCGCGCGAGCATAGTGCGGTTCCCGCGAGCCTTGGCAATACGGCGGCGAAGGATCCCAACGCAGAAAAGGTACGCGGGGTGATTTACTCGCTGGCGGCGTCGTTCAAATCCATCAACACGCTGTGGGCAGGGACGGATGATGGCTTGATCTGGACCACGCGGGACGGCGGAGCGCATTGGAAAGATATTTCGCCGACGGAATTGACGCCGTGGAGCAAGGTGACGCAGATTGCGGCGTCGCATTTCGATGATGAGACGGCGTACGCTTCCGTGAGCCGCTCACGCATTGATGATCAGCATCCGTACATTTATCGAACGCATGACGGGGGGAAGACCTGGAAACTCATCACGAACGGCTTGCCGGAAGGTTCGGCGGTCGACACGGTGCGCGAAGATCCCGTCCGCAAAGGACTCTTATTTGCGGGCACGGAGACGAGCGTGTGGGTGTCCTTCGACGACGGCGATCAATGGCAGAGCCTGGAGCTCAATTTGCCGCATTCGTCGATGCGCGACCTATGGATTCATGACGATGATTTGATCGTGGCGACGCACGGGCGGGGATTCTGGGTGTTGGATGACGTTACTCCGCTTCGGCAAATCACGGAAACGGTAGAGAAGGCCGGCGATTTTCTCTTCAAGCCGGAGGCGGCTTATCGCGTGATGCGCGACACGAATACAGACACGCCCATTCCGCCGGATGAACCGACGGCAAAGAACCCTCCAGATGGAGCGATCGTGGATTATTTTCTAGGGCAAGCGGCCGAAGGCCCCGTTACATTGGAAATTCTCGACGGGCAGTCGAAGGTGGTACGACGGTATGCGAGCACGGACAAGCCGGAGTTCACCGAGAAAGAACTTGCCGAGCAGTTGATTCCACCCTATTGGGTGCGGATGCCGAAAATTCTTTCGGGCGAGGCGGGGATGCACAGATTTGTGTGGGACCTCCACTACGCGACGCCAGAATCGATGCGGTTTGGGTATCCGATCGCCGCCGTGCCGGGTGACACTCCGCGAGTGCCGCAAGGCCCGAATGCTTTGCCCGGGCAATACACGGTTCGGTTGAATGTGAATGGACACACCTACAACGAACCGCTGACGGTGAAGATGGATCCACGCGTAAAGACGCCGCGCGAAGGGTTGGTGCAGATGTTCCATTTGGAAATGCGGATGGCCGCCTTGATGAAGGAGAGCACGAAGGAAGTCACGGAGGCGCGTTCGGCAGAAGAACAGCTGAAGAAGCTTGCCGGACAAGCGAGCGGACCGGTGGCTGAGGCGATTTCAGCGATGGAGAAAAAGTTGACGACGCTGATGGGCGGAGGAGGCGGTTTCTTCGCGCCACCATCACCCACACCGACGCTTGGCCGCGCGAACGGCGAGGCGAGCGCACTCTATGGCGAAGTGGGACGCGCCGATGCGACGCCGACGGTTGCGCAAGTAAGCGCGGCGGCAGAGGTGGAGAAAGATTTCGCGGCCGTTTCGAAACAGTGGGAAGAGCTGAAGACCGCGGATCTCGCGGCGCTAAATCGCCAGCTTCGCGAGGCGAATCTTCCGGAGATAAAGCTGATCTCGAAATCGGAAGCGGAAGACGATTCGGGCGACGTCGAGTGAGCTGGCGCGACTGGAGTGCGGAAGCGAGCCAAGACCTCGCTAGGCTTGGGTGGGAGTTGGATGCTTCGCGAATCCAGGAGGCGGAAAAAAGTGGCGCGCCCAAGGGGACGATCTTAGAACGTTTCTCAAAGAGTTTGTGTCAGATTTGCCGCAAATCTGTTTCCTGGCAGGACTCCCGGTGTAGTGTCGTCTGTGGGTGCGGGGGCTTGTTCGGTAAGGCGTGCGGGACCTAGCGTAAAATCAGTGGCAAAATGAAGACCGTGATGCTCCTATGAGCTACAACGTGGCAATATGCACTGAGCCGATTCCAAGCAGCGACAAAGAGGCATGGCAGCAACTGGACGCGTTGGTTGACCTCGAAGGTGAAACTCCCGCCGTCTTCCAGGAATTACACAACCGCCTCACAGCGAAGTATCCGTGCATTTGCAGCTTGAGTGACGATGAAGTGGACGACGGAGTCTGGAGCGATGGCCCGTTGTGGAATAACTTCGGACACCGGGCAGCCGTCCTTGGCATGGTTTATTCAAGGTTTGAAGAAGTCTTGCCGTTCTTGGTGGAAACTGCCAACGAGTTGGGCTTAGTTGTCTTCGACTGGGTCGGACCGAGCATCTATCGTCCAGTGCGATAAATTCCGCAGTACTGATACGAAGTTTACCGGTAAGGCTAATCAGGCACTTGCATTCGATTAGAGGCAGCCCTCGAACTTGTGGAAGACGGTGATGCTCTTAAGGACGTCCGAATCATATGCCTCCCAACCCTTGTGTGGCTCGACAGCTGCGAATTGGAAGGCGATGAAGACATTGTGTTTTTCGCAGTACCAGGGATGTTTTTCTTTCCCGATATAAACTAAGTCGGCGAACGCAGATTTCTCGTCAATGCAGCACAACTGTCCGAATGCGACACCTTTCCCTCGAAGGTAGTCTTCGACATTCTTGCGGCTCATTCCTGGTTTGAGGACATCAGAGTAAGAGTGCAACCTTGCTTGATAGGCAGCCTCCCGTTTTCCCTTTGCGCTTTGTGCCTGGGCGTCGCAGCTTCCAGCCGCGAACAGCACAAGAAGTACGAAGCATCGCATCGATAAAAGATTTTTCTCCATGTCGTTCCAATTGTATGGAATTGGCTTCGTGGCGGTTGCAATTGATTCGAAGCTAGGTCAACTCCTGGTAATTACAGGAACAGTACACTTAGATACTAGATACCGTAGTTGCCTCTTACTTCGTGAACGTGGAGTTTTCAATGGACCCCAACGCTATGTTCAATTCCACACGATAGCAAGACCAAGACCACGCGATAACGCGCCCGCCTTCGATTTGTGCGTTCACGTACGCATCAATATCGGAGAGTGTAGGAAGGTCGTCGACCCAGACTTTTTCGCCTGACGCCAAACATCTCGAAAGATTCTGAAAATGATTTGGCCTATCCAAGATGTCGTATGGAAGCAGTTGGATGAAATCAGAAGAACCCGGAATCTCTATTCTTTTTGCTGTCACTCTCCGCCGTCCTTAGATGAAATGCGCGCTTCTCATAGAGTCTAGCTCGATTTTGCGCCTACCGGTTGAGCTGGCAGCGGTTACCGGACAAGTAAGAAATTTAGCGCACATCCGGACCGAGAGACCGATCTGAATTCGAAATTGAAGAAGGGTATCGACGGAAGTCATTGAAATCAAACCACAAAAAAGTGGCGCGCCCGGTGAGGTTCGAACTCACGACCTACAGCTTCGGAGGCTGTCGCTCTATCCATCTGAGCTACGGGCGCACGGTCGCGCTGCATGGAAGCGATAGGAATCAATTCGCGCGAGGGCCGTTTGTTACAGAACCATTCTAGCGCGTGACCTGGTCTGGCGCTAGAGTGCGCTCGAGAGGAGCGCCCGCTCTTCAGCTCAGTCCTTCGCGCGAGTCTTGATGTCGTGGGCGAGCTTTTCAATTTCTTCGGCTTTTTTCACCAGAGTCAGCGAAAGCACCTTGCTCGTGTCCGTCTTCTCCACCTCTTCTTTCAGGTCGCTTGCGAGCTGATATAATTTCTCGATGTTCTTCTTGATATCTTTTTCGTTGGCATCGAGCAGCATTTTGGTTCTGGACTTACCGGGGAGGGCCGGCTGATCATCGCCATCCTGCGTTGCGTCCGGGGGTTGCGGGAGCGGGGGATGCCGGGGCGGCTGAGTTTGCGCAGCAAGCGAGCCCGCGCGCGCGATAGCCAGCGTTCCGGCGCCAGCCAGAAGAGTCAAGAACTTGCGTCTGGTATCAAACATAGCTACCTCACCCGGGATTTCGTCCGTGAAAATTGAGCCACGTTCGGACGGGCATCCGCGCTCGTCCAATGTTATACTCACACTCCCGAAAAAACGATGACCAGTCTCTCCATTCACTGGCCTGAACTCACGCTGACCAGCATACTCGACCTCGTAGCTATATTTATTGTTGCTTTGCTCGTCAACCGATTTCTACGAATGATGAGCAAGCTGCTGATCAAGCCGGCCTCCACGCAGAGCAGGGCAGCACAGGCTCGAGAGCAGCAAACGCGAACGCTGGCAGGCGTGCTGTACAGTGCGGCAAGCAAGGTCGTGTGGTTTGTCGCGCTGCTGACGGCGGTGGACAAAGTCGGGATCAATCCGACGCCAGCCTTGACGCTTGCGGGGCTGGTCAGCGTGGCGGTGGGTTTCGGCGCGCAAAATCTGGTTCGGGATGTGATTACAGGCATCTATATCGTGTTAGAGGACCAGTACGCGATTGGCGATACGATTCAGGTAGGCGATACGACCGGGCGCGTCGAGCATTTGACGCTTCGCCGGACGGTGGTGAGGGATGCCCGCGGGGCGCTGGTGACCATTGCCAACGGGGAGATACGGACGGTAAGCAACCTGAGCCGCGACTGGTCGCAAGCCTTTGTGGACATATCCATCGCACCCGAATTATCACTCGAAAAAACAATGCAAGCGTTGGAATCCGCGGCGGCCGATATGAGGGGCGATCCATCCTGGTCGCAGGCCCTGGTCGATGGACCGCGCATACTTGGCGTACAGGCATTTGACCGCAGTGCTTCGACGGTGCGATTGCAGATACGTACAGCGCCCACCCGCCAGGACGAAGTCTCTCGTGAGCTTCGCCGCCGCATTCAAACGGAATTCCAGCGTCAAGGGATTCCCCTCTCAAGCGTGCAACGATTCGAACTTGCCGGCGTCTCCCCTTCCGCGCATGAGGGATCAAAACCAGATCAGGGAAATTAGTGCGAGGTGGACCTGAAATGAGCCAAATTACTTACGAAGAAGTGAATCTGATGCTCAAGCTCTATGAGATGAGACGTGAGCCGCGGCTGCGGCAGGCACGCGCCTGGTTTCTCGAACATTTTCATCCCACATCGCCCGAGGACATGATCCAAAGATTTCCGCAAGGAGGAGAAGAGAATACCTTCATACGAATGGTGATCAGTTATTGGGACATGGTGGCCAGCATCGTCAACCGCGGATTGATTAATGACGAGCTTTTTTTTGAGAGCAACGGCGAGATCTGGGTGGTGTGGGACCGGATGCACACGATTGTGCCGACATGGCGGGCGGCATTCAAGAATCCGCAGCTCTTCTTGCATATTGAAGAGACTTGCAAGCGGCTGGAAGCCTGGCGGGAGAAAAAGGCCCCAGGTTCGAGCGCGGCGATGCGACAGCTGATGAGACAAGATAACCCGAAAACGGCCGGCAGCTAAGTTCGCAAAAGATGAATTCTTGCTTCGTTACCGAACTGCTAGCTGCGTCGCCGAACGGCTTGTGGCAAGGCCTCCGGGAGGGAATCAGGTTTGGAATTCGGCCTGGCAATCCGAAGGCAGTCGCGGCCGGCCGCCTTGGCTTCATAGAGGGCGATATCCACTTCGTGAAGAAGTTCCTCAACAGGCCTATGCCCCCAATCCGCGCTGAGAAGCACACCAAAACTCATGGTGAGACTAAGCGGGCCCTTGGCGGTCAGCACGGGGCGAGACGAGATGGATCGGCGAATCTCTTCGGTGCGTCCAGGCGCAAAAGCCGGATCGCAACTATTCAATACGACAAGAAACTCTTCCCCTCCGTATCGGCCGACGAAATCATAGGAACGGACACTAGCGATAAGCCGGTTGGCTAATTCCAGGAGGACTTCGTCTCCCACAACGTGGCCCAAGGTGTCGTTGACCCGTTTGAAGTGATCCACGTCGCCGAGCAGGATGGCGGTAGATTTCTGCTCGCGGTAAGAACGATGCAGTTCGCGCCCGAGCAACTCGAGAATCGCGCCGCGGTTTAGCAAGGAAGTCAGTGGATCGTGGGTGGCCCGGAAACGCATATTTTCGCGAGCTTCGACGAGACGGTCCTCCAAGAGGAGGATACGTTCACCGACGCGAAGGCGGGCCCGCAGTTCTTCGGCGTTAAAAGGCTTCGTAAGATAGTCGTCGGCTCCGGATTCGAGACCCAGAACAGTTTCTTCTTTGGATCCCTTGGACGTTAGAAGCACCATATAGACGTAGGTCTGATCCGAGCGGGTGCGAACCGCCCGACAAACACCCGGCCCGTCCAACTCCGGCATGACCCAGTCGAGCAGGGCCAAGCGAGGCGCGTCCTGCTTACAAAGTTGATCGAGGGCCTGCTTGCCGTTTTCAACAGCGGTGACCTCATAGCCCGCGCGTTCCAGGGTTTTTTCGAGCAGACGTCGGGAGAGCGCTTCGTCGTCCGCGATCAGAATCTTCAACGAAGCACCCCCGTCAGATATGCGTCCAATTCCGGCAAGAGACATACGGCCTCGCGCTGCAGAATGTTTAGGGCGTCTTTCAGTGACTCATTCTCGGCGCTCGTGGCGGCCAAGTTTTCAAGTCTCGCTGCAGCCGCGGCGGCACGAATCCCTCCGAGGTTGGACAGCATCCCCTTGAGGGTGTGGCTCAATGCCGCGCAACTCTTCAAATCGCAGGCAGCCACGGCTGCCTCGAGCGAGCGGAAGGTTCGAGGAAAGTCCTCCTTGAAAATTGTCAGGAGTTCGCGAAGCAACTCCTGATCGTTGTCAACTCTTTGGAGGAGCTCAGGGAGATCCCATACTGCGTCCGAAGATATTTCTTTCTGGTTTTTGATCATTTCGTTCCCATTTTTGAATTTACTCGAAGTAAGTCTCTGGATTTCTGCGCGCAGGAGTTCAACTTGAACTGGCTTCGACACATAACCATCCATCCCAGATTCCAGGAATTTCTCTGCATCTCCAATCATCGCGTGGGCAGTCATGGCGATGATTGGAACATGAACTCCGGATTTCAGCTCCGTTTGACGAATCCTTCCTGCCGCTTCCATGCCGCTCATCTGGGGCATCTGGATATCCATCAGAATCAGGTCAAACTCCTGGCAGGATGCCAGTTCAAGAGCTTCAACGCCATTGACTGCGAGAGTGACTTTGTGGCCCATCTTGGCCAAGAGGTGCATTGCAAGCTTCTGATTGACCACGTTGTCTTCAGCAAGGAGGACTCTTAATTTTCGCGATTCGAGAAAGTCGCCGCTACTGTCCTTGACGGAGGCCTTGGGGGACGAAAGATCCAGAGCCCGTAAAATGGCGTCGCGCAAAGAGGCGCGGCGGAGGGGCTTCAAAACGTGTTGCGCGATTCCGAGCTTTTTCTCCGTCTCGCGGTCCTGGGCACTTGGTGTCGAGGAGAGAATTAGGATCTTGGGCTTAGCGGAGACGGAAAAGCTGCGAATTTGTTCGGCAACTTCAAAACCGCTCAGGCCGGGCATGTTTTGATCAAGGAGGACAAGCTGGAACCTATCGCGTCCAGACATTCGTTGCTTGAAGAGTGCAAGGGCTTCGATCCCATCGCTGGCGAGCACTGGCTGCATCCCCCACTGTGGTAAGAGCCGTGCGAGCAATTGCCGATTTATGTCGTTGTCGTCGGCCACAAGCACGCGCTTTCCAGCCAGTTGCGCGTCTGACGCGGGGAGAGCGGGCATCTCTTCCCGCGTGGCGGGGGCGAATTTTACGGTGAAGAAAAACTTGCTGCCTTTGCCGAGGGCGCTTTCCAGGGAGATCTCTCCGCCCATCAAGCGAACCAGCCTGGAAGAGATTGAGAGCCCCAGACCAGTACCTCCGAACTCACGGGTCGTGGAAGTGTCCGCTTGTGAAAAAGCTTCGAAAATCTTGCGATGCTTCTCTTCTGGAATGCCGATTCCCGTGTCCGAGACGGAGAAAAGAATTTCTACCTGTTCACCGGCTGGCTGATTTAGTTGCGCCTGAATAGTGACTGTGCCAGATTTGGTAAATTTGATGGCGTTGCCCGCCAAATTGATCAGGATTTGGCGCAGACGGCTTGGGTCGCCTCTTACCACTTCCGGGATGTCGCCCCGGGGAGACCACGCGAGTTCAAGGCCCTTTTCCTGGGCACGCAGGGCCAACGGGCGAAGCGAGTCCTCGATGCAATCCATGAGGGAAAAAGGTACAGATTCGAGGTCCAGGCGGCCGGCCTCGATTTTAGAAAAATCCAGAATGTCATTGATAACGCCGAGTAAAAGTTCGGCAGAGGACTTGACCATTCCGAGGTACTCTCGCTGGAGCGGGGAGAGATCGGTGTCCAGGGTCAGCTCTGTCATACCGAGGATGCCGTTCATGGGAGTGCGAATTTCGTGGCTCATGTTTGCCAAAAATTCGCTCTTTGCTTTGCTCGCGGCTTCCGCAGCCTCTTTCGCTTCCATCAGACGCTGCTCCGCGGCGCGCCGGAGAGTAATGTCTTCGATCACGCCTACGTAGCCTTGCAACGAGCCGTCCAGAGCGTAGAGCGCCCTGGTCTGCCATTCGACCCAATTGACGTGACCATCCTTAGTGAGAAAACGGCACTGGTCTTTCAATTCCATGCCAAACTCCACGCCGCTCTTCCACAAGTTTTCAACGACCTCGCGATCTTCAGGATGGACGACGGAGTACCATCCCCTATTCACGGCATCCTCGGAAGTGCGCCCCGTCAGCTCTGTCCAACGTTTGTTGGCATACAGGATTTTTCCTTTGGCATCGGTGCTCAGAATCGCGACGGGAGCAGCGGCGCTTAAGGCCCGGAAAAGTTCCTCGCCTTCGCGAACTCCCTTTTGAGCCTTCAATCGTTCCGTGAGATCGTGATAGAGGGCCAGAACACCCTGGATTTGGCCGTCGATGATCAGCGGGACACCATGGATTTCCACGTCAAGAAGAGTTCCGTCTTTCTTCTTTCGCTTGCTCGTTTTGTGGATGGCTCTTTGGGCAGCAACCTGCTGAAAATTAGATGCCCCCTCCTGGCGCAAATCACCGGGCACGATGAGTGAGTCAAGGGCGCTGCCAATGGTTTCCTCTTTCGAGTAGCCGAACAGGGTGAAGAAAGCAGGATTGGCAAGCTGGATGTGCTGAGTCGTGTCCTGGACAACGGTAGGAATCGGATTACTCGCAACAAGCGTATTGAGAAATTCCGTTCGCTCCTGCAAGATTGCATCCGTGCGACGTCTTTCAATGACTTCTTCTTCCAGGTCGCGCGTCCGTTCTGCCACCTTCAGCTCGAGAGTGACGCGGGCTTCTGTCAAGGCCGCTTCTCGTTTTTCCATTTCGCTGAGCATGTGATTGAAATCGATGCCGAGCTGGCGGAGTTCTTGACCCGGCAGGCGGGGCGCACGCAAGGAATAAGTCCTGCCGGTAGAAATCGAGCGCGCGACTCCTGCCAGAGTCTGAATCGGACCAGTGACGGATTTCTGCAGCCCGGCCGTCACGAAATAAACAACCAATAGGCTGGCCGCGGCGATGAGCGCCGTGAGCCGTAAAAAGCGGTCAAGCCGCTCTCGTAAGTCGGCGCGGCCTGCTTCGAGATAGAGAACGCCGACGGTTTTGCCATTTAAAGTGATGGGAGACGACACTGAGACCCTGTCTTCTTTCCAATCAATGCTCTTAGGGGTGATTTCTGGCAGAATCGCCTCCCCGGCCAGGTCAGCCCTAACATAGGAAGCGAAAAGTCTTCCGTCGGGCAAATAGATTGCCGCAGCGCGAATTGACTTCTGCGTGCTCAGAGTCCGCAAGACCTTGGAGGCTCCGGCGCCATCACTGAAAGCAATCGCGGCCGTGGAGTTTGTACCGACAATTTCAGCCACGGACCGGAGACCTTCGACCTTATTATTTCGTGCGACATTCATGTCATAAGCGAGAAAGGCGACGCAGCCCACTACAATTGCAATTCCGCACGTAAGCGTGGTCACGAACAGCAGCCGGTGACGAAGCGCAAGGTCGAAAGTGATGCCGTTTATCATTCGCTAGCTTTTTGCTGCCTCCGCCTTGGTGACAATGTGCTTCGCCAGTGCAAGCATGTTTGAGCTGATTCGGAGGCGTGCGTCGTTCGCTGCCCTCATATTCACATCGAATTGCAGCCTGCCGTCCGTAATCAGGAAATCTATGGCGCCGCCACTCGACAGAAAATCCTGTGTTTCACCGACGGTCAAAACGCTCGCTCCCTGGATGGCTTTGAAAATTCTTCCGTAGTGCTTCTCCTCCGAGTGGCTCACAAAGAGGACATGGCAAGCGCGCAAATCCTGCTCTCTGTGTACCCATCGAACCTCGACTTGATGGTCGCGAATGGAAGCGCCTCGGGTGGTCTCCGTCAAGGATGTACCAAAGGAGAAGTCGCCGAAGACGCAGATCAGGACAGGCGCCTGCGGGGATGAGAATGCGTCGGCGGGCCACTCGATAAAATTTGGGAATGCGGCGAGGAAAGTCGCTTTTGCGCGGTATTCCGCGGCACCTCCTTCTTGAGCGCTGATAACCGGCAAGAGCAGCGCGAGAGAACCGAGCAGCAATGAGGTAGAGATGGTGCGCAGACACAAGTTTGCAAGCAGCGAGCTGCCTCGCCCGCGAAAAAGCGTGCGGAGGCACCCGAAAGTACTCTGAAAGCCGCAGAATTGACGCGCGTCCCACACGGAGGCACTTGGCGCGATTCGGTGGGCGATGTTAAAAGGCACAAAGACCCCCGTGTTTCTGGGGCAATACTGAGGCCAGATGTGCGGACTATGTGAGAGGTTAAACTATTGATAATAAATTGGTTATATAGATCCTGTTGATTCGCACAAAACAAGGGATTCCCAGGTCGGCACAAAGGGCCCCAACCAATTCACAGTGGAACAGTTCCTTTTGGAGGCACGGCCCAGTTTCGATTGAGTGATGCGATGTTATGTCTTCGCGGCGACCAGCCCGTTGGGGACCAGCGGAAGGTCGCGCAGACGGGCCCCGGTGGCGTCGAAGATAGCATTTCCGATGGCTGGGGCGACCCCCATAATGGGAGTCTCACCAGCGCCTGCCGACGGCAGGTCCTTGCGTTCCAGCAGGACCGCTTCGACCTCGGGAACATCGCGGAAGCGAGGCACGCGATAGTTTGCAAAATGGGGATTTGTAATACGGCCGTTTTCGAATGCAATCGATTCGTGGAGTGCGCCGCCAAGTCCCTGAATATTTGCACCGATGACCTGATTGCGCAATCCGTCTGGATTTACGATGGCGCCACATTCGAAGGCGGTAGTCATGCGCACTACGCGGAGAGCGCCAGATGAAGGATTGACGTGAACTTCGGCGCAGGTGGCCACGTAACTACCCTTTTCATGGCCCCCGGCTATACCGAATCCCTGGCCCGCTTTTGTCTTCTGGCACGGCCAGCCAAAGGCCTTTGCTGCGGCATCAAACACGGCTTTCAGTCGAGGATCGGAAAGATTCTTCATTCGAAATTCGAGAGGGTCCAGCTTCGCCTCGCGCGATAGAGCGTCCATGTGGCTTTCTCGCGCAAAAAAGTTTGCGGTTGCGGCGAGGCCACGGTAGGAGCCGCTGCGCAGGGGACACTGAGTCGCGTGAAACTCAATGTGCTGATTGGGCACGTCGTAGGGTGTTTCGATCGCGGAGGCGCCTGAGTTGTAATTGTGAAACTCCCACGCGGTCAGTGCGCCATCGGTCGCGATTCCTCCTTTTATTTCGATGACGCCTGCGGGACGAAAATAAGCCCACGTGAACTCCTCCTCCCTCGTCCAGACCACTTTCACGGGCCGCCCAGCGGCGCGCGCCAGGCGGGCGGCCTCCAGCGCGGCATCTCCGGTATGTTTGCCTCCATAAGCAGAACCCGTGTCCGGCACGATGACTCGGACACTTTTTTCAGAAACGTGAAAGACATCGGCAAGTTCATCGCGAACGGCAAAAGGGCGTTGCGATCCGGTCCAGACCGTGAGCTTTCCGTCTGACCATTCGGCGAGCGCGGCGCGTGGCTCCAGCGGCGCATGCGCGATGAACGCTACCGTGTATGTCGCGTCCAAACGTTGCGCGGCTGCTGCCAAGCCCTCTGCAACGGACCCCATTGTGTGCCGGGAGCGCTCATCGCCATTGGGCTTGGCATTTTGCTTGAGGTAGGAAAAAAGCTCCTTGCTCGAAGGTTGCGGGACTTCTTTCCATTTGGCTCGGATTGCATCGAGGGCCCTCTGCGCAGCTTGTTCACTGACTGCGGCGGCGCCGATGAAATCACCATCGCGAACGATGACAACGGCGCTCATTCCTTGCGCGGCTTTCGGGTCATAAGAAGTGAGTGTGGCCCCAAATGACGGGGGGCGAAGGACCTTGCCGTACAACACGCCGGGCCGGCGAAGGTCGGGAGTGTATTGATGTTGCCCCGTCACAAACGCGCGGGCATCTTTCTTCGGAATGGGTTTACCTGCAATCGTCCATTTGTCCGCAGGAGTGACGGGGTCGTCGGCGGGCAAATTTTGCGCCAGCGTTTTGCCCCGCGCCAACTCGGCATACTTCAGCGAGCGGCCTGTCGCCGGATCCTTGACGCTGCCGTTATCCGCAACAAGCCCTTCGGCCGCGACCTTCCACTCTTTTGCCGCCGCATCGACGAGTAGATCGCGCGCCGCAGCGGACACGCGGCGAAGTTGCGGCGACATCGTTGGCATCGAGCGGCTTCCCACGGTGCCGAAATCGAAAGGCGTCAAAGCCGTGTCGGCCGTAACCATCGTTACGCTATCAAATGAGACGTGCAATTCATCGGCGACTGTTTGGGCCAGTGAGGTGCGAATGTTCTGGCCGATCTCGACCTTGCCGGTGAACGCGGTCACTTTGCCTTCGTCGCTGATGTGCAGCCATGCAGTGATTTCTTCCGGCAGGTCTTCGTGGTGGAAGCCGCGAGTGGGAGCAGTCTCCTGGGTGGCAAGCGAGTCCTTCGCCACGGCGAAAACGGCAATCCCCGCGCCAAGGAACTTGAAGAAATCGCGGCGCGCCAATTCGAAATGGTGCATCGGCGCCGCTGTGAATTCGTAGCGTTCCGGCTCGGGCGCGAAATCGACGTATGGGGAGCTCATCGTGCCCGCTCTTGCATTGTTTTTGCCGCTTGATCGACCGCTTCGATGATTCGCGGGTGCGTTCCGCAGCGGCAGAGATTGCCTTGCAACGATTGGACGATTTCCGCAGAACTGGGATTGGGATTCGTAGAAAGCAATCCGACACTGCTCAAGATCATTCCGGAGGTGCAATAGGCACACTGGAACGCGCCCGCATCCAGAAATGCCTGCTGCACAGGATGCAATTGTCCATTTTTCTCCAGGCCCTCAATTGTTGTGATGGATCTCGATGCGGCCGCGCTGACTGGAATCTGACAGGAGCGGCGTGGCGCTCCAGCAAGCAAGACCGTGCACGCACCGCATTGGCCTTCGCCACAGCCGTACTTGGTGCCCGTCAGCCCTAATTCGTCACGCAGTACGGAGAGCAGAGGAGTTTCCGGAGCGGACTGGACCGCATAACGCTTGCCGTTGACTTCCAGGACGATCGGCTTCGCCATCATTTTCCTTCCGGCTTGCAGAATCGAGCAAGCCGCGTCGCCGTCCGGCTCATTCTACCACCGGATCATTTGTGCGCAGAAGCTTTCGTTGATCAGGCAGATGCTTCGTGCGGCGGAGTCTCCAAGCAGTTCCGTGGAGGACGAGGCTCATTCTCTCTCATGCAAGAGCGATTCGCGCACAACCTCCAGTTCTTTTTTCTTTTCTTTGTCGACGTCAGGGAAAGAAAGGTCAAGCTCCTCAAGCGCGGTGATGATCGCTGAAGCGATGATGAGCTGCGTGTACCACTTGTTATCCGCAGGCACCACGTACCACGGCGCGTGCTTCGTGGCCGTATTCTGGATCATTTCCTCGTAGACTTCCTGATAATCTTTCCAGTAGCCACGTTCTTTGACATCGGCCATCGAAAACTTCCAATTCTTTTTTGAATCTTCAAGCCGTTCCAAGAAACGTTTTTTCTGCTCTTTCTTCGAAACGTGCAGGAAAAACTTCCGAATCACCACTCCATTTCTCGTCAAATATTTCTCGAACCCGTTGATGTCTTCGTACCGCTCCTCCCAGATGTGTTTGGTAATCACCTCGTCCGGCAGCTTCTGCCCTCGCAAGAGACTGGGGTGCACCCGCACCACCAGAACTTCCTCGTAGTACGACCGATTGAATATCCCAATCTTCCCCCGCTCCGGAACGCGGCTGTGCACCCGCCACAAATAATCGTGATCCAGTTCCTCGGCACTCGGCGTCTTGAACGAATAAACGTCGCACCCCTGTGGATTCACTCCGGACATCACGTGCTTGATCGCCCCGTCTTTTCCCGCGGCGTCCATCGCCTGGAAAATCAGCAGCAGAGCCCAGTGATCCTGCGCGTAAAGTTTTTCCTGTAAGTTGCTCAGCAAACCGGCGCGGTTATCGATGATCTTCTGCGCATGCTGCTTGTTCTTCACGTCCCCGGTATCGCTGGTATCGTAGTCCTTCAACCGAAAGTCGGCGCCCTTCGTTATGCAGTAGCCTGCGGCAAGCCGTTCGCATTCCTTCATCTCTTTGTGGAATTTCATAGCGACCGCAGTTTAGTACAGAGCGCCTCCTCAAAACAGCGCCCCGCCTCTCATTCCATGCCCGCTCTATTTAGGCGCAACCACGTCATACGGCCGCATCATCTCGTTGTCTTCGTGCTCCAAAATATGACAGTGCCAAACGTACCGCCCCGCGTATGCCTCGAACCGTGTAATGATCCGCGTTACCATTCCCGGGTCCGCCCGCACCGTATCTTTCCATCCATCCTCGGCAGGATCCGGTGGAACCACCGGTCCAGTGAATCGAAGCTGTTTACGCGTCAAATAGCCAAACGTTTCGAATTTCCGCCGGTCCAAAATTTGAAATCTCACCAGATGAAGATGGATCGGATGCGAATCGTCCGTCGGATTCACAAAACTCCAAATCTCCGTCGAATTCAGCGCCGGATTTTCCGTCACCGGCTCCTTCCAGCCGTGTCCGTTCAAAAGCATTTTGACCGGATTTTCCACTTTGTCATCCACCTCATCCAGCGAAAGCATGCGCGTCTTCGCCGCCTCGGACTCCTTCATCTTCTCAATCCCGCGCAACTTCCCAGGCAAAACGCTCTCGTCCTTCACACTTGACGACGAAACTCGAAATTGCATCAAGTGCACGTACCCATCGTTCAGTTCAATCCTTCCTCCCGCGCTTTCCTTGAAATCGATTACCAGATCGATCCGCTCTCCCGGCGCGATCACGATTTTGTGCACTCTCACCGGCGCCGCCAGCAGCCCCTGGTCCGTCCCGATCTGATAAAACGCCTGCTTGTTCGAAAGCCCGAGCTGGTAAAATCGCGCATTCGATACATTCAGCACGCGAAACCGGTACTTTCGCGGCTCAACCTCCAAAAATGGAAACAGCGTCCCGTTCACCAAATTCGCATCGCCAAAAAATTCCGGAATCCATGGCGAATCGCTCTTCCCCGAAACCGGATAATAAAGATGGCTATCCTTGTCGAACATCCGGTCGCATATCACCAGCGGCATTTCATATTTCCCGCTGGGCAGCGCCAGCGCCTCTTCCTCCTTGTCTCTCAAAATGTAGGCTCCTGCCATCCCTGCAAAAATATTCAGCCGGTTGATGCCCATCGCGTGATCGTGGTACCACAGCATCGCCGCGTCCTGCTTGTTCGGGTAGTGATATACCGACGATTTTCCCGGCACGATCCAATCCTCCGGATAGCCGTCGCTCTCCGGCGGTGTCTTCGCTCCATGCAAATGCGACACCGCTCGCACTTCCGGCTGCCCCGTCCCCGCTCCTTCCAGCGTGTGATCGATCGGCAAAAAATGTTGCGCCGGCAATTCATTCGCCCATTCCACCTTCACTTCTTCTCCGCTGCGCACCTCAAACGTCGGCCCGGGAAACATTCCGCCGAATCCCCACATCTTCGTCGGTTTCATGTCGCGATGTACTTTCGCTTCGAACGCGCTCATCCCGATTCGGTAGTAGGAAATCTGGATCGCCCCATTCTTCGGGCTTGGCCGCATCCCCACGCTCTTCGCCACGGCCGGCAGACGCAGCGGGTCCACGAAGGGCGTCAGCGAATTTGGATCCAGCGCCGGCCGCGCCTTCGTCTCCGGCATCGTGTGTCCCGCCTGATGCGTCAGCATCGCTCCTGTCATTAACCCGCTCCTCTGCAAAAACTCGCGTCGTGTAATCGCCACGTCATCTCCCCGCCAAATGGAAATACCTCAGTATGCCACCTCGAACAAAAAACAGCGGGCTTGCGAATCTCTCTTCGCACGCCCGCTGCCTTCTATCTCGATCTAAGACAGGTTGAGCTTTCGCAGTCCCATCCGTCCGCGCGTGGAACTTAACCGCGGCTAATGCCCGCCCACGTCTAGAACTTAAACGATGGGCCTACCGGCTCGCCCGTGCTCGGATTAAGGACCAAGGTTCCATCCTCGCGGCATCGGTCGAAATCAAACATGTTCAAGATCGACCCTGCAATCGCATCGAACGAACCAGGAATCCGCTCCCCGCCCAGCCAGTTGTCCTCGATAAACCGCACCACCGAGCTTTGATCCGTGATGGTGTGGTCCACGAAGTTTGCTTTCGCATACGGTGAAATCACCAGGAACGGCTGCCGCGGTCCATAGCCGCAGCGTCCCTGTGCATGCGCTGCGGTCACGCCCGCCAGTGCCAGCGTCGTCGCGCTTGCGGCCGTGCCGCACATCGGCAGCCCCGCTGCATTCTCGTCTGCCGCCGTCGCCGACTGGTTCACGATTGGGCTCGTCACGTGGTCATACCACCCGTCCGAATCATCGTACGCAATGATCACCGCTGTGCTCTGCCACTCCGGCGTCTTCTCCAGGAAGTTGATCACCGTCACGATGAAGTTCTGTTCGTCGATCGGGTCCGAATAGCCCGCGTGCCCATCCTGATAGCCCGGCGCCTTCAGGTAGCTCACTGCCGGAAAGTTTCCCTTCCTTACGGCAGTAAAAAAGTCCGCCGTGTCGTACTGATGATTTGCCGGCCCGTCGTGCCCGATCTCCGCGATCGAAGCAGGCCGCGTGTGTAGCGGATTTGCTGTGCTCGCGTAATATTGGAATGGCTGGTGATGCGGAATGTAATCCGCCTTCTTTGACAGTGTGATCGTCGAAGTTGTGGACCGCGCGCAACCCGTCGACCCGTTCGCGTTCACCAGGCTGAGGTTGAACCCGCCTTCAAAAAATCCCCAGCTGATGCCCTTCTCATTCAGAAGATCTCCGATATTCTGCCCGCTCATGCTGAACGTCTCTCCCGTCGTCGTCGAGCACACATCGCCCGCCGGGTCGGCGTCGCCATTATCCGTATACCCGCCGTTCCCGTCCGCGATGATCGCTCCGCTTCCGTTCGTGTTATCGACCACGCCGTTGGTCTGCCCGGAAATTACGTTGATCGCTCCCGGTGATGAAGGCCCAAAGTTCGTGTCGAACGAGTTATCGCTCATCGCAAAATGCTGCGCATAATTCCACAGCGCCGTCACCGTGTTCCCGTCGTAATACCCCATCACCAGACCCTTCGTATCTGCGATCGGCGGAGTTCCGGGCGGCGGCCCTGCTGTTCCCGTGTACTCCGGAAACAAATCCATCAATCCGCCGTCGTATGCCTCTTGCTCCGGCGTGTAGTTGTGGTCCTGATCGTTCGTCGCCGCCTGCGCCGGGCTCAAGCGAAAAGGATTCGTCGCTGCTGTTCCGTTTGCCGGGTTTAGGTTCGGGTTGCTGTTCAAAAGCGACGGGCTAAAGCCGTTCACGCCAGGCGTGTCGTCCGACGCGTGAAACGGATTTTCTCCTTTGAGGTTCATCGCATTCGGGTAAGTTCCGAAATAGTGGTCGAACGAAACATTCTCCTGGAAAATGATCACCAGGTGCTTGATGGGGGTGGCTGTGCTTCCATAAGGCTTATTGTGTGGAACGGCGCCGATCATCGCGGGATTCAGCAAGATTCCCGCGACTAGAATCGCGAAGGCTCTGCGCATAATCTTTGTGGATCCTCCATGAATTTCTTGAGTAGTTGGCTGGCCAGCAGTCAACACAAGCGCACTGAAACTACCCGCCAAACGTTACGTCCGCATGAACGCTTCATGCCGTCCTCGTAAACTCTGCGCCTCCCGTACCAGTACAACCAATACAACCAATTTGGAGTGCGGGATCTCTGCTCCCGCTTTCGCAAGTCATGCCGCGTCAAAAACTCTCCTTCTAGCCAACCACGCCTGCGTAAGACTCAGCCAGCTGCCTTCTGGTCGCCGATCCGAGAATACCCCGCCGAAATTCGGACTCTACCTCGTCTTCACTTTCGTTGACTTCCTCCACTCCGCGAAACTAATATGCCTCCCCGTGCCGAACGCTCTTTCCGCCCATCGTTTTCTCCATCCAGTTCTCTCATCTGCCTCTCGCCGCGCCACCATCTCCGCCCGTGAATTCCACGGCGCCCTCTAAATGCCCGCCCTAGCCCGCAAACTCCGCCTCCACGATTACTTCGCTCTCGCTTTTGGCACCATGATTGGCACCGGCTGGCTCGTCCTCATGGACGACTGGCTTGGCCGCGGCGGTCCCGCCGGCGCCGCTCTCGGCTTTGCGATTGGCGGGATCATTCTGGTTCCTGTTGGGTATGTCTATGGACAATGGGTCAAGCGACTTCCCGACGCCGCCGGTGAAGCCGCCTATACCGCGCAGGTTTTTCCGCCCATCGTCAGCTATTTCACTGGTTGGATGATGCTTCTCGCTTATTTCATCGTTTGCCCATGGGAAGCAGTGGCCGTCGGAAAAATCGCGGCTTACATTTTCCCAGCGCTCGACTCGTGGGAGGTCTACCGCGTCGCAGGTCAACCCGTTTTCCTCCCCCGTCTCGTTCTGGGTATCGCGCTCACGCTGCTTCTCGGAACCATCAATTATCGTGGCATCCGCCTCAGTGCCAATTTCCAGAAAACGATGACCTCGATGGTTTTGCTTATTTTTCTGGTTCTCGTTGGCTTGAGTGCAGTGCGCGGTGCTCCCGCGAATTTGCATCCCCTTTTTCATGCCAGTCCATTTCTTTCCATTCTGCTTACTTTGCAGATCGTTCCGTATTTCATGACTGGTTTCGAGTCTGTGCCCAAGTACGCGGAGGAAGCCAATCCGGAATTTCGTCACACCAGCTACATGCAGGCCATCGGCCTCGCACTCGGCGTCGGCGCATGCTTCTACGCGCTCTCGATAGCCGCTGTTGGTTACATCGCACCCTGGCAGTCCCTCATGGGCAAACGGTTCGCAACCGCTATTGCGTTCGAACACGGAATAGGCAGGCCCTTGATTGTGCAGATTATCCTCGTAATGGGGCTCTTAGGCCTATTCCAATGCTTCAACGGAAATTTCGCGGCCTCCACGCGGCTGCTCTTTGCTTTTGCTCGCCGCGGGACCGTCGCTCCTCGCTTTGCCGCCATTCACGAGAATTTCTCCACTCCATTTGTCGCGGTCATCGGCATCACGGCGGGAACGCTCCTCGGACTTTTTCTCGGCGATGCCATCCTCGTTCCTATCACAGAAGTCGGCTCGATGGCTTCCGCGCTAGGCTGGCTTGCTGCGTGCTCTTCTTTCTGGCTCGTCGAGCCAGCATTGCGCATGCGCTTCATCGCTGGGCTCGGGGTCTGCGTTTCGCTGATTCTCTTGTTGATGAAGCTAATTCCTGCCTTCCCCGGCCATTTCACCCACGCCGAATGGCTGGCCCTTGCCATCTGGCTGCTTCTGGGCATGGCTCTCCGCCGTCGCCCTAAATCGGCCGTACCATACTCCGCGGCCTAACCGCTGCGCTAAGCGGTTCGACCTACGGAACTGCTCGTCGTTCCAGGCTCTTTCTCGCTCTCATGTATACTTCCTCAGGCGTTTTTCGCTGACACACACATGATCCCTTTCCTTCACTTCGGGCCGCTATCGATCCCCACTTTTGGGTTGATGGTTGCCACCGCCATGCTCGTCTCGGCCTACGTCCTGCAAGCCGATTTCAATCGGCGCAGAGCGCAGCTTCAAAGCATTTCTGCCAAAAACGAAAAGGACGAAGGTTTCCTGATTATCGGCATCGCAGGCCTTGCCGGCTTGATTGGCGCCAGGCTTTACCACGTTCTTGAAAGTCCCCATGATTTCTTCGCAGATCCTTGGCCGCAACTATTCAGCCGTTATGGCTTCGCCTGGTTTGGTGGTTTTCTGGGGGGTTTTATTGCGTTGGTGATTCTTGCGCGCCGGTCAAGAATCCCTTTGCTTCAATTTCTGGATATCTGTTCGCCCGCAGCTTGCGTCGGTTACGCCATCGGACGCATCGGCTGCCTACTCTCCGGCGACGGAGACTATGGCATTCCGACAAATCTTCCCTGGGGCATGCGCTTCCCAAACGGACTTGTTCCAACGACGGAAACATGCGTGCAGCAGGGATGGCCGGCAAACTGCCGCGTGCAACCCACACCGCTTTATGAATTTTTCATTTGGCTCGCCATCGCGGCACTTCTTTGGCACATGGGCACCAGGTTCCTAAGCCGCCCTAGAGCCAACGGCCAGATCTTTTGTAGCTACCTGATCCTCACTGGTTTCGCCCGCTTCCTGATCGAAATTATTCGCATCAATCCCCGCTCGTTCTTCGGTATGTCCAACGCACAGGCGGCAAGCGTCGTTTCCATCCTCCTCGGTGTTGTTCTGCTCTGGCGTATTAGAGGTGAGTCTCACGAAGGTGGAAAAATGCATCGCGCCGCATCCTAGAGCATTTCCATAAATGATGTAGCTTCACAGGAGTGCGCTGTTGTGGCAGAGTTAGGGTTATGATGTCCATCCCTGTGCCCGTACGCGGGCGAATCCTGCGACTCTACGAGCGAGGCAAGAGCACGCGCGAAATTGCGCAGTGGTTCGGTTTTTGCGTGGCGGCGGTGCGCCGCGTGCGCCAGCAGTTCCAACAGCGCGGCACGCTGGAGCCGCG
>DATJXZ010000085.1:0-34744 GCA_035499815.1 Candidatus Solibacter sp. | reverse complement strand
TCAGGTCTTTACGCCGTACATCGATGATTCAGGATTGACCCTGCGCCGCCACACTCTGGACTTGCGCGTCCTCGAACTTGGTATTTTCCCCACGATTACCTTGGGGCCGTCCGTGCTGGTATCGCAGTACGAGTTCGGATGTTGCGTCAACCCGGAATCTCCCGACATCGAGCAGTTCAAGTTCAATGTGCCGAATCTCCCGCTCTTCGATCAGGGCCAGGAAGCGTTTCTCGGGGATTACATCGACATCGTTCCGTCACCTGCATTTGTTCCCGACGGCAGTTCCTGGAAGTACAACTTCATGCCGAGCGTGAATCCGCTTTTCCACGCTACGTGGACTGACAATCGCGATGTCGTGCCGCCGCCACCCGGCGGGAGTTGGGAGAATTACACGGCGCCGGTCGTAGCTGGCGCGTTAAGCGTAGAGAATGGCAATCCACTGCCGGCGTGCGTGCCCGGCCAGGAAGGCATGCGCAACCAGAACATCTACACTTCGCAAATTACCGGTGGGCTCGTCGTTGGAGCGCCAGGTAATGCCAAGCCCTTAGGCACGACCACCTTCAACGGCCAAACCGTGCCTTTTCAGCGTGCATTTCCAGTGGAGGCGCAGAACTCCACCAGCCAGCCCCTCACGGTTCGATTCACAATCGCCAACCAGCCCACTGGCGGCTCGGCATCCTTTCTGCAGTTCTCGCTACTGACCACACTTGATGTAACGATTCCATCCTACTCGTCCGTGTCGCGAAGTGTCTTTGCTACGTCCACCAATGCGCAAGCCACGATTACGGTAAACGTCGCTCAAATTACGGCGGTCGGCGGCTCTGTCGTGACTAACGGCCTTTCTTCCTCGGCGGTGCTCAATCCCGACATCACTAACCCCAACATCACCAATCCGAACATCACGAATCCGAACATCACCAACCCCAATATTACGAACGCGGAAGTGACGAACCCGAATATCACGAACCCGAACATCACCAATCCCAACATCACCAACCCCAACATCACCAACCCCAATATTACGAACAGTTCCTACTTGAACCCCAACATCACGAATCCCAACATCACCAACCTAGACGTAACCAACGTCAGCGCGACTAACCCCAACATCACTAACCCCAACATCACCAATCCCAATATCACGAATCCCAACATCACAAATCCCAACATCACGAATCCGAACATCACAAACCCCGACATTACGAATGGCTCGATTCAAGATGTGACCTACCCCATCACCAACAACGGCAATACGACGGCGTCTTATACCGTCAAGACCGCGTCGACGGCAGCAGTGCCGGGCGGCATCGTGTTGCAGTTGCTCATCAACAAGCTGTATCAGACGCCCGTTGCGAACAACTGCGTGCTAGGCGTGCAAACGCACTGGATTACGGTTGCCAACATCACGAATCCGAAACTGTTCACCGTAGCGGATCCGAACATCACAAATCCAGACATCACCAACTCGGCGCCGAACGAATCATCCGTCACCCTGGCGCCAGGCGAGACGGCGTACATCACCGTCCGCGTAGTAAATCCGAGCCCGACGACGATTTCGTTTGATCCGCTCTCGGTGATCATCCCGGTGAGCGTACCCCAAGCGGTAAACACCACAACGGTCCTCGCGAATCCTGGAAATCCGAATCTTACTGCGCCGCCTGTCTATCCGCCGCTGAGCATTCTTACGCCTTCGCTACCGCCGACGGACCGACTCGATCCAGGCTATTCGATTCAACTTCAAGCCGGTGGTGGGAAGCCGGGAACAATTACTTGGTCCACGGCTCCCGCTGCATTGCCCCCCGGAATCAATCTGAGCCCATCGGGACTGATTTCCGGGCAAGCGACAACTCCGGGGAGCTACGTTTTCACGGTCCAAGCGGCGGACAGCGCGTCGCCTCAAAACACGGCTACCATGCAGTACACGTTAAACGTGAGCGTGACGCCACTTACGCTTCAGTTTGTGCTGACGCCACCAGATGGCGTTGTGGGCCAGCCCTACACATCAACGCCGCTAGCAGTAAATGGTGGGACGACGCCGTACAAGTGGACCGCTACGGGTCTACCAGCGGGATTGTCGATCGATCCAGGCACTGGCCAGATCAGCGGCACGCCAACAGCCGCCAATCCCGTGGGGTCCACGGTGACGATCACGGCGACTGATGCGGCGACGCCGCCGGAATCCGTCCCATATTCTCCGACGATTCGCACTGGCGCGGTTATCGCCATTTCTCCGACGACTCTACCATCCGGGACCATAGGCGTTCCGTATTCCGTGCAGCTCAGCGCGAGCGGCGGCATCGGCGGTTTAGGCTTTGGTCCGCCATCTCCCGCGGCGGGTGTGACGCTCGACAACGGTGGTTTACTGACAATTGCCAATCCGCAAACGTCCAGCATCACGTTTAGTGTCAGCGTTCACGACGGATCGCAGCCAGTCTTTCAGACTGTGAGTGCGACCTATACGATCACGTTCGCCGGCACGCCGTCCGTGAATATTCTGTACATCACGCAGCCGCCGAATTACGTGCAAGGGCAGCCGAATCCGAATTCCCCCGTGCACATCCATGTGCAGGACAACACAGGAGCAGCCATTGCTGGAGCCAACGTGACGGTGTCGTTCAATGGCACACCGCCTTGCGCAGCGGCGGTTTTAAGCGATAACGCAGACACGCTGACGCAGACAACAAGCTCCACCGGCGACGTGTTCTTCACATTCATGACCATCAATCGCGGCGGAGTCGGATACAGGCTGAACGCGACGGTAAGTTCATTCACGGCGACTTCCAACGCGTTCAACGTCGCGGGGTACTGCGAGACGGGGAACATGAACACGGCGAGGCGCAACCACATCATGCTGACGCTGCCAAACGGCAAAGTCCTGATTACTGGAGGAGCCGCGAACGCGGATGCTTCGGGAGTACTCGCCAGCGCAGAACTTTATGATTCGGTCGCGCACACGTTTACAACCATCGGTCCGATGAACGTGGCGCGGGCGGACCAGACCATGACACTGTTGAACAGCGGCAAAGTGCTGATTGCAGGCGGGTTCAACGATCAAGCCACACTCGCGAGCGCGGAAATCTTCGACCCCTCGAACAACTCGTTCACGCTCACGGGTGGATCAATGACCTCGCCGCGCGCGCAGCATGCGGCAACACTGCTGCCCAACGGAACGGTGCTAATCGTCGGAGGAAACTTCACAGATACGCTTTCGAGCGCGGAGATTTTCGATCCTAACGCGAACGGAGGCACCGGCGGCTTTACAGCCACAGCGAACCCGATGAATGCGGCCCGCCAGATTCCCCATGCGGACCTGCTTCCCAACGGCTTGGTGCTGGTGACTGGCGGTCTGGACGGTTTCAACAACGCACTGACGTCTTCCGAACTGTACGATCCGGTGGCGGGCACATTCACGCTGTCGGGGAACATGAACACTGGACGCGGAAACCATGGAACTGCGCTGCTCAGTAACGGTCAACTGTTGGTGGAAGGCGGACTATCCGGCCCGGGCAACTCGCTTGCGACCACAGCGACGGCTGAACTGTATAACCCGGCGACTGGTGCGTTCACTACCACCGGAAGCATGTCGCAGCCTCGAGGCCAGTATTACGACGAGATCCTCGCGGACGGGACAGTCTTCGTAACCGGCGGCGCGCCACTGCCGGGCGGAGCGAACTCCGACATCTACGATCCAGTGACGCAGGTCTTTACCGCTACGCCGAACTACACTGCCGTGCAGACCGGACTGCGCCCGGCGCTCTTGCCGGACGGCACGGTTCTTCTGGCGAGTGGCGTGGACTCCACACCAGTCACCGTGCCCAACTCGGAGATTTACTATCCGCTCCCCGTGGCCAATGGGATTACCGTGACGAGTCCGTCGACGCTGCCCACGGCCGTGCAAAACGCGCCGTACTCAACGGTGTTGCTGCAGAAGGGCGGGGTCGGGATCGTAACCTGGCACGGGCTGGGCATCCCGACGGGACTTACTCTGAATTCCAACGGTGTCTTAACCGGGACGCCGACCACCACCGGCACGTTTGACGTCACCTTCACGGTGACAGATACGAGCACGCCGCCGCAAACGCTGACCACGACGCTAACTTTGAACATCGTACCGGCACTGACTATTACGACCGCCAGCTTGCCGAACGGGACTGAAGGGGTTGCGTACTCGGCGACGATCAATACGACCGGTGGGACGCCGCCGATCTTTTTCTCGGTGACGAATGCGAACTTCCCGCCGGGGCTGACAATTACGCAGCCTCCAACCAGTTCGACGACCGACACCTTAACGGGAACGCCGACACTGGCGGGGATCTATACGTTCTCAGAATCCGTGGCAGACAGCGGAAATCCCCAACAGATGGCGTCGCAAAGCTACACGGTGACTGTCCGCCCGCAAGCGCCCGCAAGCTTGGTTGCTTCGCCACAGGGGACCGGACACGTGACTCTTACATGGGCTCCGAGCGCTTCGGGAGACGTCGCAAGCTATAATATTCATCAGGGAACAGCGTCCGGAGTATATACAACGGTAATCAACGCGGGTAACGTGAATCAATATGTCGAATCGGGACTCACTGCCGGCCAACACCTCTATTTCGTGATCACCGCGGTAAGCGCTACTGGAGTTGAGAGCGTCTTTTCGCCCGAGGCAAATGTCGTCGTTCAGTAGCGAACGAGTCTTGGCTGGGCCTCGTGATTTAGACAAGCTAGTGTGAGGAAGTCCGGCGCCGGGCGTCCGCGACAAGCGGATCCCCGGCGCCTTTTTCTTTGATGGCGAGGAAGGTTTTATAGGACTCCGCCGCACCCGGGCTATTCAGACCTTCACGAGCGCGGCCCTGATAATAGTAAACAGCGGGTAGAAGGTGATAGCTGGGCACATCGTCCAAGAAGACAGAAGTAGACTCGCCTCGCCGCTGCAGGCAAATGTCGAACTCTGAAGACGCCTCAGTGAAGGCCCCAGCATCGAGATACGCGCGGCCCATATCATAATGGCCGAGCCAGGTGTCGGCGAGCTTTTGCGCTTCCTGAAAAGTGTTTAGGGCGTCGCGCGCGTTGCCTTTTTTGAGCTGCGCTTCGCCTGCGATCAGCTTCGCGTAGACCTGCGGCTCGTTCTCAATGCGTTGCGAGAGTGGTGCCACGGTTTGCAATGCTTTCTCTGCCTGGCCCACCCCGATGTAAATCTGCGCCGCGCGATACAGTACGCCCGGATCCTTACTGTTCGTGGCGGCCTTGCCCGCAAGCGAAACGGCCTCCTGGGTTTTTCCCATCTTCAGTTGGATTTGCGCCAGCGCCACCATGCGCCCTGCTGCGGATTCGGTGTCCTTCGTCGCAAGGTCGGAGGCGAGGGCTTTCTCAAGTATGCTTGCCGCGTCCGTGAGCTTGCCTTCGAACTCGTCAACGTCCGCAAGACCGGTCGCGGCGATGGAGGCGCCATAAGGACTCACGGACTCGAGCTTTTTGTAATCCTGCTGCGCCTCTGGGATGTGGCCAAGGCCCAATTCCGCGAGCGCGGAGGTCCGGAAGGCCTGATCAAAGTTCGGATTTTCCTGCAGGATGGCGTGCGCTTCTTTAAGTGCAGTATCGAAGTCTCCGTCATAAAGCGCGTACATTGCAAAGTTGATTCTTTGAAGAATGCTGCGCGGCACAATCTCGAGCGCTTTTTTCTGCACTTCGAGAGCTTTGCTCATGTTCCTGCTGTAAAAATACGCGAGCGCCAAATTCGCGTATCCGGCCGTGTCAGCCGGATACTGGCGAACCAGCGCGGAGAATTCCTCCATGGCCTTCGGCTGGTCGCGCATGAATAGATAATAACCGCCGCGCGTGCGATATTTCTCTCGGTCAGTCATGCGGTCGATATGCGACATTGCCAGTTCGTAGTATTTCCTGGCCTCCTCACGTTTTCCATGATTTGCGTAAATGACGGCCGTTCCCGCATACGCGCGGCCCAGATTCGGATCCAGCTCCTCAGCTTTGGCGTAGGACCTTAGCGCGTCCTCCCACTTGGCTTCCTGCTGAAAATCCTGGCCCATCGCGTAGGCGTGCGCCGCTTCAAGCGAGCCCGCACTGAAAGTTTCCGCAGCGGCCTGTTCTTCGGACTCCGGCGTCGTGTCGCCCAGCCCCTTGCGGATGCTTTCCGCAAGTTTTCCCGCTGCCGCGAGGACATCCTGTTTATTCGAAGCTACTTTTTCTTCCTTGAGGATTGCTTTCCCCGTCGCGGGATCCAGCGTCGTCACCGAAACTTTGAAGCCGCTGCCTTCCTGCGCAATCGAGCCGCTCACAACGGCGCTTACACCTTCCCGTACGGCCACCAGTTCCGCCAAGGCCGTATCCAAGTGAGTCGCTCCGGGCTGGAGTTGCGCCGCGTCCTTCTTCGCCTGTCCGCGACTAAAGGAAGAAATAAATGGCGCGCCTTCGAGTGCGATCCCGAGCATCGGCTCCAGCGTCCCATCAAAAACCGGGTCGCCGGTCTTGTTGTCGAAATCCGCTATGAGCAGCGACATCGGCGCGTGAGGGGCTGCGGGGCGCGCTCTAATGCTTATGCGCAACCATACTCCGCCGGCAATCAGGAGGACCGCCAGTCCCCCGGCTGCCCATTTTGCGTAGGCCGGAAGAGCCGTCGCCTGCGGAATATGGACACGCGTCCCCTCTTGCGGCCCCAGCCACATTTCAATTTGCTGCAGTAATTCCGCGGCACTTGCAAATCGTTTCTGCGGATCAATCTCCAGGCATTTCCGGACGATGTCACTGAGTTCTTGCGGAATTGTTTTGTCCAGTTCGCCGAGAGGCTGGGCGGGCTCATTGGTCCGCTTCCACAGCTTCCCCATTGTGGTGTCCGCGTCGAAGGGCACCCGCCCGCTCAACATCTCATAGAAAATGATTCCCAGGCTAAAGAGGTCCGAGCGCGCATCGAGCGCGAGCCCTTTCGCCTGTTCGGGTGACATGTAATCTGGCGTGCCGATCAGCGCGCCGGTTTGCGTCATGCCAGCAGCGAGCATCGAACGCGCGATGCCAAAGTCCATCACGTAAGCTCGCCCGCTCTTGTCCAGCATGATGTTTTGCGGCTTTAAGTCGCGATGGAGCACGCCCTCTGCATGGGCAGCTTCTAGGGCGCGGCAGACCTGCGCAAGGATGTTGGCGGCTTCTCTCGGCTCAAGTCTTTTCTTCCTCCGGAGAACGCTCTGCAAGTTCTCGCCCTCGATGTACTCCATGGTGATGAACTTGATTCCCTCAGCCTGTCCCAAATCAAAAATGCGGATGACATTCTTGTGCGTGACTTGCCGTGCGAGGATGAGTTCCTGCTTGAAACGCCGCAGAATCTCTGGATTCGCCGCCATATCGGAGCGAATGACCTTGATGGCCACCTGACGTTCCAGCTCTCGATCGTGCGCCTGATAAACGGCGCCCATTCCGCCTTGTCCCAACAGGCGGACGATCTCATAGCGGCTGCCGATGGAACTTCCGGGGGTAAGTTGAATGACAGAGGTGGAAGAAATGATTCCGTCAGCGGCTGGAACAGACCAGCCCTGCCCTCCGGTGGCCAGAGTTTGATCACTAAGTGGCAGCGGCGTTGTGCACTTTTCACACACCACCGAGGTGTCGGGATTTTCGTAACTGCACTCTGGGCAGACCATCGATCGGTGACACGCCCTGGCCGGCGTGATCGTGTTTATTATGTGGCCTTTGCGAAGGAATGCAAACAGGCAAGGGGCGTCTGTGTTCCCATAGTCCTGTGAGGAGTGTCGCTTTTGCTATGTGGCAAGATAAAGAGAACCTGGTAACTGTTCGCCCGTATCGCGATCAGAACAGCCTCCTGGTGTGAATGGGCTCGTGAGTTCCCGTCGGCTGTATACAGCTCGAGCTAACCCGAGTTTTCCTCAGTTCTCGCATTTCAGTGTGCTATTCTTGGCCCATTCCCGATACAATCTGCTCGTTCGTTTTGTTGATTTCATGAAGAAGATCATCGTCGCTGTCGGCAGCACGCGCAAGCCCAAGCTCAGGGCCGTTGAGAAAGCCCTGGATGCTTTTGCGCCGAAGCTTCTGCCAGACGGCGACTTCGAAGTCATTGGCCTGGAAGTTGAGAGCGGAGTGAGTCCAACGCCATCTTGCACCGATGAACTCATGCGTGGCGCTCGCCAACGAGTGGAGGAGCTCGTGCGTGTTGCTCGCGAAACTCGCCAGCCGTGGCGCTACTTTATTGGATTGGAAGGCGGGCTCGAAGTCCTGCAGGACGATCGAAGCAGGCGTGTTTTTCTGGAAAGTTGGGCGTACGTGAGCGATGGCACGCGCGGCTATTACGGGCGTTCCGGCGGGATTGAGCTTCCGGACGAATTGGCCCACGAAGTTCTCGAGCGCGGATTCGATCTTTCGGAAGCCATCGACCGTCACGCTGGAAAGGTCGGCATTCGGGACGGCCAGGGCGCTTGGGGCGTTCTCTCGGCGGATTTGATCCAGCGCGACGAGTCCTTTCGCGTTGCTGTCATCACGGCGTTCGCTCCGTTTTACAACGCAAAGATGTACGGCAGGGCGGTGCGCACCGTAGGTTAGCGTTAGACTGAGAGCATCTTATGAGTTGCTCTTGTTCGTAGATATGGCTCGAAACGAAATCTCGCAGCGGGCGGAATACAGCAAGAAAACACAGTCGGGAGAAAACGAGCGTGGACATCGTCAAAGGCAACATGGGCTGGATCGAAGTCGTAGTCGGCCCGATGTTTTCCGGTAAGAGCGAAGAATTGATCCGCCGTTTGCGCCGGGCGGAAATTGCGCGGCAGCGCGTGCAGATCTTCAAGCCCGCGATTGACGAACGCTATGCCGCAAACGAAATCGTCTCGCATTCGGGGCTGGGCATTCCTTCGGACAATGTTTCAAAAGCCGCTGAAATCATGGAGAAGCTCTCCCCTCGCACCGAGGTTGTGGGCATTGACGAAGCGCAGTTTCTCGGAGAAGAGATTCTTGACATCTGCACCAGGCTCGCCAATCTCGGAAAGCGCGTAATTGTCGCCGGGCTCGACACCGACTATCGCGGCCGCCCCTTCGAACCCATGCCGCGCCTGCTCGCCATCGCCGAGGAGATCACCAAGTTGCTTGCCATTTGCATGCGTTGCGGCAATCCCGCGGTTCACACGCAGCGCCTCGTCGAAAGCGAGGAACTAATTGTTGTTGGCGCCGGTGGCATGTACGAAGCCCGATGCCGGCGCTGCTTCGAGCCGAATCCTGCGCTGGCGCAGGAGAAGGCGGGCTCCGGCCCGCAACTCATGCTTCGCAACCGCGCGGCCTCCGCATCTGGAGCAGGGAAGTAGCTCCGCCAAATCAAGCTAAGGACCCGATGACACGGAAGGCGTTTCTGTGGGCGCACCTCAAATTTCCCGCGTGATTTTGTATGTTAAGGATATTGCCAAGGTTGCGAGTTTCTATCAGCAATTCTTCGACATGCATCCGCTTCCCGGAGCTACGGATGGCTGGCTGGAATTGGCCGGTGACTCGCAGGGTTGCACGATTGCATCGCACAAGGCAAGTGTTGCGCAGGAGAGCGGCGCGGCCATGAAACTTGTTTTCGGCGTCGCCAACGTAAAGGCCTCAAACGCGCCAAGGAAAAGCAGGGTTTGAATTTCGGCGCGATTCACCAAGTGGATGGTTTTGAATTTTTCAATGTGAAGGATCCCGCCAGTAACTCGATTTCCATCTCTAGCCGGGGGCTTAAAGAAGGCATTTAGTTGGCGGGGAGTATTCTGCAAGTCGCAACTTACTCCCTTTGTGAACGGGCCTCGCTGGGAGCACACACCAGTTGTCAGATTGTCTCACTTCTCCCCGGCGCTGCTTGAGCTTGTCTGGCGATTCTTGCAAACTGTCTCGACCGGCAGCAAATCGGATCCGTGCTTCGAGTTCTCATGATTATTGAATCCAAGGCACCCACACGCGTTGACTTTGCCGGAAGCACACTCGATATCTGGCCGCTCTATTTGTTCCATCCAGGCTCGGTCACTCTGAATGCCGCCATCTCGCGTTACGCCTCTTGCGTGATTCAAACCCACGCGCCGTGGGACGAGCGCATCAAACTCGTCTCACGCGACATAAAACGCGAAGAAGGTTTTGCGTCCTTCGCCGCGCTGCTGAAGACTAAACGCTATCGGCTACCTCTTCTTGCGGAAATCGTCAAATTTTTCCAGCCCCAAGGCGGCTTCACGCTCACGACGGATTCCGAAGCTCCCAACGGCGCGGGCATCGGCGGCTCGAGCGCCATGGCCGTGGCGATATGCGCTGCCTTGGACCGCTACACCGGGGCAGGGAAGAGCAAAGTCGATTGGATTCATATCAGTCGCGATGCCGAAGCCATTGTGATCAATGTTCCCACCGGCACACAAGATCACTACCCGCCGGCTTTCGGTGGTGCGGCTGCCATAGAACTCCCTCCCGGCGGCGAGCATCGCGTCGAGCTGCGCGTCAATCTAGACGAGTTAGAGCGCCGCATAGTCGTCTGCTACACCGGCAAGCCGCGCCAGCACGGCATCAACAACTGGGAGGTCTTCAAAGCGCAAATCGGTGACAAACGCTCCGTGCAAAATAGCCTTGAGCGGATCTCCGAGGTCGCTCAGAGAATGCGTTTCGCCATGGAAAAGCCTGACTGGCATGAAGCCGGGCGCCTAATGCGTGAAGAATGGTCCTTCCGTAAAAGGAATCTGCCGACCATCTCAACCACGAAGATTGACCGAGTGATCGATGGCGCACGCCGCAACGGCGCCCTCGCCGGCAAGGTTTGCGGCGCCGGCGGAGGCGGGTGCGTCGTCCTGCTAATCGAGCCAGATGCTCGCATGAGCGTTGAAGCCGCAATCGTTGAGGCGGGCGCCGAAGTCCTGCCCGTGACCATCGACCGGCAAGGTGTCCAGGTCATCTCTCGCTAGGCTCCTTGTTCCTTTTGCCCTTTGGCCTTCCAGATATCCGGCCTCTTCGTGTGCGGGTCCCTGTTTCTGAACCCACTAGCACCAGCGGTCCCCCTCGAGGCGGCTTTTTTTCCAGTTTCCTGCATCATAGAACTTGGGCGATAATGAAGGCCTAGCGCAGGTTCGCCGGTTGGATTACCCACCGGCTCAAGTTTGCTATGGCGATTCGACTTGTTCTCAGTTTGACTATCTTTCTTCTCGCAGGGGCCGACGTGCCTCGTGTCAACAGCCTTTTTCCGCCCGCTCGCCCGGTTGCCGTTTTCCCTCCTGGGGTGGACATCCCTCTGTTTCCAGACGCCGTTGACGCCACCCCGGACCCGCAGAATGTCTCCAAAACTCCGGGCAAGCCGAAAGCCGCGACCCTTCAGGAATCCTCGAAGCTCGAACTTATTCGTTATGTCTCTGGCGAATTCGCCAAAGCCACCAAATCCCTGCCCGCTGGCAAGGAAGGTCTGATCGTCCACGTTGGGAAGCCTTTGAACACCGACTTATTGGATCGCGCCCTTGCCACTCACGGCGCAGCCGTCAATAATGGCGACAAGGTCCAGATCACCAAGCTGGACTTTCGTGACAACGAAATCATTGTGGACTTGAATGGCGGTGGACGCGGGAAAAAAAGCCTGCGCGACCGCTTCCACATAGAATTGAGCGGTATACCCACTGCTCAAACGACTACTGAGGAGCAACAGACCGGCCCACCCGGCCTGCAGCCCGGAATGGGCAGCACGATCTATCTCGATTTCAACAAGACTGTTCCCGATCTGAGCCCGCAGGATCTGAAGCAAATCCTCTCTCCGTTTCTCGATTTTTCCCGGGAGCGTTCGGCCTCCGTTCAATGGGTCGATACTCTTCCGCCCGCTATGAAAAAGGCCATCTCGGAGCGTCGGCCGATCGTAGGCATGGACCGCGAAGAAGTGGTTGCCGCCATCGGTAAGCCCGACCACAAAGTGCGTGAACGCGATCCTTCAGGAAACGACATCGAGGACTGGATCTATGGGGAGCCGCCTTCCAAGACCGTCTTCGTCTGCTTCACAGGTGATCGCGTCACCACCATCCGGCAATACCCGGAGTAGTTTTAGCGGGGACCGACAATTTGTGCTTTGCTTCGCGTTGACTTTTCCTCGCGCACCCCATAGCATTTTGGGTTCGGCTTTGCGGTCGTTTCTCCACAGAGAGCCCGCCGCCGCTTCACACAATCCATCGGAGGTAGTATGCCCATCAAGGTCGGCATCAACGGCTTCGGCCGCATCGGACGGAACATCGTGCGCACCGCACTCGACGACAAGGACATTCAGTTCGTCGCCGTCAACGACATCACCGACGCGAAGACCCTCGCGCACCTGCTCAAGTACGATTCCATCCTCGGCAATCTCTCGCAAAAAGTAACCTACACGGACGATTCCATCTCCATCGACGGTAAAGCCTTCAAGGTTTTCAAGGTCAAAGATCCCGCCGAAATCGACTGGGCGGGCGTAGGTGCGGACATCGTCATCGAATCAACAGGCCTCTTCACCAAGGGCCCCGACGCAAAAAAGCATCTCCGCGCCCCAGTCAAGAAGGTCATTATTTCCGCGCCCTCAGAAGGTCCTGACGCAACTTTGGTACTCGGCGTCAACGACAAGACTTACGACCCAGCCAATCACCATGTTGTCTCCAACGCCTCCTGCACCACAAATTGCCTCGCTCCCGTCGCCAAAGTTTTGCAGGACACCTTCGGCATTCATAGCGGCACCATGACTACCATCCATTCCTATACCAACGATCAGAAGCTTCTCGACCTGCCGCACAAGGATCTTCGCCGTGCGCGCGCCGCTGCCATCAACATGATCCCCAGCTCCACCGGGGCCGCCAAAGCCTTGCACCTCGTCATCCCGGAACTGAAGGGCAAGCTCGACGGCTACGCCATGCGCGTCCCTACGCCGAATGTCAGCGTTGTCGACTTGACTGTTTTTGTGGAAAAGCCGGCCACCAAGGAGTCCGTCAACTCTGCGCTCAAAGCCGCTGCAGACGGTCCGATGAAGGGCATTCTCGGCTACACCGAGGAAGAACTCGTCTCCTGCGATTTCAAGGCTAATTCGAATTCTTCCATCGTCGACTCCGGCTATACCAAGGTCGTCGGCGACCGCTGCGTCAAAGTCCTGGCCTGGTATGACAACGAGTGGGGCTATTCCTGCCGCTGCCGCGATCTCATCAAATTTATGGCAGCGAAATTCTAACTCCTGCTTCACCAATTGCAGAGCGGGGCTGGCCCCGCTTCTCCGTTTCACGCGTTACAAATAAACAAATCAAGAGTCCTCCACCTATGAACAAACTCACAATCAATGATCTCGAACTCCGGGGCAAGCGCGTTTTCATCCGCGTGGACTTCAACGTCCCTCTAAAAGACGGCGCCGTCACCGATGAGACGCGCATTCGCGAAACCATTCCCACGCTGCGCCTCGCCATTCAAAAGGGCGCCCGCCTCATTCTGGCTTCGCATCTAGGGCGTCCGAAGGGTGGCCCGGACTCGAAGTTTTCTCTTTTCCTCGTTGCGAAAAAGCTCGAAGCGCTCATCGGAAAGCCAGTTCGCTTTGCTTCTGATTGTGTTGGCCCTGTGCCTGAATCGAAAAGCAAAACGCTCGCAGACGGAGAAATCCTACTTCTCGAAAATGTCCGCTTCCACCCCGAAGAAGAGAAAAACGACGAAGCATTTTCGAAACAGCTCGCCTCGCTCTGCGACGGTGTCTTCGTTTGCGACGCTTTCGGCTCCGCGCACCGCGCCCACGCCTCGGTCGTCGGCATCACACGCTTCGTTCAGGAGTCCGCCGCCGGCCTGCTCATGGAAAAAGAACTCAACTATCTCGGCAAGGCCCTCACCAATCCCACGCGTCCCTTCGTCGCGATTCTCGGCGGTGCGAAAGTCAGCGATAAAATTGAAGTCGTCGAAAATCTTATGAATATTGCCGACGCCATGCTCATCGGCGGCGGCATGGCTTACACTTTTTTTAAGGCCCAGGGCCTCCCCATCGGGAAATCCCTGGTCGAGGACGACAAGCTCGATCTCGCCCGCAAATTCCTTGCCGACGCCGAGCAGAAAAAGTTCAAGTTGCTCCTCCCCGTCGATCACGTCATCGCTCCCGAATTCAAGTCCACCGCTCCCGCGACGACTTGCGAGATTTCCGCCACCCCCGGCGACCAGATGGGTTTGGACATCGGCCCAAAAACCGCTGCCGCCTTCGCCTCTGAAATTTCGCGCGCAAAGACTATCGTTTGGAACGGCCCCATGGGAGTTTTCGAGATGCCCGCATTCGCGAACGGCACGCTCGAAGTCGCCAGAGCCGTCGCTGCCGCCACCACTTCCGGCGCCACTTCCATTGTCGGCGGAGGCGATTCCGTCGCCGCCGTTCATCAGTCCGGCGTCGCCGCCCGCATCTCTCACATCTCCACGGGTGGCGGCGCTTCGCTTGAATTTCTTGCTGGCGCCAAACTTCCAGGTGTGGAAGCCCTTACTGATAAACCCGCGCCCAAGGCCGTGACTGACTTTTCTCGTGCCAGACGCCGCGGCGTCATTGCCGGAAATTGGAAAATGTTCAAGACCCAGATGGAAACGGAAGTATTTTTCTCCGCATTTTCCACTCTCGTCGCCGGCATCACGCAGTGTGATATCGTCATCGCTCCCCCCTTTACGGCCCTTCACGCCGCCGTCGCGGCCGCTCGCGGTTCGCAGATCGCCATCGCTGCTCAGAACGTCTTTTGGGAAGGGGAAGGCGCCTTCACCGGCGAAATCTCTCCCCAGATGCTGGTCGAGGCTGGCTGCAAATATGTAATTATTGGCCATTCCGAGCGCCGCCAATTCTTCGGCGAAACTGACGAAACCGTCGCCAAGAAAACGAAATCCGCTCTGGCCGTCGGCCTGACTCCCATCGTTTGCATTGGAGAAACGCTGCTCCACCGCGAGGGAGGCATGACCGAGCATATTTGCCGCTCCCAGTTCCTCGCTGGCCCGGGTTCGTTGACCCCCGAGGAATTCTCCCGTATTCTGATAGCGTACGAACCAGTCTGGGCCATTGGAACTGGCAAGACGGCCACTCCGGAGATTGCCGCGGAGGTTCATCGGTTCATCCGTCAATGCACCGCGGAAAGATTTTCCTCCGCTCACGCTTCCGCCTTGCGGATTCTTTACGGCGGCAGCGTCAAACCTGACAATATTCAGGGATTGATGGCGCAGGAGGAGTTGGACGGCGCGCTCGTAGGCGGAGCGAGCCTGGACCCGAAATCGTTTGCAAGCATCGTTCGAGATTGCGCTGGGAGATAGAAATGCCAAGTTGGATGAAGTGGACGTTTGCACTTTGTATCGGTTTTGCGGTCATCTTCATCGGTTTCCGCTGGTTTAGCTGGCTGCTCACTACTTTTTTCGTGATGAATTGCCTTGTTCTTATGATCGTCGTGCTGCTTCAGAGCGGCAAAGCGGCCGATCTCGCCGGTGCTTTTGGCGGGGCTGGCAGCCAGACCGCCTTTGGCCCCCGAGGTGCCGCCTCAGTTCTTTCGCTGGCCACCACCTGGTGCGCCGTCATGTTCATGGTCTGTGCCTTCGTCATGGTGCTGCGCACCGATAAAGCGGTCGAGCAGGGCAACGGCTCGGTCTTGCAACAGATTTCTCAGCCCGCTCCTGCGAAAACGCCTGCGAAGCCTCCGGTGACCCCCATTCCGCAATCCTCGGCTCCGCAGACCACACCTCCCGCTTCGAGCTCTGTGCCGAGTTCTCCACAACCGGCTCCCGCGCAGCCAAAAAAGCCCTAAAAAAGGCTGCCGTTCATTGCTTTGACACAGAGGCAACTCGGTCTGATTCGCTTGTGACACGGTTTTCGGCTCGAAATGTTTCGGTTTTTCTCGGGGAAGCACCGGCTTGCGGGGTTAGCGCCTCGCAGCTACAATGAAGTTCTCACCTCTGTGCGGTCGTGGCGGAACTGGCAGACGCACCAGCTTGAGGGGCTGGCGGTAGCAATACCGTGGTGGTTCGAATCCACTCGACCGCACCAAATTTTTGCCGACGATTCCGCCTCTTCCTTGCTTTCGATTAGCGCATTCTTTAGACCGCCGGTTGAGGTTCCGGCTTGAGGAAGTATTTGCGCTGGAAGTAAAACGCAACGTTGACTAGACCAATCATTGCGGGAACTTCTACAAGCGGTCCGATAACCGCAGCGAATGCGGCGCCTGAGTTGATACCGAACACGGATACAGCCACGGCAATCGCCAGTTCAAAGTTGTTCGATGCCGCGGTAAACGCCAGGGTGGTAGTTTTGGAATAGTCGGCGCCTAATTTACGACCCATGTAGAAAGAAACCAGAAACATGGCCGCGAAATAAATCAATAAGGGAACCGCGATTCTGAGCACATCCAAGGGCAATCGAACGATGTACTCACCCTTCAACGAAAACATCACCACGATGGTGAACAGAAGAGCGATGAGCGTCAGCGGGCTTACTCGAGGTACAAATGCTCGGTTGTACCAGTCGCGCCCCTTCGCTCGAACAAGAATTGTCCGAGTCAGAAATCCGGCAAGAAACGGGATGCCAAGATAGATAAACACGCTCTTGGCAATCTCTGCGATGGAGACGTTTACCACCGAACCTCTCAGTCCGAGCCACGACGGCGCGACGGTGATGAAGACCCATGCATACAGAGAGTAAAAGAAAACCTGAAAGAAGGAATTAAAAGCGACCAGCCCGGCTGCATACTCCGTGTCTCCCTTGGCCAGCTCGTTCCATACGATCACCATGGCGATACACCGAGCCAGGCCGATCATGATCAGGCCCGCCATGTACTCGGGATAGCCTCGCAGAAAAACGACAGCAAGGACGAACATTAGAATTGGCCCAACCAACCAGTTCTGCACAAGCGAAAGCCCTAGAATGCGCTTGTCGCGAAAGACTTCGGGCAAATCCTCATACCGAACCTTTGTGAATGGGGGATACATCATAATGATCAGGCCGATGGCGATGGGAATAGAGGTCGTGCCAACGCTGTAGCGATTCAGGAACGGCACAACACCGGGGACTGACCAACCTAAGCAGACCCCTAGAATCATGGCACCGAAAATCCAGCCGGTGAGATACCTATCTAGAAATTGAAGCCGGGTGGTTGTTCCCATCTGAGAACCTTTCGCTTGGACACCAAGCCTATGTCACTCTTTACCGATCCGGTCGATTTGCGTTTGGATTGCCAGTTTGTCCAGGCTCGCCAGAGGCAGGCAAAGAAAAAGTCCGATGCGGCGGTCGAGTGTCATATAAGCTTCGCGAAAAGCACGTTCGATTTGCTCCGGCGTACCCTTAACTTCCGCGGGATCGGCAACGCCCCAATGCGCCGTCATCGGCTGCCCCGGCCACACGGGGCAAACTTCTTTCGCAGTGTTGTCGCAAACCGTGAAAACAAAATCCATCTTCGCTGCTCCCGGTTTTGCAAACTCGTCCCAGTTCTTGCTGCGAAGTCCCTTGGTCGGCAGCCGCGCTTGCTCAAGCTGATGAATTGCTTCCGGCCGCACCACGCCGGTAGCATGGCTTCCCGCGCTATAAGCAGTGAAAGTCGGCAGGCCTTTCTGATTAAGAATCGCTTCGGCCATGATCGAGCGGGCCGAATTCCCGGTGCAGAGAAAAAGTACGTTGTATCGCCCTGGCATCGCAGGCCCCTCCCAGTTCGAATAACAAGAACTAGCCCGTTACTTGCAGCACGTCGGGCCGCAGCAAGCCTCTGTCGTCTTCGCTGCCACTGGTTTCGTCGCCCTCACGAACGCGCTCAAGAACTTGCCATCCACTTGTGGCGCGAGCGCCTCGACATCCAGCCCTTTTTCGGTCAAAAATTCGCGTGCCTCTTCAACTCTATAAATGCGGGTAGGTTCGACCTCGATCCCAGCAAATCCCGCGGCCGCAAGTTTGCTTCGGTATTCATTCTCTTCCAGCGCGCCGGCCACGCACCCAACCCACAGCAAAATACTGTGCCGAATCGCTGGAGCAATTTCACCTCGCGTGACCACATCCGACACCGCAAATCGCCCGCCAGGTTTTAGGACACGAAATGCCTCGCGCAGCACCGCGTCTTTGTCGGCGGAAAGATTGATCACGCAATTCGAAATAATCACGTCCACCGAATTGTCAGGCAGCGGGATGTGCTCGATCTCGCCCTTCAAGAACTCCACATTATCGGCTCCAGCTTTGCGCTTGTTCTCGTTGGCCAGCGCCAGCATCTCGTCCGTCATATCCAGTCCATAGGCCTTGCCTGTCGGTCCCACCCGTCTTGCCGAAAGCAGAACGTCAATCCCGCCTCCCGATCCGAGGTCCAGAACAGTCTCCCCTGCGTTCAGTTTTGCCAGCGCCGTAGGATTGCCGCAGCCGAGCGAAGCCTGCAGCGCCTTCTCCGGCACCTGCTCCCTCTGGTTCGAGTCGTACAAATTCGAAGTGATCGGATCGCAGCTCCCTCCATTCGCGGGTGCAGCTCCGCAGCACGAACTACCCCCCGCGCCAGCCCGCAGCGCCGCCTGTCCATATTTCTCTTTCACAATCTCCTTGATGTCCACGCCAATAGCCTCCGTATCGCCCATTTCACCCTCCTAACGGCAGATTTGAATAATGTCCTGCGGCCGCAGCGCCTTGTTTCTAGTGCAGCACTCCGAGTAGAGAAATTGCATCAATTCCTGTAGAGCCTCCGTATTCGCCGTGTAGCGCAAAAACGTGCTCTCGCGCTTCACCTGCACCAGATTTTCGTTTTTTAGTTTGTCCAAATGGTGGGAAAGCGTCGAATTCGGAATTTCCAGCTCTTCTTGAATGTCGCCTGCCACTAGCCCTTCCGGGTGCGCGGACAGCAGCAATTGCATGATGCGCAGCCGCGGTTCTGTCCCCATGGCCGACAACATGTCCGCAAACTTGGTTACCTGCTCGGAGTTTTTCTTTGCTAGGCCAGTCGTCATATTTCGATAGTTGCAGAAATATGGATAGGAGTCAAGCCCGCTTTCCTTCTTTCCTCCACCTTGTGCCCCCGCCAACTTAGCTCCTCCTCTCTGCACAACTTTTTCTCCCAATCTAGACTCAAACCCATAGACCGAGAGGAGTCTTCTCATGCTCAAACGCACGATTTCCTTGCTAGCCGTAGCTTCGCTCATCCTTCTTTCTGCGCGGGCCGACGAAGACGTCGTCACCGCCATCCATGGCACCGTCACTAAAGTCGATGCCGCCTCGAAAACCATCGTCGTGAAAACCGCTGACGGTGCCGAACATACGGTTCATTTCGTCTCCAGTACCGCTATCCACGGCGTCCACGCCACCACTGCCGGCGCTAAAGACTCCTATCATGGCCTCACCGAAGGTTCAGAAGTTGTCGCTCACTACACAGCGAAGGGCGGGGAGGACACTGCCATCGAAGTCGATAAGGTCGGCAAAGGCGGCATGCACGCCGTCGATGGCACGGTCACTCACGTCAGCGAAGATGGCAAGACGGTCGCGGTAAGAACCGCGGATGGCACTTCGGATACCTTTCACGTACTCGGTCGCGACACGGCCACTTCTGCTGAGGCCATCGGCAAAGGCGCGGACAAATCCGCTCACGTCACCGTCTACTACACTGAATCTGCGGGGAAAAAAGTCGCCCATTTCTTCCAAAAGCTCTGAGCCCTCACTCCGGGCAACTTTTCGGCGCGTCTTGATCGCCTCGGCTCCTCACAGGCGCACGCGAGTGGTATCATCGCGGTCGCCATGAAAAGAAAATTCTCTTTCCTCTCCGAGTCGGCATTTTCCGCGCTGCTTCTATCAATCTTTCTTGGGCAGTTAGCACACGCCCAATCTGCGTCGCCAGCTTCCAAGCACCTTGTCGTCCTTCACGCCGCGCGTCTCCTCGAAATCGAAACTGGAAAAATCCTCTCGCCCGGCGAAGTCCTCGTTCAGGACGACCGCATTGCCGAAGTCGGCTCGGCCGTCAAGCATCCGCAAGGCGCCGAAATTCTCGATCTCGGCGACGCCACTCTTATGCCTGGCATGATTGACGCTCACGTCCACCTCTTTCTCCATCCAGGCGCCGAAGATTTGCAAACGGTAGAGGAGTCCGTCCCGCAACGCACTATCACCGCCACTCTCGCCGCTCACGCCGACCTCATGGCCGGCTTCACCGCCGAGCGCGACATGGGCACCGAGGGTGCTGGCTCCGCCGATACCGCCGTCCGCAACGCCATCAATCGTGGCGAAATTCCGGGCCCGCGCTTGCGCATCAGCGGCAATGCGATCGATATCCTCGGCGGCCACGAAGACGCCAACCATTTCAATCCCGCTCAGCATGTTCTTTCCAACGCCGATTACGCGAACGACGCCGACGAAATCGTCAAAATCATCCGCGAACAAGTGAAGGAAGGCTCCGATTTCGTCAAGGTATACGAAACTGGGAGAGACTCTCTCGTCGACGGCCGCTTCATCACGCCGTATCAGTTCACCGAAGCCGAACTCCGCGCCGCCGTCGAAGAGGCCGCCCGCACCGGCCGCCGCGTTGCTGTTCACGCCACCGGCGAACCCGGCGCACACTTTGCCGCCGAAGCTGGCGTCGAATCCGTCGATCACGCTTACTACCTTACCGACGACACCATGCGCCTCATGCGCGAAAAACAAATCTTCGCTGTCCCAACTTTCGCCATCGCTGAATATTTCGCCGATCACGCCGCTTCGCCCGCGGCCGCCGAACGCGAACATCGCATGCAGGATTTTCACGCCGAACAATTTCGCCGCCAACTTGCCGCCGGCGTTCCCATGGCCGTTGGCTCCGACGTTGGCCCGTTTCCCCACGGCACGCAAGCTCGCGAGCTAGTCCTCATGGTGCAATACGGCATGACTCCGCTCGCAACGCTCCAGGCAGACATGCTTAATGGCGCAAAGCTCCTCGGCTGGCCGGATCAAATCGGGGCGCTCAAATCCGGCTATCTCGCCGATATCATCGCCGTTCCCGGCAATCCATTAAACGATATGAGCGTCACCCAAAAAGTCAGCTTCGTCATGAAAGGCGGTGTCGTCTACCGCTCAGACCGCCCTTAATCACGCGCCCTCCTCAAGGCCGTATCACTGACTGGAATTTTCGCTCTGATTCATGGCAAGATTTCTTCATGTCTGCCGCATCTCCGGTCCAAACGCAGTGTGTCGGAATGAGTCAGCTAGTCTCCGTTCCGGTGGAAACCACCAGCTCTCCTTCCACTCCTGACGACCCTGCCTCTCGCGGCCGCTGGCTTTGTTCGCAGCTTGAAGCCGGCAACATTCTTCTTTTCCCGCAGCCTCCTTTCGCAATCCCTGCGGAGGACCGCGATTTTCTCCTCGGCCGCTCCCAGACCTCCTCCGCTCTCCACAAGAATATCGCCTATCGCCCTGCCGAAGACCGCATCAGCGGCCTCGCCAAATCGGAGAGCTCTGAGCAAATCCGCCTACTCGCCATCATGCGTAATTACTCGCGGAGCGTCGTCAGACTCCTCTCCGATCTCCTGCTTCCCTATGCCGGAAAATGGAGACTCGATTTCGCCAGCTTTCGCCCGATCGAAGAGCGGGGTCGTCCCGCGCGCGTCCACGCCCGCAATGACCTCCCGCACTTCGATTCCTTTCCAACCCGTCCAACCAACGGCGACCGCATCCTTCGCTTCTTTACCAATCTCAATCCCTCGCAAAGCCGCGTCTGGATCACCTCGCAAACCTTCGAATCCCTTGGCCCGCATTTCGCGAACACTATTGGCTTGCCCGCGCCGCTCAGCTCCAATCCAATCTCGAACGCGATGCGCAGTCTCGCCCAATCTCTCAATCTCCCTGGCGCGCGTCGTTCGCCCTACGACAATTTCATGCACCGCTGCCACAACGCAATGAAGGAAGACTCCGATTTCCAGCGAGGTTGCGCCAAGCAGCGCTGGGAGTTCGCTCCTGGCTCTAACTGGATGGTCTTCACAGATTCCGTCAGCCACGCGGTCCTCGAAGGTCAATACGCCCTCGAACAAACGTTCATCATCTCTCGGGCGGCCATGGTCGATCCCGAAAAATCGCCCATCGCCATCCTCGAACGCCTCGCCGGCCATCCTCTCTCAAACTGACACTCGAACCACACTCTTACTTCCTCGTAAGTTCCCCGCTCATCCGCATTCCTTCGTGGCGATCATCGCCCTCTTCACGCTGCACATCGATCGTTCCGGTGACTTCCATCACGCACATCTATGATCCCGGCTACGGATATTCCTTTTGCGTTCCCGCATATTGTTGAGAGGAGGCGGATGGGCGCACCGGTCCGCTCCCGCGAGGTAACTGAAATGGATACTCTGATCAGGGAAGAACGCTACATCAGCTCGATCGGCTCGGTCCAACACGTTCTTATCGTCGAAGAACAAATTCGCGGCGCCGCACCGTGGCCCGAAAGATTCCGCGTCCAGATCCCTGCTTCGCTGACCTGGCCGGCGAGGACGATCTACGGTGCCACTTCGCGCGAAGCTGTCGAAAGGGCTATCGAGTATCTCTTCTTTTCTTCGCCCCTGGACAATGAACTTTTCCACCTGCGCGTCTGCTGAGATGTGGTTTCCGCACCCACCCTGAATCTCCGGCATTCTTCACTCTTACGTCTCCAGCTCCTGTCTCCCCCAGCACTTCCCACAGTCTGAACCCAATCTCCACAGTGAATACCGGTAACTCTTCTCACTGCCATCACATCGACGTGTGATACATCTCACAGATTCCTCCTTCCGAGCCGCGTAACAAAGTAAGAGATTGAGGCCGATCTACACGGGGATCATCCTTCATCGGATGTTGACGCAATCGGAAATTTCAAAGGCGCCGTCAACACACGGGGTTCGGCCTACAAGGAGAGAGAAGTCATGAAAGCTGTTAAAGCATTGTTTGTCGTACTAACGCTTGCACTGCTCGTTGCGGTATTCGTCTGCCCAGCGCGAGCTGATCAGTGGAACAAAGAGACCGTCGTAACCTTTAACCAACCAATCGAAATCCCCGGCAGGGTCACTTTGCCGGCGGGCACTTACGTCTTTAAACTTCTTGATTCCCAGGCCAATCGTCACATCGTGCAGGTCTGGAATGAAGACAAGACACAACTCATGGCCACTATCCTCGCCATTCCGAATTATCGCCTTGAGCCCACGGGCGAGACGGTAATCAATTTCAACGAGCGGCCGGGTGTTTGCCCGGTTGCCTTGCGCGCATGGTTCTATCCCGGTGACAACTTCGGCCATGAATTCGCCTATCCCAAGGAGCGCGCTTCTGAACTGGCAGAAAAGTGCCAGGAAATCGTCCCGGCCGAAACCGTTATCCCCACCGTAAGCACGCTCAAGTCGGTTCCGCTTGTCGCCATCACTCCCGAAAAGAAGGAGGAGCCCGTCACGGAAGCATTCCAGCTCGAGCCGTCGAATCCTCCGCAGGAGTCAGCTCCCGCGCAAGTGGCCGCCCCACAACCCGAAAAGCTCCCGCAGACTGGGAGTACAATTCCGTTGTTTGGGCTGCTCGGATTCGCAGCCATTGCCATCGGAATCTCGCTCAAAATGCTCGCTAAGCTGCTTTCCTGAATCTGCAGAAGCTCTTCGCGCCGCGGCGGGCCCCGCTATGGTACCGGCCGCGGCGCGAAGGAGTTGCTCATGGCACGCCACAAGACTCTGCGCCAAATATCCCCAATCGCTTCGGTAATAGCTGTTTCGCCGGCGTTCGTTCTTTTTGTCATATTGTTCGGGTCGGCGTTCTCTTTGGTCCTCTTCGCAGTCGCTCCGCAAGCCAAAATTAGCGTGGCCAGTTCCCTCGTCGTCGTACCTATAAACGTCACAACTTCGAGCGGTGCGTTCGTCTCCGGACTCAAGGCGGATAACTTCCGTATCTTCGAGGATGGCCGCCGGCAGGACATTACTCTTTTCAAGGAGGAGGACGCGCCCGTCACTGTTGGGCTTGTGGTCGACCACAGCCGCAGCATGGGGCCGAAACTCTCCGCCGTCCTCTTGGCCGTCAATGCCTTCGCCCATTCCAGTAACCCGGACGACGAGATGTTTGTCGTCGATTTCAACGACACTGTCTCTGTCGAACTCATGCGCGGCAAGCCCTTTACGAACGATACCGCCGAATTGCAGGAAGCCCTCTCGGCTGTTACCGCTATTGGGCAGACAGCTCTCTACGATGCGGTCACCGAAGCCCTGATTCACGTCGAACTCGGCCAGTGGGACAAAAAAGCCGTCATCATCGTTAGCGATGGTGGCGACAACGCCAGTCGCATTAAGTTTTCGGAACTGCTCGCTCGCGCTCAGCGTGCTCACGTCGTCATTTATTCCATCGGCCTGGTGGATGAGGCGGGGGAGGAAGAAAATCCTCGCGTCCTCCGCAAACTCGCCAATGCTACCGGCGGCCTCGCTTTCTTCACCAAGCGCAGCGATGAAGCCGGGCCGTTCATGAAACACATCGCTCGTGATCTCCGCGAGCAATACACTCTCGGCTACGTACCCACGGCGAGCGGGGGTCGTGCCTCTTTCCGAAAGCTTAAAGTGGAAGTCTCCTCGCCAGCCGCCGGAAAACTTCGCGTGCGGACCCGCCCAGGTTATTTCCCCAGCGAAGCGAAAGCTCAATCGGCACTGGCCGGCGGAGACCCGCGATGACGCTGGGCTTTGAAACACCAAAACGACACTCACGCCGCAACTTTTTATTCTTGCGTTGGGGGTCGTTCCTATTCCTGCTCGTGGGAGTCCTCGGCGTTTCCTACGCGGCCATTGTCATTCTCTACGGAGAGGCGTATCAGGCCATCGAGTTGCACAAATTTGAGCATACCGCTCCTCTCGCTGAGCCCCATCTCCTGAATCTCGGCGAGGTCATCGGCGAAATTCAGATTCCCAGGCTGGGCGTCAAAGCTGTTGTCGTCCAGGGCGACGCCCCCGAACTGCTGGACCGCGCGGTCGGGCATCTTCCTCAGACGGCTCTCCCGGGCGACTGGGGCAACGTAGCCCTGGCCGGTCATAGGGATAGGCTGTTTCGCCCTCTTCGCCGTATCCGTCAAGGGGATACCATAACGCTCGAAACTTCCGCTGGCGCGTACCACTATCGGGTGCAGTCTGCCTTTGTAGTCCCTGCCACCGACATTGCCGTTCTCCGGCCCTCGAATCCCCCCGAATTGACCCTCATCACCTGCTTCCCGTTCAATTACATCGGCCATGCTCCCAACCGGTTCATTGTCCGCGCTCGCCAGATCTCTTTTCAGCCGCGATGATACTCTGGCAGCTTACAAGGACGTCGAACAGGCTATGCACGGTCAAGTCTTGCATCGAGCTGAATGCATTGGACGCTACGGCCGCTAATCTGCCCCAACCCTGATTCCGGCTCAGGCCTTCACCCTCTGTTCCGGTTCGCCCTTTCCAGATTTTCGTAACGGAATCCCTGGCAAATTTCTCACAATCCGTCTCAACGCACGTGGCGTTCCACTTTTTTCCGCACTTACTTCTTTCCTTTCCTTAGGTTATCCCGCCACACGCCCCAGGTACTACACCGCGCGATTCGAAACTAGTACCATACAATTAACTATTGATAGTATTAACATTCTATGTTACCATCTTTTGTGACCATCGCATTTCAACTTCCGGCCCCGCACTCTCTATCCTCCCCTTCCTCGCAATCCGTCCTCGCTCTTTTCTACTCATTCCGAAAAAGTGCAAAAATTAAACCCTTTGTTTTCAAATTCTTGCGCACTCTTCCAAAAAGAGTATTCCCCCAATCTCCTTGTTTTCAATGCGATGCACACTCTTTCCCGAAATACCGGGGGTGTCCCCCCAACCCACCTCCTCCTCTCGCCGCAACCCGCAGCGCTTCACGCTTCCAGTCTCCTGGCGTATAGTGGCTCTCGACATGGTCTCCTACGGCAGCGGCGGCGAACCCCTGGATTCTCCTTCGCCCGGATTTCTTGCCAAAACCCTCTTCAATTCCGATCACAAAGTCATCGGGCTCCGTTACCTCTGGCTCGCTTTGGGGAGCGTACTTTTTGGCATGCTTCTTTCCCTCCTCATGCGTATTCATCTCGTCTGGCCCGCCGCCCAGATTCCGCTTCTATCTGATTTTGGCAACACCACGGATCGCTACGCCGCCCTCACACTGCTCCACGGCTCCTTGATGGTTTTCTTCGTACTCACTACCGCGCCGCAAGCCGGCTTTGGCAGTTACTTTCTGCCTTTGCAAATCGGTGCTCGCGATATGGCATTTCCCGCCTTGAACGTGATCTCTTTTTGGACCACGGCAATCTCACTCCTTGGCGTCACCGCCTCTTTTTTTGTCTCTCCCGCGTCGGGCTTCACGTTTTGGATTGGCAGCGTCGCGCTTTTCTGCCTCGCTGCCTTGCTTACCTCGCTAAATTTCGCCGTCACAACGATCGATCTTCGCGCCAAGGGTATGAGCCTGCCGCGAATGCCCCTCACCGTTTGGGCCTGGTTTATCAATGCAATTCTCAGCTTATTGATCTTCAGCATCCTTCTTGCCGCATGCGCTTTTCTCCTCTCGGACCGGCTTCTGGCCTCGCAGTACTTTTCACCCCTCGCCTTTCTCGCCCGCGAGCCCGCTTCAAGCGCTCAGTCGACTTTGCTCTCGCTTTGGCAGCGCCTCTTCTGGTATTTCGCGCAGGCGGAGGTTTACGTCGCAATCCTTCCTTGTTTCGGAATCGTTTCACATCTGCTCTCCAACTTTTCTCGCAAACCTGTTTGGGCGGAGCGTGCCGCGGTCCTCGCGCTCTGCGGCGCCGGGGTTTTCGGCTTTTGTATTTGGGGCCAGCACGTGTTTTCGAGCGGCCTCAATCCCTGGTCTCCGCTGGCTTTCTCGCTCCTGGCTTCCTCGCTCGGTTTACCTGCCGGAGTTCTCGTCCTGAGCTGGTTCGGCACTCTCTGGAACGCCAGAATCGAGCTCAACACCTCGATGCTCTTCGCGCTAGGATTCGTCTCTCTCTTCCTGTCTGGCGGCGTCACGGGGCTTTTCCTTGCGGGCGCCAGTTTTTCCCCTGCTTCCATCGGAGACGATTTCGTCACCGGCCATTTTCATCTGGTCATGGGTATCGCCGCAACGTTCGCGATTCTCGCCGCGCTGTTTTTCTGGTTTCCCAAAATGTTTGCTCGCCAGCTCGACGAGACCCTCGGAAAACTGCACTTCTGGCTTACATTCGCGGGCGTCTACTGCATCTTCATGCCGATGCATTGGCTGGGCCTCATGGCTCACTCGCGCGGCACAACCGGTGCTGCCGCTGCCTTCGGCCCGTTCGCCTCGTCGCTCCACACTTTTGTTACAGTCGCCACTATTTTGACTGTCGCCGCGCAATTTCTTTTTCTTTACAATTTTGTGTGGACTCTATCGCGCGGTAAAAAAATCCACGATGCCAATCCCTGGCGCTCCGCAACTCTCGAGTGGTGCCTTTCGTCTCCGCCACCATTCGAAAATTTTGGCCCGGCCGCTCCGGTTGTTTACCGTGGCGCGTACGAATTCGGCCCGTATTCCGCTGCGAATGTTTCCGTCACGCCGCAGAATGTTGCTCCCAAGCCTCCCGAACATGCGACGCGGAGGAACTTGGCGGCAGGTGCATTCGCTGAGGAGAAGTAGGAAAGGTTCTCATGCCCGGAACATCCATCGTTGAAGACATCGAGCTGATCATCGAAGACATCGGTGGCGGCGGAGGAGGCATAACTCCGCCTGCCGGTGGCGATGACGGCGGCGACAGCGGCCGGCGGCCCGGGCCAAACGTGCCGCCCTCGCGCCGCTACGCTACCGCGATTGTGATTGCCATGATCTCCATCTTCATGTTCTTCATGGCCATGGTCGGGGCCTTCATTTTTCTGCGGGCCACAAACCGCAACTGGCTGCCGCTGCGCCTGCCTTCCATCCTGTGGTTCAACACCGCGGTCCTGATCTCCAGCAGCGTGATCATCGAGATGGCCCGGCGCCGCCTCACGCTCGCCGACGTTCCGAAATTTCGCAAACTCTGGTCTGGCGCCACCGTCCTGGGAGTGCTTTTTTTGATTGGCCAGCTCATTGCCTGGCGCCAGCTTGTTGACGAACGCTTGTACGTCTCAACCACCCAAGCCAGCAGCTTTTTTTACATTTTTACCTCGCTTCATGGTTTGCATCTGCTCGGTGGCGTCTGCGCTTTGCTCTTTGTGGCCTTCCGGAAATTTCAGAACGCCAGCGTTTCGCGTTCTGTTGCCGCCGAAGTCGTCTCTTACTACTGGCACTTTCTGGATGGGCTCTGGATTTTTCTGTTTGCGCTTCTCTATTTCGGTAAATGAAGGAATCCACCGTCCGCATGAGCGCACAAACGCAAAGCTCTTCCTCGACGGCGGCCGTGCCGCAGCTGGATCTCGCCGCTCAATATGCCGCGATTGGAAAAGAAATTCGCGCTGCGATTGAGAACGTGCTGGCGTCGCAGCACTTTATTCTCGGCAACGAAGGCGGCGGACTCGAATCGGAAATCGCACAGCTTTGCGGCGCCTCGCACGGAGTTGGCGTTGCCTCGGGTACGGATGCGCTGATTCTTGCATTGCGCGCTTGCGGCGTTCACGCCGGCGATGAAGTCGTCATTCCGCCATTCACTTTCGTGGCCACCGGAAGCGCAGTCAGTGCGATCGGCGCCAAACCGGTCTTTGCCGATATTCGCCCGGACACCTACAACATCGATCCATCGACGCTGGCGCGGCGCGTGACGCCGAAAACGAAAGCGATCATCGCGGTCCACTTGTATGGCCTCTCTGCCGACATGGATCCGATTCTCCATTTTGCGCGGGAGAGAAACCTGCCTGTCATCGAGGACAACGCGCAATCCATCGGCGCAACCTATAAAGGCCGCCCGACGGGTTCGTTGGGTGATGTGGCTTGCATGAGTTTTTACCCCACGAAAAATCTGGGAGCATATGGCGACGCGGGAATGATCGTCACCAATTCGAGCGAAATGGCTGCGCATTTGCGAACTCTGCGCAATCACGGACAGACGGCGAAGTACGTAAGCAGTGAGGCGGGTTGGAACAGCCGTCTGGATGAAATACAGGCGGCCATTCTTCGCGTAAAGCTGCGGCATTTGCGGGAATGGCAAAGCGCGCGCCAGGCTCACGCGGCCGCTTACGGAAAATTGCTGCTGGGCATCCCCGGAATTGCGCCGCCGCTCGTTCCAGAAAATTACCAACATGTTTTCCACCAATATACGATTCGTGTCGAGCAGCGCGACGCGCTTCAAGACGCTCTGAGCGCGCGAAATATCGGCAGCGCGGTTTACTATCCGATGCCGCTCCACCTTCAGCCTCTTTACGCCGCGCTCGGCTATAAAGCCGGCGATTTTCCTCATGCGGAGCATGCCGCGAAGGAAGTGATTTCTCTGCCCATGTATCCGGAGCTGCGGCTGGAACAAATCGCCCGGGTTGCCGAAACCGTCGCGGAATTCGTGACCGCCGGCCATCACGATGCCAGCCCTGCACGCGGCATTGCTTCCTGACATTGGCGAGCTCATGTTTGCAAAGCGGACAAACTGGAATTTGGCACCGAATCGTCTTAGCGCCGCGCTTGACGCCCACCGGGCGGCGGGGAAGCGGCTCATCGATTTGACGATCTCAAATCCCACGGAGTGCGGATTCCAATACGACGAAGAGACAATCCTGAACGCTCTTCGAAATCCAGCAGTGCTGAAATATGAAACGAACCCGCGGGGATTGCCTGCGGCGCGAGACGCCGTCCGTGAATATTACGCGGAACACGGAGCAATCATTTCAACAGAAGATATTTTTCTGACGACGAGTACGAGCGAAGCGTACTCCTTCGTATTTCGAACGCTCTGCGATCCGGGCGATGAACTCCTAATCCCCGAGCCAAGCTATCCGTTGTGTGAATTCCTGTCGGATATCCAGGACGTACGGCTGGTTCGGTATCCACTGATTTATGACTATGGATGGCAGATCGATTTTCAATCTCTGGAGAATGCAATCACGCCACGAACGCGCGGAGCGATCGTGGTACATCCGAATAACCCAACGGGGCATTTTTGCAAGCTGGAAGAGATGCAGAGGCTGAACGAAATTTGCGAGGCGCGGGAAATTGCAATTATCGCGGATGAAGTGTTTTTGGATTATTCGCTGAATGAGCCACGCCCGTCGAGCTTCGCGGCAAATGGGAGCGCTCTTAGGTTCACACTGAGCGGAATCTCAAAGATTTGCGGCCTGCCACAGATGAAGGCGGCGTGGCTGGTCGTCGGCGGAGACGGCGCCAGCAAACTAGAGGCACTGGCGCGGCTCGAGATAATAGCCGATACCTATCTCTCGATGAACGCTCCGATTCAACTTGCGCTCCCACAGCTATTGGGCCAACGGCACTCGTTTCAGAAACAGTTGCTGGCACGTGTCAGAGGGAATCTCGCTGAATTGGACAGGCAACTTGCCGGGCAGAGAACTTGCACACGCCTGGAGTTGGAAGGCGGATGGAATGCCGTGATTCGAGTCCCTGTGACACGGTCGGATGAGGACCTTGCGCTCGAATTGCTAGCCACCAAGGGAGTCTACGTCCACCCTGGCCACTTTTACGACTTTTCGTCCGGTGGCCATCTAGTGGTCAGCCTGGTCACGCCGGCCCCGGTGTTCTCCGCAGGTATAGCGGGGATTGTGGGCCAGTTTTGTTAATTCTACTTATATTACTATATAGAGTAAATTGGAAAGCTCTTTGATACTTATGGAGTTCCGTGTGCGAAGGAATAGTACATTTATACTATTCGCCAAAATAAAACCTATGTCGAGCGAAGATTTAGTTTATGGAATTCTGGCGGTCGCAGATACAAAAGAATGGATTATCACCTCTTGGGGGCCTGTCCGGGCGTTGATGATGTCCAATGAAAATAAACCAATTAACCGATAAATTGAGATTAAGACGAGATTTCTTAGATTGGGCCCCCTCTTGCATGGCTTAGGAGTCAAAGTCGGTTTCTGTCAAACCGATTCGTTGGCTAGAAGACGAAAACTCATGGGGGCGAGATTTATGAAGAGTTCTAATTCAAGGCGCTCCAGCTTTGCTGGGATGCCAGGATTGGTATCGCTGTTGGCATTAATATTGCTGAGTTTGGCGGTGATGCCCGGATTCGGGCAGACCAGTAATGGCACAATCGCCGGTGTGATTCTGGATAAGACCGGGGCTGCTGTCTCTGGTGCCACAGTGGAGATCACGAGCACTGATCGTGGCGGTGAACCTCGCGTAGTCAGTACAGACGCCTCTGGATCCTACCGGGTGGAGGCGCTGATTCCCGGCAAATATTCGGTTACAGTGAAAATGGCGGGTTTTTCGGACTTAAAAATTTCGGGAATTGATGTCAAGGCCTCGCTGACGGCCACTGCGAATGGGACCTTGGAATTGGCAGGACAGAACGCCACGGTCCTAGTGGAAGCGACAAGCGCGCAAGAACTTCAGACGCAGTCCGGCGACCTGAGCGCGAACCTCACGAGCACGGACGTTCATGAATTGCCAATTAACAGTCTGAATCCAGCCGCGCTCGTCCTGACGGAACCGGGGGTGCAGGATGGAAATGGCCGCGGCATAAGCAACGGGGTGAATTTTTCGGTGAACGGCTCGCGGCCCCGCGCGAACAACTTTCTGATCGACGGCCAGGATGACAACGACAACTCGATTGCCGGACAAGCTTTTCAGCCATCGAATCTCGAAGCGATCGGCGAGGTAACGGTGCTCACAAACGCGTACTCTGCACAGTTCGGGCGTGGCGGCGGGTCGGTAACGAACATCATTTACAAGGGCGGAACGAACAATTTTCATGGGTCGGCATGGGAGTTGGCCACGAATTCGGACCTGGCATCCGCCGCGCACGACAGCCTGTTCTTCGGTTGCGAGGCCGCACAAGATTGTCATCCGGTAAGCGTTGAGAATACATTTGGCTTTGCGTTCGGCGGCCCGATCAAGCGCGACAAATTATTTGTATTCGGATCATCGCAATGGGATCGCACCCGTTCGACAAACAACGGGAATCCGATTTTTGCCCCGACAGCCACAGGCTTAAGTGAGTTGCAAGCGCTTGAGCCAAATCCCAACGTGGAGTACTTAATTGCTTCATTTGGCGGGCTGACGGCCTCGAATACAGCATCGGTAATAAAAGACATTCCGATTGGGACGGCGACGCCCACGGGACCGGATCGCGGATCGATTGAATTTGGATCGGTACAGCGTTCCGGGATCGCGGAAGTCGCAAACGACCGCCAATGGGATGTACGCCTGGATTACAACGCAACGGACAAGGATATGCTGACAGCGCGCTATTACCGCGATGATAGTTCGCTTTCTCCGGATTTGTTCAATTTTCCGAATCAATTGCAGCCATTTGATTCACTCCAGGGTGGTCCTTCCCAAAGCGTTGCAGTCATGTGGACGCACACGATTTCAACGAAGGCCTTGAATGAACTGAGGGCTTCCTATACGAACATCGGGTTTATTTTTGGTCCGACCGCGGCGACAATAGCTAATCCGCTATCTCAGCACTCGGCCGTCAGCATTGCAAATCTCAGCGGCGGTGGCGCCACGTTCCCAACGCTTGGATTTCCCTCCAACTTACCGCAGGGCCGAGCACATAAGTCCTTCCAGTACCAGGATGCCTTCACGTATACGGTTGGCCGACATACGCTCAAAGCAGGAGTTGATGTAAATCATCTTTCCGTCGTCGACTCCATCCCCTTCAATTCGCGGGGAACGATTGCTTACACAAGTGGCAGGTCCACGGATGCGGACAATTGCGGCCTGGCTCCAAGTACGTTTAATCCCAACGGAGGCTGCACGGCTCTGGCGAACTTCATAGATGATTTCACGGGGCCCAGCGGAGCTGTCTCCAAAGTGTTCGGCAGCCCTGTGCTTCAACCGTTCGTAACGACTTACGCCCCCTATGCAGAGGATGTATTTCGCGTGAAGGACAATCTGACCTTTACGCTCGGATTACGGTACGAATATTTGGGAACGCCGGAAAACGTATTGCTTTATCCTTCCGTCCAACCTGGTCTGGGGTTTGGGCTGGATGGAGGGATATTTCCGAACGAGTTTTCGGCAAAGCAGCAACCCGACAGGAACAATTTTGCACCCCGAATCGGGTTTGCATATACGCCGCACTTTTGGGGGCGATTCCTGGGTGATGGCAAGACAGTCATCCGGGGCGGATACGGTATGTTCTATGACAGCCTCTTCACCAATATTTTGGACAATACGGGAGGGACTTCGCCAAACGCAGTGGGGGGGACTCTTACAGGTACGTCTTTGGAGAATGGCGGCAGAGGGCTTGCGAATTCGAGCGGATTGTTGAATTCCGTCACATCCACGCTGAATCCTCTTGCGACGGTCGACTCCATCTCAAGCAACCTCCGGAGCCCATTGACCGTTCAATGGAACCTGAATGTGCAGAGAGAGTTGCCCGGCAACTTCATCTTCACAGCTGCGTATGTGGGGACGCGTGGAGAGCACCTCTTCGTCAATCAACAATTCAACCCCGGCGTGAATGACGTGAGACTGATTCCTGCGCAGGGGTCGATCATTGTGAGAACGAACGGTGGAGACTCCATCTATCACGGAGGACAGTTCACGCTGGAGCGCAGGATCAGCCGTGGTCTGCTCCTGCGAGCCGCTTACACCTATTCAAAGCTGATCGATGATGGCTCGGAAGTCTTCACGCTGGCTGGAACGCTAACTTCCACGTCAGCAGATCCGCTCAATCAATCGAGTGACCGAGGTCTTTCAGCGTATGACCGGAGGCAGCGCTTCGTCATGGCGTATGTGTGGGAAGTTCCGTACAACCACGGCGACAGCTTGGGCATGAAGGCTCTCCGTGCCGTGACGGGACACTGGCAGTGGTCGGGAATCCTGACCGTCCAAAGCGGAATTCCCGGGACCATAAATACTGGTTCGGATACGAGCCTGGACCTGAACTCAGGCGATGATCGCCCCAACGTCGCCGATGCCAGCCTGCCTCTGGGAGACTTTAACAGGTACATAGCAGCGCCATCCGGAACGCTTGGTAATGTTGGGCGTAACACTTATATCGGTCCAGGCGATTGGTTCTGGGACACATCGGTTTCGCGAGTGATCCCGATCCCCTTCAAGAAGCTAGAGGGTCAGCAACTGACCCTTCGCGCTGATTTTTTCAATGCGTTGAATCATGCGAACCAAAATCTGCCCAACCTTGACCTGGCGATTGGCCCGTCCACAACCCCGGGAGACGGCGGATTCGGAGATGTGTATTCTACAATTACCGGGCAGCGCCAGATCAAGATCATGCTGAAATATTCCTTCTAACCGGCAAGCCCACGAAGATAGAAAAACAAAAAAGAGAGGCTGCCCCGGCGGCCTTTCTTTTTTTAGTGCATCTTATCGACTGCAGCTGCCGAAGTTATTCGGAGTTGAGGATACGTGTGCACGAACCCAAGCTAGCGGAGTCGACGTTAATAGGGGCGCGTCGCGAGACGAGGAGAAATTCAGTTTGTGGAATGTTTGTGTTCGCTTTGCTATGTAAACCTAGATAACAAATTCTAAAGGAACACTATTTAGTAGTTGCCGGGGCCTGATAACTTGCTAAGCAGAAGCAGGTTATCGCGGGGAATGCATTGGTGTGCGAGTGGCGGGTGGCTTGCACGGATGCATTTTAGCGAAGGGTGTGGGCCAAGCGCAGTCGACTCCGAACAAGCAAAGGAGGATGTCCGAGTTTTAGTTGATTGCAGCGACTCTCGACGTTCGGCACTGTAAGTCTCCCCGCAAACAAGTTCAAGCGACTTCTACTGTCCGAACCTCCTTCTGCGGAAGGCGCGACGGATTCAGGCGCTCCTTGAGCAA
>DATJXZ010000084.1:0-40977 GCA_035499815.1 Candidatus Solibacter sp. | reverse complement strand
TTGCTCAAGGAGCGCCTGAATCCGTCGCGCCTTCCGCAGAAGGAGGTTCGGACAGTAGAAGTCGCTTGAACTTGTTTGCGGGGAGACTTACAGTGCCGAACGTCGAGAGTCGCTGCAATCAACTAAAACTCGGACATCCTCGCCAAGAAATGTTTCATATCTAAATTTTCATTAAGAAGCCTAGTAGATTTGTATTCCTACCCCGATGACAGCCAGCGGGTGCCATGTCTTAACTTCGGTGTGGCCCAGCCTTGCTTTCTGCCAGGATGGGGGCCGATGGCCACTCACCTTCCACTACTCACTGCCCATTTCTCACGGCCCACCACCGGCTCTCTTTTTCCACAATTCTGTCTCAACAAACTCGCAAATTTCCGCCACTCCTTCCATCCTTTTGACTTCCACGTGTCTAATTCGAATCAAGCTATCTTACAAATCCTCTTCAGCACACCATCGCGGTTCTTTCCGTTGTCTTACCCTGTCTAATCGCGTAAACTTGGAGGGTAAGTTAGAGCGATTGCCATGAGCGAAAAACAGCTAAAAGAGTTCCTCGAAACAATTGAGCGCGTTCGGCAAGCGAACCCGTCTCCGGAGCAGAAGCGTAAGTTTCTGGTCGATGCGGGATTTTATACCGAATCCGGAGAACTGACCGAACACTACCGTCCTGTCGAAATCCCCGTCAAAGCCCAGAGTTAGGTGCACGAGCTTACTTCTTCGTTTGTCCTCGGCTATCACGGATGCGACCGTGCCGTTGCTGAGAATCTTCTGCAAAACAAGCCGTTTCAGATAAGCGAGAATGACTACGATTGGTTAGGGTCCGGCGTCTATTTCTGGGAATCGAACCCAGCAAGAGCGTTGGATTGGGCGAAACATCTTCAGAGGTTCCGAAAAGATCCCCCCAACCGGATCTCGGAGCCATACGTTGTCGGGGCCATCATCGATATGGGCTATTGCCTCGACTTGGCATCCACAGCTGGCATCGAATTTGTTAAGGCCGCGTACCTGATGTTCGAGAACTATGTTCACGAGAGCCATCTTTCCATGCCGAAAAATTACGGCGGAGAGGATCTTCTCCAGCGTCGGCTTGACTGCGCCGTCATTAACCACATCCACGAGATCAATAAGAAGGGCGGCAAGAAACCCTTTGAATCTGTTCGAGGCGTCTTTTTTGAAGGGAAGCCTATTTACCAGACTGCCGGCTTCTACGAGAAAACCCACATTCAAATCTGCGTCCGGGATCTGTCGAACATCAAAGGCGTCTTTCGCGTTCCGGCCGACCAACTAGAATCCAGATAAAGCTCCGGCGCCCCGAGTCTGACGTAATTCGTCTCACCAAACTCTTAAATTCCCGCCAACTCCTTCCGTCCACTCCACTTCCCCGTCTCACGTCGAATGATAAAACTACAGTACTGTACCTTGACAGTAATTCAATCCCGCGCTACCATTCGCTATGTTTCGCTTGCACCAGCCCCCTTCTTGTCCCTCCTCCGACACTTATCTCCTTTCGTTTGATACTGTTCCGCACTCTTTTGCACTCCGTAAAACACTATCTCCTGCTGTTTCAATCACTTGCGCACTCTTTGCGCAAAACACCCGGGGTGGCGTATCCCCCCTTCATTTCATTACGCCCTTCCCTCGCCCACTTTTGTCCACACACCCGCCTACTTACCCCTGCCGCGCCGCCTCGCATCCATCTAAAATGGAATTTCACTAACTCCTCGGCCAGGGACAACGATCTGAGTACAACTCCCAACGAATTAAAAAACACGACCGAAGGCAAACCGGGCGTCGGTCGCGTCTGGAGGGCATTGCGCCATCGCAACTTCCGTCTCTTTTTCACCGGCCAGAGCATTTCGCTGATCGGCACGTGGATGACGCGCATCGCCACGGCCTGGCTCGTCTACAAGCTAACGAGTTCGGCGCTGCTCCTCGGCGTCGTGGGATTCGCAGGCCAGATTCCCACGTTTCTGATTGCACCGTTTGCGGGTGTATGGGTCGATCGACTGGACCGCCAGAAAGTCCTCGTCGTCACGCAGGTCCTCGCCATGCTGCAATCGCTCGCGCTTGCCGCTCTGACCCTGAGCGGCCGCATCACCATTTACGAAATCATCGGGCTCAGCGCGTTTCAAGGCGCCATCAACGCGTTCGACATGCCCGGCCGTCAGGCCTTCATGGTCCAGATGGTCGAAGACCGGCAGGACTTAGGCAACGCCATCGCGCTGAATTCTTCCATGGTGAATCTGGCGCGACTTGTCGGCCCTTCGCTGGCTGGCGTCATTATCGCGCTCTTCGGCACCGGCTATTGTTTCCTGATCGACGGCCTCAGCTATCTCGCCGTCATCGCTTCGCTATTGATGATGCGCCTAGCTCCGTTCATGACCGCGCGTGTTGCCGTGCCGATGTTTCAACAACTCAAGGAAGGCTGGGAATACGTCTCGAAATCGACGCCCATTCGCACCATTCTCCTGCTCTTTGGACTCATCAGTTTGATGGGCTGGCCCTTCACCGTGCTCATGCCCGTTTTCGCCATCAACATACTTCACGGTGGCCCGCACACATACGGCTTTCTGATGGGAGCGGTCGGTATTGGCGCGCTCGTCTCCGCGTATTCTCTTGCACTCCGCGGCAGCGTTCGCGGATTGACCAAGATGATTCCGATCTCCTCGGGGCTATTCGGAATTGGCTTGATTCTTTTCGGATTTTCTCGATATCTCTGGCTCTCCCTCCTGCTTCTGGCGATTTGCGGCTTCGGCATGATGCAGCAAATGGCAGCGAGCAATACGATCATTCAAACCATCGTGGAGGAAGACAAGCGCGGACGCGTGATGAGCTACTACACGGCTGCGTTCGTTGGTATGGCGCCCTTCGGGAGTTTGCTGGCTGGCGCGCTCGCCCACGCGATTGGCGCCACGCGCACAGTGATGGTCAGCGGCGTTTGCTGCCTTGCGGGCGCGGTTTGGTTTTTCACGCGGCTAAAGGCCGTGCGGCAGGTCATCCGCCCCATTTATGTGAATCTGGGCATCGTGCCGCCGGAAGTAAACGCAGTACTGCAAGATGCCGGCGGGAATTAGAACTCTCGCTGTTTTGCGCGAATGGTCAGACGGACTCGGGAATCCGCAAGCCATCCAAATCGGCCGCAAGATTAACCGGCGAAGCGAGATGCAGCGCGGCTGACGGGTTTTTCATGACCCGCTCGAAAGCGGCCTGGAAAGCTTCCATTTCCGGTTGCGTTCCGACAGTAACGCGAACGTGCGTCGGCCACACTGGCCAGGGCCGCCCGATAAAAACATTTTGCGCACCCATCGCGGCGATAACTTCTTTTGCCGGGCGCTTGGTCTCGAGCATGAAGCAGTTGGACTCCGAGCGCACGAAGGAATAGCCATTCTTGGAGAGCCACTCGAAGGTCGCCTCGCGAATCTTCGCGTTGATCTGTTTGCGCTCGGGAACGAGCTGCGCATCTTTCAAGCTTGCCGTCGCCGCGGCCACGGCGGTGATGGGCATGGCGTTCCAACCGGAGAACGCTGCGACTTTTTCCAGCAGGCTCGGCTTGGCGATGGCAAAACCACAGCGCAGCCCCGCCATGCCGTAGATTTTCGAGAACGTGCGCAAAACCACTACGTCTTGATCCGCTTTGACGAGATCGATGGCCGAAGAACCATCGGAGAAATGAATATAGGCTTCATCAATGAGCAGTACCGAGTTTTTTGGCTTGTGGGCCAGAAGGAATTCGATGTCCGAATGGCTGGTGAGCGTGCCGGTCGGATTATTCGGCGTGCAGATATAGAAGACGCCTGCATCGGGTGCAGCGGCCAACATGGCCTTCACGTCGTGAGAATACGTTTTGGTCAGAGGCACTCTAACCACGCGCGCGCCGGATTTTTTTGCAGCAAATGTGCCGGCTTCATAACCCGGATCAGCGGTGACGTAGCTCTTCGTAGGAGAGGTGAAAGCCAGTACGGAAAAGTGCAGCGGCTCGCTCGAACCGGGGAAGGCGCGAAGGTAATGAGGCTTGAGCCCTTCCATGGCGGAAAATGTTTTTTCCAAGTCGTCGGTCATCCACATCGAGTAGCGTCCACCCTGGGACGCGACTTCATTCACCGCGCCGCACGCCACGCCGCAAGGGCCCAGCGGGTTCTCATTGGCGTTGATCAGCACGGCATCCTTCGGGTGAGGACGCGGTTCTGCCGCGGCGGCAAGCATTGGTTCAGTAACGATTCGCAGACCTGCCGCTACGGCTGCGGCGGCTGCGGAAACCTGCAAAAACGAGCGACGGGAACGACAGGCGGGATTTTCTTCCCTTGACATGATCGAACCTCCAAATTGCGTTCGCAGGACGCGAACTGGCTGCAGACAACCTACCACGTTCTGGCACTCGCGAACTTCCTTTTTTGCATTCGTTTTTCCGCTAGCAAGTATTCGGATCAAGTGAAGCAGATTCTTGCGATCCGATAAAACTTTCAGAGAAGAAAAAGAGAACGCAAAGCCAGGTATTGACTTCAAACTGGTCTAACGCTTGTGTTTTCTGACGATTAGACGGGGTCGCGATTGATGTCCTTCAGGTCATCCGATGCTGACGAACGGACACGCTTGCGCTCGGGAACGCATCAAACACTGTGAAAGTACTATTGACTGCGCCGGTTCGCAGAAATACTCTGGTTTTTGCTGGACCCGGCCAAGTTTAAAACCCACACGCTGCGAGGTCAGGTATGGCCACCGAAACTGCGGGAAGCATCGTCAGCATTCCTTCCGGTAAGGCACTTCAAGAAAGATGGGAGAAGCTACGCACTCACCAGCGTATTGTTTCTCGTGTGAAATTTCAGGTTGAATGGGAAGAGGGCGCACAACAACAGCGCGCTAATGGGGTCACCGTAGATATAAGCAAGTCTGGCTGTTTGGCGGTTGTAGGTGCAGGGCTTCCTCTTCACAAGCGCGTTCGTCTAATCAACCCAACGAGCGGGCGCACGACGGAAGCACAGGTCGTCTGGCGCGATCATGAAGCGTGGGATGTCGGGCTCGAGCTGGTTAAGCCGGACGCTAGTTTCTGGGGCGTCAAGTTCTAAAGAGTTTGGCTTGAAGGCACAATGGGTGGCGGGCCGGGCATTTCTCCAGGCTGCTGCACTTCTTCGACGAGCTTCCGGGGATTTCAACGTGGACGGATGTGACTGAGCCTTGTTTAAAACTCAGTCCGGCCACTTTTCTTTAGGCAAACTCTTTTTGATAGTCTCAAGGTTTTGGAAGCCGTCCTTGATGACCGTTTGCATTACATTGTCCTTGGTAACCACGACTGGAGTCAGATAGATAGCCTGAACGGTGCGCTCTCCGTCAGCTATGGAAATAGCGTTCTTGACCGAAGTGCCCGAGGCTAAATCCACGGCAGCTTGCGCGGCTAATTTTGCCTGCTCCTTTACCGGCTTATAGACCGTCATCGTCTGTGTGCCGTCCAGAACCCGGATGATTGCGGCGAGATCCGCGTCCTGGCCGGACACAAGGACCTTTCCGGCCAACTTATGCTCTTCCAGAGCCTGAATTGCGCCGCCCGCGGTCCCATCATTGGAGGCGACCACGGCAGCAATATTGCCTTTGGTGGAAACAATAGCCTCGGACATGATCGCGTAGGCTTCCGCCGGATCCCAATCCTTTGCCCAGGAATCGCTCACGATTTTGATGTCGCCACGGTCGACGTATGGTTTCAGAACCTGCATCTGCCCCTGGCGAAGAGCCTGGGCATTGTTGTCCGCCGGAGAGCCACCGATCAACACGAAGTTTCCTTTCGGGGCCAGCCGAGCGAGCCAGGAAGCCTGCAGTTGGCCGATCAGTTCGGCGTTTGTGCCGACAAAAAAACTGATATTGCTCTTGCGGACCATACGTTCATAGCAAAGTACGGGAATGTGCCTGGCATTCGCCGTGTTCACGATGCGAGCGGCCTTGACTGAATCATGCGCGACGAGGACGAGAACTTTCGCTCCCTCATCCATCAACTTCTCAGACTGTTGGAGCTGCAGGTCGTCGTCGCCTTCCGCCGTCTCCACGAGAACTTCAGCCCCCAATTCCCTGGCGCGTTTCTGAAAACTGTCCAGATCGGTTTGCCACCGCTCGACCTTAAGAGAGTCCATGAGATAGCCGATCTTGAGAGGAGCCGCTTGTGCGGCTGGACTTTGCCCCCAGGCAAAGCGAGACGGGGAAACGAGAAGCGCGAGAGCGAAAACGAACGAAATAAAGAACGGCCTTAAACGAATCATAATTGTTCACCACCAAGTAATTAAAACCGTAGCACCGGCTGCCACTAGCCTCAATGCCAGAAGCTGGATGAGTGGACCAAGAGTTACTGGCGAGGGGGAGCATCCTGTCCATGCTAGTTAAGTTATTGAATGTAAAACAGTTACAAGCAGACGGGTTTTGGCAAAGCGGCTGCGCTCCTTAAAGAGGTAGACATTCTACATGCTTTGGGTGTAGAACATCTACATCCCGAGGTGATTATTGCAATGCGTTATCAGAACCGCATCGAACTGCTCCAGGGAACACTCGATCTGCTCATCCTGCAAACACTGCGCTGGGGGCCGCAACACGGGTATGGCATCAGCCTCTCGATCCGCAACAATTCCGGCGACATCCTGCAAGTTGATACGGGATCCCTTTACCCGGCCTTGCACCGGCTTGAGCGCCAGAAATGGATCTCCGCGGAATGGAAACTGTCCGAGAACAAGCAGCGCGTTAGGGTCTACCACTTGACGGCCAACGGCAAGAAGCAGCTCGAATCCGAGCGTTCGCGCTGGGCGCAGGTTTCGGATGCCATCGCCGGCGTGCTGAATGCCGCGAAGAAGGAGATCCAAGCATGACCTTTTCTTTCTGGAATCGTCAGAAACGTGAGCGCGAACTGGACGAAGAACTTCAGAGCCATTTGCGGATGGCAGCCAAGGACCACGCAGACCGAGGAGGAACACCAGAGGAAGCCAGCAGCGCGGCCCGGAGAGAGCTGGGTAACGTCAGTCTGATCAAGGAAGTCACGCGAGAGATGTGGGGCTGGGCATCGGTAGAGCGACTCATGCTGGATGTGCGTTTTGGATTGCGGATGCTCGCGAAGTCACCGGGATTTGCGCTGGTGTCCATACTGACTCTTGCGCTGGGCATAGGAGCGAACACAGCGCTGTTCTCGGTCGTAAACGGCGTGCTGTTCAATCCGCTGCCCTATCCGCATCCCGATCAGCTCGTCTGGGTGGCCGAAAGCAAACCGAACTTTGCGACTGGTTCGATCTCCTTTCCGAATTTTCGCGACTGGCAGAAAGATAATCACACCTTTTCTTCCATGGCCGCGTATCGACCATACTCCTACAATCTGACCGGGCTCGGAGACGCCGAACAGGTGCGAGCCATGCTTATCACCTCTGATCTTTTCACCGTGCTCGGTGTGCATCCCGTGATTGGACGGTCGTTTGTTCACGGGGAAGACGAGATTGGTGCCGCGCCGATTGCGTTGATTACAGCCGGGCTATGGAAGAGAAAATTCGGCTCCGCCCCGGATGCGGTAGGGAAAACCCTCAAACTAGATGGCAAGGGTTACACGATCGTAGGCGTGATTCCCGCCAGTTTTAACCTGGGTCTTGGAAGTTTCCAAAACGTGGACTTGTACGTTCCGCTCGGCCAGTGGAGCAATCCGCTGCTTCCCAAGCGAGGCGCCGGCCTCGGCATACATGGGATAGGACGGCTGAAGCCCGGCGTATCGATTGCGCAGGCGCGTGCGGATATGCAGGCAGTCACACAGGGACTGGCCGCGGCTTATCCTGACGCCGACAAGGGCATCGGAGCGGCTTTAATTTCCTTGAAGAAAACGATGGTCGGGGACTTGCAACTTTTTCTGCTGGTCCTGCTTGCCGCGGTCGGCTTTGTCCTGCTGATTGGTTGCGTGAATATTGCCAATCTGACGATTGCGCGTTCCACCGGACGCACACGCGAATTCGCGATCCGCGCCGCGCTCGGCGCCAGCCAGGGAAGGCTACTTCGTCAACTCCTCACGGAGAGTATTTTGCTTTCGATCGCGGGAGGGGCACTAGGCCTTCTGCTGGCGGGGTGGGGCACACAGGCGGCGCTGCGAGCCTTGCCGCGTACCCTCCCTCGCTCCGGAGAAGTTGCGCTGGACTCGCACGTTCTAATTTTTACCCTGCTTATTTCACTGGGATGCGGGATTTTTTTTGGTTTGGCTCCCGCATTCAAATCTACGCGGGCAAATGTGCATGACGCGTTGAAGGAACGCGGCCGGAGCGGCAGCGGTTCCCGCCACCGCGCGCAGGGAGCTCTGGTCGTCGCGGAGGTGGCGATGGCCCTGGTGCTGCTGGTCGCTGCAGGACTGATGATTCGCAGTCTCGGCGCTCTGTGGAGCGTGAACCCGGGCTTCGATCCCCACAATGTTCTGACGTTCGGCGTTGCTTTGCCTCCCTCAGCGAACGGCGGAGGCCCCGACGCGGCTCGCGCCGCACTGCGCCAACTGAACGACGCACTCGCGTCCGTTCCCGGAGTTACCGCGTCATCGCTATCGTGGGGGGCGATTCCTCTACAATTCGACGATGAAGATCTCTTCTGGATTGAGGGAAAGCCAAAACCGCAAAGCGAAAACGATATGAGTTGGGCGCTAAGTTACGTGGTTCAAGAAGACTACCTGAAATTGATGAAGATTCCGCTCGAGCGCGGCAGGTTCCTCACCGCCCAGGACAATGAAAAGGCCCCTCACGTCATCGTTGTTGACGACGTTTTCGCGAAACAATATTTTCCAGGGCAGGATCCTATCGGTCAGCATGTTTTTCTGCAAAACAAAGGAGGGCGCGCAGAAATCATCGGAATTGTAGGGCATGTGAAGCAGTGGGGGCTCGACACCGACGACACGGAGTCCTTGCGCGCTCAGCTCTACTTTCCTTACATGCAGCTTCCTGACGAGGCAATGGATGCATCATCGTGGAGCGGCACCGGCGCGCTGGTGCGGTTCGATCCCAATACCCCGGCTATCACGGACTCCCTGCGAGCCTCGATACGGAAGCTCAGCGGCGAGCACGTCATGTACGGGGCCGAGACGATGGACGAAGCAATTTCCGCGTCGCTCGCTACGCGCCGGGTCTCGATGATTTTGCTCGGTGTGTTTGCCGCGCTCGCGCTCGGACTGGCATCCATTGGCATCTACGGAGTGGTTTCCTACCTCGTCGGCCAGCGTACGCAGGAGATCGGCGTGCGACTGGCGCTTGGGGCGAAACGAGTGGACGTGCTGCGCCTGGTCCTGGGCGAAGGCATAAAAATGGCCTCTGTGGGTCTATCGATTGGCCTGGTGGCCGCGCTGGGTTTGACCCGCCTTATGGCGGGCCTTTTATACGGAGTAAGTGCCACCGATCCATTCACGTTTGCGGCGGTGGGGACTTTGCTGATGATGGTGGCGCTCGCGGCGACCTACATTCCCGCGAGGCGGGCCATGAGCGTCGATCCCATTGTGGCCCTTCGCTATGAATGACCGAAGGTCTCAGTAAGTCAGTTTCCGGGTGACAGCCAGGCATCGATGCGCGGGGAAATACCGCTGCAAAACTGCGCCACTACGATGGCCGCAAGCAGCCCCGTGAACACGTCCATGGTGTAATGCGCTCGCAGGATCAGGACCGCGGAAATCTCAAACAGGATGATTCCCACGGCCAGGGATGTGAGCCACCACTTTCCTAACTTTGCCAGCTCGATACTCCCAAGGACCGCGATCGCGGTGTGCCCAGAGAAGAAAAAGTCGTTGCCCACGTTGTAGGTCACAAGCAACGAGGGAAATCCAGGATAGTGCCAAATCATGTTTGGAGGCGGGGGAAGCGCGCAAATGGCTTGCATGATTTGCCGCAGACCGAGCAAGAGGACAAGTCCCAGGAACGGGCGCACGCTGGGCCCAAAGAGCCACCTGGCAAGCAGGAAAATGCCCAGCCCGTCGATCAATGCGGAACTAAGAATCAGAAGCGCGTTGGCGGCGGAGGGGGAATGATAAAAGTAGAAATTGAGGCCTGCCGTCCAGGTCTGAAGAGCATCGCCTACTCCGGAGGCAGGCACGGCCCGCTGCGCAATCAGCGATTGCGTCCAGAACCAGATTGCCAGCGCGAGTAGAGTCAGGGCAAGGCGCCAGACCAGGCGCCGCCAAGGGAATGCTGCGCCGGCGTTCATGCAGGTTTTGCGACTTCCAGCGCAAGCTCACGCGCTTTACGCAAATCCAGTTTTCCGGTGCCGAGGTAGGGTAATTTCTCCACGTGCAGAAATTGATCCGGACGAGGCCTCCAGAGCGCGGGCAAGTCACATTTCGCGAGCAGCGCAAGCACTTCATTCAACTTATCTTCCGGAAGGGTATGCAAGATCATGAGGCGTTCGCCTTTTCGCTCATCCGGAACGGCGGTCACAACAAACATCTGTTCGCTCGCTCCCGCGAGTTCGTGGAGCTTATCTTCGACTTTGATATGCGGCACCATTTCGCCGCCGATTTTGCTGAAACGGCTCAAGCGGTCGGTCACGCGCAGAAATCCGTCCTCGTCGAGCATCGCAATATCGCCGGTGTTGTACCAGCCATCGCGCAATACCGCTGCCGTTTTCTCCGGCTGGTTGAGGTAACCCTGCATGACGTTTGGCCCGCGCACGAGCAACAATCCGGGCTGATTGATTCCGAGAGGCTGCTGCGTTTCCGGATCGATGAATTTCACCGTCATTCCCGGCAGCGGGTGCCCGATGCTGCCGCGTTTAGCTCCGACCTGGCGGAAGGACGCTGCGCGAAAATCGATGGTATTCACGGTGACGGCGGGCGAGCATTCGGTGCAGCCATAGCCTTCGAGAGGGCGAATGCCGAAGCGATCCTCGAACGCCTGGGATATGCGCTCCGGCAACTTTTCCGCGCCGGCCATCACGAAGCGCAGGCTGCCGAACTGTTCCGGCTCGCAACGGCGTGTATATGCATTGAGAAAAGTCGGCGTGGCAAGAAGCATGGTCACCGCATATTTGTTGACGAGCGCGCCGATGACGCGCGAATCCAGAGGATTCGGATGGAACACGACGCCGATTCCGGTGGCCGCAGGGAGACAGAGCGTGCCCGTAAAACCGAAGGAATGAAAGAAGGGAAGGATGCCCATGATGCGGTCGTTCGAATGCAGCAGGAAGACCTGGTTGAGCTGCTCGACATTCGCAGCAACATTGTAATGTGTGAGCACCACGCCTTTGGGCTCGCCCGTCGATCCGCTGGAAAAAATAATCGTCGCGATGTCTTCGAGCTGCGTTCTGCGTGTGGATCCCGCGTATTTCTCGATACTCCCCGCTGTCAGGAAAAAAGCAAGAGCGGCGCCGAGACGCTCGGAGAATCGAGGCTTTTGCGCCAGGTCTTCGAGGAAAACCGTCTCTGCCGGCGGCTGCACGTGTACTCGCTCGAGAAACGCCCTTGCGGTGATCACCGTCTTCAGATTGCACTGCTTCGCGCAGGACTCCAGTGTTTCGTTCGAGGCCGTGTAGTTTAGATTGACGGGCACTTTTCCCATCAACATTGCCGCGAAATTCACCAAGGCGCCGGGAATCGAAGGCGGCAGCAAAACGCCGACCATCTCCTGCCCTTGCCACGTCTTGCGCAAGCGCCGCGCCAGAAAAAGCGTCCGCGCCAGCACCGCGAAAAAAGTCAACTTCGGCGTTTGCCCGTCGGCCATGGCAAAGCGAAATGGGTGTCTCCGCGCCGTATAGAGAAACGTCCGTGGCAGCGGCCGCATCTGACGCTTGCGCCGCTCAAACGCTTCCGCGCTCAAGTCCTGCACCGCCTGTCGCGCTTCCTGCGCGGTGGCAGTCGGCGGCAGCGGCGCGCCGAACGTCACGCGCACCGGATAAGGGAGATGCCGCGGAAACTTCCAGAGGAATCGCCCGCCGGAAAAGCTGAAAATCGAACCCCACACGCCATCAAGATTCACGGGAATGATCGGAACGTCCACGCCTTTTATGATTCGCTCCATTCCGCGGCGAAACGGCATCATCTGGCCGATGCGGGTCATCTGTCCTTCTGGAAAAATGCAAACCAGTTCGCCGTCCTGCAAAGCCTGCGTCGCGCGGCGCAACGAATGAATCATTTCGCGCGGGCCCTGGTCGGACGATATCGGAATCACGCCAAGAATTTTCGCGAAGGGCTTCACCAGGGGATGGTCGTAGGAGCCCTTGAACATCAGGAAGCGCACTGGCCGGTCCAGCGCGGCGAGAAGCAGCACGGCATCCGCCATCGAAACGTGGTTGGGCACCAGCAACGCGCCGCCCCGCGCCGGAACGCGCTGGCGACCTGCAACGTCCAGACGGTACAGCGTGTGCGTCAGCATCCACAGGAGGAGCCGCAGCAATGAATCGGGCAGCAGCCACAGAACATAAGCCGTAGCCGCGAGCGACATCACGGCGGTCCATATGAAGAAAGACTCCAGCCCAACATGCAAATAGTGTGTGAATCCGGAATAAATGGCGGAAGCGCCGATCACTCCGAGGAAGGAAAGGAGATTCGCAAAAGCAATGACGCTCCCTTTTTTGTCCTCGTGGGGCCGGTGCTGGATCAATGCGTTTATGGGCACGATGAAGAATCCGCCCGAGAACCCGAGCGCCGCGAGAAGCGCGAGCACTTGAATGAAAGTCAAACCATGGAGCGAAATCGCGAACGCGAAGAACGACATGCCGATCGCGCCCAGAGGAATGAGGCCATACTCGATTTTCCCCGCGGAAAGAAGGCCCGCAACGTAGCTCCCAAGGCCGATGCCTATGGCCAGCGCCGCCTGCAGGTAGCCGCCGTGTGTCTCGTCAATGTGCAAAACCTCACGGCCATAGAAGACGATCACGAACTGAAGCAGCGCGCCGAGAAACCAAAAGTAAGTATTGCCAACCACGGCGAGGTGCAGAGTGCGATCCGGGTGTACAATCTGAAATTGCTTCTTCAAATCGCTAAAAATATTGAATCGGAATTTCCTGGAGGGGTCCGCGGCTGGAACGCGCGAAATCGTGAAGCTTGCTGTTAATCCAACCAGGGTGCATGCTCCAAAAATGAAACCCGCTAGCACCTCCCGTCCGTGAAACCTTTGAGCCAGCAACGGGCCGGCCACCGCCCCGGCAATAATCGCGATAAAAGTTGTGAGTTCCAGAATCCCGTTCCCCCAAGACAGCAGTTCGTCCGGCAGAACTTCCGGGAGCAAGCCGTACTTTGCGGGGCCAAAAAACGCGGCTTGAGTGCTCGCAAGGAAAATCACCGCAAACGCCATGCGCGTGCTTCCGTGCGCGAAAGCGTAGATGGCGAAAAGCATCGCCAGAATCTCAAATAGTTTTGTGCCGATGGCCACGGTCCGCTTGCTGAAACGGTCCGCCAGATAGCCGCCTGCCATCGAAAACAGAAGGAAAGGAACAGCGAAGAGATTTCCGACGTAGAAAACGAGAAGGTCCTTCTGCGAGGCTGTCGGATTCGTTCCCAGGATCAGGAAAATGACAAAGAATTTCAGGCCGTTGTCGTTGAACGCGCCCTGAAACTGCGTGGCGATCAGGCTCCAGAAGCCCAGCCGCCACTTCTTTGCTGGCCTCTCTGTTAACGGAGTTCCGTCGTCCGTCATGCGGGCGCACCTACTCGTTTCATCGGCATCTACGGGTATAGAACGATCTTAGCAGCCAAACTTGCATGCGGGTGCTTCGCGGCAGTTGGCTGTGCCGAAAACGAGACGCCGGATTGAAAGATTACGTTGGCTGCTGCCGTGAAGCTACGGTTTCGCAGGCTCAGGCTTGGGTTTTGGCGCGGCCGGTGGTTTCCGCCCCGCGTTCAGGTGGTCGAAATTCATCGCAGCGTTGAGCAGCAGCATGAATTCTCCCTGCGTCTCTTGCCGCCACATGGGATTCGTGGCGAAGAGCACAACGTGCCCTCGGCCGACCGGGACGTCGACGATGACTGGCGCCTCCGCCAATTCTGGAGCACCCGCCAGCATCCCGCTGATCCACAGATCCTTCACATCGGCGAAGCGAAGCACTACGCGCGGGTAAAGCGAAGGCGGCGGCAAAAACGAGCTCAGATACGACCTCAGATCAGGATCGACGTAAACTTCCTGCTCTGCCCGCGTCCGGTGCACGGGCGGCTCGGGTGCCGTCCACGTACGGCCCTGTGGAATATCCGGATCGGTCAGCGATCCTCTGCCGCTGGGCCGCGAGCCGCCTCCTTCCTCACCGAAAAATCGGCCGAATCTTCCCGCAACGGAAACATTGAACACCGGCCCTTGATTGAAGTACACGCCAACAGAATCGTCATAGCCATAAACGATGGGGCTGGCCGTGTCCTCGACCGTCGCGCGCGCGATCATACCTCGCGCTTGCAGTTGGTGCGTGTCCTTGATGCTCACCGTATCCGTGATTCCCAAATCGATCGGCAAATGCGTGCTCGGTCCGATGGGTATGAACAAGCCTCCATCCTCGATGAATTTTTTCAGATGCGAGACGCCATCGTAACCCAATCCGCCGCGAATGTCGGCGGCGTGATCAATGAGACCCCAGTTTGGTGTTGTGGGAGATTTTTCCCAGGGAATCGCCCCGCCAGCTTCGCTGCCGTCCGCATTTGTCCGCGCCGGAATGCCATTCAGGATTTGCTCCAGACCGTAGAACGTGGGCGGAAACAGAATCACGTCATACCTTTCGCGTAGGTCGGGGGTGTTGCGAACCGTGATGTCCGAAATGTACGCGTACGGTACGCCAGTCTCTTCCAGTCCAAGCCGGAACCAGCCCTCGTTTTGCGTGTCCGTCCAGTTATGCATCACCGCGATTCGCGGCACGCCGACTTCATGACGCGCCACATCCGGCACGGTTTCCGCGCTCGTCACGCGAACGCCAAGCTCGCGTGCTGCTGCATTCAACCGCAAATCCAGGTCGGCCGGATTGCCTTCCACCGGAAGAATAAAAGTGCCGGGAACGAATTTCTTGCCGCCGGCCTCAAAGCTGTCTTCCGCCGCATAAAACTTCACGTCCTTCAGCCGGAACCGCAGGGTTGCAAGGCAAGGTTCGCCGGTAGCGTTGATTACATAATATTTCACCGCCGGCGCTTTGCCCTTTTCGGCGTGTGGAGGAATCACGCCCCCGCCGTCGTACCGCGCCGCTGTGTCCACCAGCGTCATCGGAGCTTTGAGGATAGCGGTGTCCGTGATCCGCACGGTCTTAACGTTGCGCAGCGGCCCGAGCGTCCAGCCGGTGTCATCGTAAGGCCGCGGGTCGCTCGTCGAGTAATACTGTGTGTCGAGCAGCATGTCCGCCATTCGGCTATAGGGCTGGTCCATGCGAATGATGTAGCTTCCCAACGGAAGTTTGGTGCCCTTCGGTTCTTCCGGCTTTTCCTCGGCCGCTTCTTCCTTGCCCTTGTGCGATTTCTTTCTTCTCGATTGTTCGCCGTCTTCCTTCTCAGGTCTGGCCTCGGCCTTTGCCTCCTCGGGTTTTGCGGCGGCGGCCTTTGCGTCCTTCAACTCGAAATCCTGCTCCAGTTTTTGCACTTCGACGCCCTGCCGCTGCAGCAGATTTGCCAGTTGCGCGGCGAGTTCAGGGCGCCGACCGTCATTTACGATCGCCCAAGCCGCCGGACCTTCCGTAGTCGCTTTCGCAACCGAGCGCTTGCTCTTTTCATAGAAATCTTTCAGCAGTTCCTGACCGTGCTGAGCCGTGTAGTCCAGCGAAAGCAGCAGACCGCTTTCTTCCAGATTGGTATTGTCGCGCAAAGACCACATCACTTTTGGCAGCGGTGGATTGGGCCGGAACCAGGTACGGCTTGTCGAGCCCGGCCCGAGTTTGGCTTCCTTGGTTTCAGGGGTGCTGTTCCCATACGTTTCGTAAAAACGCCCGATCGAGTTGTGTCCGTTCGCCACATAGAACATGTAGTTCGGTGCCCATCCATCGTAGAAGCCATGCGTCCACACGCCGACAACCCCACGCTCCGTCAGTCCCTGAATATCGTTGTACGCGAACTTCTGCCACTCGCTGATCACGATGGGATCAAGCCACGCGTTGTATGGCCCAGTTCCCGTCGAAACATAAAGGTATGGCACCGACTCGTGCAGATCGTGCAGCACCTGCGGATGCCAAAAGAAAAATGTCTGCATCATCATTTGTGAAAGCTTCAGGCCCATCGCGATGCCGTCGCGGTTGTTGTCGTGTTGGACGTAATGGCCCCAATAAACGAGATCTGGCTGCGCTTTGTCGGGATTGGTCTTCTTGAAATTCCAGGAGTCCACCATTCGGTCGTGCCCGTCCACTTCCACGATCGGCGTAATCAGGAAAATCGCATTTTTGCGGATGTTCTCGATGAATGGTGAATCCTCCACGGCCAGGCGGTACGCCAGCTCCATCAGCATTTCCGGTGAGCCGGTTTCGGGAGAGTGGATCGAACCCGATGCCCAATAGAAGGGCTTGCCAATCGAAATCAGCTGCTGGGCATCCGCGTCGCTGATTTTGCGGGGATCGGCGAGTTTTGCGGTGATGTCGCGCAGATGGTCTAGTTGCGCAATGTTGGCTTCATCGCTCACCGCCACGAGCAGGAAGTCGCGCCCCTCTTCCGATTTGCCCACGCGATAAACCTTCACGCGGGGGCTCGCTTTCGCCAACTCGTCGTAATAGCGATAGATGTCTTTCGAATACGTCAAAAAGCCCGGCGCGCCGACGATGTGACCCAGGATTTTGTCCGGCGAAGGCACCGTGGCTGAAGCAGGCAGATGGTCGACAAGCTTCGTGCTGAAAAATGGCTCGGTCGTGTATTCTCGGATCTTTTTTCCATAGTCTTCGTCGTTTGCCCCGGCGGCTTGCGCTCCAGCAATCGCAGCCGCGAAGCTTGTGAAAAGTAGAGCTGCCATCACCGGCAAACCCATTCTCGACAACAAACCACGCTTGACCGGCGCCGACCCACACGAATTCCGAGCCTGCATTTTCATCTTCGCCTCACTTTTTCATTGTTCCTGACTCGCAACCGCCCACCGCATCATGTGACGCCCCATTCTCAACAGGCGTTTCAGTCCTTTTCCAATTACCCGCGTCACAACAGAACCGGGGTAGCATAATGCTTCCGAGCCTGGGAGGAAAGAATGGCGGACGCTTTAACAAAACAGAAATCGGTGCTCATCACCGGCGCAACCGACGGTCTGGGTAGAGCGGCGGCGCTTTTGCTGGCGGAACGCGGTTATCGCGTCTTTGCCGCGGGCCGTTCAGTTGAGAAACGTGCTCAACTTGACGCGCTCGCTCGCGAAAGAGGATTGCCGCTCGAAACTTTGGAACTGGACGTCTGCGATGATGCTTCCGTCCAACGTGCCGTAGCGGGAGTTCTCGCCAAGGCCGGGACCCTGGATTTCCTGATCAACAATGCAGGGGTGAACTTTACCGCGGCCGTGGAAGATCTGCGTCTCGACGATTGGCGCCGCCAGTTCGAAACGAACTTTTTCGGCGTTCTTCGGATTACTCAGGCCGTCGTTCCACACATGCGCGGGCGCCGCGCCGGCCGCATTATTATGATGAGTTCGGTCTCCGGTTTTGTGACGGCCCCAACACAGGGCGCCTACAGCAGCAGCAAATTTGCTCTCGAAGCCCTGAGCAACGCCTTGCGTCTCGAGTTGTATCCCTTTGGCGTGCAGGTGGTCCTCATCGAGCCGGGCTATATCATCACGGGCATCCAGCAAGCAGCATTGGAACTTTCAAAGCCGTACTTGAACACAATGAATTCGGGGCCCTACGCCCCGCTCTATTCTCGATTTTTCGCCAGCGTTACGGGCGCTCGCACCAAATCGAAAACTACGCCAGAGGATTGCGCCCGGGTGATCCTGAAATCCATGGAAGCGCCAAATCCAAAAATTCGCTATCTCGTTACCGGGCTGGCGGTTGTTGCGAAATGGTGCAAGCGGCTTCTCTCAGACAAAATGGTGGATGCTGTCTTCCGCCGGAGATTCGGAATTGTCGAGATGAAATAAGCTGTGGCAAGTCTGAGCGGCGAATGCGGAGCCAGCCGCTGTTTAGGGATTCGAAATCTGGAAGGAAAGGCTGTTCTCTCGCAATTCCTGCCATTTCTTGGACCACGCCTCGTGCACCGGGCTCTCAGAGTAATCGGCGGCGGCTTCCGCGCTCGTGAATTCAATCGCATACACTCCGCTGAAATCTTTCAGTTGGTTGCGTTCCGTCTTGATCCAGATATTCTTGATTCCCGGAATTTTCCCGGCCATCTCCTTGATCCCGTTGATGGCATTCTCCCGGTCGTAATTTGAGGTCGTGTCCTTAAATTTGTAGATCACGACATGCAACACGGTCTTTGGCTGGCCGAACCGGTTCTGCGCCGCCACGCTTCGCGCATGTAAAGACCCTGCCGCGACTCCCGCGATAAACAATCCCGCACCCAAAACAATCTGTGCCAGTCGCTTGCTCGTTGATATCACGTTGTCCTCCCGATGTTCCTTCTCAGCCAGTCTATGAAATTGTTCATGCACGAATCAACTTGTCCCGCGAGTCGTCTCGCTGGACGCGCTCCAAACTGTTTGACGCACCCGCGTCGCGACCGCTACGCTCCCAGAGCGCGTTTTTCGAGGATGAAATGGATATTTCTCCGGCGGACTTGCGAGCCGATGGGCCACAGCCAGGGCAACTGCCTCCGCTCCCCCAGCTTTGGGTCGGCTACCTGCTGGGATTTGCCACCATTGTTGCGGAGTTCGTGGCCGCCTCGCTCCATCCCGAATTAGCCAAGGCCGAGTTTCCGATCCCGCCTTTGTATCTTTTTCTCGTGATGTTCGTTGGCGGCGTTTACTGGCTCGTCTGCGTATATCGCTATCACGTCGTGATGCAGCATATCCCCGGATGGAAGCACCCCATTACCCCCGCGCGTGCGGTCGGTTTTCATTTTATCCCCGTCTATAACCTCTACTGGGTTTTCAAGTGGCCGCAGGAAATCGCGCGGTTCGTCAACTGGAGATTCGGCCAGCCGTTGATGAAGCCCAAAATGGTAGGCCTCATGGTCTTCGCGGCTTTCGTGCTGCGTTTCTTGTTTGATCCCGGCCTCGGCCTGATTCTGCTTTTCATGGCTGCCTCTTATGTCTCGGGATGTCTGCGCCGGGCTTTCGCTTTGCCGGCATCGCCGCCTGCGGCGCAATAAACATCGCGGCAAAAGAGAAGGCCCGGCCAGAAAATCCTGGCCGGGCCAAATTGAATTCTTTATTTGTAAAATCTACTGGTTGGGTTTGTTTGGCGGATCGACGGCCTTCGGATCATTAGGCGCCGCCGTGCTCGCCGCGATCGGTTTGCCTGCCTCAGTTCCAAACCGCGTCAAGTAAGGCATAAATGGCGTTATTTCGAACGGCATCTTCTCCCGCTCGGCGATCACGCCGATCGGTTTGCTCTTGATCAGCTCCAGCTTATCGTTCCACGGATCCAGTTTCACTCGCCCGCCGATGGGCAGCGCCGCGATCATCTGCGGATTGTCTTTTTTATCCGGTGCGGCGGTAGTTTTGATGTCTGCGATCGACGGCACCCGGTCTCCCAGATGCGCGCTGATGAGGTTCGGAATCTCCTTCTGCCGCGTCTGCAGCGCCGTCAGGAAGAGACTCGCGTTTGCGAGCTGAGTCTTGTACGGCGAGTTGGCCAGCAGTTTCACCGCTTCCTGGTTCGCCGCATCCTCCTCGGCCGGGGTGCGTCCAAACCCAAAATGCCGGAACGTATCTTTGTCGTCGATCAACAGCTGATCGAAGAACGCAAAGTTCGAATCCATCCGATGCCCTAGAATCACGTGCCCCAATTCATGCGCGATAATCGTCGCCAGGCTCGCTTCATCAGGCAGTACGTCGATCAGCCCGCGGCTCAGAACGATGGTATGTCCCAGCGTGAATGATTCCAACGTTGAAGTCATCAGCACTCGGCAACGCACATCCGGCTCGATGTCCAGGTTGTTTGTCACCTCGAGGTTGTTGACCACCGTCTCTAGAACTTTGTCCACCTCTCCCTTTGGCGCCAGCAATCCGATGCGCTCCAAACGATCCGCAACGTTTTCCTCTGCTTGCCGGTCCCATGTCCTTTGTGCCTGCACGGGCGTCAGATCGTTCGCCGTCTTCGTCTCGTCCTGCACTGGCGTCTCGACGAGGATCTTGCTCAATTCCTGTTCCTGTTGCGCGTGGCCCAGGTTGTAGCCCCACAGCCGCGTCTGTGCCTTGAAATCCAGTTTCTTGGTCATCGCGTAATGCAAATCTTTTTCTTCGCTATAGACGAACGACGGCATCCACATCCCGGGCTGCACGTTCGTCCGCCAGCTGTCGAAATGAAAGTACCAACTCGAGTGCCCTCCGCCGCTGTACGCGCCGTTGAACCTCACGATGTTGAAATCCTGGTCCTCGACCCAGATGCGCCCCAGGAACCGTCCCTTGCCGGATTTCGGCAATGGCGTTACGTCGAACACCAGGCACCGTACTTCACCCAGAAATTCGCGGCGCACATAGTCGAACTTGTAGTGCTGCTTGTCGAATCCGTTCGTGTCGATGAAGATCATCTGCAAAAAGCCATCCGGCAGAAACTGCATCGCGAACGAAAAGAAATTTCCCACCGTGCCAAAGATCTTTTTCCCCTTGCCCTCTGCGTCGCTCAGTCCCACCAGCGCCACGCCCTTCGAGAAATCGGCGCGTCCCAGAAAATACTTATCTCCTGCTGGGACGTAGCCGAGCTCCTTGTCGGGCTTGAGGTTTTGAATGTACGTCTCCACCAGCGGCGAATACTGCCGTATCTGCTGGTCCAGACGGTTTTCGTTCGTAACCACCCGGTCGATCACTTGATCCATCGTCCGCGGCTGCTGCGGTTCTGCCGATGCAGTGCTGGCGATGACCCCGGATACACCCAAGACGATCCCGAGGACAACAGTAGCTAGCTTACGCATTTCTCTCTCCCCTCAGTAGGCCAGGCGGAACTCAATCCGCACGCGCGCCGGAAAATCTACCGGCTGGCCTTCGCGTTTTGCTGGTTTGAACTTGATTTGTTGAGCCGCTCGCACCGCAGCCTCGTCGAGGCCGTGGCCAAGTCCGCTGATGACGCGGTTCACTTTCATGGTGCCGTTCGAGAGAAACACCACGTCAAGCACCACGTCACCCTCTAACTTAAGACTACGCCCTTCCGCCGTATACTCCGGCTTGGGCTTGCTCAGGATGTCAACAGGCGTGTCGATCGGTCCCTCCGCGGCAGTTTTTTTCTTCGGCGCTTCCGCCACTGTTTGGTTTCCGAATCCCGACGCTTCTACTTTCCCTTGCCTGCCCCCGCTGGGTGGCGGATTGGCAGTCCCATTTCCAAAGCCTGTGCTCGCAACCGTTCCGCGAATCCCCTTCGCGTCGCCCGTGCCGTTTCCGTATCCTTCTCCACCAGGCAGAAATGCTTGGCCCAGCCGGTTCACGTTCGTCGCATGTTTCGGATCGCCCTTGCCGGCTATTCCTTCCGGATCGCCGAACCCGCCAGTCTGCACTTTTTCGACCGGCGCCTTCACGGTCGCCGGCGCCGCGCTCCCCGAATTCAAGTTATTCATCTTCACGTCCTCTTTCGGACGCTTCGGACCTTCTATCGTCGTTTCGATCTTCGCCGCTTCCAGGTGAGCTTGCATCTCTGGCGCCAGCGCTTCCACTTTGTGCGTCTTCGGCACCACGGCCTTAGGTATTTCGAAAATGTGCGGCTTCTTCGGATCCAGTTTCGGTGGCTCAACTTCGGCGGGCTTCGGCGGCGGCGCTTTCGCTTTCACAGCTTTCGGGGGCGGTGGCGGCGGCGCCACTGGCACCTCGGTCACCGGAGTCGGAAGAAAAACCGATTGCATGTTCAGAGCTGTTTTGATCTGGTCCGGATAAATCAGCGGAATCAGCACGCAAAAGATCAGCAAGCTCAGCTGGAATGCCGCGCTCACTCCGATTCGGTCCCATCTCGGTTTTGCGTCCGGCAGCAGCGCAAGCCTTGCGGCTATTGGCTTTGTCCCGATGGCCGATTTCCACGCCTCTGCGTTGGGATGTTGGCGCCGGTTGGCGTCCAGGCCGACGCCCAACCGCGTCGCCTTCTTTGGTGGATCTGCAAGCATGAGTGTCATCCGCGTGCCGCCTCGGGTAATTTCAAACCGATGAACTTCGAAACTCTAGGCAGGCCTAGCGTTCCCAAGTTCGCCAGTTCGGTCAAAACGTGCGCTTGTATCAGTACTAGGGTACTGGCGGGGCTGAGGGTGTCCTAATAGGACTTTCGTACTAGCGTCGCGAAGTCGCTAATGGCCCAGTAAGCGCACACTTCGAACCAGGTTCCTTAACCCGGCGAGGCGATTCTTGTTGCGGGGTTGGGCAAGCACGCAACCCGTATAGGATACCGCAATCCAGCCTCGGCGCGTCCGCACATTTGCATGCGGTCCCTCCTTTGCTGGATTAAACTCATAGATGCCCCGATCCTCCCGCACGTTGGATGGCCCGGGCCAAGAAGCACGCCGGATTTTATTTTGAAAGAAGACACCTCAACCCGCGAACAAGGCTCGAAACCCTCGGGCCACCCCGCCTCGCCGGAGTCACCGGCAATCTCTTCCGCCAAGCTAGATTGGCTCTATGCCCAGTCCAAAGCCTCCCGCTGGTATCTTTCCCGCGCCAGCTTCGCTTCTTCCCTCGAGCGCTGCGCAAGGAAAAGGATGGCCAGCGGAAACCTCCCTCCCGAAAAGCTCGAAGAATTCCTCGGGTCCCTGCATCTCGAAGATTTGGCGCTCACTTCTGCCTGCCTCGAAGATTGCGAAGCTGCTTGGGAGTTTTTCCTCGCCACTTATCGCGGCTATTTGCGTTCTGCTGCTGCGGCGATTCTTCGTTGCAGCTCCGCCTCCGCGGAAGCCGCGGAACTCGCCGATTCTCTTTTCGCCGAGCTCTACGGCCTCGCCGATGGCCCTCGCCGCGAACGCTCCCTTTTCCGCTATTTTCACGGACGCAGCTCCCTCAAGACCTGGCTCCGCGCTGTCCTCGCTCAGCGCCACATTGACGCCATTCGCGCTGGCCGCCGCTTCGAATCCCTCGAGGACGGCGACGGCGCAAAATCATCGGCCCATCAATATCCTTCTCCACCTTCTACCCAGCCCGCCGACCCTCATCGCGAACGCTACATCGCTCTTTTCGTCAGCGCCTTGCAGGCCGCGCTCTCCTCCCTCGATCCGCGCGATGAGCAGCGTCTGCGTCTTTACTACGCCAAGGAGCAGACCCTCGCCGAAATTGGCAAACAGCTCGGCGAACACGAATCCAGTGTCTCGCGCAATCTCGATCGCATTCGTCTCGCTCTTCGCCGCACCGTTGAAGAAACTCTTCGCAACGGCTGCCCAGCCGTCAACGGCTTCGCCGCGGAGCGAGGCCTCAGCGATGCGCAAATCGAGCTTTGCTTTGAATATTCCTCTGCGGATGCTTCCTTCGACCTCGAAAAGCTCCTCCAGCGCAGCAGCCGCTCCAGCCCACCCGCCGAGAGGCCCGATCCATGAACCCCCGGCCTCGAAATCCCCGATGCAAGAACCCCGTTAGGCCGCGTTCTAAGAAAGGAGACGGCTATGGCGCTTGAAGACCGCGATCGGAACTTTGAAAAAGCGCTTGCCCGTCAGCTGCGTTCCTCCGCTTCCTCAGGCGTCGAGGCCAACGCTTCCGCCGGAGCGCCGCTCGAAGCTTGTCCCGACCCTGAAATTCTCGCGGGTTACCATGAGCAATCCCTATCTCATGAAGAGTTGTCTCAATGGAAGAATCACGTTGTCTGCTGTAACAACTGCCAGTTCGTTCTCGCGCAACTCGTGGCCACAGATAAGCTCTCGCTCGATGCCGCACCGGCAAAAGATTCACCCCTCGTCACCGTACCGGCGTCCTCCAGCCGACAACCTTCTCGCGGTGCGCAGCCCGTCGATGGCCCGCGCCGCCCTCCCAGCTGGCGTTGGGTCTTATTGATTCCCGCAGGTGCCATCGCCGCTGGCCTTGTCGCTTACATCTCTTTGCAACCGCCTAAGTCGTCCGGACCCTCGCCAGTTTCTTCCGTGGAGGTCGCCGAAAATCGCCAGTCCCCTGCCATCTCACCTCCCGCACATGCTTCTCCATCTCCGCGAACCGAAGCGAAAGTAGAAGCGAAGGAAAAAGATCAATCCGCCGCGCGGTCTGCCAGTGCAATCGCCGGTGCTCCCTCGACAAAACGCGACAAATCTCTCCAATCTTTGCAGGATAGAGACCAGTTGACTCAGCAATCCCTCGACCGGCGTTCCGCCAACGCTTCCAATGGCCCCTCTATCAGCTTGCAAAAACAACAGCAGCAACAACTCGCATCGCAAGTAGCGGCGGGGGCTTCTGGTGGCGCACCTGCCATGGATCGCAAGAAGCTTGAAGCACCGCTCCCGCCCAGAATTCAGGAGAATGGCCGGCTCGCCGCCAGTTCCGCACCGCCGCCACCTCCACCTATGCCGCAGGAGCAGCCCAGCTTCGTCGCCGACGGATCCATCGCGGCCCCTTCCGCCGAAAAAGCCGCGCCTCGTGCCCCAGCATCGAACGCCGCCGCGCCAACGGCAAAATCCGCCGATGTGAGTCCGGTCGCATCTACAGCCGAATCCGTCGAAGTTACTTCCGAACCGCAAGTTGCTGCCAGGTCCCGCGCCGACGCGCACGCCATGCTTCGCGCCTCCGCCCTCCAAAATCCTCACGTCTTCTTCGCGCCAGATGGAAAGCATCTCTGGCGTCTTGGCCCAGCCGGCTCACTCGAACATTCCACGGATGGAGGCATCAAGTGGAAGCCGCAGGAGAGCGGCGTAAGTACTGATCTTCTCGCTGCCTCGGCGCCCGCTGCGAAAGTCTGCTGGGTTGTCGGCAATTCCGGAACGATCTTGCGCACTACCGACGGCGGATCGCATTGGATCAAACTGGAATCGCCGATCACGAATGACATCAGCGGCGTTCGCGCCACGGATGCCCTGCACGCCGTTATATGGTTTCTCCCGGATCAGCACACAGTTCACGTCAGGTCCTATCAAACTGAGGATGGCGGAGTGACCTGGCTGCCGGCTCCAAGCAAATAGTGCCCCACGGGAAATCGCCTCCGCCTCTTGCAAGGAATTCTCGCCACATCGTTCTAAGCTGGAACGTAAATCTTGGTCGAGGAGAACACTATGGAAAGCCACAAGTCAAAGATTCGGCGCCGCGCGCCTTGGATTTTCTCCGGCACGGCCGCCCTGCTCGCTGCCGCCGCTTTCTTCTATCCCGCGTGCCGCAGGCATCAGGTCTTCGCGGATCAGTCGCAGGAAAAAGCGGCTCCGCGCTCCACCGCTCCCGATCAGTCCACCAGCCTCGGCGACCAGACCGATCTCAACGTCACCGTCTATAATTCCAACATCGCTCTCATTCGCGATGTGCGTAATCTCTCCCTCCCGGAGGGCACGTTTCGCCTGAAGTTTATGGACATCGCCGCCACCGTCAATCCTGCAACCGTTCATTTCCGTTCGCTCACCGACCCCGATAAGCTCGGCGTCATCGAGCAAAATTACGAATACGATCTCCTCGAGCCCGCCAAACTGCTCCATAAATATGTCGGCCGCGAAATCACTCTTGTCCGCTCTTATCAAGACAACGGCACCACCAAGCGCGAAGAAATCAAGGCCACCCTTCTTTCCGACAACAACGGCCAAGTCTGGAAAATCGGCAACGACATCGTCACCGGCGCCTACGCCGAAAGCTACCGGTTCCCGGACATTCCCGCCAATCTTTACGATCGCCCCACGCTTCTCATGTCGCTCGAAAATTCCGGCCCGCGTAAACAGCAGATCGAAGCCTCCTATCTCGCCAGCAATCTCTCCTGGAATTCCGATTACGTTCTCACCGTCGCTCGCGATGATAAAGCCGCCGACCTGGATGGCTGGGTCACTCTCATCAACAACTCCGGCACCGCGTTCCATAACGCCCGCCTCCAACTTGTTGCAGGCGAACTCAACCGCATTCAGAACGCCATGAATGGCCGTGTAGCGATGGAAACATTCGCCAAATCCGCTCCCGCTGCTCCCCAATTCCAACAGGAAAGCTTCTCCGAATATCATCTCTACACGCTCGGCCGCCGCACCTCCGTAGAAGACAAGGAAACCAAGCAGATCAGCCTGCTGCAAGGCTCCGACGTCCCAGTCAAAAAAATCTTCGTTGTCAACGGCAACAACTACTACTACCGCAACCCGCAAAATCCCGGCTCGCCCATTAAAGACCCCGTCATGGTCTTCTACAAATTCAAGAATGACGAAAAAGCCGGCCTCGGCATTCCTCTTCCCGCCGGAAACGTCCGCGTCTACCAGAAGGATTCAAAAGGTGGCATTCTCTTCGTTGGCGAAGACCGCATCGACCACACTCCCAAGGACGAAGACGTCACCGTTCACATCGGCAACGCCTTTGACGTCGTCTCCGAGCGCAAGCAAACCGACTACAAGCGCATCGACACGCACACCTGGGAAATGGAATTTGAGATCACGCTGCGTAACCACAAGGACTCGCCCATCGTCGTCGAAATCAATGAGCCTATCGGCGGCGACTGGGAAATGCTCAGCTCCTCCTACAAGTACACCAAGACCGCCGCCTTCGCCGCCCAATTCCAGGTCCCCGTCGCCAAGGACGGCACCTCCGTCCTCAAGTACCGCATCCGCGCTCGCTGGTAGCCTGTTTCAAACAAAGCGCCGGCGAACCGCCGCGTCCATTGGCAACCTCTTTCTCGCAAAACTCCTCGCATCTCCGCCCGTAAGGGCACGATACATCGTGCCCCTCTTCGTTTCCCTCTCGCTCAATTGCTCTGGACTGCGGCAGCCTCGCTGCCGATTTTCCCGGCATCTCTTTCCCTTCCTGCCATTTCGATGCCCCCGCTCTGTCATCCCGATCGAAGTGGAGGGACGTCTCTTACCTCCTCTCCCTTCCTCGATCGCTCAACAAGCTCCGCTCCCCCATCGCACGCATCTCGTACAATGAAATCCTTCATCTCCGCGTCTCCCCGCGAGAACCTCCGATATCCCGCTCCACCCATGTCGCCCCCAAGCCCTTACCGCCGTCAGTCGCATTTGCCTTGGCTTTGACTTCCAAACAACCAGTGAAACTTTCGTTTCCAGGTACTCGTATGGCTTTCAGAAAGAAGCACGTTTTATTCCCTTCTGGATAATTTGGATAACCCTGTCGAAGGTTGGCCCTGTCCTCGCTAAGGAGCTTGCCCTCCTCGGTGAGGAGCAGACACGCATTTACGAGGAGACCACCAAATGAAACAGAACCTCACGTTGCCTATCGCCTCTCTGCTCTTGATCCTGTTCATGACCTTTCACCTCACGAGCGATACGATCCACGCCCGGGCCGGGACGCCCGAGGCAGGGGGTTCAACCCTGGTTAGCGTGCCCGTCCTGGCTCTCTGGTTGTACGGAACGCTGGTGCTCCCGGAGCGCCGCTCAGGGCACATCATCATGCTCGTCGGGTCGCTCCTTGCGATCGGCATGCCGGTCGCCCACGTCCTGGGCCCGGCAGGCATCTTCCGCGGCGCAATCGCCAGGTCCAGCCCAGCCTTCTTGTTCGTTTGGACGCTCCACATGCTGGGCTTGCTTGGTCTGTTCGCCTTTGTCCTCGCAGTGCGCGGTTTATGGAGCCTGCGTCGGGGCCAGCCCCGGTAGTCGGCCTCCATGGGCATGCGGTAGACGTGGGCAACTGCGGTAGACTTGGTCCTATGCTCCGCCAGATTGCGCCGGTATTTTTCACGCTCGACATTCCCGCGACGCTCGCCTATTACACAGGCAAGCTGGGCTTCGCATGTCTCGGCACGTGGCTGGATCCCCCCGTCTACGCCATCGTCGCGCGCGATCAGCAGGTGATTCATTTCCGCTGCGCCGCGCCGCCCGCCGCCAATCCGCAAAAATACGACGACGAATTGCTCGATGCCTACCTGTTCATCGAGGATGCCGACGCGCTCTACGCGGAGTACGCCGCGCGAGGCGTCGAATTCACGCGGGCTCCGGACAACATGCCCTGGCACACGCGCGAGTTCGTCGTCAAGGATTGCGATGGCCGCCTCCTGGCCTTCGGAGCGAACATTTAACTCTTATCGGGGGGAGGCCGGGGACTCAGAACGGTCAACCCCCGTCCTTGAATCTGATCTTGGAATAAATGGTCTTTCTTCGGGGAGACATCGCTTATGACAGACTGATTCGCGCGCCCCGTCCTGCACGTGACCGGCGTCGAGGCCTCGCACCACTCTTACATTAACCGACTCGGCTTCACGAGCCCCTGGCGCCACGACGAGGACGGCAGAGCGCGAGTCGAATAGGTCGACCGGCAGGGCTGCGCGCTTACCCTGGCAAACACGTGGCCGAAAAGGTTGTCAGGGGGCTGATGTTCATTTCCTTGAATGTCGAGCCGGCGACGGAAACGTGCGAAGAAATAACAATCTCGTTTTTCCGTCTTGCGAAGAATCTCCAAAGGCCCGAGATCGTCGCTCCTGTGGCCCCGCATTATTGCCCCTTTCCAGCTCAACTCCCCATTTGCCAACCGCAACCCGCTGCCCCATAACGACTTATAGTTATTACTTGACAATAAACACAAACCTGCTATAATTCATCTTGCTTCGTCGCGGAGGAGAAAGGAGTCACCGCCTTGCCTCCGCTACCCGCCCGCCCCTGCAGCCCTTCCGCTACACTTTGCCACAGTCCGCATCAGTATCATTCCACGTCACTTACGTTTCCTTTGTTTTCATACTCTTACGCACTCTTTTGCACCACCCTAAACGCTATCCTCAATCCGTTCAATACTTTGCGCACTCTTTGCCCAAAACACCCCGGGTGGCGGCACCCTTTGCTGTTTGTCCTTCCGAGTGCACCAGGTGCCTCTGCGTCCTCTCGCCCTCCGAGCGAGAAGAATCCGCTTTTCTGCTCAGAACTACTCACCACCTACTATTCACTGCTTTCACTCCGCTTCCGCCACGAAGATCATCTCCGGCGAAGCATCCACCAGCGGCGACCTGTCAAAATCCCCGTACACCGCGCTTACCCGGAATCCGCACCGGGCCAACAAGTGCTCCACCTCGTACCGGAAGAAATAGCGCAGCGTCCACGCAAACACGAGCCGCTCTTCTTTCCCCTGCGCATCCTTCACATAAAAAATCATCTCCACGTCGTTCCGTTGCTCTGCCCGGTGAAAGGCCGCCACGCGCTCCGCAACCCGCACCTGTCTCCCGTCCGCCGTCCTGTACTCCGTCACCGGCGCCTCCTTCATGTGCACAGGGTCGTGCATTCGCTCCGCGTCCGTCTGGAACACATCCAGAATCAACTGCCCGCGCCTCTCGCCGCGCCTCTCGCCGCGCCTCCGGCCTTCCGCCCAAAGATGTTTGCGCACGGATTCCAGGCACGAAATCTGTTCGTCAATTTCCAGAAGGTGTTGCAACGGTCGAAACGGAATGATCACCACGCGAAATCTTTCGCCCAGATCGAACTTGGTCATATCGCCTTGTACCAGATGTACGCGCTCGCGTGCTTCCGTCGGCAGCTTCGCCCGCTTCTGGTTGCAGCGCTCGAGCATCCGCTCGGAAATATCCAGGCCCGTCACGCGATGCCCCGCTTTCGCCAGCGCCAGCGTGATCCGGCCCGTACCGCAGCCCAACTCCAATACCGGGTCGCCATGCTCGTGCACTGCATCCAGATAAAAAGTCACGTCCCGCGTCCGCCCGCGCACGATCGGCGATTCGTCGTAATAATCCGCGATAAATCCGTCGTAAAGCGCCACGCTCATAAATCTCTTGCGCTCATCGCCACACCAATTCAGAGTCTCCGCACCAAATACGCAAGCGACTACTCACTATTCACGACCCACTATTCACTTAGAATCGCGTCTGCCTCAATTTCCACCAGCATCTCCGGTGAAATCAGCTTGCTCACTTCCACCATGCTCGTTGCCGGGCGTATCTCTCCGAAAAACTCCCCATGCGCTCGCCCAATCTTTTCCCACTCCGCAATATTCGTCACGAAAATCCGCGTCCTCACCACATCCTTCAGTCCCGCCCCCGCTTTCGCCAGCGCCGCCTCGATGTTGCGAATCGTCTGCACGGTTTGCGCGCGCGCGTCGCCAACTCCAACGATTCTTCCGTCCGCCCCCGTCGCCGTTGTCCCCGAAACCGTTATGACATTCCCGATCCGCACCGCCCTCGAATATCCGACGATCGGCTCCCACGGCGTCCCACTCGAAATATTCTCCCGTGCCAAATGCGCCTCCTCCGCCTCAGCTTGCTGTGTCGCCGCGAGGCTGCGTGCTAAACTGACAGAATTATGGCACAGCCCAGGCTCGCTACCCGCGCTGGACTGCGCGCGGGAACATCTCATGCTCTGTAACAACATCCTCGAAGCCATCGGGCGGACGCCGCTCGTGCGCTTGAATCGCATCACTCACGGCCTCAAGCCGCAGATGTACGTGAAGGCGGATTACACCAATCCGGGCGGATCGGTAAAGGACCGCATCGGCATCACGATGATTGATGACGCCGAGCAGCGGGGCTTGCTGAAGCCGGGGGGCACGATCATCGAGGGGACTTCCGGCAATACCGGCATGGGCCTCGCGCTCGTTGCGGCAGTGCGCGGCTACAAAATGGTTTTCACCATCACGGACAAGCAGTCGAAAGAAAAAGTGGATCTGCTGAAGGCGCTTGGCGCCGAGGTCATCGTGTGCCCGACGGCGGTCGAGCCCGAAGATCCGCGCAGCTACTATTCCGTCGCCAAAAAACTCGCGCGCGAAATTCCCAATTCCTATTATCCCAATCAGTATGACAACCCGATGAATCCGGAGGCACATTATCAAACGACCGGCCCGGAAATCTGGGAAGACAGCCAAGGCAAAATCACGCATTTTGTGTGCGGCATGGGGACGGGCGGCACGATCAGCGGCGTCGGAAAATATCTAAAGGAAAAAAATCCGAACGTTAAAATCATCGGGGTCGATCCAGTGGGCTCGCTCTACTATGATTTTCACAAGAGCGGTGAAACCGTCAGGGCCAAGACCTACGTCGTCGAGGGGATCGGCGAAGATTTTTTCCCCACGACGATGAATATGAAAATTCTGGATGACGTCATCCAGGTCAACGATGAAGAATGCTTCGTCGTGGCGCGCCGGCTCGTCAAACTGGAAGGCATTTTTACGGGCGGCTCCGGCGGCGGCTGCATGTCCGCGGCTCTGCGGCTGGCAAAAGACCTCGGGCCGGAGTCGTTTGTCGTCGCATTCATGCCGGACACCGGCATGCGCTATCTCAGCAAGGTTTATAACGACGAGTGGATGCGCGAGCGCGGCTACGTCGAGGCGGCGGTCCACATCACGGCCGCAGAGGTCGTAAACGCCAAACATCAAGCCGGAAAAGTCCGCGAACTGGTCATCGCGCGGCCGTACCAAACTGTTTTTCACGCCCTGAAAACGATGCAGGAGCAAGACATTTCGCAGATTCCGGTCTTCGAGGAAAACATTCCCATTGGGACGATTTACGAAGATCAGATCCTCACGATGGCGCTACAAGGCAAGGACCTGCGCAAACTCGTGGTGCGAGAAGTGATGAGCAAACCGCTCCCACGGATTCCCGGCACGTCCCCCGTCGAGCGAGTCACCTACATTCTGAGCCACGAAAATCCGGCAGTCTTCGTGGAAATGGACGGCGCAAGATTCGAAATTCTCACCAAGTACGATCTGATGAGCACCGTCGCCAGCCTCATGGAACAAAAGCGTTGAGCGCTGCATCCAATCTCCCATTCCCTAGGCGCAGGGCGGAAAATTCTTGAAAATTCTGGACTTCAATGAACGGTTGAAAGACTCGATTCTGATCGCGGATGGGGCGATGGGGTCGATGCTACATGAGGCCGTAGGCGCGCAGCGCTGTTTTGATGAGCTCAACGCTACAGAGCCGGAAGCCGTGTTTCGTGTGCATCAGGCGTACATCGAAGCGGGCGCGCAAATTATCGAGACGAATACGTTCGGCGCGAATCGCTTCAAGCTTGCGCCGCTTGGACTTGGGGACGAGGTGCAGCGGCTGAATTCGCGCGGCGTAAAGATTGCACGCGAGGCGCGCGAATCCGCCGCGCGCGAAGTGCTGATCGCCGGGTCCATCGGACCGCTGGGACTCGGCGTGCAGTCTCGCCACCCGGAGCCGGATGAAATTCTCGATGTCTTCCACGAGCAGGCGCTGGCCCTCGAAGAGCGCGGGGTCGATCTCTACATCCTCGAAACGTTTTCCTACATCGAGGAGATTCTTCTCGCCGTGGACGCCATCCGCTCTTTTTCCGGCTTGCCTATCGTCGCTCAGCTCACTTACTCCGAAGAAGGCACAACCTTTGGCGACCTTCGTCCTACCGGTGCTGCCGCTCAGCTCAAAGCAAAAAACGTGCAGGTGATCGGCGCTAATTGCACTCTCGGCCCCCAGTCCTTGCTCAAAATCCTGCGCGAACTCACCGAAGTGGACGATCTGCGCGTCAGTGGCATGCCCAACGCCGGTTTGCCCAAGCGCGAAGGCGACCGCATCGTGTATCCCAAATCCTCTCCGGAGTATTTTGCGCTGTTCGCACGCGAGGCGGCTGCGCTCGGCGTGCGCATTCTCGGCGGTTGTTGCGGGACGACGCCGGCGCACATTCGCGCCATGGCGGAGGCGGTCAAGTCGCTTCGCCCGGCGAAATCGCATGCTGGTTCGCACTCCGTGGAGGTCGTGGCGAAGCCGGCGCCTGTTTTGCAGCGCGACCCGGAAAGCAAGTTCTGGAAAAAACTTCGGGTCAAAGAATTCACCGTCTGCGTGGAGATCGATCCGCCGAAAGGCCTTTCGCTCGACCGCATTTTCGAGCAAGTCGACAAAATCATGGCCTCGGGCAAAGTAGATGCCATCGACATCAATAGCGGAGCCATGGCGCGCGTCGGTATGGACGCGCTGATCACCGCGGGCGCGCTTGAAGCGCGCGGCGTGGAAACCGTCCCGCATCTCACCACACGCGATTTCAACATCATCGGCTTGCAAGCCGTTTTGCTCGGAGCATGGACTGTCGGCGGCGTGCGCAATGTGCTGGCGATTACTGGCGATCCTCCTGCAGTTGGAGACTATCCAGAAACGAGCGGGGTCTACGAAGTCGATTCGGTCGGGCTTGTGAAAGTTCTCAGCCGCTTGAACCAAGGCACGGACTGGGCCGGCAAGACCCTCGGCGGCGCAACGAATTTTGCGATTGGGGTCGCCGTCAATCCCGTAGCCGACGATCTCGACAGCGAAATCGAGCGCTTTCACGCCAAAATCGAGGCGGGTGCCCATTTCGCGATGACGCAGCCGATCTTCGACCCCGAGCATTGGCACGACTTCGTCAAGAAACTCGGCGGCAAGCCCTCGATTCCCGTGCTGCTGGGAATCTGGCCGCTCAATAGTTACAAGCAGGCGCTGCGGCTCAACAATGAAGTTCCCGGCATCGTCATTCCGCAAGAGGTGCTCGCCTCACTCGAAGCCGCTGGCGTCAACGCGCGCGAACGCGGTTTCGACCTCGCCCGCCAAATGCTGTCGTGGGCACGCACCGAACTCGCCGGCGCGTACTTAATTCCGCCGTTCAAGCGCTACGAAGAAGTTCTCGATATTCTTTAGAGAGTCCCGCTCATTCGGCTCGGCTCTGTTTCTTCACCACCTGTCGCAAGACCGGAACAAGAATCAGATACAACATCATGAGAAGCAACGGCGTGAACAAACACCAAGCGACGGCGGCGTGCCAGACGGTGGTCCACAGAAGATGAGTCGCTCCCAAGAGATTCGTGCGAAACATGCCAAGGATTTGCGGAGCGGCCAGCGGCAGGTGCGGCGCGCCGAAGAGCTTTACGCCCAACCGGGAAAACGGAATGAGCAGCACGATCTGCGCGGGGTACACAAAATAGTTCACGATTTGAATCGCGGGCAAATTCAGACGCAAAATCAACGCGGCCACGGCACAGAGAGCCGTCGTGGTCCCCAGGATGGGAAAGACTCCCAGTGCGACGCCGAGGGCGATGCTGAGGGCCAGTTTTTCCGGCGTGACTCCCTGGCGCAACAACTCGACGATGGGCTGGGCAATCCGCCTATACATGAAGCTTTCTCTCACTTCGCCGTGCAGCGCCACGCAGAACGTCCTCGCTTACATCATATTCGGAAACTCCGTTTTTCCCGGCCGTTTTGCGACGAAGGGCTTGCGGAGATTGCGGGCACAACCTATGCTCCGTGATTCTGAGAAGGGAGCGAGACGATGAGGAAGAGTTATCGTTGGATTTTGGCAGGGGCCGCGCTGAGCGCGCTATTTGTGCTTGGGCTGCGCGAAGGTGAGCAAATGAAAGCGGCTGAGACGCGCGAGGCGGATCGAGCGGCGATCACCGAGGTCTTAAATGCCCAGCAAGCTGCCTGGAACCGCGGGGACGTGGACGCGTTTCTGGTGGGCTATTGGCATTCGCCGGATCTAACGTTTGAAGGGAGCAGCGGAATCGCGCGTGGATGGGACGGCGTTCTGGCCAGGTACAAGAAGAACTATCCGGACCGCGCGGCCATGGGGCATCTCGATTTTTCGGAGTTGGAGTTCCGGTTTCTTGGGCGGGATGCTGCGCTGGTGCTGGGGCATTGGCATCTCACACGAGATAAAGGAGATATCGGAGGAGTCTTTTCGCTGGTGTGGCAGCGATTTCCCGATGGCTGGAAGATCATTCACGATCACACCAGTGCAGTAGAGAAGCCGGCGGACACAAGTCATTGATTTTACGATGGTTAGATGCCTTGGCTGGCCGTCCTATCGCACTGGTACTACGGGTCTATTGGAGCTTTCCAAGGTGGCGGGCAGAATGTGAGTAGAGGCACCTGAGGGATGTTCGCTGCTATGCTACTTGCGATCTCCATCGTTGCGCTTTCGCAATTCGCCCTCTACTACTGGCGGGCAGTCTTGGCTGGCGTGGCGGCGCAACCGGTTTCTGACCGGGTGTTGGCTGCGGCTAACCTCGATGCCGGTCGAATGACGGCTCAGGATTTCGAAACTTTTGCTGGCTTGCACGATCTGACCCCGGATCTGCAGACTAACGGCGGCGGGCTGACGTTAGTTCGCGCCTATTACCGGGTTCTCGAAGGACTCGGCGCATTTGCAGTCGGGCGCATGCCAGCGATGGCAGAATGGTGCGAGCGGGAACGAGTGACCTGCGCTCGTTTCGCCGCGGTACAGATCGATCGGCGGTTGCAAGCCAATCTTCAGCTTGCCGCAGCACTCCGCTCCTGCTAACGCAGCCACCGAAATTACAGCTTAACCATTCCTCGGGCTTGTCCTACTCTCACATCTTTAATCTTTAACCGATTGAGCCATTCCTATTCGCGGCTCAATCCCCTCTTCCAATAACGAAACATCCATTGATTCCGCGAGGCTCGCAAGCCGCTTGCGGGTAGGATGCGTGTGTAACCTTTTCCCCTCATGGCGGTATTCACTCAATGAAAGAGCAAGAGCGGGCCAAAACGGAAAATGACCAGGCGATGAAGTTGGCTCCGGACGAGGATCTGATGCTCGAAGTGCGCAATGGCACGGGCGAAACGCTGGGGGTGTTGTTCGACCGGTACCACCGGCCTTTGTACAACTTCTATTCGAAGTTGACGGGAGACCGGACGCTTAGCGAAGACCTGGTGCAGGAAGTCTTCTTGAGGATTTTGCGGTACCGGCAGAGCTATCAGCCGGGAACGCCGTTTCGGGCGTGGATTTACCAGATTGCGAGGAACGCACGCGTGGATCATTACCGAAAGACGCCGAGGCACATCACGTTCGAGCCGGAGATGGCGCCTCCACTGATGCCGAAAGATGCAGCGCAGCAAACGGAAGAGACGGAGCTGCTACATCGAGCACTGATGCACCTGCCGGAAGAGAAAAGAGAGATTTTGGTTTTGAGCCGGTTTCAGGAACTGAAGTACGACGAGATTGCAAAGATGCTCGGTTGCGAGCTGGGGACGGTCAAGACGCGGATCCACCGAGCGATCCAGGAGCTGCGGCAGAATTTCAAGCAGCTCGAGCGCGGGCTTGCGCCGCGAGAGGCAGGACCTCAAGCGGTGAAAAACAATCCTCCACGGAGGGCCGGAAATGAACTGTGAAGAAATTGGAGAACTGCTGCCGGATTATCTGCAGGGAAACCTGAAGGCCGGGCAAGACAAGCAGGTTGAAGAGCATCTCGCGGAGTGCGCGGATTGCCTGGGAGAAGTGGAGATCTGGAAGAAACTCTCGCTGCTGCCGGTGGAAGAGCCGAGCGCGAGTTTGCGTGAACGGTTTGAAGCGATGCTGCATGCCTACCTGACAGGCCGCGGCGACAAAGCCGCCGCCGGATTCGACCGTCCGAAACATGGCACCTTGTGGAGCTGGCTGAGGTCGCCGTTGGGGGCCGTGGCATGGAGCGCGGCGGTGCTGGCCGTTGGAATTTTCGTGGGGAATTTTTGGGGAAACAGGACGGCACCCCTCAGCACGAATCAGGACGAAATCGCGGCCATGCACACCGAGTTGACGAACATGCGGCAACTGGTGGTGCTCTCGATGTTGCAGCAACAGTCGGCGAGCGAGCGGCTGCAGGGAGTGAGCTACAGCCAGCGCGAAGGGCATCTTGATCCGCAGGTGCTGGCGGCGTTGGTCCACACACTGCGGTACGACAACAGCGTGGACGTGCGGCTGGCGGCGCTGGATGCGCTGAGCCGTCACGGCGGCCAGCCTCAGGTGCGCAAAGGGGTCGTAGAAGCGCTGCAGGAGCAACAATCGCCGCTGGTGCAAGTGGCGCTGATCGACCAGATGCTGGAATGGCGCGATCCGGATGCGGCGCAGAAGCTGCGGAGCTTTGCGCAAACACCGAATTTGAATCCGACGGTGCGGCAGCGTGCGGATTGGGCGCTGAGCAAATTGAATTAAGGAGGAGTGTGTGCGCGTGAAGAAACTTTTTGCGGTTTTGAGCGTGTACCTGGCAGCGGCGCTGCTTTTGCTCGTGCTGCCGGCGAAAAATTTGGCGGGCGCACATTCGAGGAAGAGCATTTTGCGCTCTCTGCTGGTTGCGATGTGGCCCGAAACCGTATGGGCGGAAAGCCGGGATGACGACGAGGATCTGCCGGTGCGCGACGAAGAAAAGATTCAGAAATCGTTCGCGATGCCAGCGACGGGACAGAACTCGCTGGAAATCGACAACGTATGGGGATCGATCGAGGTAGTGGCGGACGCGGCGGGCAAGGTGGAGATGTCGGTCGACAGGACGACGCGAGCGGAATCGAAGGAAAAACTGGAGCTGGCGAAGAAGGAAGTCACTCTGGACATTACGCAGCAGGAAGGGGCGCTGAAGGTGTACGTCAACGGTCCGTTCCGTTGCCAGTGCGACGACTGCCGGCATTCACGTGACGACGAGGGGTATCGCGTGAAGATGGATTTCGTGGTGCATGTGCCCCGAGAGATGGACATCAAGGTAAAGACGGTGAATGAAGGCCGCGTCGTGGTGCGCAACACCAGCGGCAATTTTCTGGTGAGGAACGTGAATGGAGACGTCGAGATGGATAACGTCTCGGGATCGGGAACGGCGAGGACCGTCAATGGGCCGATAGTTGTATCGTTCCGCCAGAATCCAAAAGAGAATTCGGACTTCAAGACGATCAACGGCAAGGTGGAGCTGAAGTTTGCGCCAGATTTGTCTGCGGACTTCCGTTTCAAAACGTTCAACGGAGGCATCTACAGCGATTTTCCCGTGACGGCGATGCCGGTGCACGCGATGGAGCAGGAACACAAAGGCAGAAAAGTGATTTACCGGGCCGACCGGTATTCCGAAGTGCGCGTGAAGTCCGGCGGCCCGCAGATTCAAGTAGAAAATCTAAATGGAGACATTCGCATTCTAGAAAACCATGAATAACCATACGAACAGAGTAAGGGGCATCTTGGCGGCAGCAGCGATGCTGGCTGCGGTAGCGATCGTACCCGGCGCTTGGGCGCAGGGGCAGACGCAGTCGGGGAGCGACCGGATCGCGGTCAATCTGGATGATCCGGCGCGGCCGGCATTTGTGAAGGCCAGCCTGGTGAATGGCGGAATCACCGTAAAGGCCTATGACGGCAAAGAAGTGATTGTTGAAGCGCGCGCGCGGAACGAGGAACGCGAGAGATCATCGGGTGGGCCGAAGCGCTTGAATATTTCGACGACTGGGCTTTCCATCGAGGAAGAGAACAATGAGGTGCGCGTGAGTACGGAGTCTTATGCGAGGACGATTGATTTGACCATTTCGGTGCCCACGCATGCTTCGCTAAAGCTGCGGGCGGTCAATGATGGAGACATCTCGGTAACAGGCGTGGATGGCGACCTGGATGTGGACGACATCAACGGGTCGGTGACGCTGAATAATGTGTCGGGCAGCGCCGTCGCGCACGCGCTGAACGGGCATGTGCATGCCACCTTCGTGAAAGTCAACCCGCAGAAGCCGATGGCGTTCAGCTCACTGAACGGGGACATCGACGTGACTTTCCCGACGGATGTGAAAGCGAACGTGAGCATTCGCTCCGACCGCGGAGACGTATTTAGCGACTTTGACGTACAGCTCCAGGCGTCCGCGCCGCAACAGGTGGTGGAGGACGGACGGGGACATGGCGGCAAATATCGGGTGAAGATTGACAAGACCGTGCACGGCACCATCAATGGCGGCGGCCCGGAATATCAGTTCACCAATTTCCAAGGACAGATCTACATTCGTAAAGCGGGCACGGCGCGATAACTTCAGGGCCTCCGTCTTCATCTAGCCTGGACAAATCACTCGGCAAGCCGTCTGCTGATTCTTCCGGCGATTCACGCGCGCCGTCCTAGAACGGAACCTAACGCAAGTTCCATCGGTGAACACAACACCCGACGCACCCCTGCTCGCGGGGCTCTTCGCGGTGAGCGGATTGACGCGGATTTTGCTACGCTGTGGCTGACAAATAGAGAGCGCGGAAGGAGAAACAGCGTGCCAGTCGTAGCCGGAGTGGACCTTGGCGGAACCGCCATCAACTATACGTTCGTAAACCAGGAAGAGCGTTTTCTGATTGAGGGCCTGTGCGAACATCCCTCGCTATCGAAGCAAGGACCGGACGTTTGCCTTCAGCAGATTTCCGATGGCCTGAAGATTGCCGCCGATCGAGTGAACGTTTCTCTTTCGAACATAGTGGCCGTGGGCCTGGATACTCCAGGGCCGGCGAGCGCAGCGGGCCAGTTCAGCGCGCGAGGATCCACAAATTTTGTTCATCCGCGGTGGGCGGGATTCGATATTCGGGATGGCTTGGCACACAAGCTCGAAAAACCGGTGACGTACCTGAACGATGGAAACGCGGCGGCGCTGTGGGGGCACTTCGCTATGTTCGGCGTCAACAGCAAGGAAACGTCGATTTCCATCATCATCGGGACGGGGAATGGCGGGGGCGTCATCATCGAAGGCAACGTCTTAAAGGGCAAGAACGGTTTCGGCGGAGAGCTGGGCCATGTGCTGCTTCCCTACCAAAGCATTGCCGGTACCGCCGGGATGAAGCCAGCCTGTAATTGCGGCCGCACAGGAGACCTCGAGTCGCTCTGTTCCCTCACCGCCATTGAAAGGAATCTGCTTCCTTATTTTTTGCCCCGGTATCCCGCGCATGATCTGGCGAAGATGGACCTCCACCAGGCCGCAAAGCAAGTTCGGGGACTTGCCGATAAGGGCGATGCCCTGTGCAAAGAGGTTTTCCGGATTCAGGCAAATGCTCTGGGGCTTTTCTTCGATGAAATGGTGAATACATTCGACCCCGACGCCTTCATCGTGGGAGGCGGCGCTTTGGAAACGAGCGAGGAATTTCAGCGCTGGTTCCTGAAGGAGATTCGCACGGGCATGCCCAATCAGCGCGAAGAGCAGGCGGGAATTCCGATCCACGTCATGCCGAACGGTGACACGGCTGGCGCGCGTGGTGCAGCTATCGAAGCGCTCAAACTAGCCAGGCAAAGCGGACTCGCATAACTCGAGCGGCCAGCGCCGCTCACACGAAGTTCCGGATTGCCTCAATACGCCCAGCGAAGCAGGACGCCGCCAGTAGTGTAGCCAGCGCCGACCGCGACGAGCAGAACGAGATCGCCCTTATGCAGGCAGCCTTGTGCGACGGCGTCGCAGAGGCCCAACGGAATCGTTCCGGCGGTGGTGTTCCCGTACTTGTCGATGTTGACCAGTACTTTGCTGTCGTCAACTCCGAGCCGTTCCTGCATGGCCCGGATAATGCGGAGATTGGCCTGGTGCGGTACGACGAGCGCCAAATCCTTGCTCGTAAAGCCATTTCGTTCGAGCAGGCCCGCGGCGAGCTCAGACATGCGGCGCACGGCGTACTTAAAGACTTGCGAACCCTCCTGGTGGACGTAGTGCATGCGCTTCTCGACGGTTTCCGCGCTCGCGGGGTTCAACGAACCGCCGCCAGGCATGTACAGGAACTGGCCGCCAGAGCCGTCGATATCGTGTGCGAAATCCAGGATGCCTTCGCCCGGTTGAGACGGTTCGATCAGAACGGCGCCCGCTCCATCACCGAAAAGCACGCAGGTCGCGCGATCGGTGTAATCGAGGATGGAAGTCATGGTGTCGCTGCCAATCGCCAAAACCTTTTTGTGAGTGCCCGCGCCGACAAATTGCGCGCCGACAGTAAGTGCGTAAGCAAAACCGGAGCACGCCGCGGAAAGATCGAAACCCCACGCCTTTTTTGCGCCGATGCGCTCCTGAACGAGACAAGCAGTCGCTGGAAAGAACATGTCCGGGGTGACGCTCGCGAGAACGATCATGTCGATTTCGGCGGGATCCGTCCCCGTCTTCTCCAGGAGTGCTTTGGCGGCTTCGGTGGCGAGGTGTGATGTGGCAGTTCCAGGCTCGACGGCGTGGCGCTCGCGAATTCCAGTGCGGGTCCGAATCCATTCGTCGTTGGTCGCGACCATTTTTTCGAGGTCCGCGTTGGTGAGCACTCTTGGCGGAACATAACCTGCAACGCCTGTAATCTTGGCCGCGATG
>DATJXZ010000083.1:0-42547 GCA_035499815.1 Candidatus Solibacter sp. | reverse complement strand
CTTTGTCACTGGAGTGGCCGCCGGTCCAGACGGGGCAGTTGGTGGCGTAGAGGAGCTTGGCGGGGACGGTGCCCATGAGGAATTGGTCGAAGGTGTATCCGTGGGAAGGAAGCATGATGAGATCGGCGCGCTCGCGGTCGGCGGATTCCATGATGGCCGTGGGAGGATCGCCATCGAGAAGTTGGGCGCGAATCGGGAGGCCTTCGAGATCGGGCTGAAGAATGGAGTCGCCGCTTTGGCGGGCGGTTTTTTGGATTTCGTCGAGCATGTTCCAGCCGGCGGGGACGCGGCTGACGGAGGGAATTCCCGCGGCGCGGCTGCGGTCCGTGACGACATGAACGGCGACGATTTCGGAATGGAAATGGCGGGCGAGCGTGGCGGCTTGGTGGATTACGGGAAGAGCGGTGTGGGGGAAATCAACGGGGAGAAGGATTTTTCTGAGACAGAGCATCGGGCACCGGGAGAGAACAAAATAGCACGGGGAGTCGGGTGGTGTCCTAATTTCGACTTGCCTAATCAGGTCTCGACGATCGTAGGAAGAGGTTTGGTACACATACCACGTGTGGTGCTAAACGTGAACCGCTGCGCGCATCGCGGAAACCGGAAAAGCGGGAGCAGAGTTCCCGCACTCCAAATAAGAACGATATAGGGGGCCAGATGGCCCGCTGGGGCGTGAAACCGTGCTAGGCGGGCTTGTGCGAGCGGTTGGCGATGGGGGCCAGTTGCATGGAGGGTTTGCGGATGCTGGCCAGGCGGGCGAAGGAGAGTTCGGCGCACTTGACGAGCATGTAGAAGCAGATGACGACGATGGCGATCGCTACGAAAGCGATGACGAAGAGCGCGAAGGCGCCAACCAGTTCGCGAACAAAATAGAATTGCGAAGCGACGACGACGGCAAGGAACGACCACAGCCAGAAGCGCCGGCGGTCGTTCACTGGACTTTCCGGTGCGGCTGCCTGAGTGGTGGCTGCAGAAGCTGCCGCGTTCTCCGTGGTGGTTGCGGCCGCGTTCGCTGAGTAATCGAAATTCGCTGGTGCCGCGATGCTTGTTGCTATTGCCAGGCTGGTGGCCACGTCGTTCTCCTGTTCTATTTCTATGGGCGGCTCCGGCTGGATGAGGGCCAGGGCCGCCGTTCTGCTTTCCTGGTGGACCACCAGGTCAGCGCTTGTTGGATGACGATGTGCACTTTCGCTCAGACGGGAAAAAGCGACAATGCACGGCGGGTGAACTGTGGGTGGACGGCGGGTGAACTGGAGAGCAGGAGAGGGGAAGTAACGGATGATAGAATTTGCGGGGCGTTGGAGGGAGAGAGATGGAAGTTTTGCAAGTGAAGACGGGGCGGCGGACGCAGTTGGTGGACGTGACGGCCGAGGTGGAGCGGGCCGTGGAGAAGGCTGGAGTGACGGACGGAGTTTGTTACGTTTACGTACCGCACACGACGGCGGGCGTGATGATTAACGAACATTTTGATCCGGATGTGGCTACGGATTTGGAAGGAGTGTTTGAGAAGTTGGTGCCGCGAGCGGGGGCGTACAGGCACGCGGAAGGGAACTCGGATTCGCATGCGAAGGCGGCGATGACGGGGACGAGCGCGATGATTTTCATAGAGGCGGGGAAACTGGCGCTGGGAAGATGGCAGGGAGTGTTCTTTTGTGAGTTTGACGGGCCGCGGGAAAGGAAGCTGTGGGTGAAAGTCAGGACGGATCGGAACTGAGCCAAGTGAACTAAGCGATGAACCGCGCGAGCGATGACGTCTCGCAAAGCGACCGTGTTCGTTGCGGGGCTACGGAGAGACCGCGACAAAACTGAGGAATGGCCATTCGGCACGCGATCGTGCGTGGAGATGCCGATTAGCTCAAGGGGTTTGTGGAATCTCGGGAATAATCTTTGGCGGCGAGATCCTTTGCTTATCATCGACAGAGAAAAGCAGGTAATTCGTGAAAGTCATGCGCTGGTGAATTAATTTTCCCCTAAGGTCGCTGTAGACTTCAGCGCTTTGTGGTACCCACATGTCCAAGCCGCGGCTGGCGAAATGGACGGGGCCATACTCAATGGAGGTGTGGTCCACAGTGAGGCGCAGGTCGGGAAGCGGGGCGACGAGATCCGTTTGCAGCGCGACGATCTGATAGCTATCGGCGAGAAACCAGGCGCGACCTCTCAGAGGAACCGCGCGCGCCGGCGTATTCCATCCGAGTCTATAAGCGCGAATTCTGTTGGGCTTGTCGTCGCGCTGACGAAAAGAGACTTGCCAGGAGCGGGCGCCTTTCCAATCTGCCAGCCCTTCGCAAGTCATTGAAAAGTCCGACGAGTAGTAGGGATGGAAGATCAGCAGAAGTGCCGGGAGGCCTTTCGAGGTCACGCCTCCCGAAGAATCGGCGAGGGCAGCTCCGCCGCCAAGGTACTCTTCGACGCCAAGAATTCCGGGCCGCAGCTTCTCAATGGAAACCATGTAATCGTATCTCTTGTTCAGTGTGTGAGTCGCATTTCCCGATCGGTCGATGGATTCGTAGAGAAGCGATTCGGTGGCTGTAAATCGTTGCAGGTTGTCCACGAATTCATCGATCCGGTGGCCAGCTTTATTTAGCGCGTCCTCTAAATCACACTGGGTGCCAGGTTCAACGGCCGGAATGTCATTGTCGACGTCAGGAGGACGCCAGTGGGGGCTGGCGGGCAGAATGGTGTGGCGGGAAGCGGACTTGGAGGGGCGCTTGCCAGTCTCGGTGGGCGTTCGTAAATCGGGCGCGTCAAGTTGGGCTGATTTGGTAAGCGCGTCCAACTGTTTCTTAGCGGCAAGATCGTTAGCGTGGTCCCTCAGGTAGAGGCGCAATGTGGCAGCGGACTGGGCAGCCAAAGCCTGGGCCAAAAGGGGAGCAGCACAGGAGGCTTCGTCATGGCCAAGGTCCAAAGCCCTCTGCGCGTGCCGAGCGGTTTCATCGACTGAACCATCTCGCCAAGAGAGCCTAGCTAAGACTTCTTCGGCCCGCCAGTAGGAAGGATCCAGTTTAGCCGCACGTTCAAGATAGATTCTTGCCTCCAAGGAATGATCCTCATTGAGCAGCGCTTCGCCCAAAGAAACCATTGCCGGGACGTGATCGGGGCGAAGTTGTAGTGTCTTGGTCAAATAGGAGTTAGCCATGGGCCAGTTGCCCAATCGGGATGCATACGTGGCGAAAACGTAGTTGATTTCGGGATCGTCAGAGGTGGGAGGATAGAACTTGTCCTCGTGGTTTGGCGGGCGCAGCAAGAAATTCACACTGACTATGTTGGACCCGTCCACGTCAGCTAGTTGAGCGGCACGCGCAAACCCTGGAACGACAACCTGAATTTCGTATCGCATCGCGGGTAAATCGGCGCAGCGCAGGTGGGATGTCTTGGTGATGGCTTGCTTGTAGATCTGTCCTGAGGCTGTGACCAAAGTTAGCGCCGCCGATTCTGCTATGGGGAGGTTGTTGGGGCCGAGGAGCGTGATGTCAAGCGTTGCGGAAGGGCTCAACTGACTCGTTTGAGCAGGACTAGCTGGGGTGGCTTGGGGAGACTGCGAAGGCAGGATGAGCACCTGTCGATGGGCGGATCCCCACGGCAGAAGGCCGCAGAGAATAAGCTTGGCGAAAAGAGAGAAGGCTACAGTGCGACTTGCCACGGTTTTCTCAGGTTATTTAGCGAAGAGATCCAAATTCAGGGAATATTACTCTCTCCAGGATGGCCACGGAAATAGCAATTTTCAAACAAGAAGGATGGAAGTCAAGAGCGTGCGAGCCGATCATTGCGCGCGGCCAGCGGCTTTATAGCAGTGAAGCCGATGAAGCGGTGCTGTGTTAGAGTTTTTGGGTGATGAGCCGACTGGGGATTTACGTACAAGTCCCGTTTTGCCAGACGAAATGCACTTACTGCAATTTTCATACGGGAGTGGTGTCGGCGGGACGGTTTTCACCGTATGCGGAGGCGGTGTGCAGGGAGATTCGTGGGCATTGGGAGTTGTATCGAGATGCGGGAGTGCATTGGGGAAGCGGCGACCGGAACGCGGCGAATTTCGAGCATGGGCCAGAAGTGCTTTCAAAACAGAGTGCACAGAGGACGCAGAGAGAAGAAGAGTTTGTGGTGGATACGGTTTATATCGGCGGCGGGACGCCTAGTTTGCTGGAGCCGGAGTTGCTGCTGCGAATGATGGAGACGATTCGAGGAACGCTTGCGACGGAATTGAGCGAGGTGACGTTGGAGGCTGATCCGGAGACAGTGGGTCCGGAGAAAGCAGCGGCGTGGGTTGAGGCGGGGATCAACCGGGTGAGTTTTGGAGTGCAGTCATTCTCCGACAAGGAATTGGCGGCGGCGGGGCGGATGCACAGGCGGGTCGATATTTACCGGGCTGCGGCGATATTGCGGGAAGCGGGGATTCGAAATATCAGTTTTGACTTGATTGCGGGGTTGCCGCACCAGACGGTAGAGAGTTGGAAGGAGTCGCTGGAGGAGTTGAGGAAGCTGGAGCCGGAGCATGTTTCGGTTTATTTGTTGGAGGTGGATGAGGGGAGCCGGCTGGGGAAGGAATTGCTGAGTGGCGGGGCGCGGTATAGTGCGGGAGCGGTGCCTAACGATGACGAGATGGCCGATTTTTATGAGTCGGCGCGCGACTTTTTGGGCGCGGCGGGATACCACCATTATGAGATTTCGAACTGGGCAAAGCCGGGATGCGAGTCACGGCACAATTTGAAGTATTGGAGGCGGGAAGCGTATTTGGGATTTGGAGCGGGAGCGCATTCGTTTTCGGGGAGGCAAAGATGGGCAAATGCGCATGATGCGGCGGAGTATGTTGGGGCGATTGTGGCGGGGCGATTGCCGGTGGAGCAACTGGAGCCGGTGACGCGGGTGAGCGCGCTGGAAGAGGAGTTATTTTTGGGACTGCGCCAGTTGGATGGGATTGATGTAGGGAAGATTGAGCGGGAGTATGGGGTGGAGTTAGAGGAGCGATTTGGGCCACTCGAAACGGCTGGGCTTATCGAGAGAGAGGGTGGCATTGTACGGCTGGCGCCGAAGAGATTGAGCGTTTCGAATGAGGCGTTTGTGGAGTTAATGCGGTGAGGGTGCTGCGAATGGAGAACTGGACGAAGTTTTGAGGTTGTTTTAACACAGAGAAGACAGAGGACGCAGAGAAGAGGAGTAAGAGACGTGGGAACAATTGCCAAGAGCGGGATGAGGAGTGAAGCGGATGAGATGATGGGCGTGGAGAACGCCGTCGATTTGCGGAGCGACACTGTGACGCGGCCAACGGCGGAGATGCGCGCGGCGATGGCGGCCGCGGAAGTTGGGGATGATGTGTATGGAGAAGACCCGACAGTGAACCGGCTGGAGAAACGTGCGGCGGAGATTTTTGGGAAAGAGGCGGGGCTGTTTGTGCCGACGGGCTGCATGGGCAACTTGATTGGGATCAAAGTATGGACACACCACGGGAATGAAGTGATTTGCGACGAGCGAAGCCACGTGAATTTGTATGAGCTGGCTTCGATGGCGGCGATTGCGGGATGCATGCCGCGTGTGGCGCAAGGTGTGGACGGGATCTTGACGTGGAAGCAAGTCGAGGAAGTGATTCGGCCGAAAATTTATTACGATTCGCAGACGGCGCTGGTGTGCATCGAGAACACGCACAACATGTGGGGCGGAACACTGTATCCAACGGCGACAGTGGATGAGATTTGCGAAGGAGCGCACGCGGCGGGGTTGAAAGTACACATGGATGGGGCACGGATTTTTAATGCGGCGGCGGCGCTGGGAGAGAGTGTTGCGCGGATGACGCGCGGCGTGGACTCGGTGATGTATTGCTTGTCGAAAGGGCTTGGAGCGCCGGTGGGGTCGATGGTCGTTGGCTCAGCGATGTTTATCGAGAAGGCGCGAATTTACCGAAAGATGTTTGGCGGAGGGATGCGCCAGGCGGGAGTGTTGGCGGCGGCGGGGTTGATTGCTTTGGAAAAATCACCGGCGAGATTGCATATCGATCATGAGAATGCGCAGGTTTTGGCGAAGGGGATCGCCGCGATGCCGGGATTGAAAATTGATCCGGCGAAGGTGCGGAGCAACATTGTGATTTTTGATTGCGCGGGGACGGGGAAGACGGCTGTGGAGTTGTGCGATTTGTTGCGGGAGAAGGATGTTTGGGCGCTTGATACGGAGAAGTATTCGGTGCGATTTGTTACGCACTGTGATGCGGATCGGTCGGCATGCGAGCGAGCGTTGGCGGCACTCGGGGAGATTGTTGGGCGGCCGCAGAGGGCGCGCGCTTAAGGCGCACACTCCAGGAAGAAACAAATATCATCGCAATCGGGCGAAAGAACGGCTTCCTTGTGTAAAATGGAGCTATAAGCGGAGCTTTGGTTGAGCATAGCCAGAGCGAATAGTCGATGGAGTGAGAGCCAAACCTAGAACAGGTGGAGAAAACGTGGACTTCACTTTTACAGAGGAACAGCAGCAGTTACGGCGGAGCGTGCGGGAGTTTGGTGAAGGAGAGATCGGGCCGCACGTGATGGAGTGGGATGAAGCGTCTCACTTTCCGATCGAGATTATGCCGAAGCTGGGGGAGATGGGGTTGCTCGGCGTGATCTTTCCAGAGCAGTACGGCGGTGCTGGGCTCGGCTACATCGAGTATGCGATTGCTATTGAAGAGTTGGCGAGAGTGGATGGGTCAGTGGGGTTGATCGTGGCGGCGCACAACTCGCTGTGCAGCAATCACATTTACAAATTTGGGACGGAGGAGCAGAAGAAGAAATATCTCGTGCCATTGGCGCAGGGAAAAAAGATTGGAGCATGGTCGTTGACGGAGCCGGAAGCGGGGTCGGACGCAGGTGGGACGCGGACGACGGCGCGGCGGGACGGGAATTCCTGGGTGCTGAACGGAGCGAAGACGTTCACGACGAACGGGCACTACGCGGATTCTTGCGTGGCCATGGCTGTGACCGACAAGGAGAAAGGATCACACGGAATCAGCGCCTTTATTCTGGAAAAAGGGATGGCCGGATTCAAGCCGGGAAAAAAGGAAAACAAGCTGGGGATGCGGGCGAGCGACACGTCAGAAGTGATTTTTTCGGATTGCCGGGTGCCTGGGGAGAATTTGTTGGGGCCGGAGGGCGAAGGATTTACAGGCAGCTTGAAGATTCTGGATGGAGGGCGGATTTCGATAGCGGCTCTGGCGCTGGGAATGGCGCAAGGCGCTCTGGAAGCGGCTGTGAAGTATGCAAAGCAGCGGAAACAGTTTGGGCAGCCGATCAGCGAGTTTCAGGCGATTCAATTCAAACTGGCGGACATGGCGACGGAAGTCGAGGCGGCGCGGTTGCTGGTGTATCAGGCGGCGTGGCTGGCGGACCGCAAGGATGTTCGTTTTACACGGGAATCGAGCATGGCGAAATTGTTTGCGAGCGAAGTGGCGGTGCGTGTGGCGAATGAATGCGTGCAAGTGCATGGCGGATATGGATTCATTAAGGATTACCCAGCGGAGAAATTTTATCGGGATGTGAAGCTGTGCACGATTGGCGAAGGAACTAGCGAGATTCAGAAGCTGGTGATTGCGAGACAGTTGCTGGGGAAAAAGTGAGTAGTGGGTACTGAATGGTGAATAGAAGCGAGTGCCGAACTCAGGGGAACATTTGTGTTGGATAGCGTAGAGACTGCTAAATATGTCAGCGAATTAGTTCTCGAAATCAAAGAACGATTGAGTGAGTCCATCGAGAGTGTGCAAGACTCTTGCTCGCCAGAGAACTTCTTAAACTACCGGCGTCGAGTCGGGACGCTTGTATACTCCATTTTTGAGCAAATTCTAGATCCGATCTACATTCAGCACCCCGAACTTAAACCGCCGGAACTGGAAATCTGGGGGCCGAGAGCCTAGTCGTCGCCGGCCGATCCAAGTAACCTAGGGGAAAGCGAGGACGGCGAAGCCGACAGCGCGCGCAGCGTCCGCAAGGCGCTGGTGTGCGGTGATGAAGGTGCGCCGAGCGGGGCGCCGCTGACACCAGGTGAGGGCGGCCGCAAGATGGAGGGCATCTGCGGCACTCAAGGAGTATTTGTCGAGTTCTTCAGCGGCCAAGTCCCGTAGAGTGTCGTCCGGAATTACCTCCCGCCATGCGCTGGCTATCAGGCGAAGGCGACTAAAGGCGCCTTGTTGGTCGCGATCTGTTATCTGATGGTTCCGATGCAGTCGAGAGATCCCACTGCGAATTTCGACAAAAGCGGACCACCAGACGACCACCGAAAATCTCCGGTAGCATACTTGCGCCTGCGGACTGGTACTTTGGTTGGCACACAACGGAACCAGCGCGCTGGAGTCCCAGAACGCGGGCGTTTTTTTCACCGGTCGTCTCTATCAGCCAGTAAAGCTTCCACGGCTTTGTTGCCCGGGACAGTGCCTGTACGAATCTTGAGAATCTGGCTCAGACTAACCTTGGCTTTCGGAAGACGCATCTTTCCCGCGGCTACTAACTCCAATTCTTCTTGGCTGGCATCGTCGGACGAAAAGGGAACGAGCTTTGCGATGGGCAAGTTGCGATCGCGGATGACGACTTCTTCGCCGCTCTTGGCGAATCTGAGGTATTTGCTGAGCTGGTTTTTTAATTCGGCGACGTTTACACTGCGCATGACGGCCTACCTCACTTATGGCTATTATAGCCATGAACGGATTTGATGGGAAGAGCTTTCGAGCAGAACCATAACGAAGTTTGGGACCAGGGAGTCGGCGCAGTGAGCTGTAGTTCGCGGGAAATGGGAAAAATCGGGATAATATGCAAGTGCATCCAGCCTTCGACGAATTCGCGGACAGTTCAGGAACAAAATGACGCTGCCTGTTGAAACGTGGGCGGAATTGGTGCGCGCGGGGGATGTGCGCGCGATTTCGCGTGCAATTACCGCGATTGAAAACCATCAGCCGGAAGGGGAAGAGCTGCTGCGGCGGCTCTTTGCGAGTACAGGAAGGGCGTATCTGACCGGCGTGACGGGAGCACCCGGGACTGGGAAGAGCACGCTCGTCGATCGGCTCGCGGCTTACTACAGGAAAAAAGAAGAGCAGGTTGGCGTGATTGCGGTGGATCCGACGAGCCCCTACACGGGCGGAGCGATCCTCGGGGACCGGATTCGAATGCAGAGCCATGCTAGCGATCGCGGGATGTATATTCGTTCGATGGCGACGCGCGGATTCATGGGCGGATTGGCGCGGGCGACAGCGGAAGTAGCGCTTTTGCTGGATGCGGCTGGGAAGCAGGAAGTGCTGATCGAGACCGTGGGAGTTGGGCAAGACGAGATCGACATTGTGCGGCTGGCGGATTGTGTGTTGGTGGTGATGGTGCCTGGGCTGGGCGACGACATCCAAAATATGAAGGCTGGTTTGATGGAGATTGGAGATATTTTTGTTTTGAATAAAGCGGACCGTGATGGAGCGGACCGGCTAGAGCAGCAACTGCTTGCGATGCTTTCCTTGGTGATGCCGCGAGACGGATGGCACCCGCCCGTGATGCGGACGGTGGCCACTGAGGGCAAGGGGATTGAGTCGCTTGCGGAGGCGATCGCCAAGTTTCAGAAACACTTTGAAACTAGCGGAGAGCGGGAGCGAAAACATGTGGAGCACTGGAAGCGGAGGCTTCTGGGATTGATCGAGTCGCGCCTGGTGGAGCGAGTCTTAGGCGGGGCTGAGGGAGAGGCTCTGCTAACGGCCATGGCGAAAGACGTGGCGGAACGGAAGAAGGATCCGTTCACGGCGGTGAGTGAGTTGCTGGCGAAGAGCAGCATTGGAGTCTGAGGCGGGGCAGAATGCATTTTGGCGAGATTGAAGTTCGGCACATACACGGCGGAGTATTTTGGCTGGATGGAGGCTCCATGTTTGGAGTCGTGCCGAAGCCGCTTTGGGAGAAAAAAATGCCCGCGGATGAGCGGAACAGGATTCCGCTGGCTGCGAACTCACTACTGGTGCGGGCGGACGGAAAAAATATTCTGGTGGAAACCGGGAATGGGACGAAGTGGGACGCGAAGCTGCGGAATATTTATGGATTTGCGGATGGGAATCCTTACGGAGATTCGCTGGCAAAAGCGGGAGTGAAACCAGAAGAGATCGATGTGGTGATCAATACGCACTTGCATTTTGATCATGCCGGAGGAAACACGCGGGTGGTGAATGGCAAACTTGTGCCGACCTTTCCGAATGCGAAATATGTCTTGCAGCGGACAGAGTTGGAGCACGCGATGCGGCCGACGGAGCGGGATCGCGCGAGCTATTATGCGCACGACTTTACGCCGATTACGGAAGCGGGACAGTGGCAGTTCGTGGATGGCGATGCGGAGATTTTACCGGGAATCTCGGTGGTGAAGATTCCGGGGCACAATTTGCAGATTCAAGGAGTGCAAATCGCGGGCGGCGGGAAGACGCTGATGCTGGTGGCGGACCTGATTCCGACCCGGCACCATTTGCCGCTACCGTGGATCATTGCGTACGATCTATATCCGCTGACGACGCTGGAAACGAAGCGGAAATGGATTGCAGAGATCGTGCGAAACGGATGGATGGTGGCGTTCGGGCACGATCCGGATTTTTCCGCGGGGACCTTGCACGAGCAAGACGGGAAAGTCGTTTGCGAGCCGGTAGACCTGAATCGCTGAAGCCACGGAGAGAAAAGAATGGCAGCTGCCAAAACGAGCCAGTCGAAGCGCGCGAACACGCAGGCGGAGATCGGAATCATCGGCGGGAGCGGGCTCTACTCGATGAATGGATTGACGAAGACGCGCGAAATGCGCGTGAAGACGCCGTTTGGGGAGCCTTCAGACGTGATTGTATTAGGGATGCTGGAGGGGAAACGAGTGGCATTTCTGGCGCGACACGGGCGCGGTCACCGGATTTTGCCTGGCGAGATTAATTTTCGTGCAAATGTGTATGCGATGAAGCTGCTTGGCGTGCAGAGAATTATTTCCGTCAGCGCTGTGGGATCCCTGATGGAGGAATTACGGCCAGGTGAGTTTTTGGTGCCTGATCAGTTTGTGGACCGGACGAAGAATCGCATATCGACGTTCTTTGGAGAAGGGCTCGTAGCGCATGTGGGGTTTGATAAGCCGACGTGCGGGCAGGTGTCGGGAGTGTTGGCTGATGCGAGCGTGCATTGTGGCGTGAAGGTGCATCGAAAGGGAACTTACGTGTGTATCGAAGGGCCACAATTTTCGACGCTGGCGGAAGCGAACATGCACCGGCAGTTGCACTTTGAAGTGATTGGCATGACAAACGTGACGGAGGCGAAGCTGGCGCGAGAGGCGGAGATTTGTTACGCAACGATCGCGATGATCACGGACTTTGACTGTTGGCATCCAGAGCACGAGTCCGTGACCGCAGCGCAGATCATTGCCACGCTAGTGCAGAATACGGAAAACGCGCAACGCGTGTTGCGTGAGGCGGTGCGCGCCATCCCGGAGGAGCAGAGTTGCAAGTGCGGCGCCGCGCTGAAACATGCGCTGGTGACGGATATGAAGCTGGTGCCCAAGGCCACAAAGAAGAAGCTCGAAGCGATCATCGGAAAATACACTTCCTAGGAGAAGCCTGTGTCCTTACTTGTGGTGGGGTCAGTGGCGTTTGATGCGCTCGAAAGCCCGTACGGGAAAGTGGATTGGACCCTCGGGGGAGCGGCGACTTATTTTGCTGTTTGCGCGAGTTTTTTTGCGCCTGTAAGTCTGGTGGCTATTGTAGGCGAGGACTTTACGGCGAAGGACGAGGCCGTGTTTCGCGGGCGCCACATCGACACCGAAGGCTTGGAACGGGCGGCGGGGAAGACGTTCTTCTGGGCCGGGAAGTACTCGGATAATCTTAATGAACGAGTGACGCTGGCGACGGATTTGAATGTATTCGCGGGATTCAAGCCCAAGCTGCCGGAAAAGTACAAGACTTCGAAATACGTCTTTCTGGCGAACATCGCGCCGGATTTGCAGCGCGACGTATTGAAGCAGGTGAAGGGCAGACCGAAGCTGGCGGCGCTAGATACGATGAATTACTGGATCGAGCGGACGAACGGCGAGCTGAAAGAGACGCTGCGGCATGTGGACATTTTGATGATCAATGATTTCGAAACGCGCCAGCTATCGAATGAGCATAACCTGCTGCGTGCGGCAAAACACATTTTCAAGATGGGGCCCTCGACACTGGTGGTGAAACGCGGGGAGTACGGGGCGATGATGGTGGATAAGCGCGGCGTGTTTTGTGTGCCAGCGTTTCCGCTAGAGGAGCCACACGATCCGACGGGAGCGGGTGACAGCTTCGCGGGCGGATTCATGGGCTACCTGGCTGCCGCGAAGAACTTGAGCGATCTCACGCTTCGGCGGGCGATGGTGTACGGGTCGGTGATGGGGAGTTTTACGGTAGAGAAATTTGGGCTGGACCGTCTGCGATCCTTGAAGCCAAATGAGATACACGCGAGGGCACGCCACTTCGCGAAATTGACGCAATTCAAATTGTAGTGTGTAAAATCCTGCCTTAGTCTTCCCAGCAGACGAATGTGCCGCTGCCTAGCGGAAAGTAGAAGCTCGACATTTTGCAAAGGGAGCCAGAATTCTGATGAATATCCCGGCGAGCGGCTTTTCCGAAAGTGGGCAGTCAAAAGAAGTGCGTAAGCCAAAGGCATTGAATTCGGGGGGGGTGCTGATGCCATTTGCGCCTGCGTCGCCTGCGGAGTTCGCGAGGATCCTGGCAGGGGCTGAAGAATTGCGTAGGCTTGGCTTTCAGGTGGAGGATTCGACACCGCTGGCGTCGGATGGTTACTTCGCTGGGCCTGCGATGGGGCGGAGAAATGAGTTTCAGAGAGAGCTTGAACGCGAGGATGTGAACGCGCTGGTGAGCGTGCGCGGCGGATACGGGTCGAATTATCTGCTTGATGGCCTTGAAGTGCGGCGGCCGGACAGTCCGAAAGTGATCCTTGGATACAGCGATTTGACTTCATTGCAATTGTATCTCTGGAAGCGATATGGCTGGATTGGATTTTATGCGCCAATGCTGGCGGCGGGGCTGGCGGCAGGCGAGAATGCTGCGAGCGGGTATGACAAGGCTTCATTTCTCCTGGCTGTTGGAAAGACGGACAGCGGATGGACAGTGGGATTGCGGGGCGAAACGCTGATCCCCGGCGAAGCGGAAGGCAGAATCGTTGGCGGATGCCTGACTCTCGTTGAGACGACGATTGGTACCGCCTGGGAATTGGAAACGGATGGCGCAATCTTGTTGCTTGAGGATCGTGGCATGAAGCCGTGGCAAATCGACCGGACGCTCATGCACTTGAAGCAGGCTGGAAAATTTAACGGAGTGAGAGGATTCATACTAGGCGATTTTCCGGAATGCGATGCGCCGATGTCAGGAAGTCCGACTGTGCGGGACGTGTGCGCAAGGATTCTTGGGGCGCTGAACGTGCCGATTGTCTTTGGATCGCCGGTGGGACATACGGCGCGCGCGATGCTTACAGTGCCATTGGGGGTAAGGGCGCGATTGAGAGCGCAGGGCAATGGGGAGCTGGAGATTCTTGAACCAGCGGTAGTTCCATGAGCAAGACAAAGCACGTACACGTGATTGGGATTGGCGGGTCGGCGATGGCGCCGCTGGCGGGGATGCTGCGCGAGCACGGATATCGCGTGACGGGATCCGATTCGGGAGTTTACCCTCCTGCTTCCACGCTGCTGGAGAGTCTGGGGATTTCTTTCTTTCACAAATTTGATGGGGCAAATCTGGAGCCGGCGCCGGATCTTGTGATTGTGGGGAATATCATTGCCCGAGGAAATCCGGAGCTTGAAGAGGTGTTGGATCGGAAGATTCCGTACCGCTCGATGCCGGAAATTCTGGAAGAGGTGTTTTTACCGGGGCGGCATTCGATTGTGGTGAGCGGGACGCACGGGAAGACGACTACGACGGCGATGCTTGCATGGATATTCCACTCGGCAGGGAAGCGACCGAATTTTCTGGTCGGCGGCGTAGCTGAAAATTTTGGGAAGAGCTACGGGCTTGGCGGCGGCGAGGAATTTATTTTGGAAGGGGACGAATACGAGACGGCATTCTGGGACCGCGGACCAAAGTTTTTTCATTACCATCCGGATGATTTGATTGTGACTTCGCTGGAGTACGATCACGCGGACATTTACCGGGATTTTGAGTCGTATGAACTGGCGTTTCGACGACTGGTGAATCTGGTGCCGCGGCGTGGGAGGGTCGTTATTTGGGGAGATACGGAGGAATCCGGGCCAGTATTGCGGCGGGCCGCGGAGAAAGCATTTTGCCCCGTGGAGACGTATGGATTTTCGGCGGCAAATGATTGGATAGCGAGCGATTTGGTAGTGGATGGCGGCGGGATGCGATTTCGAGTTTCCCATCGAGGAAAATCTTTTGGTGAATTCGCGCTGGCGGCGAGTGGGCGGCACAACGTGTTGAACGCAATTGCCGCGATGGCCGTGGCGCATGGACGTGGAATCGACGCGGAAGATCTGAAGAAGGCACTGGCGACGTTTCGAAGTGTCAAGCGGCGGATGGATGTGAAGGGGGAAGTGCGTGGGGTGCTCGTGGTAGATGATTTTGCGCATCACCCAACAGCGGTCAAGGCAACGATCGACGCGGCCCGGGCGCGTTGGAAGGGAAGACGGCTATGGGCGATTCTTGAGCCACGCTCGAATTCGATGCGGCGCAAGGTTTTTCAGGAAACACTGCCGCAGGCATTGGCGCTGGCGGATCGAGTGGTATTGGGAGGAGTCTTCCGCGCGCAGCAGCTTGGCGATGAGAATCGCCTGGAACCGGAAGCTGTTGCGGAGAGCGTGCGCGCGCTTGGAAAGAGCGCGCGGGTATTTCCGAGCTCGGACGCGATTGCCGAACAGCTTGCGGCGGAAGCGGAGCGGGGGGATGTGCTGCTCGTAATGTCCAACGGAAGCTTTGACGGGCTTTGTGAGAAATTGTTGGCGAAGCTCGGAAAACCGGTCCGGATTCCTTCTGAGGCAAATTTCAAGTGAGAAATCACAGGCGCTGGGCCCGTGCCATTTTCCCGGCGGCTGCCGCTGCCGTGTGCCTGCTGAGTTTTGCAGGTGTGAGCCATGCGACGATCCGGTATGAAGTTTCCCTTAGCCACCCGGAGCAGCATTTATTTCATGTGAAGATGACGATTCCCGATGTCTCTGGAGAAGTCAGCGTGCAGATCCCCGCTTGGAACGCGCTTTATCAGATTCGCGATTTCAGCAGCCACATCCAGCAAGTAGAGGCATTCACTGGCGTGGAGAAAGCGCCAATAGAAAAGACGGACAAGGAGACGTGGCGAGTTTCGGGCAGCGGAACGATTGTGGTTCGCTACACGACATATTGGGACGAACCGGGGCCTTTCGCGGCGCAACTGAATAGCGAGCACGCATTTATCAACGCCGCCATGATTCTCATGTATGTTCCGAATCGTCGATCTGAAGATGTTCATCTTGTATTGCCGGACGTGCCGGATCCGTGGCGCGCGGCAAGTTCCGACCTCACCACGATCGAATCCATGGGAGGAGCGCAAGACATTATCTTCGATGCAAAAAGCTACGATGCTCTTGTGGATGCGCCGATCGAGGTGGGCAAATTTAAGGAGTTCAAGGTGCCGGGAGTGCCGGCAGACATTCGGGCAGTCGTGCATGGCGACAACTGGAGCCAGAAGGAAATTGAAAGCGAATTGAGCCGAATTTGCAATTACGAGCTGAAGCTGATGGGTGGAGCGCCGTTCGAGCGTTACGTTTTCATTTTGCACATCGGGAGGGGCGCGGGTGGCGGCGGAATGGAGCACTCGAATTCGACGGCGATAGGGATTCCCTCGGACGTTTATTTGGCGGGCGTCGCGGCGCACGAGTTTTTTCACTTGTGGAATGTGAAACGGATTCGGCCAAGCGCAATGGAGCCCGTTGACTTTACGAAGGAACAGTACACCCGAGCGTTGTGGTTTGCGGAGGGCGTAACCAGCACATACGGAAATTACACGCTGGTGCGAACTGGACTCTGGAACAAGGAGCGATTCTACGCGGATCTTGGAGAGCAGATCAGCGAACTGGAATCATGGCCCGCAAACCATTGGCAGAGCGCGGAGGAATCGAGTCTGGATGCCTGGCTTGAGAAATATCCGATTTACAACGGGCCAGACTTCAGCGTTTCCTACTACACCAAGGGACAAGTTCTCGGAGATCTGCTGGACATCTTGATTCGCGACCGCACGAACAATGAGAAAAGCCTGGATGATGTTTTGCGCGGGATGAATACAGACTTCGCCAAGCAAGGGAAAACGTATCGCGGCAGTCTCGACGTGCGATTGGAAGCGGAGAAGGTGGCGGGAGGATCGTTCGCAGAGTTTTTCAATAAATACGTTGCGTCGGCGGAGCCGCTGCCGTACCAGCAAGTCCTTGCGCTGGCCGGGCTTGCACTGCACACAACGGAGCAAAAGAGAGCTGTTTTCGGATTTACGGCGGAGCGCGAAGCGGGCGGAGTGATAATTGTTCGCGAAGTCGACGATGGAAGCGCCGCGGGTGCAGCAGGGTTGCTTCCTGGAGACGTCATTATGAATTGGAACGGTGGAGATGTGCCGCGCTACCTGGGACGGTGGGTACGCGAACGGCAACCCGGCGAGCTTCTTAAGTTGCGGATCAGGCGCGGAGAGAAGGAACAGTCGATCCAATTCAAACTCGGCGCAGCGAAGGAACTAAAGTATCAGATCGAGGAAGATCCCCTCGCAAGTGAGATGGCCAGTCGTATTCGAGATGGTCTGCTTCACGGAGTGACGCAAGCGGCAATGGAACATTGACCTACACAGAATTTGAGGTTCCGCTTGACCGGCAGGCCTGGATTCGAGAGAGTTCTGCGTATTGCATGCTCCGCACGCTTTTCATCGCTGTATTCCTTTCGCTTTATATCCTGATACTCGGGCCACCGCTCCTTCTCTACACACTGATTACGAAGGATGTTAATCCGCTGTATTGGACAGGGCTGAAGGGCGTGATGTTTTTTGTGCGGGCCGTGGGTGTGCGCGTTGTTGTGAAGGGAACGGAAAACATCCCAAACGGAGTTTGCCTGTTCGTGGCAAATCACACGAGTTCGGCGGACGCGCCGGCAGTAGTCGGAGCGATTCCGAGGCGGATCGCGGTGCTCTTGAAAGAGTCCCTATTCAAATGGCCGATCGTAGGGCAGGCGTTTACGCTGGCGCATTTCATTCCCGTGAAGCGCGAAGTGCGAGAGTCCGCCATTGCCAGCGTGGAAAGGGCGGCGGAGGCGATGCGCGGGGGACAATCTTTTCTGATCTATCCAGAAGGGACTCGCAGTCCAGACGGGCGGCTTCAGGAATTCAAGAAAGGAGCTATCGTCCTGGGAATCAAGGCGGGGGTCCCGATCGTTCCAGTGCTTTGTTCGGGCGCGCACCGGGTCATGGAAAAGCGCTCGATGGTGATTCACCCCGGAGAGATTCTTGTTGAGTTTCTTGGGCCGATCGACGCGGCAAAATATACGCTGGAAGAGCGCGACGTCTTGCGTCAAAGAGTGCATGACGTAATGGCGGCGGGTTTGCCGCCTGATCAACGGCCCGTAGGCTTCCCGGGAGCGGCATAACAACTAGCGCGGTCCGGGAGTTCGCGGCCGCCCGCCAAGGCGTTCGAGCTCAGATTCCAGTTCGCGAACACGCTTTTGTAGTTCGGGAAGCCGGTTGAGTGCAGCGACGGTTTTGAGCCATTGGCGATTTTCTACTGCTGGGTAGCCGGAATACATCGCATGTGCCGGTACATCGTTCGGAATCCCGCTCTTCGCGGTGACCACGGAGCCGTCGCCAACGGAAAGATGACCTGCGGTGCCAACTTGGCCGGCGAGAATGCAGCCATCACCGACCTTCGTCGAGCCGGCAAGGCCGACCTGGCCGCAAAGCATAGTGTTGGCTCCAACGAGAGACGCATGGCCGACGATGACTAGATCATCGAGCTTGGTGCCGCGGCCGATGCGTGTTTCTCCAACCGTAGCACGGTCGACGCAAGCGTTAGCTTGCACTTCGACGTCATCCTCGAGGACCGCCGGGCCGGACTGCTGCATTTTGTACCAGGTGCCGTCCTGCTGTTTGGCAAAACCTAGACCGTCGCCCCCGATGACAACGCCGTTCTGCAGGATGACGCGATCTCCGATTCTGCAGAATTCACGGACAACAGAGTGAGAATGTGCAAAGAAGTCGTCGCCAATCCGGGCGCCCTGATACACGGTGACGAAACTGTGGAGAACGGCGTTCCGGCCGATGTGGGCGTTCTCTTCCACCACGCAATACGGCCCAATGTGCGCCCCCGTGCCTATTCTGGCGGTCTTTGCAATGAGGGCCGTAGGGTGGAACCCGGGTGCGTATTTTGGCGCTTGATAGAAAAGTTCGATGGCGTGTGCGAAAGCGAGGTAAGGATTTGGCGTACGCAGGGCAGCGAGCCGGGGCAGGTCCGGGTCGCGCTCAATGCTAATCCCATCCTGAAGGAGAACGGCCGAGGCGCGCGTCGTCTTCAACAGGGGAAAGTAGCGCCGGTTGGCGAGAAAAGTGATTTGGCCTGGTTCGGCGTTTTCGATGCCCGCGATGCCGTGAATGGCAGTTTCAGCGGGGCCGTCGAGACGGCAACCGAGCTTCTGGGCAATATCGACGAGTTTCATGGACATAAATACAGCTCCTTACCGCTGGGTGCGAGTCTCGCACAGCGCGAAGCGAGAAGTACAGCCAAGTGAAGCTACTCGTTGAAGAGTCGAGGTTGAGATGCGGCTGCGGCGGCTGCGGGTTTGCGGCGGGCGATGCCAACTACGCCGAGTACGGTCAGTTCGGTTAGCGCGGATCGGGGGATGAAGATACGGTCGGTCATGGAGTTAAGGTCGGGATGTGTAATCTGGATGCCGTTGTCGAGCATGGAGAGCAGGTCGTTGGGCACGACGCCTTCGATCGTCTCGCCATCGAGATAGCGAAGGCGCACCCACAGGCCGTCTAATTTGGGGCGGCTGAGGAAAACCTTCCGCTCAGGTTCGAAGTCGTCAGAGAACTCTCGAACAAAATAGATGGAACGAATCCCGGCCAGAGAAATCTCCTCATGCTCGCCTTCTTGGGTGAGTAGGTCGACAGGATCGGCCTGCCCAAGGCGCGAGGGATTCAGATAGCCACGGAGGGGCCTTTTGTCCGCGAGGACAATGACAACCTTCTTGTGAGTAGAGGCTGGCGCGCGGTTTTTCAAAGAAATCAGTTCGCAAAAGACTGGACCGGTCGAAATTTGCGATTAATCAAGATGTATGTTATGTTAAGCAAGTTTTCCTGTCAAGTTATTGTTTTCATTAGGGTTAGGCACCGGAGCTGCGGCCGTTGACCGATAAAAAGCATATCCTCAAATCGGCCTCGATCATCTCCATGGTAACCGTAGTAAGTCGAATTCTCGGTTACTTTCGCGATCAGCGGATCACCCTCCTTCTTGGAACGTCACCTCTCGCGGACGCGTACGTTTTGGCCTACCGCATTCCAAACCTGTTTCGCAGGTTGGTGGCCGAAGGCTCGATGACGGCTTCTTTCATACCCGTGTTTACCACGTACATGAGCGAGAAGTCGAAGGAGGAGGTTTGGGAGTTTGCGAACCGGCTTTTTTGGACGCTCGCGCTCGTCGTTGCTGTCATCACTGTCCTGGGTATGATTTTTTCCCCCGCGGTGGTGCATTTATTCGCAGGGGAAAACGTGGCAGGAATCCAGGCGATTGAGCTGAATCGAATCGCCTTTCCCTATCTCTTCTTCATTTCACTGGCAGCCTTGGCAATGGGCATTCTGAACTGCTTCCACATTTTCGGACTGCCTGCGGCAACTTCAATTGCTTTGAACTTCGTGACGATCCTGTTCACGTTTGCGGTGTTCCGGAACCACTTCAAGAATCCGGCCACAGCTATCGTTGTGGGGATTTTGGTGGGCGGCGTACTGCAATTTCTAATGCTGGTGCCAAAACTGGTTCAAAAGGGAATGAAGTTCAAGTTCGGAATTTCCTTTTCGCATCCTGGGATCAAGGACGTGGCGCGGCTGATGCTTCCCAGGCTGTTCGGCATCGGCATTGGACAGATAAATCTTTTCGTCGATACGCGTTTTGCGACGGCCAGCTTGATGCCGGAAGGGAGCCTCGCGGCACTGTATGTTGCGGATCGCGTCATGGAGCTTGTACTCGGCGGGTATGCGATCGCAGTGGCGACGGCGATCCTGCCGATGATGTCGCATCAAGCGGCGGCCAAGGATTATGAATCACTGAAGAAGACGCTGGCGTTTTCCGTGCGAATCGTAGCTTTCATCACCGTGCCGGCGGCTTTGGGGCTGATGATTCTGCGGGAACCTATTATTCGTGTGCTCTTCCAGCACGGCGAATTCGTGGCGGCGTCGACGCGATTGACGGCCCGGGCGCTCCTGTATTATGCAATCGGTTTGCCGGCGCTGGCCACCGTCAAACTGGTGGTGCCGGCGTTTTACTCGACGGCGGATACTAAAACTCCGGTAATCGTGGCATCTATCTCGCTGATCCTTAACATCGTCCTGAATATCGTGTTTCTGGAGTTTTTCTTCAGGCGTGTGCAAAACGGGGGACCTGCGCTGGCGACGGCCATCGCCAGCTTCTTTGATTTTTTTGCGCTCTTCATTATTTTCAGAATTCGGCATGGCGCCATGGGAAGCATGGAAGTATTGCGCTCATTCGCCAAGATTGCTTTATGTGCCAGCCTTATGGGCGTTGGTTGCTGGTTCGCGAATTATTACACTGCTTTCACCGTGCACTCGCGCTTTCTCGTTCAGCTTCTTGTCTTTTCGGGAATGATCGCGGGGGCGACGGCGCTGTATCTTGGGCTAGCATGGCTTTTCCGTTGCAGCGAGATTCATGAAGTTTATGGGATTGCTTCGCGTCGGACAGCAAGCCCCGGGAATGGGTACGCGGAGCCTTAATGGAAATGTCAGCAGCCATATCGGCATTTTTGACGCACGTTAAAGTCGAAAAGGGGCTTTCCGCGAATACCGTCGAGGCTTATCAGCGCGACCTGGCAAAGTTCAGCGCTTTTGCGCAGAAACATAAACTCACGCTTGAAGGAGTCAGCCGCGACGACCTCGTGGATTTTCTCGCAGGACTTTACCGTGGCAAGCTGGAGAGCCGAACCGTGGCGCGGCAACTGGTGACGCTTAGGAATTTTTTCCGTTTCGCGCATATTCAAGAGCTAATTTCCGTTGACCCTTCTTTGAATCTGGAATCGCCCAAGATCCGCCGTACTTTGCCAGGCTACCTGCGCCTCGAGGAAGTAGAACGGCTGCTGGACCAGCCGGATATCAAGACGGCGATCGGTTTGCGTGACCGCGCGATGCTTGAAGTGTTGTATTCGACTGGTTTGCGTGTTTCGGAATTGATCGGGCTGCGTGTGACCGACCTCGATCCAAAGGTAGGATGCATCCGTTGCATTGGCAAAGGGGATAAAGAGCGGATTGTGCCTGCCGGACGGAAGGCCCTGGCCCTGGTGGACAAATACCTACGCGAAGCGAGAGTGAAGCTCTTGGGAAAAGTCGCCTCGAGCCCGGCGCTTTTTGTGAACCGCCGCGGCAAACCATTGAGCAGAGTCGGCGTGTGGAAAATCCTTTCGGCTTACGGTAGACGCGCCGGCTTGCGAGTGGCGCTGACGCCGCACATGCTGCGTCACAGCTTTGCGACGCACCTGCTCGAGCGAGGCGCGGATCTCCGGTCGGTGCAGCTCATGCTAGGCCACGCAGACATTTCCACGACGCAGATCTATACGCATGTCGTGGAAGAGCGTTTGAAGCAGATTTACAAGGCGCATCACCCGCGCGCGTGATGCGCGGCGGTACCGGGCCCAGATTGCGGATGCCTCCGCGGCAGTCGGCGCGGGCACCAGAATGTGAAGGAGTGCGATGCCAGATTACATGTTTCTGTTGGAAAGCCGGCTATCTCCGGAACAACGAGCAGCGATGATGCGCGTGCAGGAACTCTCCGCCGCCATGGGGTTCAACGTCTACCTCACAGGCGGCACGGTCCGCGACCTTGTCACGGGTGCTTCGCTGCGCGATCTCGATTTCACCGTGGAAGGGAACCCTTCGAAGATCGCGCGAGAGCTGGAGAAGGGTGGCGCGAAAATCCTTCTCGAGGATGAAAAGTTTCGGCACGTGGAAATCCTCTTTGCCGGAGAGTGCGACGGCAGCATTTCGGCGGCGCGCGACGACCACTATGTGCGTCCCGGCACGCGACCAGAGATCCGCTGGTCCACGATCATGGAGGACCTGCGGCGCCGGGACTTTTCTTTGAACTCGATTGCCATCTCTCTAAATCCGGCCTCGCGCGGATTGCTGCTCGACCCCACTAACGGCCTCTCGGACATCGAGCGCGCGGAGGTTCGTGCGTTGACGATCCACAGTTTCACGAACCAGCCCGTGAGGCTTCTGCGCGTCCTGCGCTTTGCCGCGAGGATGGGATTCAAAATTGAAGCGCGCACACAGGAGTGGTTCGATCTGGCGATCGAACGCGAGTTGCAGCATACGATCGCTCCCGAAGACGCGGGGACGGAATTGCGAGCGGCGGCACGCGAAGAGCGGCCTGCAGTAGTTCTGAAAGCGTGGGAAGAGCACGACCTGCTCGAAGCGATTCACCCCGGTCTGGCGAAACGGCATCCCGACTATGAGGCGATCTCGCGGCTGATGAAGGCACGCGAAGATTTGTTTACCGCGGGATTCCGCCCAAAGTTGGCGACGCCCATGATGCTGGCCATTCTGGGCCGGCTGAAAGACAGGGAGCAGGGCAGCATCCTCTCGAAGGCCGGTTTCCGGGCGGCGGAGGCCGATACGATCCTGAATTTTGAGAAAGAAGTGCTTGCCGACCAAAAAGAACTGGTCGGCCGCAAGCTAAACGCACCTGTGGATGCTTATAAATTCTTGGAAAAACTCTCCGTGGACCGGCTCGCCTATTTGCTCGCGGAGTCCAGCAACTCGGCGGCGCTTTCCAAGATTCGCGCCTATCTGCACAAGTGGCGGCCGATCCGGGCAGCGTTGCCCGTGGTGGCGAACGAACTGGAGGCGCTCGGCTATGCGCGCGGCCCGAAGTTTGACGCTATCGTCGAGCAGGTGTTCGGAATGCAGCTTACCGGGCGGGGGAAAACACCCGAAGAGCGGCTGAAAATCCTCCGCAAATTGTCTGGTATCAAGGAGCAGCCAAAAAAGAAAGAGAAGGAGAAGAAACCTGCCAAAGCGGCGGATAAGCACTCTGCCGCTCCGGCGAGCGCGTCTGCGGCTGCAAAGGGCACAGCAGCCAAGTCCGCGCACGGGCAGGCGCACAAAAATCATCCCGTGATGCTGAAGCAGGCCGCGAAACATAAAGCAGCGAGCGACGAGGCGAAGCGCGCCGCGACCAGCAAGAAGGGCAGCCGAAGGAAATAGAATTCAAGTCTGGAAATTACCGCCGAAAAATAGTTGAGAATGCAATTCGCAATTCTCGCCGTAGAGTTCTAGAATCGAGATCCATGGGTCAGCCGCAGTTCGTTCATCTTCACGTTCATACGGATTACAGCTTGCTCGACGGGGCGTGCGAAACCTCAGAGCTGCTGGATGAGGCTTCGCGCCAGAAAATGCCCGCAGTGGCCATCACCGATCACGGCAACCTCTTTGCGGCAGCCAACTTTTTCAATGAAGCCAGCAAACGCGACGTCAAACCCATTATTGGTTGCGAAGTCTACGTGGCGAAAGGCAGCCGCCACGACCGCGGAGAGAAAACAAACGGGGGGAGCGGACTGGATCGCGGAGAGAGTGAGCCAGGCATACGCGGCAGCAATCATCTGGTGCTTCTCTGTGAGTCTCTGGAGGGTTATCACAACCTTATCAAGTTGGTTTCCTCGGGATTCCTAGAGGGTTTTTATTACAAGCCTAGAATCGATTACGACCTTCTAGCGAAGCACAGCAGAGGATTGATTGCGCTCTCAGCCTGCCTTCGCGGGGCGGTAACGGAAGCGGTCGTGGACGAAAAGTATGACCAAGCCCGCGAAAACGCGTACCGTCTGCGCGACATCTTCGGCAAAGGGAATTTTTTCCTGGAGATTCAGGATCAGGGGCTCGAAATCGAGCAGGGAGTGAATCGCGAGCTGGTACGACTCTCCAAGGAAACAGGCATACCACTAGTGGCCACGAACGACTGCCACTACCTGCATCACTCTGATGCGCACGCGCAGGAAGTCCTGCTCTGCATCCAAACCGGCAAGACGATGAGCGACGCCCATCGCATGAAGTTTGCGACAGATCAATTTTATTTCAAGTCCGCGGCGGAAATGGCGCAAGTGTTTGGCGAATTGCCCGATGCTCTGAGCCGCACGGTGGATATCGCGGCCCGCTGCAACGTAAAAATCGAGCGCATCGCGAATCCATTTCCAGAATTTACGATTCCCGAAGGGCATACAGCCGGCAGCTATTTTGAAAAGGTTGTGCGCGAAGGATTTGCCTCGCGCGTGCCGTACCTCGAACGCTTAGCTCAGCAAGGCGCGCTCCACAGCCCGCTGGCGGAGTACGAACGTCGTTTAACCTCCGAAATCGAAATGATCAAGAAGATGCGCTACGAAGGCTACTTCCTGATCGTGTGGGATTTCATTCATTACGCCCGGGCTCAGGATGTCCCCGTCGGGCCGGGCCGCGGATCGGCGGCGGGGAGTCTGGTGAGTTACGCGCTTCGCATCACGGATGTGGATCCACTGCAATATAACTTGCTCTTCGAGCGCTTTCTGAATCCGGAGCGTGTTTCACTACCCGATATCGACATCGATTTCTGCATGAGGCGGCGCGGCGAGGTGATCGAGTACGTCACCCAGAAATATGGCCGGGAGAATGTCGCGCAGATCATTACTTTCGGCACCATGGCAGCGAAGGCCGCCGTCAAGGACGTCGGCCGGGCGATGGATATTCCCTACGGGGAAGTGGACAAACTTGCGAAGCTGATCCCGACAACGCTTGGCATCGACCTGGAAACCGCTCTTGCCGAAGCACCACAACTTAAAGCGGCAATTAACAGCGATGAAAAGCTAAAGGACTTAATGAGCGTGGCGCTACGCCTAGAAGGCCTGGCGCGGCACGCCTCCACACACGCAGCAGGAGTTGTGATCTCCCCGCGGCCGCTAACTGATGTTGTGCCGGTTTACAAGACGAACCGGGATGAAATCACTACGCAATATGACATGAATGCGCTCGAGCGCGTCGGCTTGCTGAAGATGGACTTCCTCGGGCTAACGACGCTCACGGTTTTGCAGGATACGGTTCAGATGATCGAGAAGAACCGGGGCATAAAGGTCGACATCGACAATTTGACCTTGGACGATGCGGAAACCTACAAACTATTTGCGCGCGGCGATACCACGGCGATCTTCCAGTTTGAATCCCATGGCATGCGCGACATTTTGCGCCGCTATCAGCCTTCGCGAATTGAAGATCTCACCGCTCTCAATGCGCTCTACCGTCCAGGACCCATACAGGGCGGAATGATCGACGATTTCATTAATCGCAAAACCGGGAAAACGAAGGTCAGCTATGAATTGCCGCAACTGAAAGGCATCCTCGAGGAAACTTACGGGGTCATTCTGTACCAGGAACAGGTCATGCAAATCGCAAACCTGCTGGCCAGTTTCTCGCTCGGTGAAGCAGACATTCTTCGCCGCGCCATGGGCAAGAAGAAAAAAGAGGAGATGGCGGCGCAGCGCGCAAAATTCATCGCTGGCTGCCTGACAAATAAGGTCCCAGAGAAAAAAGCCGAACGCATTTTCAATTTGATGGAAGAGTTTGCGGGATACGGCTTCAACAAGTCCCACTCCTGCGCCTATGCGTTGCTGGCCTATCAGACGGCCTATCTAAAGACGCATTACCCTGTCGAATTCATGGCCGCGCTGCTAACTTCCGAAACGGGCAACGCGGAAAAAGCCGTGAAATACATCAACGAAGCTCGAGGGATGAGCATTTCGATCCTGCCCCCGGACGTGAATGAGAGCGATCTGTACTTCACGCCGGTAGGAGAAGCTATTCGGTTCGGGATGGCGGCCATCAAAAACGTCGGCGAAAACACCGCGAAGGCCATTCGCGATTCTCGGCTTTGCGCGGGCGAGTTTAAGTCCCTTTACGACTTGTGCGAGCGCATTGTAGCGCGATTCTTGAACAAGCGAGTGTTTGAAAGCCTGATCAAGTCCGGCGCGCTCGATTCGCTTGGGCCGCGGGAAGCCATGCTCGCATCTGTGGACGATGCGCTGGCGGCTGTTCAGCGTGCTACCCGAACACGCGAATCGGGACAGCATGGATTATTTGGCTCCGCTACGGCCCCCGCGACGACGCCGTTTGTTTTGCACGAAGCGGAGCCGTGGGGCGAAGCGGAGCGCTTGGCCAGCGAATATGCCATGCTCGGATTTTATGTATCAGGCCACCCGCTCGCCAAGTTCGCTTCCAGGCTGCAGGAATTGAATTGCGTTTCGCTTGACCAAATTGAAGGGCAACGAAACGGCAAGGAAATCGCTGTGGCCGCGCTCATAGTCGGCACGCGTCCGATGCGCTCGAAAAAAGGCGCGCGCTGGGCCATCTACACCATTCAAGATATGACCGGCGTTCAGGAGTTGCTGGCTTTTCCAGAATGCTTTGGGCGGCTGGAGCAAGTCCTCAAGGCGGGATCGCCGCTCTTGCTGAAAGTGAGGGTACAGGTTGAGGAAGCGGGAACAAGGCTCTCCCTTCAGGAAGCAGCGCGTCTCGGCGATTTAGCCGAACGGCCGGCTTCCGGCTTGCGCATTCGCTTGAAGCTCGAAGACTTGAGTGAAGAAATGCTCGACCGGCTGGAAGAAATACTTTCCTCCTATCGAGGATCGAGCTTGGTTTCGCTCGATCTCCTCGCGCCGGAAGGGTCTATGGCCACGATACAAGTCGAGCGGCGAGTGCGGGCATGTGCGGAACTGATCGCGGCAATTCGCGAATGCATGGGCGAGCAATCGATCGATCTGGTGATGTGATGAAGCCTAAGGACAAGCCGAAGCACAAGGCAGCGCAGCCGGACCGGCAAAGCGAGATCGAGCGTCTGGAAAAAGACGTTGAGGAGCTACGCCAACTTGCGGGCGATGAAGAGGCCGACGCGGAGCTGGAGCGGATTCGCCAGCAGGTCGCGGAGCTCCGCAAAGAATTCTATAGCCACCTCGGCCCGTGGCAGCGCGCGCAGATTGCACGGCACACCCAGCGCCCCTACCCCCTGGATTACATCGGGGCGCTCTTCACCGATTTCGTGGAGCTGCACGGAGACCGGAACTTTGGCGACGATCAGGCCTTAATTACCGGGCTGGCCAAGTTTCAGGGGCGGCCGGCCGCGGTCATCGGCCACCAAAAAGGCCGCGATACGAAGCAGCGTCTCGTGCGCAATTTCGGCCAACCCAGACCGGAAGGCTATCGCAAGGCGCTGCGCGTGATGCAGTTGGCTGCAAAATTTGGCAGGCCGATTTTCACATTTATCGATACCCCGGGTGCGTACCCTGGGATTGGTGCAGAAGAGCGCGGGCAAGCGGAAGCCATAGCGCGAAACTTGCGCGAGATGGCGCGCCTCCCGGTTCCGATTATTGTGACCGTTACGGGTGAAGGTGGTTCCGGCGGAGCGCTCGCAATTGCCATCGGCGACCGCGTTAACATCCTGGAAAACAGTTTCTACTCCGTAATTTCGCCAGAAGGGTGTGCCGCAATCATGTGGCGGGACGCCACGAAGGCGGAGACGGCCGCAGCGGCTTTGAAAATTACGGCCAACGACCTCAAAGAATTCGGGATTGTCGACGAAATCGTTTCCGAGCCTGAGGGCGGGGCCCATGTCGACCCAGAGGCGGCGGCTCAGCTGCTTGGAGAAGTGCTGGACCGCGAATTGGTAGCCTTAGCTCAACAGTCCACCAAGGAATTACTGCAAGCCCGCTACGAGAAATTCCGCAACATGGGGCAGTTCTTTGATTTCGGCAATTAGGCGGACTTTTCAAGAGTCCGCGCATAGCCCCACCCCGTAGCACATTCGCAACTGTTCCGAGACCAACCGTTGTCGCCTCCACGGGCTCAAGGCTACTCTGGTTGAGCACTCATCAGAGTAATCCGTCTCGGGGAAACTCCTGCTTGCATGCGGCGGCCCGTCCACGGAGGTCAGGACTGATTATGACGGAACCATTTCGGCCTTATGAAAAACTCGTGGAAATCACCGTGATGGGCAAGAAGTTCCAGGTGCCGGAGCGCAACTCACTCCTGCGGTGCTTTCAGTTCATCAGCCCGGAAACGATTCCTTACGGCCGCTTCTGCTGGAATCAGGAGTGCCAGTACTGCCGGGTTTCCTGCCAATTGCCGGATGACGACGAGCCTCGAGAAATGCTGAGCTGCAAGTTCATCGTGATGCCGGGCATGGAAATTACCGAGTTGAGCCAGGAACTGAAATGGTGCCTTAGATCCAAGCTCCCCGCTGACGCCACAGTTTCGTCCTAGGCGATTTACGAATTCAGGAACGCAAAAAGCTCCTCCGCCTTGCAACTATTACGCCCTCGCAGTGTTTGCATCGAAAGGTACACGCAACATCGCACGGCGGCGGCTGTGCGACGCCAAAACCCAAATAACCATCCCCGGCGCAAAGCTGCCGTCGTCGATTTGCGCGCGACTGTTTGTAGTCTGCGATTTTAAGACCAGCAGAGCAATCAACCTTTCGCGGATTTGCGCTCCATTGTGCTCTAGGCTACGATTCTCGTTTGCAAATGCAACCGACACATTTCGTTACCTGCGACGGCTGTGGACAGCCTGCTTCTCCGGAACATATCGCGCGCCGTATCCAGCGCCTTGAATGGACCACGCGCTATCGGCCGATTCATATCGGAACGCTGGTGCTCGGCGCAGTCTCCCCAATTTCCGGCGCGGACTTTCTTTACTCTGGAAACTTTGAAGGGGAGGCTGGTCGATTGCTGGAAGCGGTCGGCATCTCCACCCCTGGAAAATCTGCCGAGACGGTACTGAACGAATTCCAGCGTGGCGGATTTCTGCTGACTCACCTTCTGGAATGTCCACTCGACGGTGGCGGCGCTTCGCCCCTGGCCATCCAGGTTTTGCTTGAACGATGCGTCTCATCCGCTGCCGCGCGCATTCGCCGGTCACTGAAACCCAAGCGCATTATTCTGATCTCTGAGGTATTAGAGCCATTACTTTCCCGTTTGACGAGCCTCGTACTCGAGTGTCCGGTGATTTTAGACGATGGCAAACCATTCAAATTGGACTCTTCCAACCCCTCTGGCGCGTTAAAGCGCCTGCGCGGAGTCGTCAATACTGCCAACCCGGGGATGTGACCTAGCGCACAGCGAAGCTCTGTCCTTTGGGACAGTATAATGCCGTTTGTTAGTGTGAGTTGACAGTGTGCGGGCTGTGATAGAATAAAAAACCGCAAAGCGTTAGCCGGCGTAGGAGTTACGGCGTGAAAAAACAAGCAAAGTTTGGCATCGGAATCGGCATAATTGTGGTTTCTATGGCTTTCCTGGCTTGGCTAGGGTACGGGGAAAGTAAGACCTACTATCACACCATCACGGAACTTCAAACGCTCCATGGCAGTGAGCTAAATCACCGGATTCGTGTGGGCGGAACCGTCGAGGCGGGTAGCATTCACCATATGACCGGGCGCGTGGATTTCGTCCTCGAAGGGGAAGGGAAGACGCTGCCCGTCAGCTATGTTGGCAGCGACCCGCTCCCGGACACGTTCATCGATAAGTCGCAAGCGCTGGTTGAAGGCCGGCCGACACCAGACGGACGCTTTGTTGCGGAAGTTGTGCAGGCCAAGTGCGCGTCCAAGTACGCCGCAGCTCCGGGGGGAACTGTCGCGACTGCAGCTCCCGCACCGAAAAGCAACATGTAATGGGCCCGGCTTGACCGGGAGAGAGGCGGAATCCCAGTGGATGTATTTGGTTCGTTCGCTCTCATCCTGGCATTTATATGCGCGGTGTACGCATTTGGAGGCGGAATCGCGGCGATTATCACGCGCCATCCGCTGCTGATCAAGAGTTCGCGCCAGGCGGGGATCGCCACTTGCTGCCTGATCTTCATCGCCACCTTCAGCCTCGAGTACCTCTTCTTCAGCAATAATTACTCCGTTGCGTACGTCGTGGAGCACAGCAATCGCGCACTCTCGACGTATTTCAAAATAACCGCGTTATGGTCCGGGCAGGAAGGCTCGTTGCTTTTCTGGAGTTTCCTCCTCTCCGTTTACGTGTTCTCGGTTTTGGTCGTGTACCGAAACAAGAACGGTGAGCTGATGCCGTACGTTGGAGTGATCCTGGCTGGCGTCCAGATTTTTTTTCTGATCCTGAATAACTTTATCGCCAGCCCCTTCAAGATGCTCGGCGTGCCGGCCGCGAATGGCGCGTTGCAGATGGTCACTCGCGCTGATGGAAACGGCCTGACGCCGCTCCTGCAATATGTCGAGATGGGTATCCATCCGCCGAATTTGTATTCAGGGTATACGGGATTCACGATTCCGTTCGCGTTTGCGCTGGCGGCGCTGCTCGCGCGCTACCCCGGCGAAAAGTGGATTCATCTAACGCGCAAATGGACCATGATCGCGTGGTGCTTCCAGACTGCGGGCATACTCCTCGGCGCGCACTGGGCTTATGCCGTCCTCGGTTGGGGCGGTTACTGGGGCTGGGACCCGGTCGAAAACGCTTCTCTTCTTCCCTGGCTGACAGGCACAGCGTTCCTACATTCCGTGATGATGCAGGAGAAACGCGGAATGATGAAAGTGTGGAACGTTTGGTTGGTGTTTTCCACGTTTCTGCTGTGCATCCTCGGAACGTTTTTGACCCGCAGCGGAGTCGTCAGTTCGGTCCACGCGTTTGCCCAATCCAGCATCGGCAATTGGTTTGTGGGTTTTCTCCTGATCATCATCACCATTTGCCTCGTGGCCTATTTCAGGAACCGCGATTACCTGAAGAGCGAAAATCAGCTTGACGCCATCGTCTCCCGCGAATCCAGCTTCTTGTTCAACAATCTGGTGCTTCTAGTCGCGTGCATTGCTGTTCTCTCTGGCACGCTGTTCCCGGTTTTGTCGGAAGCCTTTACCGGATCCAAAATCAGCGTGGGCGCGCCATTCTTTAACAAAGTCAATATCCCGCTAGGCCTGCTGCTGCTGTTCCTGACTGGTGTCGGACCGCTTCTAGCGTGGCGCAAGACTTCGCTGGACAGCCTGAAGAGAAATTTTACGTGGCCGCTCATCATCGGCCTTATCGCCGGGACGATCATTTTTGCGTTGGGATACCGGGAGCCCTACTCACTCGTCTGTTTTATTCTGTGCTTTTTCGTCGCGGCGACGATCGTCATGGAGTTCTATCGCGGTGCCAGGGTCATCCGCAGTCGCTCTGGCGCTTCTTACCTCACCTCCGCCATCGAGCTGACGATGCGCAACACGCGGCGCTATGGCGGTTACATCGTGCACATGGGCATGGTGCTCGTTTTTATCGGACTGGCTGGCCAGGCCTTCAATCAGAACGTTCAGAAAGAGCTGCAGCCCGGCTCGTCCATGCAGATCGGAAAGTACACGCTTATTCTGCAGAATTCCGACACCACGCCGGAGGCGAACTTCACCGGTCACCGGCTCATTGTGGAAGTCATGGTTGGTGGCAAACCACTGATGATGCTCTATCCAGAGCGCCGCGTATTTGAGACGAACGGCGAAACCGGAACGATGGTTGCCATTTATTCCACGCTCCGGGAAGATTTGTATGTTGTCTATGCCGGCGAGAGCCCAGACACGAAGTTGCCGGTGATTCACGCATATTTGAACCCGTTGGTGAAGTGGATTTGGTTCGGTGGCGTTATAGTAGTCTTTGGGACGATCGTCGCGCTATTCCCGAACCGGCGCTCGGTCCTGGTTCTTTCGGCCGTGAAGCGGCCTGCGCCAGAACCACTCGTCCATGGATTGGCTACATCTCCACCGGCGACGCTTCGGGAGGGGCATGACTAAAATGCGAAAGATAAACCGACCCGGCTTGTTCCTAGTTCCCGTAATTTTGTGCCTCGCCGGCGCGCTGCCTCTGCTGCCCGTTTCCGGAGAAACACAGCCCCTCGACCACGCGCATCGCCTGGGCATGAAAGTCCGATGCATGTGCGGCGGCTGCAACGACTCTGCAGGCGGCTGCTACCACGTCGGAGGTGCATTCTCCGGGCCGTGCGATACGGCGCTGGCGATGTTGAAGCAGATCGACCAGCGGATTGCCGAGGGCCAATCGGACGATCTCATCGTCCAGTCATTCGTTCAGGAGTATGGTCAGGCAGTGCTCACGGAACCGCCGCATACTGGTTTTGGCCGCGTGGCTTGGTGGATTCCGGCGCTGGCATTGATTGGCGGCTTCGCTCTGGTTTTGGGTGTCATCTCCAAGTGGCGGAAGCGCACTACTCCGGAACCTGCTCTGGCAGGCGCAGGCGGCGCTTCTCCGATTTCCGCTGATCTGCTTGAGCGTGCGCGTGCGCAGGCCGCCCGCGATACAGAGGATTGACCTTGACCATTGCCCCAACATTCGTGATCTTTGTACTTGTCTCCACCGATTGGGCCGTGATTGGCGCTTGCCTGGCGCTGGCTTCTGCGACGGGACTTTTTATTTTCTATATTCAGCCGGATGCGTCGGACCTCGCTCCGCACCGCTCCAAGCTGGACCAATTGTTGGAGCGGCGAGACACGCTCTACGATAACCTGCGCGACCTTCGATTTGAGTTTCGCTCCGGGAAATACGCGGAGAACGACTACGAAGCGATGAAAATCTCACTCGAGACGGAAGCAGCGAAAGTTCTCGCCGAAATCGATGAAATCACTGACTCGCAGGTGCGCCGGCCTCGCGTGCCGCGCCCGGCGGAAGCTTCGGAGCGAGCCACACGATGACGTCGCGCTGGATTTTCAGTCTCAAACTCTGTCTCTGCATGTTGGCCCCGGTTTCTTTCGCTTTTGGCGCCACCATGCACGGTACTGTAAAAAATGGAACGACGGGTAAGCCCGCCGCGGACATCGAAGTAATCCTCATCCAGTTGCAGGGTGGAATGCAGCCGGTCCTTAACACCAAGACCAACGCACAGGGACAGTTCACCTTCGATTTTCCCGCCATTGGGCAGCAGCCCATGCTGATTCGTGCGGTGTATCGCGGCGTAATGTTTCACGAACCTTTGCCTCCCGGCCAGACTGATCTACAGGTCGAAGTCTTTGATCCTTCTCGCGATCCGAAAACGATCAGCGTGACGACGCATTTCGTCATCTTTCAGCCTAACGGCGACAGCTTGCAGGTGGGTGAAGAGTACGCGATCAAGAACGCCTCCCAGCCCCCGCTGGCCTATTACCGTGCAGACGGCGATTTTGATTTTGTGCTTCCCGATGGCGCCACTCTAAAACAAGCTGCGGCGCAGGGTCCTTCAGGCATGCCCGTTGTTCAGGCGCCTATCGATCGTGGAAAGAATAAATACAGCGTGGCGTATGCTTTCCGTCCGGGCGATAACGGAGTGCGTTTTTCGTATGACCTGCCCTACGCGGGGAGCCGGGCGACTGTGAAATTGCCAACTGTTTATCCAGGCGCTCGGCTTGTGGTCGTGGCTCCGCCCTCGGTCAAGATCACTGGCGATGGATTGCAAGCGGGCGGGCAAGAGCAGGGAATGAGCGTTTATAGCCGGGATGCCCTGGCTGCGAATTCGGCAATGACCGTTGACGTTTCCGGAACGGCTCCTCCGCCCAGTGGAAATGATGGTGATACCTCCGCCCAGGGGCGCGACGCACAGCAGGACAATGGCTCGTCCGGCGGAGGAGTTGCAATCCAGGTGGCTCCCAGCCGGCTGGACGCTTTGAAGTGGCCTATCGTGGGAGGCTTCTTGTGCGTTTTCGTCCTGTTGGCAATTATTCTCGCTCGCAGGCCGGTGGTAGCCGTGGCTGGTGGTAGTGCTGAGCCCGTTGCCTATCCGCCCGCAAAGCCGGCTGCGAAGGCGACACGAACTGCGATTGCTTCAACTCAGGCTCCGATGCCTCCGCCGCAAGCTGCCCTTGACAAGCTTGCCGAGGTCAACGCGGCAATCGGAATCAGCCTTGATGCGCTGAAGGACACACTTTTCCGGCTCGAGTTGCGCCGCCAGGCAGGAACAATTTCTGAAGAGGATTACAGCAAGGAACGGGCGCGGGCGGAAAAGGTCTTGCGTGATCTTGTGCGAGGCTGAAGAGTGACGATCCGCCACGACGTGCCCCGTCGCGAGGTCCATCCGTGACGGCGGGATTCTCTCCTGTTGGACTTCACTTTGACAAAATCGAAAAACGCTACGGCGGACTCCTTGCATTGAAACGAGTATCGTTGACGATTGCTCCGGGCGAGTGCGTCGTCGTGGCGGGCCGCAACGGCTCCGGGAAAACCACTCTGCTCCGCGTGGCGGCGCGCCTCGTGCGTCCTTCAAATGGGACCTTGAGTTTCTCGAGTCAGTCAACGGATGGAAATGCCCTCGAAGTTCGACCGGAATTCATAGCCCATGCCACGATGGTCTACGACGAGCTTACTGCTGAGGAAAATCTGGCCCTCTTCGCGCGTCTTCTAGGAGTGACTCAGGCTCAGAATCGTGTGGACACTCTGTTGAAGGAAGTTGGTCTGTCGGATCGCCGCACTTCGCTCGTGCGCACCTTTTCTCGTGGCATGCGCCAGCGCGTGGCCATCGCACGCGCTTTGCTTCATGAGCCTGCCGTCCTGCTGCTCGATGAACCCGCCACGGGCCTCGATCCGCAGGGTGCTGCGTGGCTCGCGTCCGCGCTTCGCCGGCTTCGCGATTCCGGCCGGACGATTCTGATGAGCCTTCACGGGGAATCGGAAATCTCCTCGCTCGGCACTCGGGCTATTCGGCTGGATGCCGGAGCGATTGCCGCGGACACGCGCACTGGCGCCACGTTTCGCTCGATTCTCACGTTTGCAGACGCCTGAATGAGCCTGCTTTCCAACACCGCAGCCCTGCTAGGCAAGGAAGTCCGCACGGAGTTCCGTTCCAGGGAGCTCTTGACCACGGCCGTGGTTTTCATCCTGATCGTCATCGTTCTTTTCAGTTTTACCTTCGATCCTACTTCCGACGAATCGCGCCGGTTCGCTCCCGGATTGCTTTGGCTGGCGTTTCTCTTCGCCGCATCGTTGATGCTGCAACCCTGTTTTCTCCGCGAACAGAACAATGACACGCTCAGTGCTTTGCGGCTTTCGGTGAGCGACCCTTTTGCCATCTTTCTGGCCAAGCTGGCGGCCAACACTTTTTTTCTGCTGATCACGGAACTCTTCCTGCTCCCTTTTTTTTCGATCATGTACAATGTGCCCGTCGTGCCGGTGCTGCACTGGCTCTTGCTGGTTTTTTTTCTGGCTAGCCTAGGGATCTCGATTGCCGGCACCGCGCTTTCCGCCATCTCTGCGCAGGCTCGGATGCGCGAGCTTTTGCTGCCCTTGCTCATGCTGCCGCTTTTGACGCCGATTCTGGTCGCCAGTACGGAAGTGACGAAGTCGCTCTTTGACCGTTCGCCCTATGTGCAATGGAAGGGAATCGGTTTCCTCGCGGTCTTCGATCTCGTTTTTTTGACGGCGCTATGGCTTTTCGGAGAATATCTTCTGGAGGAATAAGGCCATGTTGAAGAAGGTGCTGGCCGCCACGGCGGTGTTTGTGCTTCTCGGGGCTGCCGCCTACGCTTCATTTTTCATTGCCCCGACGGACGCGAAACAGGGGCTTATTTACCGCATTTTGTTCTTGCACGTCGCAAGCGCCTGGACGGGCCTCACGGGGTTCTTTATTTGTTTCCTCGCAAATCTTCTTTACGTTTGGCGCCGTCAGCCGCGATGGGACTGGCTGGGAATTTCATCCGCCGAAATTGGTTTGGCTTTCACGAGCGTTGTGCTCGTTACCGGCCCCATTTGGGCGCATCCCGTCTGGGGCATTTGGTGGACGTGGTCGCCTCGGCTGACATCCACGTTCGTACTCTGGCTGCTCTACGTGGTCTATCTGGTCTTACGCACATTGATCGAGGAACCGGACAGGCGCGCTTTGTTCAGCGCGCTCTTCGGCATATTCGCGTTCATTGATGTGCCGCTGGTCTTTGGTTCCATCCGGTGGTGGCGCGACCAGCATCCGCAGCCGGTAGTCATGGGTGAGCCGGGTTCCGGGCTGGATCCACTGATGTACAGGGTGCTTTTCTTTTCCTGGTTCGCGATGCTGGCTCTGATGGCGCTGCTGCTTCGGCAGCGTTACAGGTTGGAAGCGATGAGAAGCGATCTCGAAACGGTGAAGCATGAAATGGAGGCGGCATGAAAAATTTGAACAGCGTGTTCGCGGCGTACATGGCCGCGTGGGCTATCTTTTTTGTTTACTATCTGACTGTGGCGAGCCGCGCGGCAGCGCTTCGTCGTGAAATCGATCGCCTGAAGAAATCTGGGTCTGAGGGTAAATAATTGGGGACGAAGAAAAAAGTCGGGATCGTGCTGTTCCAGCTCGGCGGGCCCGATTCGCTCGAGGCGGTCGAGCCGTTTCTACTAAACCTTTTTCGCGATCCGGACATCATTCCGATGGGACCGATGGGATTCCTACGCGGCCCCCTGGCCAGGCTGATTTCCTCGCGTCGCTCCGTCCCAGTCCGGGCCAAATACGCGGAGATTGGCGGCCGCTCGCCGATCGGGACGTTGACGCAACGGCAGAGAGGCGCGCTCGTGGATGCGCTCGCGCCGGAAATCGATCCGGTAGCCGTTATTGCCATGCGCTACTGGCATCCCTTGACAGAAGAAGCCGTGGACACGCTTCGCAAGGCCAGTCCGCTGGATGAGATCGTTCTGCTGCCGCTCTATCCACATTTTTCCTACGCCACGACCCTGAGCAGTCTGAAGGAATGGCGGCGCGTGTACGGGGACCCGAAAAGCGGGCCGCCGCAGAGAACGGTCAGCCAGTTCTATGATCACCCTCTGTACATTCAGGCGCTCGTGCAGCGGATCGGTTCCGTTCTGCGGCAATTCGCGGACAGCTCAAAGGTGCATCTTGTGTTCAGCGCGCATGGATTGCCGATGAGTCTGGTAGAGAAAGGCGATCCCTACCCAGGGCATGTTGAAGCTACCGTCAGGCTGACCTGCGATGAGGGAAGGAAACAGTATCCAGGCTGGCCAGTGACGCATTTGTTGTGTTATCAGAGCCGGGTCGGTCCCGCAAAGTGGCTTCAGCCGTCGCTGACAGGAACAATCGAGCGCCTAGGGCATGAAGGAGTGAAGGAGATGCTCGTCGTGCCGATTTCCTTCGTGACCGAACATATCGAGACATTGCACGAAATCAATATAGAGGCGCGGGAAGAAGCCAGGAAAGCCGGTATCGAGGTGTTTCGCATGATGCCTGCAGTCGGCGATTCACCGCTTTTCATAGCGGCGTTAAGGGATCTCGTGCTGCGAGCCGTGGGAATCAAGGAAGAGGTTCAAGCCGCACCAAAATCTGCCGCAGCTTTGTCGTGAACAGGCAAAGCCAGACCCGAGCTCGTTTGACGACTCCGCGCGCAGCGCCGGAAGTTCAGCGAACAAAGAGCAGGAATTTCCCTAATGCGTTATAATTTTGCTCGAAAAATTACGCCATGAAAACTTCCCACCATCCGGTTATTCATCGATTGGCTGTTTTCACCGTTGCCTGGACCGTTCTTCTCCTGATTGCGGGCGCTCTGGTCACTTCCAATGATGCCGCGCTCTCCGTTCTGGATTGGCCGAAATCCCATGGTGCATGGATTCCTTCGCCGCTTACAGGCGGGGACATCTACGAGTATTCGCACCGCGTGATCGCGGGCGTTCTGGGGGTACTCACGCTCGCGCTGGCAGTACTGGTTTGGATAAAAGAAGAGCGGAGGTGGCTGCGCTGGTTCGCGGTGATCGCGCTGGGCGGCATCGTGGCTCAAGCGATTCTAGGCGGGGAAGTCGTCATTCGCCTGCTCCATTACTGGCTGCCCGTGATGCATGCGTGCTTCGCACAAATCATGTTTGGAGCTCTTCTGGGTATAGCGGTATTCACCAGCAAGTGGTGGATCAGCGAGCATCCTGCGCTTGAGGATCGCGGTTCGCCTTCGATCCACACGCTGGCGATCCTGAACGCAGCCGTCATATTCTTCCAGGTGTTTCTAGGAGCCGGCTTCCGGCACAACGACATCCCCATTTGGCCGCATGCTGCGGGATCACTCCTCGTGCTCGGGACAGTTGTCTGGACAGCGGCGGTGCTGCGCAAGCGCTTCGATAAATCCCGGGAGATGACAGCGATGCGGATACTGCTGCACTCCTTGTTCGGAGTGCAGTTCCTCTTGGGGATTGTCACTTATTGGGAGCGGCTCGTGACGGCGACAGCTCCCAGACCACCGCAATTGCTCGTCGCTTTGACGGTGACGCACACGGTCGTCGGAGCACTTTTGCTGGCCGTCTCCATCCTGACAATTCTGCTTTGTTATCGCTTGGTGCCGCGGTCTGGTGAAGTGGCCGTGGCGTCGGCAGGGCAGGCCACCGTTCGATGAGCACAGCGCGCACAACGGAGTTGACGCTGGCCTCGCGGGCCAACGCCTATGTTGCGCTGACGAAGCCGGACGTTTCCTTCCTTGTGTTGATTACCACCGCTGCAGGGTATTACATGGGAGCGCGTGGCGTTGTGGATTGGCTTCACCTTGTTCAAACCGTTTTCGCCACGCTGCTGATTGCGGCCGGCACCGCGACTCTGAATCATTACATCGAGCGTGATTCAGACCGCTACATGCGGCGCACGGCCTCGCGACCCCTCCCAAGCGGCCTATTGCAGCCGAAGGAAGCGTTGTGGTTCGGAGTGGCGCTTGCCTTGGCGGGCGCTCTCGACCTGTATTTCGCGTGCGGCTTTCTCGCTGCGGCCCTGGGTGTTCTAACCTGCCTGAGCTATTTGCTGGCGTACACCCCACTGAAAAAACGCACAGTCTGGGCGACGACGGTGGGCGCATTCCCAGGGGCGATTCCCCCCATGATTGGCTGGGCTGCCGCGACCGGCAGTTTGGACCGCGGTGCGTGGCTGCTCTTCGCCATACTCTTTCTCTGGCAGTTTCCTCACTTTTACGCCATTGCATGGATGTACAGGGATGATTACGCTCGCGCGGGTATCCAGATGCTGCCTGTGGTGGATCGGTCTGGCACTCGAACGTTTCGCCAAATCATTGTGACAGCTATCGCGCTCGTGGGCGTCAGCCTACTGCCAGCGGTCATGGGCTTGGCGGGCGTGCGCTACTTCTTCGGAGCGCTCGTCGTAAGCACGGCCCTGGTTCAAATTTGCTTGTGGGCGGCCAGTGCGAAGACGAATGTCCGGGCCAAGTGGCTGATGCATGCGACGGTCCTGCACATTCCTCTGCTTCTCGGTTTGATGGTCTACGACAAGATTCCACGCTGAGCCGGCGTGCGCCGGGAAGGACAATCGCCATTTCATGTTTTCACAAGCAGCGCTAAACGCCTCTCTAAACGGCACGAGCGCCGTCTTGCTCGCTTGCGGTTATGCGGCCATCCGCCGCGGGAAAATGAAGGTTCACAAAGCCTTCATGATTTCCGCGTTTTCGGTGTCCACCGCATTTCTAATCTCTTACGTCATTTATCACATTCGGGTCGGCCACGTAGTGTTCCAGGGACAGGGGTGGATTCGCCCCGTGTATTTCGCGCTGCTGCTTTCTCACACGATTTTGGCCGTTGTTATCGTGCCGATGATCTTGATCACGCTCCGGCGAGCATGGCTCGAAAAGTTTGATCGGCACCGAGCGATTGCACGATGGACTCTGCCCTTGTGGTTCTATGTTTCGATTACAGGCGTGATTGTCTATCTGCTTGTATACCAGGTGTACGCGCCAAGGTAGGCGCGATTACGCTCAAGCCGGGGTTGAGAGTGAGCCTGGCTAGCAGTAGCTAGCCCCACACCCACATTTTGCATAAGTGTTGATTCTAAAGGATCTTTAAATTGTTTGCTTTCATACACCTTTGTAAGTGTTGATTCTAAGGGATTTAGTCACAGTAGGACCGCGGACCGTTAGTATTACGGCAGGGGATACTTCGACCTAGATCCGGGGGGAACCAAGGATCCCGTCTGTGAAGAGCGCACAGCTTGACGGGTTCCGGATTTCGGGAAGACTACGTGCCAGAAGTCATCCTTAGGAGCCGTAAAGCCCACGCCGACAAATTTTCGCTCCTGCTTTTCACGGACTGAAGTCACAAAGCATTCCACGGATTCCGCCGTCATCTCATTGAAAACGCGTACCATCTGGCCAGGGAGCAGAGGAGCGTCCATCACAATCAGCGCGCCGTGGGCGCTAACAAACTGCGTAAACGCCTTCAGATCGATGGCTTCGCCTTCAGGCATCTGGCAGCGGACCTTCACAGGAATCTGGAGTGTTATTCGGACTGTACGACGTCTCTCAGGGTATCTCGACCGATGCATGAAGCCGCCTTGGAAGGGATCAGGATTGAGAGCTTGCCATGATCGGAGTCGAATGACAAGACATTACGCTTGTCTTTGCAGCGCGAGGCACCTGCCAGCGCATGTCCATGGCTGGGATGGAGAGTTTCTCTGGATTCGCCAGTTACCACGGACATCCCAGGCTTAGAATAAAAGAAGAATCGGCGGAAGGACCGCCCAAGGGATGAGAGAGGCTCGCGTACAAAGAGGGGATAGACTCAGGCTCCTGCTTGATTCCGTGCTCCTAGGGGTCGTGGGCGCGCTGAGCGCGCAACTCTTCATGTGGATGCTTCGGGTCTCGCAGCATTTTTTCCTGATCTGGCTTGCCGGATATCGCCCACCTGGATTGCCCGAAGAGGGGGGAGTATTGAAAGAGGTCATAGGGCCGCATGGCCTGTGGCTTGTGCCATTGGCCACGACCCTGGGCGGGCTTATCTCTGGAGCGTTGGTGTACGGACTGGCACCGGAGACGGAGGGCCACGGCACGGACACGGTCGTAAAAGCAGTGCACTGGACGGGGTCGGTGATCCGGGCGCGCGTTGCTCCGGTAAAGATGCTGGCCTCGGCAATCACAATCGGGTCGGGCGGGTCGGCCGGAAGAGAAGGACCGACGGCGCTCATTGCAGCTGGATTCGGCTCCAGTTATGCATCACTCTTTCATCGGCCTGAACGAGAGCGACGCCTACTCGTCCTGATGGGGATGGCTGCAGGACTTTCGGCGATTTTCCGCTCGCCGATTGGAACGGCGATCTTTGCCGTGGAAGTCCTGTATGCCGGCATGGACTTTGAGTCGGATGCGCTTATCTACTGCATGCTATCCGCGATCGTTGCGTACGCGATTAACGGCTGGTTCGTGGGATGGCAGCCGCTCTTCCGAGTTCCTTCCGATTTGCACGCCACGAGTCTCTCCGAGTACGGCTGGTATGTGCTGCTTGGCGCCGCGAGCGGCCTGGTGGCCGCGATTGTACCGGAAGTGTTCTATCGGACGAGAGATGCCTTTGCGTCACTAAGGATTCCTCCATGGACGAAGCCGGCTTTGGGCGGGCTTTGCCTGGGAATCGTGGCTTTGAAGTTGCCGCAGATTCTAGGCGGAGGCTACGGCTGGATTCAAGAGGCGATCGATGGCCACCTAGTTCTTGGCCTACTGCTGGTGCTTCTCGCTGCTAAGATATTTGCCCTTTCGCTTACAGTCTCCTCAGGCGGCTCGGGCGGTGTGTTTGCACCGAGCCTGTTTGTCGGCGCGATGTTGGGAGGAGCGTTCGCAGAGGTTTTTCACCGGCCCCCGGCAGGCTTCGTCATTGTGGGAATGGCGGCTGTGTTCGGAGGAGCTGCGCGCGTGCCGATTGCGACATTGCTGATGGTGGCGGAGATGACAGGGGGATACCAACTGCTCGTGCCCGCAGGGCTGGCGGTCATGTTGAGTTATTTGATTCAAGTTAGAGTATCTCCGTGGATCAAGTACGAGAGTCTCTACGAGGCGCAGGTTGCCGGACGCGCGGATTCGCCGGCGCACCGCGCTGAACATGTCCAAATCGCCCTGCGTTTGCTGGATAAGGGCAACGTGGGGCTGCCGCCGGAGGTCACGCACCTGCATCTAGCGGCGCTACTGCAATCAGGTCTTGCACTCGATCTTCCCGATAGCTCGCAGCTTGTGGTCGGCGCACTCAGGCCCAAAAGTCCGTGGGTAGGGAAGCATTGGGACTCCCTCAATCCCGCGGGAACGCTGGGCAAAGTTCGGATGATGGCATTATTGCGAGGAACATCGGTACTGCCGATTCAAGCAAAGACGGTTCTACAGCCAGGCGACAGATTGCTGGCCATGTGTTCAGCGGATGAGTTGCCGGAGTTGGGGAAGCATCTTGCGCTTTCGAGCACAGATCAGACAGAGCAAATTCAGGCGGGACCATCATGAAGATGATGGCCAATCTCAGCAGGTCGTGGAGTAAGCGCTAGTGGCCTGTACCAGCTGATTGTGTACCGATATGGCGCGCTGGATCAGCATATTTCCACTTCACCGTTCGGGGCGATTTGTTGTACTGACGGATGTATCGCAAGAGCTTTCTTTTCAGATCCGAGACGGAAGTGAAGAC
>DATJXZ010000082.1:0-38452 GCA_035499815.1 Candidatus Solibacter sp. | reverse complement strand
CCAATACTCTTTACAATGCCGCGTGTACCTACGGAGTTCTGGGCAAAAAAATCGAAGCGCTCGATACACTGAAAAAGGCCTTTGCAGCCGGATTCGGCAATCGCAATTGGGCAGCTAAGGATTCCGATTTCAATTGTCTGCGCGACGACTCCGAGTTCCGGAAGCTGGTCGGCCTCGACCAGAACCCCGCGTCGCAATAGGGCTGGTAACCGGTGCCATCCGAACAATCGTGAAGATCAGATAGGTGATGGCATAACGAAGTCGGCCTCACGACGAGCCGAGTAAATTGTGCGGTGTCTGCGCACGTTGCCACGTCACCGTCATCAATGGGTGCGCCCACGATCACGAGCCCAACGCACCCTGCAATCGATGGCACTCAATCACGGTCTGAGGCAAGGGCATGCGCTATGGAGCCAAGCGGGGCGGCACGCACTGTGGGCATTGCCTCTGGCTCCTCACGCCAGCGAGCGATGAACGGGCCGTCGGGGAAAAGCGCGGCAAGAAAGCGGTAGTGTCCATGCGGGGATGCCTGATTTCGACAGTGGTCCTGCAGCGCAGTGACCGGACCAAATGAATAGGCTACCCGGCTTCCCCATTGCGAGGCGTTCGAAGAAATCATCATGGTCGCACGTGATCGGAGAGATGTCTGATGGGCAACACCGAGTCGATGAAGCGGCACGAACCGAGCCCGTAGGTTGGACAGGGAAAACAACCCGAGAATTGCGGCGCAGCGCTGGCCCGAGAAAAACCAACGGGGCTGCGCAACGGTGGGAGTGTGTACGAAAGGAATAAAAAAAGAGCTAGACACTCTTGACGAGGCCGACTTCGTTAGAGATGTCAAGAAGAGGGATTCACCAGCCATCTCGTTTTGAGAAAGGTGGTGAGAAGAGGATTTCCCAACATCTATCCGGACCGAGCGTTTGGGCGTATCTCGAATCCGTGAGTTGTGAGATAAGATCTGTTTTGTGTGGACGATTCAAGCCAAGACTCGTTTCGCAACGGGCGCTGAGCCACAGCACTCGGCAATCGCCACTGTCTAGTTAACTTGCAACGACTTGATGTAACTTGTCAGATTCGCAATCCTCATATCGACATTGGACTGACCCTGGTTCAAGGACGAAAATAGTGGGCCCCATACCGGCATTTCCGAACTGCCGTGCGCCGGCTCCTTCACGCCAAAGCGCAGCACTGACGCCACGTACGACCCCGGGAATTTTCCGTCGTGACGCTTCGCAAGCGTGGTCAAATCCGCTGGCGCCTGCTTCAACTCAGATGCCGCCGGACCGTCTCCCTTACCCCTCGGGCCATGGCACGCTGCGCAGTACTGTTTGAACATTTCCGGCCCGGAGTTTGCGGGTGAGGTTTGAATAGGCACTTTACTTACCTGTTTTTCTTGGGCGAATGGCGTCTTAGCGACGCCCCAAAATAAGCTCATCAAAATCAAAATCCCCATCTGAAATCTCCTCCGGCTCGGGGTCTCCAAATTCCACATGATGAACCTCCATCTCAGGCTTTCCTCGGGTGTCTGCGCTCTTGACAGTACAGCTGCCCGTGCCCAGCCCCTAATTCTTCTCTTTTTCATACCCGTCGTTCGGGCCCGTGTCTGTGACGGCAATCACGGTTTTGTGTTCACTGACGCGATGGAATTGTTCCCGCGCATCCCCTTTTCAGCTGCCCCGGAGCTTTTGGGGAATGGAAGCTCAGGCGAAATGGTTCTGGAGACAGCCATCAATGATCGCGCCGATGCCATCATCACTTTCAGCGCTACCAGATCCGCATGATGAGAACTCCCGTTGGAATTTCCTACTAGAAAGGTGGGGAAAAAGAAGTGAGCGGGACATCATGCAGCCGAAAACTCACCCTTCCGATCGTAAAAGACCTGGCAACCGCCACAGCGAATATGATTTTCGATATTCCGTTGCTTTTGCAGGATTCTCGGAATGTTCAGTGGCGGCGGCTAGCGATTCGGGGCAAGGCCGTAGAGACCTCCATCGACCTGGATATTCTGGCCAGTAACAGAGTTGGCGGTGAAAGCCAGGTAATAAACCGCTTCCGCGCATTCCTCCGCGGTCGCCAGCTTTCTTAGCGGCGTAATGTTTTCCTCTGCGCTGAACGCGGAATCGGAGTCGGGTCGACCAGCAAAATTTGTGCGAATCAAACCGGGTGAAACGGCGTTCACTCGAATTTCGGGGGCAAGCGCCCGAGCCAGCGACTTCGTCATCGTGAGTACGCCTGCCTTGGCGGCTGCATACGCCACCGAGCTTCCTACACCCGTCGAGCCTGCTACAGACGCAATGTTTACGATCGCAGCGCCCGGTTGGAGCAGCAGAAGCGGTACAGCGGCGCGAACGCAGTAGAAAACTCCACGCAGGTTCGTGTCGAAGGTCTTGTCCCAAATCTCGTCGGTAAGCGATTCAAGATGTCGATGCGGGACGCGGGTGCTCCAGCCGGCGTTATTGATCAGGACATCCAGGCGACCGAATTCTGACGCCACCTGTTCGAGCATGGCGCGTACTTCCGAATCGATGGATACATCGGCGGCCACGGCAATCGCAACGCCGCCTGCAGCGTGAATTGCGGAAACCACCTCTTCAGCAGCCTCACGCGACTTGCGATAGTTCACGGCAACCCGGACGCCCTCGCACGCAAAACGCTCCGCAATCGCGCGACCGATTCCCGTGGTCGCGCCCGTGACAAGGGCTGCTTTACCCTGCAGACTCATTCGGTGGACTGTCTCACCATTCCCCGCGTCACCTATTTTCCATCGCCCGGCTTTTCGATCTGGTCCGAGAACTTTGCGGGATCCCGATATTTTACCGTTTGCAGGTGTTCGCAGTAGAGCACCAGTTCGCCAGGCATTTTGAACACTTCGTAGGAGACGCGCACCATCCCCATCGTCGGATATTTCGGTCGTTTGTCGAGGTTGGTGCGAATCGTATAGAGCGTGTCCCCGATGAACACAGGCTTGATGAATCGCAGCTTGTCGTAACCGTAGCTGAAGGTTTCCACGTTGTTATGCGCCATCAGGCCAAGCCCCACGCTGAAGACCATTGCTCCGGCGATCAGCCGCTTCCCAAAAATCCCTTCTTCGCTCGCAAAAACCTCATCTGCCACGTATGGGTGCATGTCAAGAACAAGAGCGTTGAACGCCATGCTTTCGCCTTCGGAAATCGTGCGGCGAATGGATCGCGCCCGCAGCCCGATTTCAAAATCCTCGTACAGCCACACTTCCTGGTTCCAAATCTTGATCTGTGAGTGCTTGGCGGGATCCGGGTTCGGGTTTGTCATATATTGCCTCGTTCCTTCGGTGCGGCCGAACTTATTGCGAAACGGAAGCAGCCAGCGCGAGCCTTTCGGAAAATCGCTTGTTGAGCCACTCGATCAAATCCTCGTCGGCAACCTGTTTCTTAAGGCATCGATTGACTTCGATTCCAGCGGCCTCAAAGAACTTCACGAACCCGTCAAATCGTGGCCGCACATATGCATTGCGTAGCGTCTCGAGCGTTCTCGAGAAAAACCCTCCGGCTTCCTCATCAAGGTGCGAATCGGTCCATGCAGCAAGGCTGGCGGGCTGCCCCCCTTCCCTAAAATAGCTGCCGCGCTGATGTTCCGGCGAGGCCAGCCATTTTGCATACTGCACCGCTTCGTCGCAATGAATGCTGCTCCGGCTGACCGCGACACCCGTTCCCCCGAGTTGCGTTCCCTCGCAGCCAAGATTTTCGACTGCCGGTGCATCCGAAAATCTCAGCGGGACAGAAACGCCACGACGCGAGTAGTTCGAGTAACCATAAGCCCAAGGACAATAAACGGTGTCCGAAGCGGCGACCATGTGATCGTAGACTTGAATCGGATTCCAGTCCGTCGAATTGGGATGGGCCACCCCAACGAGCGCGCGCAACCGACAGAGAACTTCTTTCGCTACAGCCGCATCAACAAACGGCTCAGCTCTATCGGCAATGGGAAAGCCGAGACCCGCCGTGAAGGTGAAAAAGAGACTAATGGCATCGATTGGGCATGCGGCCACGGCCACGAACTTTTCCTTCGCGCGCGCTTTTTCGGCTAGCCCTAGAACTTCGTCGAAGTTCCGTGGAGGTTCAGGTGAGAATTGCTCCATCAGATCCGGACGATAGCAGACCACCTGGGTGGCGGCATCTACTGGCAGAGCCCAGATTCCGTCCGCGTAGTGGTACGACTCCCATGACGGGCCGACCGAATCGCGGGCAAACACTTTCTTCTCTGCGTGAGTGAGGTAGGCGCCGAGATCGACCAGCACGTCGTGCGCCGCGGCAAAACCAACGAACGGGTGGTCCATGATGATGAGATCGTAGCGATCGAGATACTGCTCGATGGGTGCCTCGCCGAACTCGCGCAGTGTGCGCCGATCCCAGCGAATCGTTACGCCTGGACGCGACTGTTGGTACTCGCGCGCACCCTCGATGAGCGGCGAAAACCCCCGTGGGTGATCCCAGGTGATTCCCTTCAGCACAGTTTCCAATCCGGACCTCGCTCTACGCCCGATTCCTGCTAACCGCCAAACAATCATCGTCCCTGCCAATCATTCGTGCAGCAGGTTGTCCTACGCGGAGTCCTTATTCTTCATCTGCGCGATCAGGATGTGCTCGCAATAGAGCACCACTTCATCGCGCTGATTTACTACCTCGCACGCTTCGACAATGCGTCCGAAACCGGCCCGCTTCTCATCCTTTTCCTTCGTTTTCACGGTAACCCGTGTGTGGATCGTGTCCCCAATGAACACCGGCTTCGGAAATCGCAGACGCTCATATCCATATGTAAACGCAACCGGGTTGATCTGGCTGGCCGTGAGCCCGATGCCGATGGCAAACGTCATCGTGCCGTGCGCGATTCGTTGTCCAAAAGGAGTTTTGCGTGCGAACTCTGCGTCCATGTGATGCGGGAAGAAATCGCCGGAATGGCCGGCGTGTATCACGATATCGGTCTCGGTAATCGTGCGGCCCGTGGTTTCTCTGTGCGCCCCGACGACATAGTCCTCGAAGTATTCGGTTTTCTCCATCGCTTCCGCCTTTCAGCTTCTGTCTCCGCTCTGCTTTCCGCCGACTGCGCGTGAAAGTTTCGCGCTGGCCTCTCGGAGCGCCTTTTTCACATCGTCCGGCCCGACGTGGTCGCCGATCCTCGCGAGAAAAGGAACCGATAGCGCCGCAATCGCCTCGCCATGCTGGTTCAGAACCGGAAATGCGATGTTCGTCACGCCGCGGACCTGGTAGCTCGGCATTTCCTCGTATCCGCGCTTGTGAATGAGTGCCAGGTGCGCTGCAAGGCCTCGCGGGAACGCCCGGTGCCCGCGCCTTTTCCACTCTGCCAGCGAACGCGTCCGCATCGCGGACCTTCGAAATGCCAGGATCAAATGCCCCGAAGCAGTATTGAGCAGGTCGATTCGCGCTCCCAGCCTTACCCCGAAGCCCGCAGTCCGTGGTGCGTCCACGTGTGCAACAACGATGACTTCCCCATTGCTCAGCATCGCCAGGTGGCAGGATTGTCCCGTCTTGTGCGCGACCTCTTCCATCAGCGGTCGCGCCTCTGCCACCAGCCGCTCCAGGGGCGGATGGCGGTGAGCAAGCTCGAAAAGCTTCAGCGTCAATTCGAATCGCTCGTCCGATGAGGACTGAGAAATGTAGCCCCGTTCTTCCAGACACACGAGCATTCGGAAGATTTCGCCCACGGTGCGGCCCAGTTTTCTAGCAGCCTCGCTGATCGTCAGTCCACTTGGTTCCGAGGCGAACAGCTCCAGAATCTCCAGGCCCTTGGCGAGCGCGGGCGCGGAGTACCGCGCTGGATTCGGCTGGCGCGCCCGGTGCGAGCGGCGAACTGACCCGCGGAAACGCGGAGCAGGCATCGGCATGCCGCTACTCTATCATGATTTCTCTAATGAAAATAACTTTTCATATGTGCAATAATGAGCGCGACGCGTTCTCCTGCTCCGTGCGTCTTGGAATGGAGAGAATCCATGAGTTCTGTCGCTAGCCAGTCCGGCCGCAAGCCTTCCTCACACGACCTGCCCCTGAAGGGCCTGCTCGTCCTCGATTTCAGCCAGTTTCTTTCCGGCCCGCTGGCGACTCTGCGGCTCGCGGACATGGGCGCCCGCGTCATCAAGATCGAGCGTCCCGGCACGGGCGATCTGGGGCGCACCATCTATCTCAGCGACACCAACATCAACGGCGAAAACACTCTGTTTCACGCCATTAATCGCAACAAGGAGAGCTTTGCCGCTGATTTGAAGAATCCCAGCGATATGGAAAAACTGCGTCGCCTGATCGACCGCGCGGACGTGATGGTCCAGAATTTTCGCCCAGGCGTTATCGAGCGGCTGAAGCTGGACTACGAAAGCGTGTCGAAGACGAATCCCCGCATCGTCTATGGCTCCATCAGCGGCTACGGCGATGCTGGCGCCTGGCGCGACCGTCCGGGGCAGGATCTTTTGGCACAGGCGCGCTCGGGAATCATGTGGCTCAGCGGCAACGAAGGTGACCCGCCCACTCCCTTCGCCCTGGCGATTGCGGACATGCTTACGGGACACAACCTCTGCCAGGGCATTCTAGCCTGCCTGGTGAGACGAGGCATAACGGGGCGTGGCGGACTCGTCGAGACAAGCTTGATTGAATCGCTGATTGATTTTCAGTTCGAAGTCTTAACCACGTACTTGAATGACGGGCGGCGTCCGCCTCGCCGCTCCGCCTTTCGCAATGCGCATACCTATCTCGCGGCGCCTTACGGGGTCTACGACACAAAGAATGGTTACCTCGCGCTGGCGATGACTCACCTTCCCACTCTCGGAACCCTTCTGGCGATTCCTCAGCTTGCGGGCGTGAAAGATTCAGCTGACGGGTTCGTGCGCCGCGATGAAATCAAGAATCTCATCGCCGATCGCCTGCGGCAGGAAACCACGGAACATTGGTTGAGTATCTTGGACACGGCTGATATCTGGTGTTCGGAAGTGCTCGATTGGCAGAGGCTTCTCGCGAGCGAAGCCTTCCAGCAGCTGCAGATGATTCAGACGCTTGCAAACGGAACAGGTCTCGAGATTCTCACCACGCGCTGCCCGTTTCGAATCGACGGCAAGGCGTTTGCGAGTTCAAAGCTGGCGCCGAAAGTCGGTGAGCAAACCGCCGCCATTTCGAAGGACTTCGCCCTCTAGGCTCCCTAGAATCTTCCGAACTTCCGGAAAGCGTCCACGGGATGCGTGCCCTTTAGAATCGATTTGCGGACCAGATTTTCTGTCTTCACCACTTCCTCGGCCTTGGCGACCACTTCTTCGATGGCCGATTGCGGAATCACCAGCACGCCGTCGCGATCGCCGACGATGTAGTCTCCTGGCTTGATGCGCACGCGGGCGATATCGATCGGCACGTTGTGCGCCACCAGTCGCCAGCGTCCGACGATATCGATAGGTGTCTTGTAGCGGGCGAACACGGGAAAACCCAGCTTCAGAATGTAGTCGGTATCCCGCGCACCGCCGTCAATCACCGCGCCACGCGCGCCACGAAACTGCGCCGTTTCGCTCGATAGTTCTCCAAGGTGCGCGGCTAAGTTGTCTTTGGGTTGGTTTACGAGCACATCGCCCGGCTGCACATCGCCGAGCATCTTGAGAAAGGGAATGAAAATCACTTCCGGATCTTCGCTTGTCGTTGGCTCCCCCAGGATCGTCAGGGCGCGCCCGGCCAGCGTGTGGCCGGGATGGAGCGATTGGATCTCCTTGGGCAGCGCCTGATTGTGCAGGCCCATCTCGTCCAGAATGTCGCTGATGGCACCCGTGTAGGGGATCTTGGCAAGTCTTTCAACTAGCCCTGCTTTGCGCTTTTTTTTCATGTCGTCGCGTGACCTTTCTTTTCCGCACTGCGCTTAAGTCAGCCGGTAAACCCGTATCGCATTCTCGTGAAAGAGCTTCTTCTGATTCTCTTCACCGGCTGAGCGAGTCAGCGATAGAAGCGTCTCAACCCAGCTCACATAGCTCGCCGTCAGATTGCACACCGGCCAGTCGCTTCCGAATATCACGCGGTTCCAGCCAAAGCACTCAATCGCGTGATTTACGAACGGCCTCAGGTCATCTGGCTTCCAGTTCGCGGGATCGGCGTAGGCCACGAGCCCTGAGATTTTGCAATGGACGTTGGGAAACTTCGCAAGCTCACGAATTCGACTACGCCACGGATCGAGCCGCTGGTCTTTCACCTCCGGTACTCCGCAATGATCGAGCACGAAAGAGACATCCGGACATTTCTGCGCGAGGTGGATCGCCACAGGCAATTGCCTCGCCAAGACGCAGATATCGAACGAAAGCCCGTATTTCCCGAGGCGCGCCACGTTTTCAGCGAACTTCGCTGTCATCCCGGCTTCATCCGGCCCGGTATGCAGAATCCGGCGAACGCCTTTGATCTTCGGGTGCCCGGCAAGCTTTGCAACGTGAGCCTCGAATCCATCCTTCTCCGGCCGGCCGGAAGCGACGATGCCGGCGATGCGATTCCCCGAATCGTCCGCCAGCCGCAAGGCGTGCAGAGCTTCGTCCATCATCTGCGTTTCGTCCACGTCGCATTCCACAAAAACCGTCTTGTCGATTTCGAGGCCGCGCGAAGCTTCGCGGTAATCGGCGATGCGAAACGATCGATCGAGTGCAGGAAGCGGGTCGAGCCAGGCGTAGTGAAAGAGATCCTTGTCCCAGAGGTGCTGGTGAGTGTCGACGATTTTCATGGTGATTTTAGACCGCCTCGCAGAACGCGAGAATTAATCGGCGTGGAACACCTCTTCCATCTCCGCCCACCATTCACCCTCCTTGCGGGTCTCGATCGGCTGTTGCATCGGCATCATCAGCGCCCACCACTCCTGCGTCCGCGGGTCGGCAGCCATCTTGGCCATGTCTGCTTTGTAATCGGTGCCGTGATATTCGAAGTAGGCAAACAGAGAATCATCTTTCAGAAAAATAGAGTAGTTCTGGATATTGCATTTCCGGATCATGTTGAGGACGTCAGGCCAGACGGCGGCGTGATATTGCTTGTACGCCGGAATTGCGTCAGACTTCACCTTGATGACGGAGCCGTATCGTTTCATTTTACTTGTCCTTTCCGGTTTCAATATCTCATACTCGATGTGATCGATTTCTCATCCCGTAATTTCATCCGGGCTTACCGCGCGCTTTTCCGCCATCGAACGGTATTCGGCGAACACAACCTGAAGCGTTCCCAAATTGTCGCGACCACTGGTCTCCGGTTCGGAGTTATCTTCGATCGCGCTCATCAGCGAAGCCATGGGCCCCACGAACGCGTCGGGGATCCACATCGAATCGAGCCGCGCCGAAAACCAGTAGCCAGGATTCTTCTTCGACATGAACTCTAGAGTGTCCGGACGACCGGTCGGGTAGTTGTACATCAATCCGATCGTCCCCTTAATAACGCCTTCTGTACCCTCAAGCCGGAAGATCGCGTAGGGATCGTCCATCCAGGTCGAGTGGCACACGTCGATCAACACCTGCAGTCCCGAGGCGTAGTCCCACACAGTGAGAGTCTTTGTCTCCGCGGAGGTCGTCTCGTTCGGATCGCGGCTGCCGCTTGTGAAAACCGACGCCGGCTGGCCGAACAGGTAACGAAGCGAATCGATGTAGTGGATGCTGTGAAACATCACTTCGAGACGCTTCCCAGCATAAATCCAGGGCCACATGCTCCAGTCCGTCTTACAGTGAACCTGAATCGTGCCGTAGAATGGAGTGCCGAGCCAGCCCTGATCAATCAGAATCCGCGCGCAGCGGATTCCCGCATCCCAGCGCATCTGCTGGTTCACCGCGATTTTCACGTTCGCCTTTGCCGCCAGTTCGACGTTGCGCACAGCTTTCGAGTATTCGTCGGCGAAGGGCTTCTGACACAGCATGTGCTTGCCGGCAGCGGCAGCTTTCGCGACGATTTCGGATTGTGCATCCGGGTACACCGCGATATCCACGATTTCCACTTGTGGATCCTCCAGTAACTCGTCGACGCCCCGATAAACTTTGGGGATCCCGTGTTCGCGAGCGGTCTTCTCGGCGGCTTCGGCTTTTTGATCCGTGATGGCGACGACGTGGAATCCCGCCTTCTTGTAAGCCGGAAGGTGAGCGTAGTTCACGATACCCCCCGCGCCCACGATTCCAATTCCGCGATCGAGCTTCTTCGGCAACTTGGGCTTGTAATCGAGATGCGGAAAAACGTCAGCCATTCTGCAGTCCTCTTTTCGAGATTTTGGTGCCGGATGCGAACGTTTCGGATATGCAGCACGCGGCGGCCAGCATTATTAGCGATTCTCCGTGGATGCCGCCTTTCCAATCGCAGCCAGTGCTTGCTTGGCGTCGCCGTCATTGGGGTCGAGCTGGAGCGTCGTTTCAAGCTCCTTTTGAGCCTGGTCGAGCTTGCCCGTGCGGATGTACATCATGCCGAGATTCTTGTGCAGGTGCGCAGCTTCCGCGCACCGGCCGCAGAGAGTAAGCGCTTCCTGCATCTGCTCGAAAGCTTGCGGCCAGTTTTGTGCGTTGGACGCTTCCAGTGCAAAATTGCCGAGTTGCTGTACGCGATCGCTGATCTGCTGGTTCTTTTGGAGCGTGTCGTACCGATCCTGGTACTGCTGCGCTTCGGGGTCGTTCGCTTTTCGAAGCGTGCGAGCCAGATTGAAAAGAGCCTGAGAGTAATCGGGATCGGCGGCAAGCGCGAGCTTCCAGTGGGCGATCGCCTCGGCCATTTTCCCCTGATGTTCAAAGTTCTGGCCGAGCAGGAACTGCGCGTCCGGGTTCTGGGGTTGAAGCGCGATGACCTTCTCAAAAAGAGCCGTCGAGCGCCCCAGGTCGTTTTCTTGTTTGGCGGCGAGAGCCATTAGGTAGAGCGCCGGCGCATAGTTGGGATCCAGGCGCACTGCTTCTTCCAGTTCTTTGCGCGCCTCGTCGTGCTTCGCCGTCTCGAAATAAAATCGCCCGAGATTGTAGTGGACTGCCGGGGATTTTGGATCGAGACGCTCCGCTTCAGAGAATTCCTTAAGCCCGTTGATGCGATCGTACTGATCCACAAGCGCGATTCCGAGATTCAAATGGGCCTGCGAGGAGTTCGGCTCGAGGGCTAAAGCTTTGCGAAAAGTCTCAACCGCCTCCGCGCCCCGGCCCGTCCGCCCCTGGATCATTCCCAGCGCCGTGTAGGCCGAAGGATCCTTCGGATCGATCTGAATCGCCGCCTGCAACTGCCGCTCGCCCTGCGCGATTTGGCCGTGCTGCGCGAGCAGGAGTCCGAGGTTGACGTACGCTTTCGTATATTTGGGATCGCTCGCAATCGCTTGTTGATAGAGGGCGGCGGCTTCGGAATCCTTTCCCTGCCGGTTGTAAAGAACGCCCAGATTGCTCTGAGCGTCTGCGAACTGAGGATCGGCGGCGATAGCTTTCTTGAATTCGGCCTCTGCCTCAGCTGTGCGCCCACGCCGCATTTCGAGAATCCCCAGTTGATTGTGCGCCACGGCTAAGCCGGGATTCAGCAGGATGGCTTTTTCCAGCTCCGATTTTTCGCCAAGTACATCCCCCAGTTTTTCGAGAGCGAGCGAAAGGTTGTAGTGCAGCTGCGGATTGTTGGGATCTTCACGGAGCGCCCGCCGGTACGCGCCGGCTGCGCCGCGGTTGTCATCAGCCGCAAGCAACTGGTTGCCCTTCGCGTTCAGTGCGCCGGCCTGCGAATGTGCTGTTCCTTGCGAGGCCAGAGCCTTCACTTCAGCTTGTTCCTTCGCCGCCAACTCCTTCTGCCCGGTCTTTGCGAGCAGGTCAGCGAGTTGCGCGTGAACCTCCGGAGCGGAGGGCCGGATTTTTTGGGCGGCGCGCATTTCGCGAATCGCGCGTTCAGAGCGTCCCGCCTCCGCTAGGACAAGGCCGAGCTCGTAATGAGCGTCGTAACTCGAAGGATTGATCCGTGCGGCCCTCTCCAGCAGTTCGACGGCGGGATCCCACTGCCCGAGCCCTTTGTAGGCAAGTCCCGCCGCATAATATCCCTGGGCATCGAGCGGCTCCCGCTCGACATATTCCTTGAGCGGCGGGATCGCCTCAGAGAATTTTTTCTGTGCGATCAAAGCCCGGCCCAGGGCAAGGCGAGCCTCATCTTTTTGGGGATCGAGCTCGAACGCTTTGCGAAACTCACTGATCGCCGCGTCGAGTAGCGGCGGCTGCAGCTCGGTTTGAAGCGTGCCCAATCCGAGATGTGCCTCCGCTGAATCCGGATGCGCTGCAACCAGCTGTTCGAGTTTCTCGGTGGCTCTTGCTGCTTCACCGTTTCGCAGATAGGCGAGACCAAGTGCCACAGTGATTGGCACAATCCGATTGTCGACCGTTTGACCGGACTGTTGAGTTGCCGTTCCAGCGCCTGTAGCGCCATTCGCAGCGGGCCTTGAGACCTGGTCCAGCGCTTTTTCCAGCAGCGCGGCTGCGCCTCGGGTATTTCCCTGCGCGGTCATCACTTCCGCGAGACTTATGGCCGCGCCCGGAAAGTTCGGGTCAATCTTAAGTACCGCATCGAATTCCGTTGCTGCCGGGGCAAGCTTCTCTTGTTTGTAAAGAAGTGTGCCGAGAGCGAAGTGAGATGTCGCTGAGTCGGGCTTTTCGCGGATCGCGGCACGCAGCTCATTGGCTGCGCGGGTGGTATCGCCGACGTGGAGGAAAGCAAGAGCGAGATTGTAGTGTGCTTCCCAGTTCTTGGCGTCGAGGCGCAGAGCGGCTTGGAGCGCGGGAATAGCACACTTGATCTCACCTGCCGCAGCGAAGAGCGCGCCAAGCGTGTTGTAAGCGCCGGAGGTAGGGTGATCCTTCACCGTTTCGAGCAGCATGGAGACCTGCTCAGAGGCGGCTTTGGATTCGAAGCACTCCTTGGGCATTGTTACTGACGCCGCGGGGCGCGGTGGCGAAGAAAGGGCCGGCTTGGAGGCTGCTGGCTCCTGGGCGAACGATAGCGCGCTCAGAACCAGGAAGGCGGCGACGGTCGTTGGGAGGAGCTTTGCTGCAGTGCGGAAGATGGCAAACTGATCCGTAGGAGCGTCGACACGCGTTTTGCGCCGATTAGAAAGTGCGGAAATGTTGATTCTGCGGGCCTTAGGAGAATTTCTAATGTTGGGGGTGTTGCGATTAGAACTCGCGAGCTGGATCGCCTCGTGCCCGTCGTGACGGTTCGCGCGGCAATCCATTTTCATAACTCAGGGTTCACGGTGGCACAGTGAGAGGCGGAGGATACTGTACCTTCGTCGCATGGTAGCGCAGAGCTTCGAAAGGCTGCAAGACCCCCCGGGAGTGGCAGCGCTGGGGTGGTGGGGGTTACGTCACGTGCAATCAATATGCTGGCCGCGACGTGCAAGCAGAACTACCGCTCCCGGGTTCTTGCGCCGGCAACCGAGGGAATACCGGCGCGGGTGACCACTGGCCCTCTACTAGAAGTAGAACTTCACGCCAAACTGCAACTGCCGCGCGATGCTGCGAGTGGTTGAAATCACATTAAAGGTCGGATCCGAGATATTCTGGTCTGGAGGATTCCACGTTGGGGTATTGAAGATATTGAATCCTTCGAACCGAAACTCAAAACGGTACCTCTCGTTAATCGGGAATTCTTTGAACAGAGAGAGATCGAGGTTCCTGAACCAATCTGCACGAAGCGAATTGCGCCCAAGATCGCCAAAGGAACCAAATGCCTTGGCGGGAATCGTGAACGCATCGGGGTTGAGCCACTCGTCCTGGTGATGCACATAGACCGGCACACCCTTAACTAGATTCAACCGATCGTAGTAGCCGTTGCAGCAGCCGAAATTCAGGGTCAAAGCCTGATCGCCGCCGACTCCAACATCAAACGGCTGACCGGATGTGAGGGTAAGGATGCCGTTGAGGGCCCATCCGCCGATGATGTAGTCAACGACCTTGTTGTTGGTCGCAAACCTCTGGCCACTACCGAACGGCAAACGATAGACCCAGGCAGCAGTGAATATCTGCGGGATGTCAATCGCCGAAGGACCTTTATCAGCGTTCACGTCATAGGGATTCTGAATGCCGCATCCCTCGACGCCGTACCAACCCGTACATCCGATGTCCACGCTCTTTGACCAAGTGTATGAGACGAGGTAGGTGAGACCGTTCCATTGCTTTCCATCCAAAGAGACCTGGAGAGCGTTGTAGTGGCTTCGGCCACCGCTGTAGTCGAAAGGCGTTGGGGTGACGGGGATAGGCATAGTCGGCGTGGCGCTAGTGGGATCAAAATACTGAAGTGGCTGAGTCCTAGTGGCAGGGTTTATGGTGTTGGCATAAGGGCCAAGGTCGAGCCGACCACCGTGTGATCCGACATAGTTCGCTGTCAAGACCGTGCGGGTACCAAATTGTTGCTGGATGCCCAGATTCCACTGGTCGGCGTATGGACGCTTGAGGTAGGGATCTGCAAACCAAGTGGTTTGGTTAAAGGGCGTTGGGCCGGTGACCGGCACCGACATCCCTTGACTGAGCGGGTCGGTGGCGAACACCGTCGGCACGCCACTGATCGCGTTGAGGTTGCTGGCACCCAGCTGATCCAGACTAGGCCATGTTCCTTCAAAGTTTTGGGCCGTCTGGGTAATGGCTGCCCAGTTATCATAAAACCGGCCGTATGCGGCTCGAATTACCGTCGAGTCCCTAACGGCGTAGGCAAGACCGATTCGCGGTTGAAAGTTCTTCAAATCATTGTGGTAAATGGCGCCGTTGTTGAGAGGAGTGATGCTCACACCACCGGGCAAGACGCCCCCCGGAATACAAGGAGCTGCGACTGCCGGCGGGTCACAAGGGGGAGCGTTGCGGCTGATGTAATAGATTCCAGTCTTGGCGTCCAGATCACCGACAAAGTTATTGGCGTGTCCGTTGTCTCCGTATATAGGCACGAGGGTCAGATCGTAGCGAAGACCCAAATTAACGGTCAGCTTGTCAGTAGCTCGCCACGAATCCATGAAGTAAGCGCCGTCCACCCAACCGCCGTGCTCGGTCTCGACGACGTTGCGGCGAGTGCCGGAGTTTGGAACTCCCAAAAGAAAGGACGCAAGAGCATTGCCTGTGTTAGGCGTAAGGGCGGTGTCTGAATTGGCCGCGGCGGTGTTGGCGGCTGAAAAAACCACCGCAGAATTCAGGTAAACCGCATTTGCGTTGTTCGATTGAAAGTTCACGCCCATCCGGAACGTATGACGCTGATATGTCTTAGTATAGTTACCGCCAAATTGCCAAATGTCGGAGGCTTTGGTGTAGTCCACCTGCGCGGCGTTATGAGCGCTGGCATTGGGGTTTCCGATGAAGCCCAGGATCGCCACGATCGGAACCATTTCGACCCCGCCGCGGAAGTTTCCAGCAAAGTTCGGATTGAAAATGTCAGTACCGAAGCTCGGCGGAACCCCAGCAGGATTCGACCCTTGATTGATTGTCAACAGCACACGGCCGAAAGTCGCGTCCAGCAAACTGCTATTGGAAAAGGCGTGGCTGTATCCGACGCCGACGTTGAATCCGTTGGTCTTTTGAGTGTGCGTCAGGCCCTCGAACCCTCCTGATCCTGTCACGGGCTGCCAAAAACCGGCATAGCGCGCCCACAAGTTGTCGCGTTCGCTGAACTGGTGATCGATACGCAAGGTCCCGGTGTCCTGGCGCGTGTTCGTCGAGGTCGAATCAACTCCGTTGAAGTTAGGGTTCCCAGTAAGGTTCGGAGACGGAAAGACGGTTTGAGCGTACATGACCATGCTCTGGTTGATCATGGTCATCGGGATCTTGTTGCAGGGAATACCCGCGGCCTGGATGTTACCTGGGGCGGGCAACGGGTTCCCGGCGCCGTCACACATAAAGGGTGCGTTGGTGAAGCCAGAAGGACTGGAGCCGTCAGGATGTACGCTATAGGGGTTATAGATCTGGTCGGGGAAGGAAGAAAGATCGCCACCGAGTTCGGCGGGAACATTGGGCGTGTTGTAAAGGACGGCGGGCGGGACTTGTGTAAAGCGATAGCCCTCGTAGGCGGCGTAGAAGAACGTCTTCGGGTTACTCATTCCGTTGCCTGGAAGCGGAATTGGGCCACCGCCGGCCGCGCCGAACTGATTCTGGCTGAACTGATAAGGAGCGCCCTTTGGTTGGAAAGTGGGCAAGGCGTCGGTGCTCGCGCCCCGATGAAATTCCCATGCCGAACCATGGAATTGAGTGGTACCGGACTTGGTGACGACGTTGATGAGGCCACCGAGCGAACCTCCGAAGGAGGCATCATCGTTGTGGGACTGTACCTTGAATTCCTGAATGTCGTCGAGAATCGGGGCGACCGCATAGGTGCTGCCAAACGATCCTTGATTGTTTACACCGTCTAACATGAAAAGATTGCTGCGATTGGTCTGGCCGTTCACAGAGGGATACGTAAAGGTACCAACCGGATTCGACCAGACTCCCCCACTGCTTCCGTTCTGAGAGACATTGATGGTGACGACACCGGGAGTGAGCGCCAAAAGCTGAGTGAAGTTCCGGCCGTTGAGCGGAAGATCATTGACCTCGCGCCGAACGATTGCGACGCCCAATTCGGACGTGGAAGTCTCCAGCGCAGCAGCGGTGGCCTGGACGGTTACAGTTTCCTTGACCGAGCCGGTTTTGAGGATGAAGTCGTAAGTAGCGGTCTGGTTCACGACCAGTGTGATGTCCGACTGCACGGAGGTAGTGAAGCCGTCTTTGCTCACGCGAAGGTCGTAGTCGCCGGGTTGGATGTCCGTCAGGACATAGGCGCCGACGGAGTTGGTGCTGGTGGGCCGATCGAGGTTCGTCCCATTGTTATGCAGAATCACCGACGCATCCGGGATGACGGCGCCCGAGGCGTCGCGTACCGTGCCGTTAATGGCGGCTTGCGCCTGGGCACGGGCAGTCTGCGGCGCCGCAATTAAGAGCGCGGCGAACAGCAAAAACAGCCAACCCTGGGACCGCAATCTGGAATTCCGGCTCAGCCTGTCGAATGTCATATTCGCGTCTCCCCACTAGGTGCGCAAGGGACACATGCAGCCGGTGCTTCGCGTTACAGGCAGCGCGGACCCGCAAAGTGCCCAGTTAATCGGTGAAACCCCGGTTCGAGCAAAATAGACAACCCCAATGGGTCGCTTGATTAACAATATTTCCGAGTAGTGTCAATAAGAAACTTTTATTTATTTGAACGGAGTTTCAAATGGTGATACCACATGGCCGAGCAAGGTCGAACAATTTCAGATACTAAAATAGAATGCCAATCTGGTATAGTTTGATAAACAACCGTAAACTATAACTCGGAGGGCACTACCGCTTGGCAGTCGGCGTGATTTCGAAGGTGTTTCGCATTCTGGAGGCGATTGAGGCTTCGCCTTCAGGTCTGTCGTTAAAGTCCATCTGCGACGTTACGCGCCTTAATAAGAGCACGGCGCATCGGTTCCTGAAGCAACTGGAGCGAGAGGGTTATTTGATACGCGCCGAGGGCGGCAAATACTTGATTGGTCCGAGGCTGTCGCAAATGGGTGCGCGCGCGGACCATCGCGCGACGCTGCAAGCCGTATCGCGGCCGATCCTTTCGGAGCTTTGGAAATCGACGCGCGAAACGGTGAATCTGGCGACGCTCGACCAGGGAAACGTCCTGTATATCGATGTTTTGGAAAGCCCGCATGAGTTCCGGCTGTCGTCGCGCGTGGGGAGCCGGAGATCGCTGCATGCGACGGCACTGGGTAAAGCTCTTGCCGCGTTTTTGCTCGAAACGCACCGCGAACAGATTCTAAGCGGCCTTAATTTTCAGCCGCTGACGCCGAAGACGATCATGAACTTGGTGCAGTTCCGCCAGGAACTGGAAAAGGTGCGGAGCCAAGGCTACGCCGTGGATGACGAGGAGACGACTCTGGGCGCGCGCTGCGTGAGCGCGCCGGTCTTGGGTGTAAACGGCGAAGCGGTGGCAGCGATCAGTGTTTCGGGGCCGGTGACGCGAGTGGGCCGCGAGCAGGTGGAGGCGCTGGGAGCCGCGGTGGTTCAGGCGGCGAAAGGGATTTCCGCGGCGATGGGCTTTTCGCAGGATCATCTCCTGCTGGAAGGCTCCGCGAAGTTTCAATCGGTCGGCTCGTAGAACCTCGCCCACATTTTCTTCAGCCTCGTCCGCCTACTATCCTGGCGAACTCGCTTCCGAATCCTTCAGCAACCGGCGCAAAGCGCGATCCAGGGGGAACCTCTCGACTCCTTGGCGCAGAATCGATCGTGCATCATAACGCCTATCGAGCGATAGGTAGCTAATCCCCAGCAAGCGATACAGCAACGCGTCATAGGGCAATAACTGAATCGTTTTTTGCAGCAGCGCGATGGCTTCGGAGAAGCGCTTGGCGTCGACGAGGAGAGTGGCGAGCTGCTCGTAAGTTTGGGGAGAGGTGGTGCCGCATAGCACGGCCCGATGAAAATACTGTATGGCGGCGCCGTTATTTTTCTGTTCGAGAGCCAGCGCCGCGAGGGCCTCGAGAACAGCAACGTTGTTGGCTTCCCTGGATGCCAGGCTTTTGGCGAGCGCGAAATACCTGGCACGGTATTCGGGGTTTGGGGTCATGAGTTGAGAATAGGCTTGCAGGAGAAGCAAAGGCGGAACGAGGGCGTCCTTTTTTCCGGGAATGGCGCTCAATTGAACCAGGTCGGGCAACTGCGGCGAGGTCATATGGAACGCGACATCCGGATAAGGTTCTTCGGCCTGAGCAACGATGCGGTGATTGGTAAGAACCGCGTGCGCGATTGTCTGGACAGCCCGCTTGGGCATGTGGCAGCCGGCGCAGTCGTCGGGAGGAGTTTGCCGCTGACGCGCGGCCTCGGGAAGCGCGCAGCTCTTTTCGTTGTGACATTGCAGGCATTTCGCGCGGAAGTATGCGGGCGCGTCTGCGGCGGAGGGCTGGACGTGAGGATCGTGGCAGGAGATGCAGCTGAGGCGGCCGCTGGTCGAGCGATAGCATTTGCTGAGAGTCATCGAGAAGTAGTGCTCGAGAAGATCGGTTTGCGGTGAATCGCGGCGGGGCGGGACCATGAAAATCGCGAGCGTATCGTCAAGCGGCGTGCCGGGCCTGAAGTCACGATAGTCATTGCCGGGTCTCAGAACCATGGCATCGCCGGTCTGGTGGCAGGACATGCAAATGTTGTCTGCGAGCCAGGGCTCAAGCTTCGCGGGATTGACGATGGAATGAGTTGTACCAGCGGCGCTTGATTCACCCTCCTGCATCTCGCGCACATGGGGCGCTCCGGGACCATGGCAGTTTTCACATCCAATCGCCAATTCGGGAAACGGAGGATCGAGAAACCTTCCGTTGCCATTGAGGACGGCCTGAGAGCGGCCGCTATGGCAGGCAATGCAACCGGGAAGAATCGGGCGATTGAAGCCATAGTCGCCAAATTCGTAACCGGGCGAGAGGGACCAGCTCTGCGTTTTCGTATAGAAGGAGAGCGGGGCCTCAAAGAGAAAGTCATCGCGCTGCAACAGTGCCCCAAAGCCATTGGCACCAGAGCCGATGATCCAGTTTACTTCGTGAGTTTCGCGAAAGGATTCCTGGCCGCCGGGAGCTGTTTCGAACTCGCTCTGAAAAAGTTTTCCATTTTCGGCGTGCAGCGTGAACCGGCGATGGATGCGATCGTCGCTGACGGATGCGGATGTGGGAATTCGCTCGAGCAGTGAGGGAGCAATCGGGGACATCGAACGCCCCATATCGGTGCGCAAGAATTTGTTCGCAATGGGCGCGTGGCACTGGGCGCAAACCTTCGAGCCAACATAACCGCCAGGTGCTGGATTGATCGCTGGCGCTGCGGTGGAATTCCGCCGAGGCTCCGGCGCGGAAGATTCAAGGCTCGAGTTTTGGCGCGTCGCAGAGATTGAAACGGCGGCCAAGAAAAAAAGAGCCAAGACAATCAGAACACTTAGCGGGGAGACACGAGCAAACCAGCGCGGCAGTTTTGCGCTAGAGCTGGAGCGACGAAAATGCACGTCAGGGCCCAGCTTTCCAACCGGCGACTTGCTGCTTGACCCAGGATGCGCTTTTTTCGGCGTGGCATTCAAGGCAGGCGTTGGGGCTATCGGAAGGGCCAAAGCGCTCGGTCATGTCGGGATTCGGAATATCGTCAATCTGGTGGGTGCGCGCGCGAAACAGGAGCGCGTCCATGATGCTCGGCATATGGCAGGAGACGCACCGACTCGCTTCCGTGCCCGCAGCGTGATGCGAATGCGCGGCGGCTTTGGCCTTGTCCTGGAACTGAGCATGACAGCCCGTGCACATCTGATCGGGATCGTCAAGAAATTTCAACGCGGTGCGATTGGAGGACTCTTCGTGGGTGTGGGGGTTGTGGCAAGTGCCGCAGCTCACCGAGCCTTTCTGGAAACATTTCGATCGTTCCAGAGCTTCGGCGATGAACGTGGTCTGGCGGAAGCGGCCGTCTTTGTAGAAGCCTTTGCGCGAAAATTCGCCAAAGGGAATCATCGGATCGCGGAGGAAGAAGGCGCCCGTGGTGGAGTAGTTGAGCTCGCCGTGCGGTCCGGGCGTGCGGATCGCCGACTGCATGTGGCACTGCGAGCAGACCGCGACGAAATCGCGATTATCAATTTTCTTGAACTCGATGGGCGGATCGAGCGGAGTCTTCTTGTATTCCTCGCCGGTATTCATCGAGGCTACATGCCGGGCCGAGGGGCCATGGCACATCTCGCAGTTGATGCCGGTCTCGCGGAACTGCAGATTCTGGGGCTCAAAACCTCCGCCTTTCACATTGCGCAGCTGACTGGTGTGACAGACGGCACAAACAGCCTGATAGCTGGTCGCGGCGTCCAGTTTTTCCCACGCATGCAGGTCCGCGCGAGGACTGCCGGGCGAATCGATCACCTTCCAGTAGTTGAGCCACTGCTTTTCAAGAGCGCTGTACTGGATGGGGAAGACGTGAATCTCGCCGTTCTCGAGCTTCGTGGCGTAGGCCTGTTGCCATTTCGAGCCTATGGTGTAGTCGACGGGATAAGTGTGCCACTGGCCGTCGGATTCGAAGATGTTGAAGTAGTGTTTGCCGTCGCGAATTTCCATGCGAGCGAAGGGCGAACGATTCGCGCCGCGAGTCATATGCAGCTTGCCGTCCTGGTAGTCAGCTTCGTCGCCCAGGAAGAATTCATTGTTGGCAGTGAAGTCGCCGATTACGTTTTCCGGGGAGTAGGCGCGAAACATTTTCGACATGCCGGATTGAGACCAGTTGCGGTAGATGCCGGCGTGACAGCTGCGGCAGGAGTTCGAACCAGCGTAGGCGGGAAGCGGCACGGGTGCGGCTGCTGGCTGTGGTGACACCGATGGAGCAGGCTCGGCTTTGGATTGAGCCGCGCGTTCCACGAAGGAATCGAAATCGCCGCGAGATTTTGGATCGAGGGCGTTGTAGATCGTATGTAAATGTTCGAGAGCCTTCGCAGCCAAGTCGTCCTTCTGCCGGTAGACAGCGGCAAAGCTGGCGGCAGCTATCCGTGAATTTCCGGAGGAAAGTTGCGCCAAGCCCAAGATGTAGGCGATTTGTGAATCAAAGGGGTTCAAGGCGCGGCCCTCCTCGAGCGCCTTCACAGAATCTTGCAGCAACGCTGCTCTTTTTTCTCCCGCGGGACCGTCGAGGGCTTTCTGAAGCAGGGCGCGGCCGAGAGCGAAATTGGACGTCGCGCGCATGCGGCGCAGTTTATCGGGCCACTCATTCTCGGGTATCGCGCCGGGCCGTCCGAAGCGATCGAAGTAGTAGAGCGCCGCGCGCGCACTCGCAATGGCTTCGTCGTTCAGATGCTGGCGTGCCTGGACGTCCGCGACGCCAACGAGAAGCTCGGGATTTTCCGGGAGGAAGATAAGGGACTGGCGCGCATATGCAAGCCCGGCGCTGAAGTCACTTTGATCGAAGCTGCTATCGGCAGCCACTTCATAAGCCTGTGCCAGAAACGCCGATTGCGGATAGTTCTGAAGAAAGATTTTGGCGGCTTGCAACATCGCGGCCGGGTCCTGAGTCTTATAAAGGTCGAGAAACGCGGCTCTCTCGCCGGGATCGCTAATCTGGTCGGCTACGCTCGAAGGATTCCTGCTCGTCGTGGTAACAAGGGTGTCGATATCCTGGGCGCCGGCCGGCGTGGCCGCGCCGATCAGCATTCCCAAGAGAATCCCCGGCAAGACTTTGCTGCGCATTCCGTGCATCCTGGACCCACGCGCGGACGCTGGCAAGGCGATTTTGGCCAAAACCAACCTGCCAGAGGCGCTCCTCTACAACACCTTCGTGGTGCACTTCTCGATGAAATCCCAGTCCCAATCCACGCCGATTCCAGGAACTTCGGGCGGATGAGCATATCCCTCGTTGTCCACGTGAATCGGCGTCTTCATGCCGAAGTCCATGTAGGATAAGGGATAGAGAACCTCAAAGAATTCACAATTGGAGATGGCAGCGCAACAATGCAGGTTGACGATCTCCAGCGGATGATAAATCGTGGTGTGCAATTCGCAGTGGACGCCAAAGGACTCGGCGAGGTGAGCCGTTTTCATCACGGGAGTAACGCCGCCCTTCCAAGAAACATCCGTACGCACAATATCCACCACGCGACTGGCGATGCATTCCGCCGTAGAGTAATGCGAACCAGCCAGCACTTCGGTGCCGCAAATGGGAAGGTCGAGCTTGTCCGTCAATTTGCGAAGGCCGCTGAAATCCACATCGAAGAGAGGCTCTTCCAGCCAGTAGTAGTTCAATTTTTCGAGTTCACGCCCTATACGCAGAGCCTCTTCGTAGGAATAGGCGGCCACAGGATCGGCCATGAGCTTGAAGTCCGGGCCCACCGCATCGCGGCAGGCGCGATAGGCCGCAAGATCGAAGGCCAGTTTTCCGGGCGGATGAAGTTTGTAGGCGTGCCAGCCGCGCCCCTTCACTTCGAGAGCTTGCTTCGCATAGGCCTCGGGTGTCTCCAATACGAATGAACTCGCGTAAATCGGTACCTTTTCGCGGCAAGCGCCCAGCATCTTATAAAGAGGCATGCCGGCCTTTTTTGCGGCGATGTCGTACAAGCAGATGTCGAAGGGCCCATAAGAATAGATCGGGACGTGATTCCACCAGCGGTCGTAGGTGCGGAAATCCTTCCAATGCTTTTCGCGGAACAGCGGGTCTTTGCCGAGGAAGTACGGCTTGAGCGCCGACGCAGCGATTGCTCCGGCCATCTCCGCGCCGCGTCCCGCGAAACCAAATGAACGTCCCTCGATTCCTTCGTCTGTCTTCATCGTGATGACGAGGAAATCGAATGTGGACTTGCCGCCGGAACGCATTTCGGAATCGGACATGGCGGGACGAGTGTTCTGGCAAACACGAACTTCGATCGTTGTGATGCGCAAGGGACCGACCTTTTCGCTCCGGCCGCATAATTTGTTGCAATGCTAATCGCCGGACGCGGCAAATCTAGCGAATGGGTGCCGCGCCGTCAACGAAATCAGAGTTTCAGACTATGAAACGGAGTGAAGCCTGCGGTTTTTGCCTTGACGTTCCCATTTATATAACTCATTTTGTGCGCGCTTCCACGAACCTACGCGGCAACGGGGAAATGAATGACAGAGCAGCTCGTTGCAGGAATCGGCCTGGTAATCCTGGCTGGTCTGTTGAATGGAAGTTTCGCCGCTCCCATGAAACGAATGTCGGCGTGGCAATGGGAAAACAGTTGGCTGATTTTCGCGCTGACGGGCTTGATCATTTTTCCGTGGATCATCACGCTGGCTACGGTTCCCGAGGTCGGCGCTGTCTATTCCGGTGCCTCTGCGGCGACACTGTGGAAAGTTGTATTGTTCGGCATCGCGTGGGGAGTGGGTTCGACGCTTTTTGGGATTGGAATCAGCCGCGTCGGGATGGCGCTTGGTTTTGCGATCATTCTCGGAATCACGGCGTCATTCGGTTCTCTGTTTCCCCTAGCGGTGCTGCACCCCGAAGAGCTTCACTCGAAACGCGGTGAAGCGCTCATGATCGGGACGGCTGTGATGATTGTAGGCCTGCTGTTTCTTGCTTTCGCAGGCAAGCGCCGCGAACGCGATGAGGGCTCCTCCGGATCGACCCGCTCAGGCTTTGCACTCGGCCTCATCATCTGCATTTTTTCAGGCATCTTCTCGTCAATGTTAAATTTCAGCTTCGTCTTCGGAGACGAGATTCGTGTGCGCGCGCTGGCGGCGGGAGCCAGCGCGTCGATGGCGGCCAATCCGATCTGGTCTCTGACGGTGAGCGGCGGCTTCCTCTCGAACCTGATCTATTGCGTCTATTTGCTCAACAAGAACAAGACCTGGGGGGTCTATCGCGAAGGTAACGCTTCGACCTACTGGCTACTTGGAGGGTTGATGGGTCTGCTGTGGTATGGCGGTGTGGTTGCCTACGGGATGGGCGCCGCTTCGCTCGGAAAGCTGGGAGGAATCGTGGGCTGGCCCGTTTTCATGACGCTCGACATCATTGCAGGCCTTTTCTGGGGCGCCGTGACGGGCGAATGGAAGCGGGCGAGCGGCCGGGCGCTGACGTATTGCTGGACGGGCGTAGCGATTCTGGTACTAGCGATCGTGCTGATTTCGATTGGCAACGCTTCCTGAGGTTTTCGTGTCTCCCGGAGCCGCCTGGATGCTGACATCGCTCACGCCGTGCGTCAGCTTCGCATCCGCGCCGCTTCCTTCCTTCACCACGTAATACTGGTTCGCGGGGAGATCTTTCAGCGTCTCGACCAGCCCGCTGGGCCAGCGAATGGTGATCTTTTCAGCCTTCGAGGCCTGGCCGAGGCCGAAATGGAGGCGCAGGTCGCTCTGGGAGATATACCCGTCGCCACTGCGGACCTCCTTTTCACGCTTGTCCGTTCCCTGCTCAAGCGTGACGGCCGCGCCGAGCGCCGCGCGATTGGATTTCGTGCCCACCAGCTGCAAGCTGATGAAATTTCCCACCGGCGCCGTGTTGTAATAAATCGATGGCGGCTCATTCATGTTGTTTACGATCGCGGCCACGCGGCCGTTGTTGAAGAGGTCGCTGAGAGCCATGCCGTGCGCGGCGTGCATCTCGTTCAATACTTCCCCTGCTTGAGCGGTGATGTCCGTAAACTGCCCGTTGCGCATGTTGTAATAGGCGACTTTCGGCTCGCGGTACGAGGCGCCGAGGCCCTTGCCGTCGACTTCAGGGTAGACATGCCCATTGGCCATCAGGATGCCGGGCCAGCCGGAATTGTCGAAGTCGAAGAACTGCACTCCCCAACCGAGCAGGCGGGTGATCTTCGCCAGGCCAGCGGTTTGGGTGACATCGTCGAAGAGATTGTTGCCGCGATTGAGATACAACGTCGGGGTATCGTCGCTGAAATTCGTCTTGACGACATCCTGCCAACCAGAATGCGTGAAATCGTCGGCGGAGACGCCCATGCTTCCCTGCAGCGTGCCGTCCTCGTTGTAGGCCACGCCCGCGGTCTTGGCGATCTCGGTAAACGTGCCGTCGCGATTATTGTGATAGAGCAAGCTGGGGGTCGAGTCACAGGCGACGTAGATATCGGGCCAGCCGTCGTGATCGAAATCAGCGGTGAGTGAAGTAAATCCGTAGCAACCCGACGTGTTAGTGATGCCCGATTTCTTGGAGACGTCGGTGAACGTGCCGTCGCCATTATTGTGGTAGAGAGCATTCACGGGCAGCTTCAAGCCGCGCGGCCCGCACATCACGTTCAATCCTTTCCACTGGCACCATTGCCCTTGCCCGGGCCGAGGAACGGAGTCGTAGGTGAAATCCACGTAGCGCGAGATGAAAAGGTCCACTTTTCCATCGCGATCGTAATCGAGGAAGCTGCAGCCAGTGTTCCATTCGTCGCGGGCGGTCTTCAGTCCGGCTTTCTCGGTGATGTCGGTGAATGTCCCATCGCCGTTATTCCGGTACAGCACGTTCTGCCCCCAGTAGGTGACCAACAAATCCAGATGGCCGTTGTTCTCGATATCGCCGGCGCATCCGCCCTGCCCCCAGCCCGGGCGCGCCAGACCGGATTTTTCCGTGACGTCGGTGAACGTCCCGTCGTGATTGTTGTGATAGAGATGTCCCGTTGGCTCCTTGCCTTTGGGGAAGCCTTCGACCGTGGAGCCATTGGGAAGGAAAATGTCCGGCCAGCCGTCATTGTCATAGTCGAAAATCACGCTGCCGTTCCCGGTGGTCTCGATGATGAATTCCTTGTGCGAGTCGCCGCCGTAGAAATTCTGCATGGTGACGCCGGTTCGCCGGGCGATGTCGATGAAATGCACGGGAGCAAGCTTTACGGGGTGCGCAGCGGCTTGCGTCGCGCGTAGATGGTTGTTTGCGACCCCGGTGCCTCCAGCCACGGCAATAACAAAAACAACGAAAGACACCACGGTGAGAGCGACATATTTCATGCCTGGTATGCCACGACTTCCCGGAAGATTTCCGCGAGTTTCAAGTTTGCCAACCGGTCAGTGCAGCGTCGCCACTACCAAGTCGGTGTCGACAAAACTTGAAGCATCGAGGCGTGCGGAGATCGTCTTCGCGCTGGCAATCACGGCTTTGGCAAGGAGGGGAATCTTTTCCCGGCTCATCCGCGCCACTGGTCCAGCGACGCTGATCGCCGCCGCCACCTTTCCTTGGTCGATCATTACGGGAGCGCTGATACAGCGCGCGCCGAGAGTGGCTTCCTCGTCGTCCAGGCCGTAGCCGCGCTGCCGAATGTTGTCCAGTTCCTTTCGGAGCCGCATGGGTTGAACGATGGTCCGGGGAGTGAGGCGTTCGAACTTCAGCGAGTTGAGGACGTGCTCTTTTTCGTCGGGCGGAAGAAAGGCCGTAAGTGCCTTCCCCATCGCCGTGCAATACACGGGACGCCAGGAGCCAACGGGAGACGCCATTCGGAACGGATGCGGACTCTGCAGCACGTCGAGATAGAAGACGTCCTGGCCGTCCAGGGTGCCCAGGTTTACCGTCTCGCCTGTCACGCGCCACAACTCCTGCAGCACGGGCCGGCTGATCTTGCGAAGCGAGGTCTGGTAACTGACGCCCGAGCCCAGGCGCACCAGCTTGGGCCCGACGACGTATCCCCCGCTCTCGTCGCGATACAGGTAACCTTCAAATTCGAGGTGCGCAAGAAAACGGTACGCAGTGCTCTTATTGATGCCCGTGCGCTGGGCAATGTCCTTCAGGGCCAGTCCTTCGGGCGCCGAGCTCAAGGCTTCGAACACCCGCAAGACCTTGGAAACCACTCCCACTGGGGCCGATTTTGATTGCCGTGCTCGAATCATATGTCCCCCGTTTCGAGCCGAGGAGTTTCGAGTTAACCTGAAACAGGCCGCAGCCAGGCGTCCGGACGCCCCGCCCGGACCACAGCCCTCGCTATGTGAGAGTATATACCGGAGATTTTGCATCGTGAAAAGTGGATTTTTTATCTTGAATATGCCAAGGTCGCTTGCTATATCGCTTCGTGCTGTTTGTGACGGGATTCGCGAAGAGTGGCGCTGGCCGACGGGTGCGTAGCTATGGTTGCGTCGAGCAACAGCATCGATCAACAACGTGTGCTTCAATTAGGCCCTCGTGACAACCTGTTGGTTGCCCTCAGCGATCTGCGAAAGGGCGAGCAGATTCAGTTCGGCGGTTCCTCCTTTACGTTGGTCACCGACGTTCCCGCGAAACACAAATTCGCCACCGAACCCCTGAGCCCGGGAAGCGACGTGATCATGTACGGCGTCCTGATCGGAAAAGCGATGACGCCGATTGCCCGAGGCGAGGCAGTCACTCCGCGCAACGTCCATCATCAGGCAGCGGAGTTTCACGAAAAAAGCGAAGAATACCGTTGGACGCCGCCGGACGTCTCGCGGTGGCGCAACACAACGTTTCAAGGCTATCACCGAAGCGACGGGCAAGTGGGCACGCGAAACTACTGGCTGGTGGTTCCACTGGTGTTCTGCGAGAACCGCAATATCGCGGTGCTAAGGCAGGCGTTTCAGGAAGAACTTGGGTTCGCGGCACCGCAGGTTTACAGGCAGCAAGTCGCGGAGTTTGCGCGCCTCTACAGGTCAGGCCGCGCCAAGGAAATTGAAGGCCACGTGGCAGCGGCCGGCGAAGTTCAATCCCGACTCCCCCGTATATTCGACAACATTGACGGGATCAAGTTTCTGATGCACGAAGGCGGTTGCGGAGGCACGCGCGAAGATTCCAATAATCTCTGCTCCTTGATCGCCGGTTACATTCATCATCCGAACGTGGCAGGCGCGACCATTCTCAGCCTCGGATGCCAGCACGCGCAGGTGGCTATCCTTCTGGAGCAGATCAAGAAACGCGATCCTAAGTTCTCAAAGCCCCTTCTGATATTCGAGCAGCAACAGAGCGGGTCGGAACTCAAGATGATGTCCGATGCCATTCGCAAGACCTTTCTCGGCCTCGTGGAAATGAATGAGGGCTCGCGACGATCGGCTGCGCCGCTTTCCCGCCTTTGCATTGGCTTGAAATGTGGCGGCTCGGACGGTTTCTCGGGCATCTCGGCGAATCCAGCCATCGGCCACACCTCCGATATTCTCGCCGCGCTCGGCGGGCGCTCGATCCTCTCTGAATTTCCCGAATTGTGCGGCGTGGAGCAGGAACTCGTGAATCGCAGCACTTCGAGAGAAGTCGGCGACCGGTTCATCCGGCTGATGCGCGACTATGCCGCGCGGGCAAAGGCCGTTCGTTCCGGGTTCGACATGAATCCCTCGCCGGGAAATATCCGAGACGGGTTGATCACGGACGCAATGAAGTCCGCCGGGGCTGCCAAGAAAGGCGGTACTTCGCCCGTGACTTCGGTGCTGGACTACCCTGAGTACTCCACAGTTGCGGGCTTGAATTTGCAGTGCACGCCGGGCAATGACGTGGAATGCGTCACCGCTCAAGTGGCAGCCGGGGCCAACGTAGTACTGTTCACTACGGGCCTCGGCACTCCCACGGGCAACCCGATTGTTCCTGTAGTGAAGCTTTCCACGAATTCGGCGCTGGCAAAAAAAATGCCGGACATCATCGACATCGACACCGGCGGAATCATCGAAGGAGGCGCGACCATCCAGCAGATGGGAGAAAAGGTTCTCGAGCGCGTCGTCCAGATAGCAAGCGGCGAAGTACAGACTAAGGCCGAACTGCTCGGCCAGGACGACTTCATCCCCTGGAAGCGAGGAGTCTCTCTCTGAAAAATACTCCCAAGAATTCCAATGGGTTCCGGCTTGATGGCAGAAAGGTGATTGTCACGGGCGGGGCCAGCGGAATCGGAAGAGCCATCGCGCAGCGGTTCGCGGCGAGCGGCGCACACGTGTTCGTCCTTGATATCCGCGCCAAAGAGGCAGACGAAACGGTTCGCGAGATTCTCGACGCGGGCGGGCAGGCTTCGGCTCACGTGTGCGACGTCACAAATCAAGAGGAGGTGCGAGCAGTTTTCCGCGACCTCGCGCAACGCGGCCGGATCGATACCCTGGTGAACAATGCCGGAATCTCCCACATCGGAAAGCTTGATACGACTTCCGAACGTGACTTCGAGCGCGTCTTTCAGGTCAACGTGAAGGGCTTTTACAACTGCATGCTGGCCGCTGTGGAACACATGAAGGCGAATGGCGGGGGCGTAATTCTCAACATGGCCTCGATCGCGGGTTCCTCCGGTCTCGCCGACCGCTTTGCCTATTCCACGAGCAAGGGTGCCGTGATCGCAATGACCTATTCGGTCGCCAAGGACTATCTCGACTTCAACATTCGCTGCAACTGCATCTCGCCCGCGCGCGTCCACACACCCTTTGTAGACGGCTACCTGCGCCAGAACTACCCTGGCAAGGAAGCGGAGATGTTCGGCAAGCTCTCCAATTCGCAGCCCCTCGGCCGGATGGCCGAGCCGCAGGAGGTTGCGGCGCTCGCTCTCTATCTTTGCTCCGACGAAGCATCCTTTTTGACGGGCGTGGACTACCCAATCGATGGGGGATTCTTCAACCTTCGTGGCTGATCATTCGCATCCATCTTGCCCGGCTGGAGATTAGCCAATGGATCTGCAGCTGGACGGCAAGGTTATTGTCATCACCGGTGGTGCAAAAGGAATCGGCGAAGCAATCAGCCGCGGAGCCGTTCGCGAACGCGCCATCCCTGCCGTCCTCGATCGAGATAAGCAGGCTTGCGAAAAGCTTTTTGCGGATCTCCATCTCGATCAAAACCATGGCTACTATCAGGCACTGGAACTGCAATCGGCAGAAAACTGCAGGAAGGCCGTGGAGGAAATTGCGGACTCGTTTGGCCGCATCGACGCGCTGGTCAATAATGCCGGCGTGAACGACGGCGTCGGTCTGGAGCACGGCAACCCCGAAAAATTCGTCGCATCCCTGCAGCTCAACCTCCTGCACTACTACAACATGACGCATTACGTGCTTCCCTACCTGAAGCAAGCGCGTGGCTCGATCGTCAGCATCAGCTCAAAAACCGCCGTTACGGGCCAGGGAAATACCTCTGGCTATGTCGCTTCCAAAGGCGCCATTCTGGCGATGACGCGCGAGTGGGCCGTCGAACTGCTGCCCTATGGCATTCGCGCGAACGCGGTGGTTCCGGCCGAGGTGATGACACCGCTTTACCAACAGTGGCTTAGCAAGTTTCCCGATCCTGACGCGAAACTGAAAACGATCACCGCGAAAATCCCGCTCGAAAAACGCATGACCACCCCGGACGAGATCGCCGCGATGGTGCTGTTTCTGATTTCCGCGCAAGCTTCGCACATTACCGGGCAACACATATATGTAGACGGTGGCTACGTACATCTCGATAGGGCTCTGACTTAAGTGATTTGATTCGACGGAGACGAATGGCAAACACTTCTGCGCCTATCACCGAGCGAAAGTATCTAGTTCCTTTCGTCCTCGTCACCAGCCTCTTCTTCCTTTGGGCGCTAGGCGTTAACCTGAACGACATTCTCATCCCACATCTCAAGAAGACTTTCAATCTCACCGACACTCAATCCTCATTCATACAAGTCGCTTTCTTCGGCGGCTACTTTCTTGCGGCCCTGCCGGCGGGCTGGTTGATGGAGCGGATCGGATATCGCAAAGGAATTCTCGTCGGGCTTTGCACGTGCGCCATCGGGGCGCTTCTGTTTATTCCTGCAGCTTCTATCCGGACCTACGCGTTCTTTCTCTTCGCCCTATTTGTGATGGCCTGCGGACAGGGCGTGTTGGAAGTCGCCGCAAATCCCTATGTGACGATCTTGGGTCCTCCTCAATCCTCCGAGCGGCGATTGAATTTGGCGCAGTCTTTCAACGCGGTGGGCGCATGGGTCACGCCCTTCATCGGCCGCGCCTTTATCCTTTCCGGTATCGAGTACTCCGCTGCAAGACTTGCGTCGATGACGCCCGAACAGTGGCAGATCTATTCGGCGTCCGAGGCGAAACGGGTAACCGGAACCTATCTCTCAATCGCTGGAATCTTTTTGTTCGTCGCCGTGCTCATTTTTTTCGCGCACCTGCCAGAAGTACGCGAAACGAGCGGTGAGGTCTTGGCAGAGCTGGAAGCTGCCCCCAAGGTTCACAAGAACATCTGGCGCTACAAGCATCTGTTGCGCGGCGTGGTCACCGAATTCTTTTACGTCGGCGCGCAGGTCGGCATCACCAGTTTCGTGATTCGCTTTACCCAACACGCGATTCCCGGCATCCCGGAAAAATCCGCAGCAGACTACCTGAAGTGGCATCTCTTCGGTTTTATGATCGGGCGCTTCGCCGGCTCGGCAATCATGAAGCGAATCGCGCCCCATACGCTCCTTGGTCTTTTCTCCATTGCTGCCGCTATCTGCTCGATGATCGCCATTTTTCTGATTGGTACGGCTCCCGTCTGGGCCGTCGTCCTGCTCGGATTCTTTGATTCCATTATGTTCCCGACCATCTTCGCGCTGAGCATCAAGAATCTTGGCCCCTATACCAAGCTGGGCTCTTCTCTCCTGGTCATGTCGATCATCGGCGCTGCGATCGTTCCGCTGCTCATGGGATATATTTCCGACAAGAGCTCGATTCAAACTGCATTTGGTGTTCCCTTGTTTTGCTACGCCGTCGTAATCTATTTTTCGTTTAGTGGTTACAAGCCGTCTTCCGTGACGGCCGAAGAGTAGGCTGGCTGGCATTTCCCAAATGAGCGAACGGGCAAAATTTCTCGTTACCGGCGGCCTGGGATTCATCGGCCAGTGCGTCGTGTGCAACCTTTTGCGGCGGGGAATTGCCACCGTTGCCGCCGACCAATCGGGCGACGCCGAAGCTCTCGAGCACTTGCAAGGCGTGTCACGCAAGACGAACACCGCATTCGATTCCGTTTCGATGGACGTGAGCGATTTTCGGGACGTCATGAAGGTGTTTCACAAGCATCCGGACATCACCCACTCGATTCATCTGGCCTACGTGATGGGACCGCTCGTTGATGAGAATTCCTCGCTCTCCACGCGCGTCAATATCGTTGGCATGACGCACATGTTTGAAGCGGCCGTGCACCGTAGGCTCGCGCGCCTAGTCTTCACCAGCAGCGAGACGGTTCACGGGCCCTCACAGCAGCCTTATGGCGACCGGCCGGTGACCGAAGACGATTTCTGCGATCCTGCATCGCATACGTTTACATACGCGGTGATGAAACTACTCAACGAGCACATGGGCCGGCGATACGTGGAGAGGCACGGTGCAAGCATCGTCTGCACGCGACCGCCCGTCGTCTTTGGACATGGTCGCAAGCGTAGCGCTGTGATGTGGGCCGAACACTTCGCCTCGAAGCCGGCAGTCGGTGAGTCCGTGACGCTGCCTTTCGGTCCCGAAACGCGCGACACGTGGATCTACAAGGACGACTGTGCCGAGCAGCTCGTGCGTCTTGCCCTCAAACCGAAGCTATCGCACTTTGCTTACAACAATGGCGGCCATTGCGTGAGCGCCACGCAGCTCGCAGCAATCGTTGGGAAATGGATTCCAGACGCAAAGATTCATTTCACTGAGGGCTCGGGCACGCCGTTGATCGATAATCAGGACGGGACAAGGCTAATCCGCGAGATCGATTTCACGCCTGCCCCCCTGGAACAGGGAGTGCGCAAGCACATCAATGAAGCGCGCGCCTCCGCCGGGCTTCCGGCTGTCTGATTCACCGCGAGAGAAGAGGAGCATGCCGCCATACATTAGCACCGTCGTGGGCAGCTACCCGCGCAACACCAGCGTGGAAGATACGATGAAAAAGCCCTCGCTTACTCGGCCGGAAATCGACGACCTTATCCGTTGGGCCGCGCGCGACCAGGCCGATCTCGGACTAGACGTCATCACCGATGGCGAGGGCTACCGCGAGAACATGTACTACTTCTATCAGAAGCGGCTCGATGGAATTACGTTCGAAGGCATGATCAAGCAGTCCTTCGGCACGGCGGGATTCGGCATCGAGTGCGCGCGCATAGTGAGTGAAATCAAGAATTCTCGCTTCGAGCTGGCGCGCAATTGGAAACTCGCGCGCGATGCTGCTCCCGCTCGCTGCCGTGTAAAGCAGACCGTCACGGGTCCACACGTGCTTACGCGCTTCAGTGTCAACCAGCGGCCCGATCTCTACCCAGACGAGCAGACTCTTTGCCGAGCCTACGCCAAAATTCTCGCGGATGAAATCCGCGAAGTGATCGCGGCCGGTTGCGACTACATTCAGTTCGATGAGCCGATGTGGACCGAATCGCCCGAGGATAGCGCGTGGGCCGCGGACATTTTGAACGAGCTGATAGCATCCCTGCCTCGCGTTACGTTCGCTCTCCACGTCTGCGGCGGCAATCCGAGGCGGAAGCGGATTTACTTCACGAGATACACGGATCTCGTCCTTGCATTCCGCACCGTGAAGATTGACGAGGTTTCGCTCGAGCACTGCACGCTTGGTTACGACTTGATGGATCTGTGGAAGCGATGGGACTTCAAAGGCAATCTCGCGCTGGGCGTAATCGATCAGCGCAGCGACCCGATTGAAACTCCAGAAATCATTCGTGACCGCCTGCAACCCGCACTCGAATATTTTTCTCCCGATCGGCTCTTACTGACGAGTGAGTGCGGCTTCGGGCATGTCCCACTCGAAATCACTCGAAAAAAGCTCGGCGTGCTTGCGGATACTTGCCGGGAACTGCGAAAGTGACCCTCAGTGAAGGTGAGACGGAATGACCCCTAACGGTTACCACGCGAAGATGCTCAAGTTGGATCTGGCAAGCGGTTCGTCGCTGATCGAGGAACCTGCCCAACAGTTCTATAGGAACTATCCCGGACCGGCGCTCTATGGGAGCTACTACAATTTGAAGGAAACCCTTGCCGGCGTCGATCCGTTCGCGCCCGAGAGTCTTCTGATCTTTGGATGCGGAGTCGCGGGAGGCAACCTTGGGACTGGACTTGCGCGATTCGGAGTCGTGGCAAAGTCTCCGCTATCCGGTGGGATTTTCGAAAGCCGTGGCGAAGGACCATTTGCGAGGGGGCTGAAAGGATCAGGTTATGACGCGCTGATTCTGCGCGGAAAGGTGAAAACACCCGGCTACCTGCTGATCGACGGCGGCAAATGCATCCTTCTGCCAGCCAGCGATCTATGGGGGAAGAACACGGCAGAAGCAACGGCGGCTCTGGAAACGCGGCACGGACCGGAAGCACAAGTAGCGGTGATCGGACCAGCGGGTGAGAATTTAGTTCGATTTGCGGGCATCGTTTGCGGAGGCGCGCATCAGACGCAACGCGGAGGCATGGGCGCGGTAATGGGGTCAAAGAATTTGAAAGCCGTGGTGATCGTGAATCCTGCGTACCCGCAAATGGCAGACGCGGTACGAATCGCCGCTCTGGACAGGCTTTTCCGCGATGAAGGAATTACAAAAAACGTATTGAATCTTTGGCAGAAAAGTCCTCCAGGCTGGTCTTACTGGCTCGACAATGTGTTGGAACCCGGTTATGTATTTTCGCACAACGGACAACGCCATGATTACAAGCCTCCCGAGAGCTTCGCAAAGGACAAGTACACCGCTTACATGCGCCTGCAGAGCCATTGCCCGGGCTGCGCCAATGATTGCGTGAAAACCTTCAACACCAGGCGGCTTACAAAGGATGATCGGTTGGGTGGAACATCCTGGGAGACGCTGTCTTCGTTTGCAATCAATTTGGATTTGCGTGAGCTCGAAGCTTATTTTGACATGAACACACTGTGCATGCTGCAAGGGCTGGATCCAGTATCAACCGGCAATGTGCTGGGATTCGCGGCAGAGTGCGTCGAAAAAGGCCTGTTGGACAAAGCGGATTTCGGATACGAATTCGGATTCGGCGATATGGCGGACAAGAACGGCTGCCGATTGATCGAGGACATTGCGCTCCGACGCGGGGCCGGCAGTGTGCTGGCCGAGGGTGTTCGGCGCGCAGCGATACAAGTTGGAAGAGGGGCGGAAGCGTTCGCACTGCACGTGAAAGGGGTCGAATGCATTGCGATCGAAGCGAGGTCACAAACAAACCTCGCGATGGGTTTCGCTACCGCGCCTGTGGGACCTCAGGGCGACATCTGCGAGCATGACTGGGATTACGACGTGACAGTCGGCTGGAGCCATACGCTGGATCGAAGCGCCACGATGGGAATCTACGAGCGAATTCCGATGGCATTGCAGTCGCCCGCAAAAGTGCGAAACTACAACGCCCTGAATCTGGTTTGGAGCGGGACGGATGGGCTGGGTGTGTGCTTGTATGCTTGTGCCCCAACACGTTATTTGCGGCTTGAGCAGATCGCGGAGCTGGTGAGCGCTGTGACGGGATGGGATTTCAGCAGTCACGAACTGTTTCGCATCGGCGAGCGCAGGAATGCATTGATGCGGTGGTACAACTATCGTGAAGGCTTTAACGCGGAGGACGATACGCTCCCTGAGCGTTTCTACATGGAGCCGATCCGCTCCGGCCGACATGCTGGCGCGGTGATCGACAAAGCGAAGTTCCGACAGATGATTCAGACCTACTACGAAATGTGCGGATGGGATTGCCAAGGACGCCCGACATTGGGAAAACTTTACGATCTGCATCTGGAGTGGCTGGCCGAACGGCCAGTCTGAACAGGAGCTTGTATCAGGGATCAGCGGCGAGCTGTACGGTTTGGTCTGCCCTTGGTCGATGGGCCAAGGAAGAATACATTGGGGCCGCACGCGAAGTAGCCGGAGCGCGAAGGCGTGCCATTGCCGAGCATAATGCGCGCTTGAGATTGGAGAGATCGGGGCGCCCACCCCGGGAGCAATTCCGAATTGCCTCCGGTTCTCCGATATTATAAAGATGCAAACTTTGACAACCCTGGGGCGCCAGGTTATAATGTGGGAGTAGCAAGCACGAAGAGGCCGAAGAAAGAATCAGCCGCGACGCATTCCACGTCGTGGCTTTTTTGTTTTACGGCCGCAATTTCCGGAGTGCGAGGAATGCGCCTTTCCCCGGTTTTTCCGATACCTAGGGCGCGCGTCGAATCGAACCCCGGAGAAGAGGGAAAGCACGTGGGCATGGGGTTCAATCCCTTTCTAGGGATGTGCAAATGGGTGACGCAACAGGGCCGCGCACGCCGAGAGGCAAGTTGCGGTCAAGCAGAAATGCTGCAAAGCATTGGATCGAATCGAGAACAATTCTTTCGGACGAGCAAGCGGAAGCTGCAACTCTGCGCAGCGGATTCGAAGAAGACTTCAAGCCCGAAGGCCTTATCGAGCACGAGATCATCGACGATTTGGTAATGAATCGGCTGCACAAACGGCGCATCGATGTAGCGATGACGAGGGAATTTGCAAAAGCAACCATCGAAAAGACAAATGAGCTACTCGAAAATAAAGAGCGTCCAGCTGCCCGCTACTGGCTCCGTCTGGCTGGCTTGGTGGGCAGGCATTCATTGGAAGTTGAGCCAGCGCGTCCTGATATCTGCATTTACGCGCTTGAGAGTCTGATAAAGCGAATCGCCGACCGGGGACCGGATCCGCAAGATTTGGAGCTACTTCGCATCGTTTACGGCTCTCGACCTACCGAGCGTGCGGCTCGGACGATGCACATGCTGGCAGATGCCGAAACAATGCATAGTGAAAAAGGGGATCTCGCCGCGCCGACCCGTCAGAAGCTTCAGGAATCCATCCTCGCGACACTCCGGACCGAGGTCGGAGAACAAAGGGAGCGTGAGGAGCTCGCAAGTGAGCTCGTCGCGATCGAGTGTGCTTCCGATCTCACAGAGCCAGCTCCGAATAAGCTGGAAACTCTACAGCGCTACCGCACCGCGAATATGCGGGAGTTTACGCACCTGATGGATAGTCTTGAACGCGTCCGCCGCTTGCGGCGGAACGCGGACTAATTCCCCGTGGCTCCGGGAGAGGTGGAGTTTTGGCGTATATACTACATATGTAGTGTTAAAGCTCCGACAGGATTTTGCGGAACGAACTCATCTATGTCTTTTAGATACAATTGCGCTCTGGGGATTTTCGTCCGGATTCGCAGGGATACAAAGGAACTCTAGCAGTCGTCGAGTAGATCGTCACAGACCTACCGCGATCTCTGCATTCCGCGCGCGGCACTTCGTTGAAGCATGCACAGCCTCGGCGGTTGTCTGCGCGGCATCTGGCAGGAGGGGGTTGGGAAAGCTCTTGAAGAATCTCGGGATTCGCGCCTTTAGAGGCAGCAAGCTGAGTGGCCTTATATTCGACCGAGCAGCGGAACCCATAAATGCCGTTTACAATTCAAGGAACAATTCATGAGCCGAACCCATGATGGACAACACCGGCAACGGCCGGCCCGTGGCGCCTTTTCCGTCGAATCGGTTCGATCACGGTTCCCCGCCTTGGCGCGCGCGGATCCGTTCATCTTTTTTGACAACGCTGCGGGCGCCCAAGTGCCCCAGCAGGTTTTCGACGCTGTAAACAGGCATCTGCTCGAGTGCAACGTCCAGCGCGGAGGCCGTTATCCCAAGAGCCGGGAGGTTGACGCAGGGATTGCCAGGGCTCGCCAGACAGTAGCGGATTTTGTAAATGCCTGGAGTCCGAATGAGATTGCATTTGGGATGAACGCGACGTCGTTCGTCAGGATCGTCAGCCTCGCGATCGGACAGACGCTCGGCGAGCGTAACGAGATCGTGGTCACCGATATGGACCACGAGGCGAATGTGGCCACCTGGCTCGCCCTCGAAAGGGAGGGAGCCAAGTTTCGCTGGTGGAAAATGCGGGACGACGGCACGCTCCATGCGGAAGACTTGGACGCCCTGGTTTCTTCGCGGACGCGACTGGTAGCGTGCACGGTGACGTCCAACGCGCTTGGTTCGATAGTTGATGTTGCAGCGGCGGCAAAGGTGGCGCATGCAGCCGGCGCGGAAATTTTTCTCGATTGCGTTCACTTCGGTCCGCACGGCGTGATTGATGTTAGAGAGTGGAATTGTGACTATTTGGTTTGCTCGGGCTATAAGATCTTTGCGCCACACATGGGTTTTCTTTGGGGACGCGAAGAAGCTTTGCGGAAA
>DATJXZ010000081.1:0-111670 GCA_035499815.1 Candidatus Solibacter sp. | reverse complement strand
ATGGGACGCATTGATGCGCTACTGCGACGATGGCCGACTGGAGATCGATAACAACGCTGCGGAACGAGCGTTGCGTGCCGTCGCTCTTGGTAGGAAAAACTACTTGTTCGCTGGGTCGGACCGGGGTGGCGAGAGCGCCGCAGCGATTTACAGCCTCATCGGCACGGCGAAGCTGAACGGAATCGATCCGGAGTCTTATCTACGCGACGTGTTGGCTCTCGTCGCGGAGCACCCGATCAACCGCATCGACCAACTGCTCCCCTGGAATCTTGCTGAAGACTCTCGTCTTGCTGCCTGAGCAACACTACTTCTCGTCAACACGGCCCACGGATGGCGCTTACTTAGTTAGCAGTGGCAGTGGCATTGGTCCGCCTGCGCTTGTGAAATACCGCAAAGAAGGGATCATCTCAGACCGGAAACAGGACCCTTTTAACAGAAGCGCATAGTTGGAAGCTACCCCTGAAAAACCTGTGGCCGATTCTTTCTTCATCGATTCGATGAGGCATTGAGCATACAGCGGGTATTCCTCGATGATGATTTTCGCGCCGGACAGCAAATGCGTCATCATCACGGAATTTCCGTAGGAGAAGACGAAGGGAAGCACAGCCACGATGGCATCGGATGGAGTGAGGGATAGGCACTTAAGCACGGCCTCCGCATTGACAATCAGATTGTCATGCGAAAGCATGATACCTTTCGGAGTACCAGTAGTTCCCGATGTAAATAAAATCTGTGCTAGCCCTTCCGGCGCCCTCCTGTCGTTCTCTTCACGGCGAAAACGCATGCTGGATTCAGGTAACATCGCGAAAGCAATCCCCGACCCTCCCAATGCTTGTGCGTTTGTTTTCCATTTCGCTGATGACGTAACAATCCCGGCCCCGTCCACGTGCGTAATCGTTCTCAATACCTCCTCTATCAGGGCATCTGGATGAATGGGAACAACCACTCCGCCGAGCCCTAGAACCGCCAACTGGCTGGAGATGTACAGCGCGCTATTCTTTAGCCACAAGATAACGCGCTGGCCTGCTTCGAGCCCGGCGTCACGCAGGCGTTCCTGCTGCGTCGCGATTTCCCGCGCTAGTTGGTCATAGGTCCAGCGTAAATCACCTTCGACCACTGCCAGATTCCCCGGCCACTTAGCAACGACTTGTTTGATAGCCTCGTCAACGCTGAGCAACTATGTCCCCTCTTTTCGTTTCCAGAAAACGGGTGATCTTCTCAATGGAATCGAGGTTCGAGGGGACAATCTCCTCGTCTTCGATCTTCAATCCGAAGTGCGATTGCAGGAAGCCAACAAGTTCCAGAATCCCGGTCGAGTCAATCAGGCCTTTCTCGAGAAGGGAATCTCGAGTCGACAAATGTCCTTCGTCTTGTCCGAAGAGAAAGTTGTCGACGATGAATTGGCGTATTACGTTCTCTGCTGGCAGCGCCATAGGTTTCCTTTCAATAAGACACCGAGTACTGTGGTGAAAGAATGAACTCCTCCAACCAAAGTTGTGTGGAGAGGATCGCGGTAAGTGCCATGCCGTCTTTAACGCCAAGATTCGCTGTGGCCGCGATCTTTCCGCATAGTTGGGAAACAGCCTTTGGATTGAAAATCCCATTTGTCTGAATGCGTTCTGTGTCCAATAATTGCACTATGTATTCCTTCCTGGGTCTTCCTTGCGAGAAAAACGCATCGACGTCCGGTGCCCGATAGGGTTGTTTTGGTCTTGTCACTGCACTGGGCGGAATCAATTCTCGGAAGGCCCGTTTTAGGATGTATTTCTCGTTCAAAACTTTCATTTTCTGGGGCGGAGGAATTCGAGCAGCAAGCTCCACGACGCGGTGATCCAAAAAGGGGAATCGACCTTCCACGGAGTGGGCTAGTCCCACCCGATCCCCTTGCCCTGACAGAATGTAGCCGGGAAGCAAAAAGCGGGTTTCGAGATACTGCGCTCGCAGGAATGGATGCCAGTTTGTAAAGTCACCTGGCAGCGAGCTTCGAATCTCTTCCAGCGCGTCGTATGTTCCAATTGCGGCTCGTACATCGCGGGAAAGGAGTGTCTTGATCCGCTTGCCCAATTCCCATCGCGGCAGATGAGAAAACAAGGGGTCGCCCACATTTTCTGGGTTTACCTGAAAAAACGCTTTTAAATATTGTATGGGCTGTGATTGTAGGTTCGGCAGATAGGGATAGAGCCTCTTTAGAAGAAGAGGGCGAATCCGGGAGTCCGGTTGTTGCGCCCAAAACCGGCGAATCTTCGCCTCCTTATAGATGTCGTAACCACCGAAGATCTCATCCGATCCTTCTCCGGAAAGGACCACTTTATATCCGTGCTGTCTAACCAGCTTTGAAAGTAAGAAGAGCGGAGCGGGCGCGCTGCGCATGAGCGGGGTTTCCACATGGCGCACCACTTCTGGGAAAACTGCGGCGATGTCGTCTCGCGTCGCACATATTTCGTGGTGATCGGTGTTTAAGTGCCGAACAGCTTCCTCCTGATATCTACGCTCATCGAACTCCTCGGTCTCGAAACTGATCGAGAAGGTTTTCAGCTGAGCATTGGTACACTTCTTGATGATGGAGGTAACGATGGACGAGTCGAGGCCACCGCTCAGATAGGCACCAACCGGAACGTCGGAACGCAGCCGCAACCTCACTGCGTCAATCAAAACAGAACGCAGTTGTTCGCCCCATTCCGCATCGTTCAAATCGCAAAAGCTGCGGTCATAGGGCGTCTTCCAATACGCCCATTGTTTGGGAGCTTGATTCTGCACGCTCATGCAATGACCCGGTGGCAACTCTTCGATCCCCTTGAAAACGGTGCGTGGTGGAAGAGTGCACCAGAACGTCAGCAACTGGTCGAACCCAATCCAATCCGCTTCTCTCGATATTTCCTGGTTTGCAAAGAGAGCCTTGATTTCTGAAGCAAAAAAGAAACATCCGCCTTCCCAGGTGTAATAGAGGGGGCGCACACCTAATCGATCGCGCGAAAGAAACAGCCGTTGTTTCTGCTTATCCCAAATGGCAAAGGCCCATTGCCCATTGAAGCGCTGGGCGCACTCCATCCCATATTCCTGATAACAATGGAGAATGACCTCAGTATCGGAATGGCTCGCGAAACAATGGCCACGCTCCTCCAATTCGCGCCGAAGTTCGATGTAGTTGTAAATTTCGCCGTTGAACGTAATCCAAATATTTTCGTCCGCACTCCCCATCGGTTGATGCCCGGCACTTAGGTCAATGATGCTCAGCCTTGCGTGTCCCAAACCAAGCTGCGCATCGCGAAAAACCCCCTCATCATCGGGTCCGCGATGTCTCAAAGCATGAACCATGGCATCCAACAATCTCTCGTCCACGCGGGACGCTCCTAAGTTCAGAAAGCCGCAAATTCCGCACATAGTTCGACTCCCTGAACTATTCGATTTGTGAAAACTTTGTTCATTTCGGAGCTCCTGGCTTTTGGCGCAGCCGGACGCCACCCACGAATTCCGCGTAGCTGTGTTCGGCGGTGAGCGGTATGGTTGCAATTCCTAGGGCTTCTCCGGCAGGCGCGCCCCAAAACGTATGGGGTGGAACATTGCGGCTCACGACTGTTCCGGCTCGGATTACTGCACCTTCACCAATGGTCACGTTCGGCAGAATTACGCAATGCGGTCCGATGAAAACATCTTTCTCAATCACCACACGAGCGTCGCTTTGCGGTCGTCGGCCTCCCCAATAAAAATGAACAAAAATGGAAGTACGCAATCCGATGGTGCAATTGTCACCGATGAATATTTTTTCGGGATGCAGGTCATCCAGATACACAAAATGAGAAATCCAGACACGTTTCCCGATTTTTGCACCACGAATGCGGTGAAGCCATGGACGCAAAGTTCCGCCACCCGGTCCCATAAAGGCCAGGATATGGAGGGCTCTTTTGATCACATTCCACAGCACTTTGCATGGTCCAGCTTCCGGAGCGGGAAGGCAGTGAAAGCGGTCTTTGGACCGGTTTCTGGTGGCCTAATATTGCACGGAGTTTGCGGCTTTCGAGGATGACGGATATCACAAACGAATCAGATGGTAGTTCTAGTACTAAACCAAACCCCGCCGACGACCCCGACTGTCTTCAAGTCTAAGACAAATAAGCTAGATAAACCCACTTTCTCGCTTAGGTAATCCGGCGTCGCAACCCGGGAGGCAGGAAACGCAGTAGATTTAGCCCCAATTTCAGGACTGAGTGCGGAGTGCATTCTCTCAATAGAGCATCCAGCTTTGTCCGTTGTCTGAATTGAATCTTCGCTCCAAGCTCTTGCAACTCTTCCTCGCCAAGTCTCCAGCCAGATGCTCCGCAGTTCTCCAGAATGTGCGCCGTCGAGTTTCCCTTGGGGATAACTACAACCCCCTCTTGGCACAGGCACCAATTGAGAACTACTTGTGGCGCCGTCTTGCCTATCTTTTGGGCAATGCTTCCGATGATTCCTTCCGGATCGCAGTCTCGAATACGGTCCATGCCTCGGCCCAAGGGGCTATAAGCGATCACCGTAACTTTGTTTGCCTGGCAGTAGGGAAGCAGCTCTTTTTCAATCGTGCGGTCGATGATGCTGTACCTCACCTGGTTCGACGCGATTGGGTATTTTGTCGAGGCTTTTTGCGCTTCTCGGAGCTGCCGTACAGAAAAATTGCTGACGCCAAGGAACCGCACTTTTCCAGCGTCAACCAGCCCGGTCATAGCTTCTAGTGGTTCTTCGATGGGAATCGACGGATTTGGCTGGTGTAATTGAAACAGGTCAATGGCCTCGATCTTCATTTTCCGAAGACTTGTTTCAGCCGAACGGATCAGATCGGCTTTCCGAAAATGCTCCGGAGACACTTTGGTGGCTACAAATATACTCGGTCGAATGCCGGCAATCGCCTGGCCCACCACCTCTTCGGTCCCATAGGACTCCGCTGTATCAACGAAGAGCGCTCCTGCTTCCAACCCGTGCCGCAGTGGTCCGGGGCCCGCCTGGTAGTTCCAGGTGCCGATGCCCACTTCCGGAATCGAAATTCCCGTTGTCCCTAGTTCCTTGTGATTCATTTTTTCAGTCCCCGGCGAGCAGAGAGATTTCTTCCATTAGCAAGGGCTTCATGTGCAGATAGCGCGTTGCTTTTCGCGTGGTTACAATTCGACTGTAGACGGCCTTGACCTGCTCGGCCGAAAGTCCTGCTGCCCCTGCCACTTCTTCGTGCGTGCATCCGTTATCCAAGCCATACAAACAAAGGTCCATCTGTTCGTAGGGAAGCGAAAAATAAAATTCCTCTTGGGATTGTGGCATGGAGTAAGTGTCTGTTGTCGGGGGGCGTTTGCGAATCTCTTCCGGAACCCCGAGATATTCCGCCAATTGGTAGACCTGCGTTTTATACAAATGAGCTATGGGTTTCAGATCCGCCGCGCCATCGCCATTTTTCACAAAAAATCCCTGGTCGTATTCGAGTCGGTTTGGCGTTCCGGCCACGGCATAATTCAAACGGTCGGCATGGTAGTATTCGAAGAATTTTCGCGCACGCTGTTTCATATTCGTCGCGGCCAAAATCCCAAGATAGGTGTCAGCGTTCAGTCGGACCTTCTTTACATGCCCACTGGGCGACTCCACCACTAGATGGAAAAATTCGAATCCCTTATGGCCAGCAGAAGAGGACAGCACGATCTTGCATCGGTGACCCGGGCCATAATCTGGAATTTGTGCCCGGATCGCGTCATCGCGGCGGCGATAACATCCCGCGGCCTCGAGAAGAGGCGTGATGTCCTCGACAATGTATTTGACTTTCAGAGTCTCGGCCAAGAGTTTTCCAAGCCCCAGACTTTCATTCGACGATTCTCGTTCGGGCATGAGCAAGACAGCAACACGTTCGATGCCGAGGCTTCTGGCGCACAAAGCTGCCACAACGCTGCTGTCGATTCCTCCCGAAACTCCCAAGACTACGCCACGCCGCTTGAGCTGACGAAACACCTGTTCCTTCAGCGCGCAATCGATTTGCCGAAAGGCCTCTTCTGGTCTTAAGTTCAGTACGTCTTTCGTCAGTTTCACTGGATTTTCACCTGTACGCCTCACTCGGAGCAGGAATAAGGCACGCTCACGAGTGTGAAGAACTCATCCTTGAGTGAATGACGAGTATCAAACACCCGTGCAATTCGCAATGGCGTACATCACCTCATTGCTGGCGGCGCGCAAATTATGGATGGGGTTATAGTTAGCGAAAGTTTCGCATGAACTCGGTCGAAGCGAATTCCGTCCCGGATATAAAATTCAACAGCGGGCCAAAGCTCCACGCTGCGGGTTTCCCTACGAAATGCAATCCGGGGACGGACGACTCCATTCCGCGATCTAATACCGGATATCCACGAACGACCTTCAGAGCTTTGTGAAGCTCAGGGCTTAGGAACTGGAATCTCTTCGCATCGACTCGGTATCCCGTTGCGACAATCACATGATCAGCCATCCGCTCGGTTCCGTCACTCAATTTTAAGCACACGCGATCACCCATGATCTGTGCGGAGGTGACCTGGACGTTCAGGGTGATCAGTACGTTTTTCAAGTAGGGAATCATCCACGCAGTTCCAGCTGGGCGGATCGCCCGATAACTGATGCGATCCTGCCAACTCCGCGGCAGCTTTCGAAAGAGATGCGGCCAGCCGACCAGCCGGCTGATGCCTGCCGGACCCACATCATGTCCCGAGTAAAGGCATTTCGATATCAGGCCCAGGTGATGCAGCCACGCATGACCGCCCACCCAATAGAGTTCCCTGGCTTTTGAAAGAACCTCGGCGCTTGCTTCGTGATCTTGAAGTATTCGGGCGGCGTCCAGGCCGCTTTGGCCTCCACCCACAATCAGAAGGCGCTTCCCGCGGAAACGGCTGAGGTCCTTATGATCCGATGAATGGGTCACGTGAGATTCGGGCAGATTTTCAAGAGCCTCCGGCCGATAGGGAAACGGAGCAATTCCCGTCGCGACCACCACCCTGTTCGATTTGAGTTTTTGACCATCGTTCAGCGTGATTCCGAAACCGGAGCCGTTCTTCTCCACCGAAGCGACCTGTCGGCGGTCAATCTGTGGAACGACCTGCTGCTGATACCAAAGCCCATAGTCGACAAAATCCCCCAAAGGGATTGGCGTAGAGATCGCCTTTCCCCGACCGCTCTGATACCGATCCAGCGAAAGCTCATGGCCTGGACTTGCGATGTGAGAGGCCTTCCAATTGGAACGCAGGAACATACCTGCGGGCATGTGGTTCCGCCAAAAACTCATGGGGTCGCCAAAAACGTCGGCCACGATTCCCGCCCGGCGGAGATAAGCCGCAGTGGAAAGGCCGTAGGGCCCCGCCCCGATGATGATTACCTTGCTATCCACCCTCTAATGTTCCTGCCTTTCCCGAGCCAAATGTGGGGCAGATTCTTCTGCTGGCTGTTGCTCGGAACCCCTTCCAGGGTAAACCATTGGCGGCACCTGGATATTAAATGCTTGGAAATGAATAAGTTAAAAATGAACGTGGGCCTACGTCCGATGTCCCTATTTTAGATTATTCGCAAGTAAGATTCCATGCTCACCTGACTCTTAGAACTCTTTTATTCTTAATGATTTGGTTGCCCTGGAATTCCACACCAGGGTTATCCGATTTCATCCTTACTCCGAAGTAGGCTGAGGAAGACTTGAAGGTTAAAATGCCCGCATGACACAAGCCGGGATTTCAGTTGTCAGGAAAGGATTCGGCCTAGCTTGGCTGATTTTCTACTTTGCTTTTACCTTGCACTTGGCAGATCAGGTCCGCCATGACTTCATCGGCTATTACAACGCAACCGTATTGAGTCTCTACGGGCATTACTCTTGGTTTCCCCGAATCGACATCTCTCCTCGAGTTTGGCTCGCTTGCATGGGTGCAACGGCAGTCCTCTGGGTGGTTCTCAGTCCCTTCGCTTTCAAAAACACTCGCTGGATGCGACGGGTGGCCACGACCGTTGCGGCGGTTCAATTTCTGGAAGGCTTTGGAGTAATCGCAGCAACTCTTCGTGGAGGCACCGTCCCGTCCGTGCACTTTGAAGGCGTGGCCCCCGGTTTCTACACAGCTTCCTTAGTACTACTTGCTTCTTGCTATTTGGTTTGGAGCCTTAAAGTGTCTAAGAACGATTAAGGCCTTGAGTCAGAATATCGGCGAGTCTTTGCAATGGTATTGCAACTCGTCGGAGGACTTGATCTTCAATCTTCACTGCCTCCTAATTTGCATGCTAAGTAAGCGCTGATAGTAGTTTGGTCCCCGCTTTTTGTAGTAAGTGACTCCGCTTTTCGGTGGGGATATCCGAGGAGATAGGGACAGGTGCCTGCTAAGAGCGAATTGGCGCAATAACGATAAGCGGTTGCGCCGCAGTGCTCAGGCGGTCCTTTTGTTTGCTTCTGAAGCGGCCAAGCCTTCAGTTAAGACCCTCTAGCTGAGAATAAGTCCTGTCTTTTCAATCCTCAAAACTCCGAGAGAGCGCTCAAAAAGAGGTCTGTTTGGCGAAGCGCGTGCCAAACAAAGGGGCGGACCATCCTGCCTGAAACAAAGCTCGAGGCTGGCCCACCAGGAGAAAGAATATGGCTATCACGAAATCGGAAGCACTCGCCTACCACTATGGTGCGCGCCCTGGAAAAATCGAAGTCAAACCGACCAAGCCCTGCCGCACACAACGTGATTTGAGCCTTGCCTACACCCCGGGAGTGGCGCAACCCTGTTTAGAAATCGAAAAAGAGCCACACGATGCGTTCAAGTACACCGCACGCGGAAATCTCGTGGCCGTCGTTACCAATGGAACTGCTGTACTCGGGCTAGGGCATATCGGAGCGCTCGCCGGGAAGCCGGTGATGGAAGGAAAGGCGGTGTTGTTTAAGAGATTCGCGGACGTTGACGTATTTGACCTGGAGCTCGATACCACCAACGCAGATGAAATCATCAAAGTCTGCCAACTACTCGAGCCGACTTTCGGCGGAATCAACCTCGAAGACATCAAAGCGCCGGAGTGTTTCTATATCGAGGAAACGCTGAAGAAGACCATGAAGATTCCGGTCTTCCACGATGACCAGCACGGAACGGCGATTATTTCCGGGGCTGCGCTGTTGAATGCTCTGGAAATTGTGGGCAAGCCGATCGAAAAGGTCCGGGTGGTATTCAACGGGAGTGGTGCTGCCGGTATCGCTTGCGCAACGCACTATGTACGCCTGGGAGTAAAACGCGAAAACATCATTCTCGCTGACACAAAAGGTGTGGTGTACGAAGGACGCACGGAAGGCATGAATCTATACAAGGCGCAATTCGCCCAAAAGACTGGCGCTCGAACCCTTTCGGAAGCGATCAAAGGTGCCGATGTCTTTGTTGGTCTGTCGGTGAAAGGGGCGTTTACGCGAGAAATGCTCCGAACCATGGCAGCCCGACCGATTGTCTTCGCCATGGCCAATCCAGATCCGGAGATAACTTACGAAGATGCGGTAGCCGAGCGCAAAGATGTGATCATGGCCACGGGACGTTCTGACTACCCGAACCAGGTGAATAACGTGTTGGGCTTCCCGTTCATTTTCCGAGGAGCACTGGACGTTCGTGCGACGGCGATTAATGAAGAGATGAAGCTTGCAGCCACACGTGCGCTGGCGGCCCTAGCAAAAGAAGATGTACCCGATTCAGTTTGCCATGCCTACGGTGTGGATCGCGTCCGGTTTGGGCCAGAGTACATCATTCCAAAACCTTTCGATCCTCGTGTTCTGGTTTGGGAAGCATCCGCCGTGGCACGCGCCGCCATGGAAACAGGCGTTGCTCGAGAACCAGTAGACCTTTTGGAATACCGGGAACGCCTTGAACGGCTTCTGGGGAAGGCCCACGAGGTGATGCGTTTGGTCATTCACAAAGCGCAGGCAAAGGTGCGCCGTGTAGTTTTCCCTGAAGGAGAAAATGACAAGATTCTACGAGCAGCTCACATTCTCGTCGAGGAGAATATTGCTCGGCCGATTCTACTCGGCAACACGGATGTGATCCGGGCGAAAGCTGCCGACCTGTCCGTCGATCTCGGGAAAATCCAGGTCGTCGATCCGACGACTTGGCCCAAACGAGAGGCTTACATCACAACTCTGTATCAACTGAGGCAACGGCGAGGTGTGACGCTTTCCGAGGCCAGAGAGCTGATCACCAATCGCAACTACTTTGGATCCGTGATGGTGCACTTGGGAGATGCGGATGCGCTTGTCAGTGGGCAGACTCAACACTTTCCGGACACCATTCGACCTGCACTTCAAGTCATCAAGCCGCGGCCGGAGTTGCGTCGCGTTTCTGGGTTGTACGCGATGGTTACGCTGCGTGGCGATCTGTTTTTCCTTGCCGATTGCACGGTCAACATCGAACCGACCGCTGAGGACCTCGCAGAAATTGCCCTCTGCGCCGCCCAGACGGCACAGCGCTTCAATGTCACACCGCGGGTTGCCATGCTGTCATTCTCCAATTTTGGCAGCACGGTGCATTCACTCGCAGAGAAAGTTCGTCGTGCTGTCGAATTGGTTCGGAATGCAAACCCCTCGCTTATGGTTGACGGCGAAATGATGGCCGACACCGCCGTGGTACCGGAGATCCTCGAAAACACTTATCCGTTTGCCACGTTGCGTGGCGGCGCAAATGTACTGATCTTCCCCGACCTGACCTCCGCGAACACCGCTTACAAACTTTTGGCGCGGATCGGAGGCGCGGAAACGATAGGGCCGATCCTGATGGGTATGTCTAAACCCGTTCATGTGCTGCAACGCGGTGCGGAAGTCGAAGAGATCGTAAATATCTCGGCAATCGCGGTAGTGGATGCACAGGAGACGGACGAACGCCTCGAGGCGGAGCTGTCATTGCCCAGGCAAAGGAACCTGGGAGTCCAGACGGATTTGGAGAATGCTGCCTTGCACCGATCACTCGTGTAACTAGAATTGGTCAAGCGAGGGATGGCCCTCTTTTTCAAGCGCCTCGCAGAAACATTTAACTCTCGTCTTTACACGGCCTTGCCATCTGCACCCGGGAAGAATTGAATCCAAGGCAAATTACATGCGGGCAGTTCATGTGTTTCCTTCGATGGTTCGAAAACCCTGGCTTGGCGAGAGCTATTCGGATTCTTCTGGCCCTGTGCGACAGCCAGGCATGTGACCGGTTTGCGCTTCGAGCGGCTGCCCGGCAAGAAGTTCGATTTGCAAGCGGCTGTTGTCGGAACGAATCCCAATCGGGCCATCGAAGACGAGCGCATCCGATCCGACAGCGCCCACCCATACCATCGCGTGGTCGATGAAAACTTTCAGCTCTGTACCGTTCATTTTGGCGTAAAGCGAATGCGTGTCACCTTGGCCGCAAAGGGGGGACGGGACCACTGCTGCGCGGTTTAACATTGTGGTAGCCGTGATTCCCACATTGGGAACTGGCGTGTTCACCAGGATTGCTTTTTGCAGAAACCACGGGTTTTGATTCTGGCTCGATACCCCACCTGGCGTAGGTAAGGTTGCAGGCATCCTGCCCTCGGAGTTTCAAACCAAACTGGCGACGGAGCTCGCCTGAGCCGAGCCGCACCTCATTCAATGTTACGCCCAGATAAGTGAATCGAAGTCTCACAACTGGTGAGGTAGGACATTCAAATACGCTCGCATCTTAGGGGTGCTCACGGCCAGGCGATCTCCTGGTAATTCTGAGATCGTTCCCTCGGTAACGCAGCGATAAGCGCGTAGGTATTTCAGCAATCGGCTAGCAAAGGAATCGGAATCTGCGGCAAGAGGAACGCTTCGCAACACGCCGAAGGACTCGGCAATCAATCTTCAATCTTGGCCTTCTGTAAGTTGAGAAGTCGCTGGAAATACCTGGATCCTTCTTCCTGGTAGTAAAGGACCGCTCCTTTCAAAAAAATCTCACAGACTTGCGCCAGACTTCGGTCTTCGTTTTTAGCAATTTGTGCCAACGCTCTCTTAAGTTCCCCTGAGACTCGCAAGCCAATTTGTTCCGCTTTTCTCATCTGCCTGAATTGGAATTGTATGTCACTGGGAAAGCCTTCGCAAACTATTCGCTTGACCGATGACAATGAAATGTGTAGCATTGTTATTCATTGAATATCAATGCTATTCATTGCGGAGGTCATATGCGAAGACATCGAGATCGATCTGATGCTAGTCATAGTCAGCTGTCGCGCCAAAATGTTGAGCTGGCAAGAAGTCGACGAGGCTTGATGGGGGACACGCTTGTTAGGCAGCTTAAGGCTTTGACGAAGAATTACGGCTTTTCATTGTCCTTAGGTGATCTCATTTATTCGCAAAACGGTTGGTACGTTTCTCATGCGGGTTTATTGCGCTTGTCATCGCGCAAAGGTTGTGCGGGGATTCATGTGGAGCAGATGGTTGATGTGTCTGACCCAAGTATTGGTCGGTGGGTTTTTCGGGCTACGGTATTCACCAAAGAGTCTTCAAGGGGGTTTGTGGGGTATGGCGACGCTGATCCTTCAAACGTGTCCCAGCAAGTGCGAGGGGCTGAAATGCGCGTGGCCGAAACGCGTGCTGTTAACCGAGCATTGCGGAAGGCATATGGGATCGGATTATGTTCGGTCGAGGAATTAGGCTCGCCCATAGACCCGTTAAGTTATCCCAACGCAACCCCGGAAAACAAAAGTGAGAACCACTCAAACAACGGTCAACCTCGTTTGCGGGATAAACTCTCACTCCTCATCCGTCACTATCGTCTCGATGCAAATCTTGTGAAGGTCTACGCTGCCGACTTTTGCGGTACCCAGAATCTTGGCAGCGCCAGCCGGGATCTTGTCGAGTCCTTCATCAACCAACTCGAGAAATCGGCTAGAGAAAATCGAGACGGCCTCGTTTGCAAGCTTAATTCCTACATGCCCATTTCGGGGGTGACCAGATGAGGCATCATCTTCCCGGCCTTTATTCCTCGCAGGTCGCGAATGGCAGACTCTTGGAGGGGCTGTTCCTCGTGCGCGTTGACCGCGCGTTCTTCCGCTGGCAGCCCAAGAAGCCCTACCTTGAGCTCCGGCTTGCTATCCTCGAGCCCAAAGCCCGGGAGAATCTGAGTTTTTACGGAAGACTCTACTGCACGGAAAAAGCTCTCTGGAAACTAAACTGGTTTCTTCGTGATTTCGCTTACGATTCGGAACTTCTGCGTTTGGACCAGATTGACGTCAAGGCTCTCCTGAATTTGCAGGGCGTTGTGCGCACTTCCCACTCCGTCGTCAACGGTCGCGCATACCAGAATCTTGATGCATTTGCTTCGGCAAGCGAATGGGAAACGCTCTCCTGCAGCGCTCCGACGGTGTCTGGCGAAAAAGCGGGGGAACCGTGATCTTCAGTCACACCCAGATCAACAACTACCTCCGTTGCCCGCGCAGCTATCGGTATCGCTACCTCGATGGATGGCAAGAAAGGGATACCCGCGCCGGCATGGTTTTTGGTCGCTGTTTTGAAAAGGCTCTTGCGGCAATGTTTCATCAACAAGATCCGAGTGTCGTTCTGTACCAGGAATGGAGTGAGTACCGTAGTTCTGGTTTCGAATACAAAAAGGGCGAGTCCTGGGACCGCATGCTCCACCAGGGCATTCACTTGCTTCAACGCTTTGCGCAGGGCAGCCGCGTTTGTGTCTCCAGCCCGGCGCAAAACCTGCAAGTTAAAATCGTGCGGAGTTTGACTGGAGGTCACGAATTTGTCAGTTACATCGATGCCATCGGTACACTTGACGGAGATCGATGTGTGCTGGACTGGAAGACCACCACGACGCGCTATCCAGACGATCCTCCTGGGATCCATTCTTTGGATCCGCAACTGATTTGTTATTCCTGGATGAGCGGAATTTCGCAAGTGGCACTGGTGGTCTTCGTGCGAAAGCACGCACCGGAGATCCAATACCTCAAGGCAACCATCTCCGAGCAGCAGCGGCAGGAATTCGGCCGTTTGGTCGAATCGACAGTCGAACAAATCACTTCGGGAGAATTTCCTTCCCATAGTGGGATTCGCTTTCCGCAAAGCGCGTGCTTAAGTTGCGCCAATCTCGGACTCTGTCTCCGCAACCAATCCCTAATCGAACGGAAACTCATTCGCATCGCGGGAGCGCAAGAACTTGATTGGCTCGATGAACTTGTGGACTAACGGACGGCCGCTCATGGAACCCGAGATCAATCTCAAGCGGGCGGTCTTCGTTCTCGGCAAAATCGACGAGATTCTCGGGTGGGAAAAACAGCGTGTGCACGAGCGGGACATGCGATTTGTGGATCTGGGCCGCTACCTGTGTGAAGTCCGTGCCGGGCAGTACTGGCGTCTCGATAGGATGAAATCGTTCGACGAATTCATCGAGAAGCGATTTCCCGATTCGCGACGGAAGGCATTTTATTTGATGGCCATCCACGAACATCTGACCAAGGTTCCCAAACATCAGCTGCGCGCGATCGGTTGGAGTAAGGCCACGGAACTGGCTAAGATCGCTCGCAGGGAGGGGGAGCGGTTTGAATGTGCAACCTGGTTGCACCGAGCCGAAGCGCTGCCTAAAGAAGAATTTAAGCGGGAGGTGTCGCGCCATCTTACTGGGCGCGAGACAGAAGCTGTCGAACTCCTCTATTTCCGGGTTTACAAAAGCCAGTGCAAGGTCATCGATCGAGCGTTGGAAACCGCTGGATTAATGCTGGGTACCGATAAGTCGCGTGGCTACTGTTTGGAAATGATCTGTGCGGATTTTCTGGCCGGCGCCAGCCTTCAAGGTGGAGATCCGGAGGTTCTCTATCTCTCGATTCTGCGTCTTCTCGAAATGCTTCCTGCGGCAGAAAGGCAACGCGTTATCGAGAAGGTTGGGACTGCGGCATGAATCAAGCGTTTTCGAAGAAGGGCCGAAAACGCCTCGTGCCTGAACTCTATCGGGAACTCCATCGCGAAATCTTGCAGCGCGATAGTTGGCGCTGCCAATTCTGCGGCTCCCCGGAGCAACTGCAGGTTCACCACATCGAGTCACGAGGTCGGCTTGGGCAGGATACAGAGGAGAATTTGATAACGCTCTGCGCCGCATGCCACGCGCGAGTGCATGGGAAATCCAGTGGCGGTCACTCGACGTCTTGATAGGGAGGGGGGGCAGCTCAAACGAGTCCAATGGAGCTGCAGAAAGTTCCCGGTAGAAAGCTTTGGTGATCATTTCCGATGGAGAGGAAAGACTTGGCACAACAATCACCAACCGAATTCACCACGCGAGAGAGTGTCATCCGGGCGTTCGTCGCGCGGCATGGCGTCGACTCCCAGGATGGAGTCATCGTGGTCGCAACGGCGAACGACCCCACGGTCCTGGATTCCGCCATCCTCCGGCGCCCGGGGCGTTTTGACCGCGTTGTCGCCATTCCGGCGCCGGATCTCCAACTCCGGCTCCGCTATTTCCGCAAATTCAATCCGTACCTCGATGAGGAATCTATTTTCCGAGTCGCGGAAGACTCCGATGGCTTTTCCTTTGCGCAATTAAAAGAGGTCTATATTCTTGCCGGGCAAATGGCATTTGTGCGGAACACGGAAGTCACCGGAAACGACCTGTTAGAAGGCGTGCGCGTCCTGCGAGGCGGATTGGCTTAGGTGTCTGACCACAAGCGGAAAGTCGGGTTCGTGGAATCATCATTTCTGGAATCTGCGATGGAATCAGCCACAATGGGAAGGAGATAGGTCCTGATGACAACGCGCGCTAACAACCGGCCTAGAGCACTCCTTGTCGAGAATGGTTCCAGCACAAAGTTTCACCTTCTTGTCGGCAGGGACGATAGAGGCATGCTGCAGTTTGTTTGCGAGCAAGCGCCACTTTTGACGCTCAAAAGCCACGGCTCGCCCGGCCGCTGCCCGATTTGCGGTGTGCAAGATCCACTCAAATACTTGGTCACCGGAAATCCATCGCTGGGCGACGTTAAGATGCCCTCGTTCATGAACAAGTTCTTCTACACGAGCTCCAGGTTCGAGAAGCAGGAATTTTAGGTTCGGGAGAGAGCCGTTGCAGACGACGCCATTCCTCGATGGGAACTAGCACGGCCGTCTCAACCCCTCGCCGGGTAACGACCTGCGGACCCTTTTTGATGGTGGCGTCGAGGAACTCGCTGAAGTGTGCTTTTGCATCTTGAACTTGCCAAGAACTCATTAAATGACTCCTATCTGTTCTGACAGAATGCAGACTAGCCAGATGCCTAGTCAACCGTTGAATCTTCAGAGGCTAGTAGGAATTTGCCCCTCCGTCTCGGCCGAGATAATGAGTCGCTGGGCGAGGCGGCGCAACCAGTCGCAATGGGAAGGAGATAAAGTTTTGGTGACAACGCGCGCTAACAACCAGCCTAGAGCGCTGGCGCTTGCGACAGAGCCGCGATCACATGTTGACATGTACGGTAAGTTACCGTACAATGTCCTCAGAGGAAAATCATGACTGTCACGTCCAGACATGAGCAAAGGCCTGCAAGGAAAATCGAGCGCATCGAGGCGCGTCTCAATCCTGACCAGAGGCGGAGGATAGAGTTCGCTGCCCGCCTGAGAGGTACTTCGATCTCCGACTTTATCGTCACTAGTGCGGATGACGCCGCCGCGCGAACCATCCAACAGCATGAGGTCTGGGTGCTCACTGACCGAGACCGCAAGGTTTTCGTGGAGGCATTGCTGCATCCTCCTGCTCCGAGCGCACGAATGAGAGCCGCTGCAAAACGCTACAAAGAGCGGATAGGTGCCTCGTGAATGAAAATGAAGACGAAATCCAATATCGGAGCGAACCGCTCAGAGCCAAGCACAACCGGGAGGCCTTTTCTTGTGGCGTTGCAGCTCTCGATCGCTATTTGCAAAAGCAGGCGAGCCAGGATGTCAGCAAGCGAGTCGCGGCGGCCTTTGTCATAACTCCTGATGGTGAACCGATCGCCGGATTCTATACCCTTTCCGCGCACGTCGTAAGCCTGAGCGACCTCCCAGCCAACGTGGCAAAGAAGCTTCCCCGTTATCCGGCAGTGCCGGCAACGCTGCTGGGGAGATTAGCGGTGAACAGTGAATTTCGTCGCAAGGGCATAGGAGAATTGCTGTTGTTGGACGCGTTTAAACGCGTTCTTACCAACGCTCGTGAGATTGCATCCGCGGTAGTCGTGGTGGACGCGAAAGACGATGGTGCAAGGAAGTTCTATTTGCATCACGATTTCATACCGTTGCCATCGCAGCCGAATCGTCTGTTCTATCCCGTTAAAACTATTGAGAAGTTGTTTGGGAAACAGTGATCGTTACCGAAGGACGATTCCACCGCTGGCCCAAATCTGCTCTTTGAGGCGCGGACAGTTTAGCAGATAGCTACAATTGGCCCGGCTGGGTCGCAGTTTCATTCCCACCATGGATCTCCGGATCGCTCCGATACAGGCTCGAGCGGCGAAAAGTTGAGTGTGTGTCATATTGTCGCGTACATACCAGGAACTCATTAGGTTTTCCGGATGCGTTCGCTCGTAAACGACCATTTTCCGGGTGACCCCTAATGTGTAGCACCTGCGCGGCGAACGGCCACCGATGGTCAAAAAAACATGGAGCGGGAGTGTGCGCTCTTCGTAAGGGACCTCTCCCTGAGAAGGCCAAAGTTCACGCACAATTTCCGGATTGATCCCGTGCATCCAGAAGACCTTCGGCCGACCCGGGGCGGGCGAAGAAAACTCGATCGATCGGGATGAAGTACGGATGATCCGAGGTAATCTCAGATTCCGCAGTGGGCGTGCGTTTTCTTTTTTATCTGCAGCCATCTTCCACGAAAGGATTGGGCTTCCCACATTACTATTGGTAGTACCTTCTACTTAGTCTTTTTCCGCTTCCTGATTTTGCTCGGAGCCATAATACGTCAAAAACGACCAATGCCCTGAGTTCAAAAAATGTAACAGCAAGCTGCATAACTTCATCGGCGCAATCTCTTGATTCTCCCGGGATACGCAGCAAGCCGTGCTCGCGCGAATGGCGTTACATGTGTCACGGATAGGCGCTTCCAAGAAATGTAGAGACCCTCTGACGGGACTTAAATGGGACCTCTGGCTGACTCCGAACTGCCCTACCAGTCAATTCGTTTGAGGCCAGGCACGAGATCAAAGTGTCGGTCCCGGCTCAGCAGCGGAAGAGAGTGCTGGTGACAGAGGGCGGCAATCCAAAGATCGTTCGTGGGAATGGGCTTGCCTTTCTTTTTCAGTTCGAGACCGAGCACCGCATACGAGCGAGTTGTCTCATTGTCGACGTCGAGCACAGTGACGGAAGCGATCCATTCTTGGAGCCAGTTTTCATAACTGGCCCGGTGGCGGGATTGCGCGATGCTCAGACGATATTCGCCGAGAACGATGACGGGAACGGCGATTTGTTCGGCGCGGGCAACAACTTTGAGTGCGGAAGGATCATGCTCGGCAGCAGCGGATAGCGCGTTCGTGTCGAGGATCAACGCCACATCTCCGGGTCGATCTTCTCGGAGTCTTCTTCAATGAGGCGATTAATGCGAGAGGTCTCCTTGCGCAAATGCTTCAGCTTGCCCATAAACTTGACCCAGCGCTTCTTGGAACTCTTAGTGTCGGAAGCGAGCTTATCCTTAACCGCTTCCGTGACATATTCACGTAGAGCGATCCCGCGCTCGGCCGCCCTGGACTTGGCGCGCCGAAAGAGGGGATCAGGAATCTCTAGGGTAGTTTTCATGAATTAGTATTCCCATATTTATGGGAGTAAGTCAATGGGCCCTTCTCCAATTCGCACCGCTTTCTCTGTGTGTTATGCCTTGGGTATGGGAAGCGTGGGCTTTGAACTTCGGTTCGGACACCTTATCTTGCGCGTTAGAATGCTGGACGGAATGGGTTGATCAGCTTTACAGCGAGGAGGGCGAAGTCGCTCTCGTTTCGCGGTGCGACCGTCAGGGAGTGTAGGCGAAGCGAAGGCAATGTGACATCAATGTTGGCCCCCCAGGGGCTCCGCTGATCCTCCTGGTGGCTCCAGAGATGCTGATCGATTTTAGTTGTTGCATTCTATGCTATCAATGCATTCATGGCGACACTCACAATTCGGCAATTAGACGAGAAAACGAAGACCCGCCTAAGAATCCGCGCGGTCCGCCATGGCCATTCGATGGAAGAAGAAGCGCGCGAGATCTTGCGTTCCGCCATGACCACCCCTGCTTCTCCCCAAGGGAATTTGGCGGAGAGGATTCATCGGCGATTCGCTACCTTCGGTGGAATCGATCTTCCACCAGTTCGCCGTGACGCTATCCGAAAGATCTCTGGTTTTGAAGAATGATTATCCTCGACACGAATATACTTTCGGAGCTTATGGAACCCCAACCGCATGCCCACGTGGTGGCTTCCCACTAGCGATCCTCTTGCAATCCATTTTCGGCAGCAAGATGATCTCGCCCCCTTCGGAAATTGCCCGCGCGGGCGCTACCTCCTATCCCAGTTGCTTCGATGATCGTATTCCTTGTGTCAAAAAAGATCGTGCATAGACGTGCCCTCGTTGAGCGTGGCGAAAATTCTATTTGACGGGACCGAGATAGCGGTCTAGCCAGTTGAGCGACTCCTTTATCATTTCAGTTCTGGGTATGTCGTGTCCCGTATCGTAGACCACGCGGCGTTTGTCCTCTGAAGGCGTCCCCAACAAACGGAACATCGGCTCTTGAGAGATGCTGGGCGGCCAAATGAAATCGAAGCGACCATTGAGCATCAAAACAGGAGTCTTCACACGTGGAGCGAAGTTGACTTGATCCACTTCTGGCCGTCGTTCTTGTAAATAGAATCCAGGTGCAACCAGAACCAAAGCCTTGAACCGAGTTTCAACAGCGGGGAGAAGCCCTCCCATTGCTGCACCCCAGCTGTAACCCTCATACGCCAATTTATTAGGATTGATGTCCGCGCGTGTCTCAAGGTAGTCGATCGACCGGCTGAGGTCTTTCGACCAGAATATGACATTATCCCGATAAGTACTGCTTGTATTGGGCCAGTAGATCGGCTTCGGTCCGCCTCCACGTTCAAAAGTTCCCTTGTATACAGGGAACAGGACGGCTCGTCCGCTTTTTATAATGAAATCGAAGTCTGGGAGATATCTCGGGAGCCCTTTTGCGCTTGATCGCATGTGAACGGCACCTGCACCGGGAAAATGCACGACGACTTGAAAAGGCGGCGAGGCTCTTTCGGGCAGGAACAGGTACGCAATAATTCGCTCTCCGCCGTAAGCCGCATCGAAGGAGACCTTCTCTTCCCTCCAATTTTCGGTTTGTTCGACGAATTCCACCTTCGCATTCAACGGCGTCTTGTCATAAGAGTATTGGTCCAGGTATGCCCGGAAAAGTTGATCAGAGACAGGTTTTTCAGACCCATAATTGCGCAATTTAACCGTGATCGGACCGTCTGCTGCTTTGGCTCCCTCACCAGTCAACTCATATTTGGCGCAGCGAAAACCAAACTTAGGGGACCGCTCGAGGGGTGAACGAGCGTCGGCATCGTTGAACATATAGATTGGGTCGTCCCATGCGCCGCCCATGATGTAACGCTTGCCGGAAGCCGCTTCGTTTGAGCACCACTCCTTCACGTTGCCTGCCATATCGTAGGCACCACACCAGCTCATACCTTGGTACGCCCCAACCGGCGAAGGTCCCTTGCCACTGAAGTTGCTGGCGGGTATCAGGCTGGAGCTGTCCGTCGGGGATGCTGCAGCTGTCCAGTGATAAATCGTCGGGAGCGATTTGCCCACAAATTCAGCATAAGCGTCCGCCTCGAACCAGCTCACGCCCATGACCGGATAATTATCCTCTCCTTGTGGATATTCTCCTTGGATCCAGGTGGAGGGACCTGGTCTGTTCGTCTTATCGACAAAGAGTTTCATCGCCTCGGCCCAATGCAGCACGCGGCCATCCTTTCGGAATTCGTGTTTCCAAAACTCCTGCTTTTCGTAACCTCCCTGGTCTACAAAGCGTTTGAACTCTGCATTGGTGACCTCGAACTTATCGATCCAATAAGTGGCAACCGGAATAGCCGGCAACGCCTCAAAACCTGCAATGCCCCACAGGGTGATCGGCTGGCTCTCGACAGACCCTTCGCTTTTGAACTCAACGGGAACCATTCCGCTAGGAGCCTTTCCGTCTTCGTGTAGTGTCACGACAATCGGGCCGGACGAGAATGTAGCGCGTTCTATGGTGGTATACCCTTGCAACTCGAATCTCCAATTTGCGTCAACAGCGGGAAATCTCCGGTTGTAGATGGGCGACAGTCCAACAAATTCCCATTGGCTGTTCGGAGCGTTGTAATTTCTACGGTAGACAGCAGCTCTCGGAGGGCTGGTGATGATTGAATCGGACCATGACATATCGGGCCAGAATTTGGCAAGGGTAGGGTCAGCTGGAATGTATTGCTCGGCCTGAACAGCAAGTGCGTAGGCTTCGCCAAGCTTGTCCTGTTCGATGAGCTTGCCGATCTGCGGTAACGCCTTGTCCCTGGCCCATCTGACTCTGGAACTGTGGTGAATCCACCAGCCAACTAGGCTCATCAGCCCTAATAGAATAATCAGTGCGGGGATTGCGACACGGGGCTGACTGCTTTGTCGGAACAGCACTCTTAAATTGACACCGCTGGTGGGTTTCGAAGTTAGTTCGTAGCAATCCTTGAGTTCCTGCTCGATTTCCGCCATACGTGAATAGCGGTCCTCGGGACGCTTGCGCAGACAGCGACGAATAATTCGATCTAACCCATCCGGAACATCCTTGACAAATTCGTGCAGGGGGCTCGGCTCTTCGCGGTCCACTGCATCCAACGTTTCACTATTCGACTTGCGCTGGAATGCTCTTTTTCCTGAGAACATCTCGTAAAGAACCGCACCAAACGCAAAAATGTCGCCACGGGCGTCAACCTCTTGACCATGCAACTGCTCTGGAGACATGTACGGCAGGGTGCCAACTACTCGCGCGTCATCTGTAAGGACCGTTAGGGTCTCTTCCGCGGATACGATGGGTCTTTCGAACTTCGCCAGCCCGAAATCAAGCAACATTGCCCCACTTTCGGTGAGCATGATGTTGCCTGGTTTAAGGTCGCGATGAACAATCTTTTTCCGGTGCGCCGTGCCGAGCGCACCCGCAACCGACATCGCGATCTTCAGAGCTTCGGTCGTTGGGAGCGGCCCCTTCTGGATTCGGGCCGAAAGTGTCTCGCCTTCCAGGTACTCCATCGCAATAAACGCTCTTCCGGCATCTTCTCCAAAGTCATATACCGTACAGATGTTGGGATGATTTAAAGCTGAAGCGGCTTTCGCTTCGCGCAGAAATCGCTCCAACGATTCCCGGTCCTCGGCCAGCTCCTTTGGCAAAAATTTCAGCGCGACAATCCGGTCGAGCAGCAGGTCTTCGGCTTTGTAAACCTCACCCATACCTCCGGCGGCGATGAAATTCACTATGCGGAACCTCCTCGCCAACACTTCACCTGGTGCCAGTCGTTCTGGTGGATTTGCAGCAACCCGCCGGGGGTCAACAAATGGCGGGCTGGATAGAAAGGTTCCCAAACGATCGTGCACAGCCAGGAGCCGGTGCACTTCCGCGCGGACCATTTCGTCGCGCTCGTTTTCTTCAAGAAAGGAAGTTCGCCTTGTCGGATGGCATTCCAGTGCGGTCTGGTATAGTGCTTTAACGCGTTCCCACTGTTTTGGCTTCATCCCCATTGTCAGGCCTCAATTCGCCGTACAGCCAGACTTTCGCTACAGCCCAATCCCGTTTTACTGTCATCGGGGAGATGCCGAGAAACTTAGAGGTTTCTTCCACGTTCAGGCCCCCAAAAAATCGCAACTCGACGATATGACTTTGGCGCGGATCGAGCCGCGCCAGTCGGTCGAGAGCTTCGTCCAATTTCAGCAGGTCTTCAGAGTGTTCCGGGGAAAAAGCGAGTGCCTCGTCCAAAGGTAGAACCACCCGAGTTCCACCACGCTTCTCCCGTAAGTGGCGGCGGGCATGGTCGATCAGAATGCGCCTCATCAGTTGGGCGGCAATCCCAAAGAACTGGGCGCGGCCCTGCCAATTGGTAGACTGCTGTCGAACCAGTTTGAGATAAGCTTCATGAACCAGGGCGGTGGTCTGGAGGGTGTGGTTGGCTCTCTCGCGGCGCATATACCGACGGGCCAGCTTTTTTAACTGGTCATAGACCAAGGGAGCAAGCCTTTCCTGAGCAGCCTGGTTTCCCTTTGCTACTTGAACAAGCAGGGCCGTCACGTCTGCTTCCGGGACCAAAGGATATTCTCCCGCTGTATCCGATTCAGAAATTGGCAGTTATTGTAACCCGGCTGTCAAGACTCTTACTTGCCCTCCCCGCTTTTGACACTACTCTCGCTCGGCATGGTCCCTTTTCCCCTCAGATGTCGCGTTTCTAGGTAAAGCCGGATTTTCACATTAACCCGGAGATCGTTGATTGCTCACTTCGAAGAGGAGAACGAGGATGACCGCAAACACCAGTGCTTTTCGAAATCGCTTTGAACTGCTTTCGAAAGTAAGACCAGCCCTATATATTCTCGTTTGCGCACTGTTCCTAAGTTTAGCCATCAGGGCGCAGGAGCCCCGCATTATCACGTTTGACGCTCCTGGTGCGGACACCACTCCCGGGGATTACAACGGAACCTACGCAAGCAGTATCAATGTTGCGGGATTTATTACGGGATCCTACCAGGGCGCGGATACCGTGTACCACGGGTTCCTAAGAAGGCCCCATGGCAAGTTCACTACCTTCGAAGCTCCCGGCGCAGATACAACCGCAGGTTCTTTTAACGGCACCACTCCCACCAGCATCAACGATTTGGGCGTTATCACCGGGTACTTCAGCGATGCAACCGGCCTATCTCATGGTTTTCTTCGCACTCCGACGGGCAAGTTTACGACCTTTGATGTTTCGGGGGCAGGCGCGAACGGGACATTTCCCATTGGCCTTAACCTCGAAGGAGCAGTTGTTGGGTACGCCTTGGATTCAAACTATCTCTTCCATGCTTTCCTTCGCACTCCTGACGGCAAGATCCACGCTTTTGTTGGTCCAGACTCCTGCGATACCGGCACCTCAACAGGTTGTTACGGTAATGAGGTTACCGCCATCAATTTTTTGGGCATAAGCGTAGGAAACTTTATGGATAACAGCGGCAACTTCGTTGGGCACGGTCTGATCCGTTACCCCGACGGCACTCTGAAATCATTCGAAGCTCCTGGTGCGGGCACTGGCACCGACCAGGGCACGAGTTGTCCCGGTTGTGCCGCTGGCCTCAATCAGTGGGGGGCGATCGCCGGAACCTATACTGATAACAACAACGTACACCACGGCTTTCTGCGCAGTCCCAACGGCAAATTTACGACATTCGATGCTCCCGGCGCTGGTACTGATGGTTACGAGGGCACCGGCTGTTTCTCCGACTGTCCTACAAGCCTCAACGACTCGGGGTCCATCATGGGAACCTACATTGACACGAACTTCGTGTACCACGGTTACCTACGCACTCCCGACGGGAAGATTGTGACCGTCGATCCTTCCGGATCGGTCTTTACTTGGTCTTCCGGCATGAACGATTTCGGGGCAATTACGGGTTATTATGCCGACGCCAACGGCGTCTACCACGGCTTCTTGAGGACTCAAGACTGATAGGTTCCCATTAATTGTGCCGCGCGCGGCAGGCTGCGTAGATGACTTGCTATGCAGTTTCGCGCCGCCTGCTGACGGCCTTATTGGCCCGGGACGAAGCCAATGCTTAACAAAAGCAAGCTCTCAACTCTAATTCGACTCCATATTGTGCGGCCAAGTCTCATCTTCCTTCTGTTCACTGGCTCGGCCCAAGCACAAACCAGCCCAGTGGATTACGTCTTCCTGCTGGCTTCGGGCTTTCTCTGTCAGTCGGGCGATTCTGGCAACTGCCCGGCCGTTGCGAAGTCAGCAAATGGCGACACCTACGAAATCAGCGGCGCCGGGACCTTTGCCTCCTGGAAAAAGTCGGTGCAGGCAGTCGGAACCTTCAACCACAAGGCCAAGGACGGAACTGTTCTCGAGACAGGAGCGTGGCTCGCCAGTGAATTAATTTCCTTCGGCTCCTACGGAATTGCACCAAACGCGTTACAGCAGAGAGGGCCAGCGTATGCCGGTCCGGGGCTAGGCCCAAAACGAATGTCGACACGCGCGGGCGCCATGCCGACCGGAGGGCTCGCGATATTCCGCATCGTGCTAGTGCCGTTCTCGGGACCAAGCAAAACAGCAGTGCTGCAAATGAACTGCGCATTGGGAGATGTTCCCCGCGAGCGATCGGTCGAGGGGATTCGGCTTACGTTCGAAACGGGAGGAAATGAGTTTCCCGAAGAAATGGGCGGGCGCGTTCTTTTCCTTTCTATGCGATTCAAAGTCAGCCCGCCTGCCAGAGCGGAGGAGCAGGAGGCCGCACCAGGACGTGCAGAGCTACCGCACAACTAGAGACTCCATCGCATTTGCAGAGGCCCCAGCCGGGTTGCGACGGGGATTTTTGGTCTATCGCTGACTCTTAGGACATTGTTTGAGAGCCTCTTGGAAGTTCTTGGCCTCAGCACCGCCCAGTTTCCGCTGGCCCCTAACCTCGAACCTCAAACCCAGCTTTGTTCATCTTCTTGTCGGCAGGGATGATAGCTGCTGAGCAAACGCTGATGTTCTCCTCACGGTAGACCGCGGTTTTGAGTTTCAGCACAACCTCGCAGACCGTCGGATCGCGGTCGGGAATCCGTTCTTTTCGAAGATATCTTGCCTCTCGAGCACCCATTCGCCGATAGGGATAACTTCATTAATCCTGCTCGGTAAGCGTCCTTCGCCTCTGGAATTTGTCGTTCACGCTCGCAAGCCCCACCGATGACCACATAGGGCCACGCAAGGTCATTGCGCAGTTTGAGAATCAACTCAGCTTGCTCAAGTGCTAACGCCCAGTTCTGAGAAATTAATTCCTCTTCTCTGATACCGAGTGATGTCGCGAGTAGCTTAACTTTGTCTCTTGGAATCAGAGCGGGGTCGAACAGCCACGTTTTGAACAGATTCCACTCGACCCCAAGTTGTTTGGCCAGTTTACCGCCACGAGTGGGCCCAAATTTCTCCACCTGTAATTTCACCTCTAAAAGTTCGGGCTTAGGCGTACTTACACACACTTATCAGCTTGTTGAAAAAAAACAGGAATTCCGGCTTTTTGGTGGGAAGCGAACGGGGCTTTGCCCCCGCACCCCCAGGATTTTAACGCTTTGATGTATTCCCGATGAGGGCTCTTCAGTCCCAGTGCTTCAGCTGCGGCCACAATTCCTTCAACGGCTGCTTGAGCCCCCGGCAATAGAACACCTCGGAATGCTCGTACGGCATCGAGTATGGGTGGTACACGTACGCGACCTTCTGCACGCTCACAAACAGTTGCTCGAGGCGCTCTTGGCTGTCGTCCATGACGATCATACTTTTGCCCGTGTAATCGCGCGGTCCCCACAAGAAATAGCTTTGGTGACCACTGATCGCCCAAGGCAATCCATATTTCGGCCCGAAGAGATCGATCGCGCCGGCTTGGCCATAGTTCTGGACAAAGATCGCCGTCTTCGCTCGAACATCCGGCGGCAAACTGTTGTAAACGCGCGCCACCGTCGCGACCATTTCCGGCCAGCCAAACTCGGACGCATAAATCTGCGGCAAGGGGCCCAGCTTGTGCGTTTCACTTGCAGGCGGCGAGAGGTGCAACGCGCGCGTGCAGCGAATGTACATTTCGACCGGGAGCACCGGCGTGGCGAGCGGCGCAAGAATCGCGCCCACCGCGATCAGCAGCCCCGGGTAGGCCACTCGCCGCCACCTTCGCTGCCGCGCCTCGAGGAACATTTCCCACATGACGCTGCCGGCGGCGAACACCAGCGGAAAGGCGGGGAAGAGGTAATAGACGCGCGGACTCATCGCAACAATCACGCCCGCCGTAAACACCCACGCCCAGCCCAGCGCGCGAAATCTCTTCCCATGCTCCGCGAACAAGAAAAACCACAGGCCTGCTAGCCACAGGGGCGCGGTCAACGGGTTCATCGCACCAATTTCCTGACCGAAGAAACTGAAGAAGCCCAACGGCACGTTCCGCCCGCTGCGTCGAATGTTGCCCTGCAATTCGAGAAATGGAAAGTGGTGCCGAACATTCCACCAGAGATTCGGGGCAAAAATCGCAAACGCGACCACCCCACCAACCCATAGCCAGCGATTCGCGAGCAGCTTCCGTTGGTTCGTGAGCAGTAGTCCGAGGACAATCCCAGCGCCGAAGATCATCATCGAGTACTTGTTCTCGAGACCGATGCCCGCGACTACGCCGAACCAAATCCACAGCCTCTCATTTCCGGTTTTGATGATACGAATCACGAGATACGCGCAGGTCATCCAGAACAGTGGCTCGAACGCATTCATCGTGAAGATGCTGTCCTGCGCGAGGATCCCGGGCGCGGCAAGCGTGGTAACGGCCGCAAGTACCTGCGCGAAGCGCCTCCCACCGAGTTCGCGCGCAATCAGCGCGGTTAGCACAACCTCCACCGCCCCCGCGAGCGCCGGCAGAAATCGAATCGCGAGCAGCGACTGACCCAGCGTATTCCGCACCGCCCAGCCAATCATCGCGATCAGCGGCGGCTGATCGACATAGCCCCAAGCGAGATGACGGCTGCAGGCCAGGTAGTACAACTCGTCACCCAAGTACCCATACCTGTTTCCCGCATACAAATGCACCACCAGCTTGCACGCGGCAATCAGGAGTACAATCGTGGTCGCGCCCAGCATCCGGAACAGGTGCCTTTCGTCACGGCTCTCTACCGTTTCCCCCGCCATTTGCGATTGCGACTCCGCCATCATTCTCGTTGCTCCAAATTGCCAAGGCTACAATTATAGGACCGAGCGCAAGCATTTTCAGACGCATGAATCGACCGCGGATCCCGATGCCCGGCTGTAGACGAAGTCCCGAGGCCGCGAGGCGAAGCTGAGCTACATGGGACATGTCATGGTGGAGAACCGCAACGGGCTTGTAGTCGAGACCTTTCTGACTGAGGCGAACGGAAGAGCGGAGCGAGATGCAGCGCTGCTCATGGCCGAGGCCGTACCGCAGGGAAAGCGAGTGACGTTGGGAGGAGACAAGAATTATGATACGCGAGAATTCGTGCGAGAACTGCGCGGGATGAACATCACTCCGCATGTGGCGCAGAACACGACCAATTGGAGGCGCTCGATAGACGAGCGGACCACACGACATGTGGGGTACGAGGTGAGTCAGCGGAAGAGAAAACGAGTGGAGCAATCGTTCGGGTGGATGAAGATCGTGGGGATGCTACAGTAGGTGAACTTGAGAAGAATCGAGAGGGTGGGGTGGCTGTTTACCTTTACTAGGGCGGCCTACAACCTGTGGCGATTGCGAAACCTGACGGCCAGAGCGTGACACGCGGCTTCGACAAGCCGTCTCGGTGGATAGAAAAACCTAAACCACTCCCTTACCACTCAGGGAAAACTCAAAACTGAGAACGAAAGAACCTCAAAACCAAATTCTTCAACAAGCTGTTAGGCGTTGGCGTGGGGGGCCACGCGGAGGGTTTGGGCGCGCTGGGGTTCAGCGGCGGGGCGGGACTTGGATTTTTTGTGTTCGAGGGCGGCGCTGATAAAGGCGGCGAAGAGCGGGTGCGGCTCGAGTGGCTTAGATTTAAACTCCGGATGAAACTGGCAACCCAGGAACCACGGGTGTTCAGGCGCTTCGATAATCTCGACGTAATTTTCATCTGGCGTTCTCCCGGTGATGCGGAGACCCGCGCTCGTTAAGATCATTTCGTAATCGCGATTGAATTCGTAGCGATGGCGGTGGCGTTCGCTGATCTCCAGCTTGCCATAGGCGCGGGCGGCGAATGAGCCGGACTCGAGCTTGCAGGGCCACGCGCCAAGGCGCATCGTGCCGCCCATTTCGTCCACGCCGAGCAGTTCGCGCAATTTATAAATAACGCGGTGGGGCGTTTGTGGATCAAATTCGGTGCTATCGGCCTGCTTTAGGCCGGCAGCGTCACGCGCATACTCAATCGTAGCGCATTGCATGCCCAAGCAGATGCCGAAGAAAGGGATCTTGTTTTCGCGAGCATACTGAATGGTGTGGACCATCCCCGAAATGCCGCGCTTGCCGAAGCCGCCGGGCACCAAAATTCCGTCGTAGCCACGCAATCGCGCCGCAGCAGTCGCAGCCGAGTCAATTTCCTCGGCTTCAATCCATTCGAGAATCGTTTTTTGATTATGTGCCAGCCCGCCATGCAGCAGCGCTTCGCGCAGGCTTTTATAAGCGTCTTCCAATTGCACGTATTTTCCGACGACGGCGATGCGAATTTCACCCGCCGGATGATGGATGCGATAGACAAGATCGAGCCACGGGCGCATGTCCGAAGGCCGATCCTCCAGCCGCAGCAGCCGCAAGATCTGCGCGTCCAGGCCTTCGCGCCCGAGCTCCACGGGGACGGCGTAAATCGTGTCCACATCTTCCATTGAAACGACACAAGCCTCCGCCACGTTGCAAAACAGCGCGATTTTTTTCTTCAGCTCGTCCGGAATGTGCCTGTCGCTTCGGCAAAGCAGAATATCCGGCTGGATTCCGATGCCGAGCATTTCCTTGACGCTGTGCTGCGTGGGTTTGGTCTTCAGTTCGCCGGCGGCGGCAATGAAGGGAACTAACGTCACGTGGACAAAGAGGGTGTTTTCCGAGCCCAATTCGAGGCGCATTTGGCGAATGGCTTCGAGGAAAGGAAGCGATTCGATGTCGCCGACCGTGCCGCCAATCTCGACGATGACAACGTCCACGTCGTCGGAGACCTTCTTGATCGTGGCTTTGATCTCATCCGTGACGTGGGGAATCACCTGCACGGTTTTTCCCAGATAGTCGCCTCGCCGCTCCTTGGTCAAAATCGTTTCGTAGATGCGGCCCGTGGTCCAGTTATTGTCGCGGGACAGTCTCGCGTGCGTGAAGCGCTCGTAATGGCCGAGATCGAGATCCGTTTCCGCGCCGTCTTCGGTCACAAACACTTCGCCGTGTTGGAACGGGCTCATCGTGCCGGGATCGACGTTCAGGTACGGATCACATTTCTGAAGGGTGACTTTGAAACCGCGACTTTCGAGGAGACAACCGATAGAGGAAGCTGCAACTCCCTTGCCTAGCGAGGAAACAACACCGCCTGTCACAAAAATATATTTTGGCGCCATCCATGCAGCCCGCGCCCGGGTTTTCCCGGAGCGCCGAGCTTAGGAGCCCTCCTCTGGATTGACGTACAAACAATTATGGGCGGAAAACCAGGGACTGTCAAATCGAAGAATTGATTCGGGGAATTTGGAAATCCGAAGGGGGAACAGGAGATGACAGCGAGCCCCGCCGTGAAGGGATGAAAACAGTTCCCTCGCGAAACTTATCCGGCGAGCGCGGGTTAAATCGCAGCGGAGGAGCTTCCTCGTTTAACCCGGGGGGCATGTAGTTGCTCCTTTGAACAAAATGGCATCTGGGCGGAAACCGATTGCATTGCTGTAATCATCAAAACAGTGGAGCATCAGCGTGAGTCCGCGGCCCAAACGCGGGCGGCGCTATCCTGAGGGATTTCTCGCAAGTCTCTCGAACGTGGGGAACGGGCAATGAAACTGAACATTCGGCTATTCTTGGGCAGTGCTGCATTCGCAGGCGCTCTATTTTCCGCTCCTTTTTCCGGCGCACAGCAAAAAATCACGCCGGTAGCATCAGCCAATATCTCCTATAACATCACCCGCGAGACAGTCGTGCAGGGGACGGTGGTCTCGTTCACAGCCAACTCCTCAGTTCCACCGCTTGGCGCACACGTAATCGTTCAGACGTCCGCAGGCTCCGTTGATGTCCATCTTGGCAATGACTCTGTGCTCAAACAGGGCAGTGTCTTTCTAGTGGCCGGTGATTCTGTGCGCATCGTGGGCGAAAGCCTGCCATATGGCTCGGGAAGTATTTTCCTGGCTCGCGTCTTACAAAAAGGGAACCAATCCGTAACCCTCCGAAACTCGAAGGGAATTCCTCTCTCTCCAAAACGCCCCCTAGCGGCTTCTTCAGTGCAATTTCGCAGGGAAGGTGTCCAGTGAGGCGCTCTGTGTGGGTTAGCGCCGCGCTGGCAGCTCTTTGGGCTTCGGCTTGCAGCGGTGGTGGGACTACCGTCGCCCCTCCTCCGCCGACAGGGCCTTTCTCCAACGCAAGTTTGAAAGGTCAATATGCCTTCTCGATGATCGGGACGGAGGTTTCCAACAGTGGGGAATTCTCCCTAACCCGCGTCGGATCCTTTACCGCCGACGGAAAGGGTGACGTCACGGGAGGAGCCGAGGACGTTAACCTGGCTACTGGGGCAAACGAGTTTAGCTTCACGGGGGGGAGTTACACCGTGAACGCCGATGGTCATGGCACTTTAAGTTTGATCGACAGCAGCGGCACCCTTACTTTCAGCATCACTCTCGCATCCTCTACCAATGGTTACATGATTGCCATGCCTACGGATGGTCTTTCAGCCGGGAGCGGTAATTTCATCTTGCAAGACTCTTCCGCATTTTTGGTTTCCGGTATCGCCGGCAACTACGCTTTCGATCTTTCCGGTCTCGATCCTAACGGCAACGCCGAGTCCATCGTTGGGCAGTTCTTCTCGAATAGCGGCGGTGGAATCACAACCGGGTTCGCCGACGACAATGATGGCGCCACCATCGTGAACGGCGGAAATCAACCCATTTCCGGCACGTACAACTCGGACTCGCTCAATCCCAGCGACCTCGCCAACTTTGGCCGCGGCGTATTCAACCTCGCTGGCATCCAGGGGGTCTTTTATATTGTCGGTCACAATCAGGTCAAGTTCATGGAGACCACCTCGGGTGGGACTCTTACGGGGGATGCGATTTCCCAGTCTAACATTCCGACCACTACGGCGGGCCTCACCGGGGGCTTCGTCCACGTCATGGGAGGTTCAGCCCCGGCCGGGCCATTCACCCGCGGTGGGAGATTTACCGCTTCTGGCGGCAATCTCTCGAACATCCTGGTCGACTCGAATAACGCAGGCACAAACTCCAGTTTCAGCGCCAGTTCGGGGACTTACACCATCGACGCTTCAGGAAGCGGGAGGGGGACGATCAGCTTTAAAGTGTCTGGCCAGACGAATCCGTATAGCTATGTTTTCTACCTGATTTCGCCGACGGAGGCATTTATCCAAGACCAAAGTCTTGGCGTCATTGAAGATGGCACGCTCCTCGCACAATCTTCGACCGCCAGCACCAACACTTCGCTCGCTGGCAGCTACGCCCTCAACTGGAGCGGCGTTGCGAGCACGAACGTTTCCGTGGACGAAGAGGATCTAGTGGGACAAGCCAAAATGGCTAGTGGGAGTCTCACCGGTTCAATGGACCTCAATGAGTTCGCTTCCGGCAAGCAATTTACGGATGTTAGCATGACAGGGACCCTCGCTCTGGCGTCGGATCCCTCGGGCCATAACGTCTTGACGCTCAATTGGGCGACCAACCCCGCAAATAACGGTATCACTTGCTTTGCTTACATCGCCGACAACAATACGATTCTTCTGATGGGAACCCAAAGCGTGCGGATCACTGCTGGTGTCCTGACTCCGCAGGCTCAATGACCGCATGACAAACTAAGCGCTTTGCCGCGACTGCCCGGCCTACTCTATCCGGGCGGTCCTAGATTTCCAATAGCTTTTCCACGCGAGCCACGTCTTCCGGCACATCCACGCTGACGGCGTCGTGCTCCACTTCGGCCACGCGAATCTTCCAGCCGTTCTCCAGCCAGCGGAGTTGTTCGAGTTGCTCGATGCGTTCGAGCTCTCCCTGCGGCAAGGTGGGATATTCGAGGAGCGCGTCTCGTTGGAATGCATAGAGGCCCAAATGCTTCAGGTGCCGCACCTGAATTTTGCTGGCTGTGTCGCGCACCCAGGGGACCGGCGCCCGCGAAAAATAAAGTGCATTGCTGTCGAAATCGAGCACCGTTTTCACGACGTTGGGGTCCATGATGTCCGCAGGCGTCTTGATCGGCGTGGCGACCGTGGCGATTGCCGCTGCTGGCTCCTCGAGCAGCGCATTCACCCCCGTATCGATCGCCGTTGGATCAAGCAAGGGTTCGTCCCCCTGGACGTTGACAAACACGTCACCCTTTTCGTGTGCAGCGACCTCTGCCACACGCTCTGTCCCGGTTCGGTGGTCCGCCCGCGTCATGCGTGCCAAACCGCCGAAGTTTTCTACCGCTTTCATAATCCGTTCATCGTCCGTTGCAACAATTACTCGGCTGGCTCTCTCGGCAATTTTGGCTCGTTCGTAGACGTGCTGAATCATTGTCTTGCCGGCCAGTGAAACAAGCGGCTTACCCGGCAGCCGCGTGGATCCATAGCGCGCCGGAATAACGATGACCACTTCTGGGTTATCAGAACTCATGCATCAGAGTCTCCCACAACCGGCCCAAATTTGGCACTGCCTGCAGTTTTTGCTCGATATCCAAAATGAGGCAGTTGTAAGAATTACCAGTCGCGTTAAGGCGATCGTAGGCTTCAAAGTCGTGAAGGTCCGAGGACCAGGTGCCGGTACCCTTGGAGTGCAGGCACCGGATTTGCCTTGTCTTCGCTTCTCCGAGTGGTAGAATCGCGCGTAGACCGAACCGCGCGGCCGTTCCGGGCAACTGGAACGTTGGGGGTGCCGTGAAACGCGATCGAACCGGGTTTCGCGTTGTTAGCTTTTCCGCTCTAGTGCTGTTGCTCGCCTGTTTGGCCTCGTCGCGCGCCGCAACATTCGCCGCGCCCCAAACGCCGCCTCCTGCCGATCAAGACAAGAAACACCAGAACAGGCGGAAAGACGACTTAACCAAAGATACGCCCGGCCAGGTAATCAAGCCGGGGCAGGAAGTTAAGATGGACGTGGACCTGGCTCTGGTCAACGTGACCGTCACGGATCCCTACAATCGACTGGTAACCGGCCTCGACAAGGAAAATTTCCGGGTCTTTGAAGATAATGTCGAGCAGGAAATAGTGTCCTTCTCCTCTGAAGACGTTCCGATTTCCATTGGCGTGGTTTTTGATTTCAGCGGGAGCATGTCCAATAAAGTCGGCAAAGCGCGCGAGGCCGCGGTGCAATTCTTCAAGACCGCCAATCCTCAGGACGAATTCTTTCTGGTCAGCTTCAACGAGCGCGCCGAACTCACTAGCGCCTTCACCAACAGCGTCGAAGATTTGCAGAGCAGCCTGATGCTCACCTCCGCGAAGGGCCGCACCGCCCTTCTCGATGCGATCTATCTCGGCCTCAGCCAAATGAGAGGTGCACACAACGGCAAACGCGCCTTGCTCATCCTATCTGATGGAGGTGATAATCATAGTCGGTACAGTGAAGGCGATATCAAGCGGTTGGTAAGGGAAGCAGACACCCAGCTCTATGCGATCGGAATCTTTGATCCGCTTGGTTATCGCGACCGGACCCCGGAGGAATTAGGCGGTCCGTCGTTGCTTTCGGAAATTACCGAGATGACGGGCGGCCGCGTATTCTCCGTCGAAAAACTTGAAGATCTTCCGGACATCGCGACAAAAATTAGCATGGAGCTGCGAAATCAATATGTCTTGGGATACAGACCGAGTAACGAAGCCCACGATGCGCGTTGGCGAAAAATCAAGATCAAGCTGCGCGCCCCACGAGGCCTGCCACCGCTTAACGTGTTCGCAAAAACTGGGTATTACGCGCCCAGCCACTGAACCGGCTGAGTCCAGCTGCTCTGGTATTCACTGGTCCTATTATTTCCTTTTGAGTCTGGTCGCGATGTTACTCTTCGTCGATCCCGGCTCTGCCCAAATTCCCATTCCCAACTCTCAACCGCTTCCTCCTGGGCAAGATGCCAATGTAAACAGGCAAGGCTCGACCATCAAAATCGATGTCGGCCTCGTGGTTCTCCACACTACGGTCCTCGATGATCGCGGCAAATTTGCTGACGGCTTGAAAGCCGACAATTTTCGCGTTTACGAAGACAAAGTCGAGCAGAAGCTCGCCACATTCAAGCGCGAGGACGTACCTGTTAGCATGGGCCTCGTCATCGATAACAGCGGCAGCATGCGCGACAAGCGCCCCCGCGTGAACGAAGCCGCACTCACTCTCGTCGAGTCCAGCAATCCCCAGGATGAGGCCTTTGTCGTCAACTTCAACGACGATTTCTATCTCGATCTGGACAAGGATTTCACCAGCAGCATTCCCGAACTCAAGGAAGCCCTCGAGCGCATCGACTCACGCGGCAGCACCGCTCTTTACGACGCCATCATCGGTTCTCTGGACCATCTCAAGAAAGGCTCCAAAGATAAAAAGGTTCTCCTGGTTGTCACCGACGGTGAAGACAATTCCAGTCACTACTCGCTCGAAAAGACTATCCGCGAAATCCAGAAAACCAACACTGTCATTTACACCATTGGCCTTCTCGGCGATGAAAAACGCAAGGAAAAGAACACCGCCACGCGGGCACTGAAACACATCGCCGAAGCATCCGGCGGCATCGCTTTCTTCCCGGAAAACGTGGATGACGTCCACACAATCTGTGAGCAAGTCGCTCACGACATCCGCAACCAGTACACTCTGGCCTACTATCCTTCGAATACCAAGAAAGACGGCACCTTCCGAGCCGTCAGCGTGCAGGTCATTTCACCACACGGCCGCGGCAAACTCGTAGCCCGCACGCGCAATGGCTACTACGCTCCGGGTAGCCCATCCACTGCCAACTCCGGCAACTAGCTTCCCCCCGCAATTTCACGGAATCGCCGGTGTTCTCTTTGCCGCGCTTGGCGCTTTCATGTAACACCCCGCAAACTCCAAAAATGTCGGCCAGTTCGGACCGGGCGTGTGCCCGCCGCTGTGTTCCCGAAACGCAATGTCCCCGGCGATCAATGCCGTTTCGGTGGGCGGGAATTCCGTCGTCCCCAGATCCTTTTTCCCCAGCAAGCGATAAACCGGCCCCGCACCAACTGCCGCAAGAAACATTCCATGTGGGTCCACCCATCCATCCCCCTTGATTGCCCCTCCGCTGATAAACACCGGCCTTGGCGCGCATAGCGCAATCAACTCATGCGAGTCCACTGGCAAATCGCTCGCTGTCAGCGGTCCTGCATACTTCAAAAAATTTCCCGCCATCCAGTGATATTCGCCCGTCCCCGCCACATTCCCGATTTGCTCCCCAAAATTCCTCCGGTAAAGTGCCGCTCCCCCCGCTCCCGACGAACTGATAAACCCAATCGCAAATCGCGGATCGTACGCCATCGCAACCAGCGCCGCTTTCCCGTAGCGCGAATGCCCTCCGATCCCGACCTGCCGCGCATCCACGGCTTTGTCCGTCTGGAAATAATCCAAAGCCCGGCTTGCGCCCCACCCCCACGCGCGCAGGGCGCCCCAATCCTCCAGCCCGCGCGGTTGCCCTTTGTTGGTCAGCCCGATGATTCCTTCCGTCAGTCCCGCTCCGTTGTCCGCCTGCACGCTCGTTGGAATGTACACGGCGTAGCCCCAACCCATTCCAAGTACTTGCTGCTCCCACGTCGGTTTCTTCTGCTCCGCGGCAGCGATCTCCGGAAAGCGTTTTGCGATCGCCGCCATAAATTCCGGACTGAAGCTCAGCCACATCATCACCGGTACGGGACCCTTCGCTTTCGCCGGCGTCGTCAACGTCAAATCAATATTCACCGCGATCGTCGGATCCCCGGAATTATCCACGTGCCCCACCAGTTCCTTCGTAATCACTGGCACGTCGCCATTCATCTCCCGCCTCGTCTTCGTCACTTCCCACGTCACCTTCGGCGTCTCGCTCGGCACTCGCCCGTAAATCTCCCGGTCGAACTCCTCCACAATCTCTGGCCGCCGTCTCTCCCACCATTGCTTCGCCGTCGTTACTTCTTTTCCATCATCCAGCTTCAAAGGGTCTGGCAATTTCGGATGCGAGTCTGCTTTGCTCTCGTCATAATTCGCCGCATTCGGCGATTTCGGATCGCCATCCGCGCCGCGCCGTAGCGCTGTGATGTGCAGCAAATCCATCAATCGCTGGTGGTCCTCCTCCGCCGTCAAGTGCACCGGAGCGGTGGCTTTCGCAGACGGCAGCGAACCAGCGGATTCGCCCATTTGCGGAATCGTCTGCCCACTGATCTGAAACCCAAGCAGCAACCCCAGCCCGGCCGCACCAAACAACCAGCCCTTCCACCGACCTTTTGCCGCGCTCACCGTCTTCTCCTTTTACTTTTTCTTTCCAACGATCTCCATCACGTCAAGCACTCCCTCCACCATCCCGTCCAGCACGTTCTTCAGCATCATCCCGGTCTTTTCGCCCATTAAGATGTGCAATCCCAGCGCGGGCGGCCCGCTTTCCCGAATCCGTGCCGCCATGCGGCTCGTAAACTCGATGGCAAAGGGAAGATGGCTTTTCTCCGTCACCACCTCGAAGCCCGCACTTTCCAGTGCCCGGCGGTATTCCTTTGCTTCGGCAACAAAGCTGGTTTCTTCTCCGGTCGCCCAAGGAAGCGGAAATCGCAGCGCGCCTTCCTTGGCTCGCACCAGGTCAAAAATGGTGAATCGCGCCCCAGGCTTCAAGACACGCCCTACTTCGCGGAAAGCGCCCCCTTTGTCCGCCAGGTTCATCCCCACATGAATCATATAACCGCCATCAAAACTCTCCGCGTCGTAAGGAATAGCCAGCGCGCTCGCCTGCCGGAACTTCGCCCGTCCGTCCAGTTTCACCAGCTTCGTCAAACCCTCCGCCGTTTTCACAAACTCTTCAGTCAAATCAATGCCTGTAACCTGGCAGCCCTCCACTCCCGCGAAATATCGGACCGGCCCGCCAATCCCGCATCCAACGTCTAACAGGTGCATCCCGGGTCGCAGTTCCATTCCCCGCGCAAGCATCTGTGTCGCTTCCAGCCCGCCGACGTGAAACTCATCAACCGCCGCCAGGTCGCCCGCCGTAAGCTGCGCCGTATCCTTCCCTGCGGCACGCGCCGCACCCAGGATCGCCTCTTCCAGCTTTCCCCGCGTGTAATGTCCCGCCACTCTCTCTTCCGTTTTCACACTTCCTCCTCACTCACGCATAATGCAGAGCGGACTTCTCCGTTGGCCCCAATATACCCCGAGTTCGCGGCTTTGTAGCGCTGGCATCCTCGTGGGCGCGTTGTGCTTGCTCGGCGTCACGCCATTCGCTCGTTCGCCAGCTCCTGTTCCTTTCTCCACCATCGCAACTTGCGCGCGCTCAAGCCGCAAAGTCACCCGCCAGCATTCAACCCTCGCGCTTATACAACATTTAAAAGCTATCTTTGGATCGCCGCTACATAACGAGCAAGAAACACGGACCGGATGCGGCGTGCAGATGTGCTATTAATTCTACAAGCCCGAGTTTCAGCAGCCGCAAGAGGAAACTGCCTGGAGGGCTCGCGTGGCCGGAAGGCTTATCTGGGTTCTTCTTAAACATTGGAAAACCAACGCCATGCTTGTCCTCGCACTTTGGTTCGGTTGGAAAGAGAAATTCTGGCAAGACCCACTCTACCGCTTTACGTTCCCCTTGGTGATTTTGCTTTGCTCCATCCCGCTGCTGGACGAGCTAATTGAATACTGTCGTGGGGAGAGAAGTGCAGCTGCGCAACCCCACCCCAACCGCGTTCGCCCGGACTGCGAAAACGAATAACGCCATCGCCACGCTAATACTGACCAGCGGAGCTCGCCTGATTCTCATGGGAACCACTCCAACTGGATTTTGCGTACCGATTTCCCACTCATCCGAGCAATCCACAATCGAATCCGAGCCCCGCAAACCACATGGGCCGAATGAGCACTGGCCGGCGATCCGCCGGAAGTCGAGCGAAATTAATGTGTCGTTTGCGTTCCGGCCGCGCGTTCTTTGGCGTGGACGATAAGCGCTTTGAACTGGGGGTTTTCTTTCAACGATTTGAGATCGGGGTCTTTCTCAATCTCCAGGTCGTCCGCGGGCGGGAGCCCGTGATCCACAGCCTCGCGTAACAGCGAAATTGCCTCGTCGCGCCGGCCCTCGCGCGCCGCGATGCAAGCAAGGTGGTACGTCGAGCTCGCCGTGTATGGGCTATCCGCCCCGAGCACGCGGACCTGCACTTCCCGCGTTTGCTTCACCAATTTTTCGGCCTCGGAGTAGCGGCCCTGGTCGCTCAGCACTGTGGCCAAATTGCCTTGTAACAGCAGTGTGAGAGGGTGTTCGGGTCCAAGGACGCTGCGCTCGATCTCAAGCGTTTCGCGAGACAACTTTTCCGCTTCAGGGTAGTGCCTTTCCGTACGCAAGACGTCGGCCAGATTCATGGCAGAGGTTAGCGTGGCTGGGTGGTTCGGCCCAAGCACTCGGCGGCGTATCTCGAGCGTCTCTCGATCCAGCTTTTCCGCTTCGGCGTAGTGGTCTTCGGCGTAGAGCACGGCGGCCAAATTGCTCTCTAACAGCAGTGTGTTCGGGTGCTCGGGCCCAAGGACACGCCTCATGATACCGAGCATCTCACGATTCAGCTTCTCCGCTTCGGCGTACTGCCCCTCCACTCGCAGGACGTTTGCCAGATTCACTGCCGGGGCAAATGTGTCGGGGTTTTCGGGTCCGAGGATACGACGCTGCAGCTCGAGCGTCTCGCGATCTAGCTTTTCTGCCTCGGCGTAGTGGCCTTCGTCATCCAGCACCATTGCCAGATTGTTCATCGACCTCACCGTGTCCGGATCCGCCGGCCCTAGGGCCCGGCGCCGTTCCTCTAGCGTTTCCCGCGCCAGCTTTTCCGCTTCGGCGAAATGGCCCTCGGAATCCAGGTCGACGGCCAGATTGTTCATCGAATTCAATGTGTCTTTATGCTGCGGCCCCAGCACGCGGCGTTGGGCGTCCAGCGCTTCACGTTGCAACGCCTCAGCCTCTCCGTAGCGTCCCTGCCTCTCGTAGATGCGTGCTAATCCAGCCGTGGCTCGCATTGTTTCTGGATTGTCCGGTCCAAGCGTGCGCTGCAGAATCTCTCGCGCATGCTGCTCGAGCGACTGCGCCTGCGTATACAACCCCAAATTGAAGTACACGTTACCCATGGTGCGGCTCATTTGCGCCTGCAGCTCAGCGTCCTTTGCGAGTCCCGCGTCGATGTCTTTAGCGGCCTTATCCAGGATCTCGCGCGCAGTTATGCTGTTGCCCCGCTGTTCGCTGGGGTCCGATACCTGGAACATTCTGGTCATGAAGTCCGTGACCCGGGAGGCGCGGTCGCGTTCGCGATCCGCACGATCGCGTTCCTGCCGCACCCGGCGCAATTCGAAAGCCTGCGCTACCACGAATCCAGCCAACAAGACCAGCGCCCCGGCAGCCGCGCCTAGCCCAAACCGGTGCCGCGCAGCGTATTTCCGGATGCGATAGCTGGCCGTCGCCGGACCGGCGACCACCGGCTGGTTCTGCAGATATCGGGCAAGATCGGCGGACAGTTCATTCGCCGTTCCGTAACGCCGGCTGCGGTCTTTCTCGATGGCCTTCATCGTGATCCAATCGAGTTCGCCCTCCAGGTGCCGCGCGAAAGACCGCGGTTCTTCCTGTCTCCTCTCCGCCGAATCGGCCGAGCTCACGCCCATTTGTCGAACCTTGGTGCTGGGCTTCGGCGGTTCTTGCTCACGGATGACGCGCAGAATTGCTTCCAAACCTGCGGCGCGCAAAGTTTTTGCGTCGAATGGAAGAGCTCCTACCAGTAATTCATAAAGAATCAGCCCAAGCGAATAAACGTCAGTTCGAGTGTCGACATTTTGTTCCACCAGGTCGGCTTGTTCAGGGCTCATGTATTCCGGCGTTCCCACCAAGACTCCTATCTCGGTGAAGAACGTCTTGTCGGTCAGCCGCTGAGATACGGCTTTGGCCAATCCGAAATCGATGATTTTGGGTACTGCTTTGTCGTTCTGTTCCACTACCAGCACGTTGGACGGCTTCAAATCGCGATGTATGATCGCTTTCTGATGTGCATGTTGCACCCCGTCGCAGACTTGTGCGAACAGTTCCAGCCGCTGTCTCACCGTAAGCCGGTGCTTGTCGCAATATTCCGTAAGCGGGAGTCCCGCCACAAACTCCATCACAAAGTAAGGGCGTCCTTCCGGCGTGGAACCAGCGTCAAATACGCGCGCAATGTTGGGATGATCCATCAGCGCAAGCGCCTGGCGCTCGGACTCGAACCGCGCCACCACAGCTTTCGTGTCCATGCCGGCCTTGATGAGTTTCAGCGCAACGTTCCGATGAATCGGTGTTTTCTGTTCCGCGAGCCATACCTCGCCCATGCCGCCTTCGCCGACTCGTTGCAGCAAGCGGTACGGACCAATCTGTCTCTGCGCTGCGCCCCCGTGCTCGCCGTAGCCTACCGTGCTATCGGAAAAATTTTCAGCGGAAGAATTCCCAGATGGATTTGCCGGGTCGCTCGTCCCCATTGCTGTTCGCCTCCACAACAAGTCATCCTGAATTGGTAAACTGCCCCGAGGGTGCCTGGACTGCGCGGATTATGGCTCCGTTATATCATAACGGGTGAGATATGCTCCGGGGCCACGGACAACGCGAGGCATCCAGCTGTTCTGAGTTGAGTCTTTCCGCTTTGAGGGGTGCCACTACTTCGTTCGTTTCGTCTCACTAAACTCACGAATTCCTCGCAACCCATTCCCACTACAGCACTTCCTGTCGTCTCATTCGAATTATACATGCTAAGTACTATACCTTGACAGTAATTTAGGCCCATGATACCATCTCCCATGTTTCGCACGCCCATCCTTCCGCCAGCCCATCCATCCACATCCAAGCCGCACTGCGGAGTGGAGCTCTTTGTTCCTCGAGTCACTAGTCCTAGATCGCCAGTCACCACCCCCGTTACTCTTTTCGTCGCGATAGTTACAAGTCCACCTCTAAATGTTGCAAACAATGAGCTTATAAACCCTGTAGATTCAACATTTACGAGATTTCTTTTCGTAACTCCTGTAGATGCAACACTTACAAAAATCGGGGGGCACCTTCTCCACTCCAAAATCCACCCCTTGGTTGCAGTCGTTAATCGCCAGTCGTTACCCGCTGCTCGCTACTTCCTTCAAAAAGCTCTTTCCATGCACTATGACTCCACCAAAATTCTCCGCCACCGTTTGCCCCATATCTGCAAGCGTTGTTCTCACTCCCAGATTCACTCCAGCACCGCTTCCCGGCGAATACGCCAGGATCGGCACGTACTCCCGCGAATGGTCCGTCGTCGGCCAGCGTGGATCGGGGTCGCAACCATGATCCGCGGTAATCAGCAGCAAGTCCGTCCCCTGCAGCAGCGGCAGGAACGGCCACAGCATGCGGTCAAACTCTTCCAGCGATGCCGCAAACCCTTCCACATCCTTGCGGTGCCCGTACAGCATGTCGAAATCCACCAGGTTGCAAAAGATCAGCCCGCGATCTCTTTCCTGTAAAGCCGCAGTGATTTTCGCCATCCCGTCAGCGTTACCAGTCGTCGTAACGTACTTCTCCACGCCACGCCCGTTGTAAATGTCGTGAATTTTTCCGATCCCAAAAACCGGCACGCTATATACCTGCAGCACATCCAGCAGCATCGGCTTCGGCGGATCAACGGCGTAATCATGCCGCCGTGTCGTCCGCTTGAAATTTGGAGCCGTTCCCGCAAACGGCCGCGCGATCACGCGCCCCACGCGGTTCGGCCCGTCGAGCAGCTTCCGCGCGATCTCGCACATCCGGTACAATTCCGCAATCGGGATCACCTCCTCATGCGCGGCGATTTGAAACACGCTATCGCCCGACGTATAAACGATCGGCTTGCCCGTCCGGACATGTTCTTCACCCAGCTCCTTGATAATCTCGGTGCCTGACGCCGGTTTATTTCCCAGCGTTTTGCGCCCAATCTGTTTCTCAAAATCCGCAATCAATTCTCTCGGAAATCCCTGCGGATAAACCGGGAACGCCTGGTCCAGCCAGACGCCCGCCATCTCCCAGTGTCCCGTTGTCGTGTCTTTTCCCGGCGAATGCGTTGCGCCTTTCCCGTATGCGCCGATTGGCGGATCCGCGGCTGGCAAGTGCGCCAACGGGGCAATATTCCCCAGTCCCAAACGCGCGAGGTTAGGCAACGCCAGCGGCCGGGATTCCGCGATATGGCCAAGCGTGTTTCTTCCCACATCCCCGTACTCCGCCGCATCCGGCAATTCGCCGATGCCCACGCTATCCAGAACAATCCAGATCACTCGTTCAAATTTGCCCATTGCCCAACCTCGTTCTCGTGCATCGCCTCAAACTTATCATCCGCAATTCCTCTCCTCCGCCGCACTCTAGCACAATCGCAACTGTCCTCCACGCCGTCGCTTTCTATGTCGTTGCTTTCTATTGACCCGTCCCGTGGTGCAGCCTATCCTCTTCATACACAGCGTTTTCGACCCCGTACCCTGAACTTTTTTGGCCGTTCGTGCGTAGTACAAAGTGAAGAGGTGTGCTATGGCTCAAGACAGCGCTCCGCGGCGCGCTTCACTCGTCTTTCCAATATTACTGATCGCCATCGGCGCGATTTTTCTCTATTCCAACTGGCATCCGAACTTCGATCCCTGGCCCATTCTTTGGACCTATTGGCCGCTGATCCTGATCTTTATCGGCGTTGGCACGATCTGGGACCACTGGCAGCGGCGCCAGAATCCCGATGCTCCGCGCGGTTCCTCGATGGGCGCGAATCTCGGCGTTGTAGCTTTCATCCTGATTTTGGTCTTGCTTCTTTGGCATGGCCGGAACATTCGCCACTGGCGCGGCGAATCCGTCTACGCGATGCAACACATTTCACGCAGCGTCGATCGCCAGAATGCCAAATCCGCCCGCGTGACTCTGGATATGGGTGCCGGCGATCTGGATTTAAGCGGCGGCTCCAGCCATCTTCTCGAGGCCGATTTCGACTATCGAGGATCCTTCGCGGCACCCAAGGTGGATTACTCGGTCTCGGGCACAACCGGCGAGCTGAACATCTCTCAGGACACCTCGGACAATCATTTTTCCACCACGAGAGACAACCACTGGATTCTTCATCTCGCCAACGATATTCCTCTCGAGATCAAGATTGATATGGGCGCCGGCCACGGCAATCTCCGCCTCCGAGACATCGACGTCACGCGTCTCAATCTCGATATGGGCGCCGGGCAGGTGGATGTCGATCTCACGGGCGGCCGCAAGTCCGATCTCAACGCGGACATTGAAGGTGGAGTGGGCGAAGCCAACATTCGGCTGCCAAAAAATATCGGCGTCATCGTCAACGCCAGCGGCGGCATCGGCTCCATCGATGCCCACGGCCTGAAACATGACGGCGACGAATACACAAATGACGCCTACGGCAAATCTCCCGTCACCATCCACCTCAAAGTCGCGGGCGGCGTCGGCACCATCAATCTCACGCAGGAGCCGTGAGCGCGGAAGATGAGGCTTCGAGTCGTGTTTGATGGAATTGCCTCAGTTGCGTTTTACCGCGCCCTGCAGGCGGATATGGTTTTCTCCATTCACAATTTCTTGCAATTGAATGCTCAGCTCGCCAGAATTTCCTACCAACGGCATCAGTCCCTCCAACGAAGATGGGGAGGGTGCCGGCCGGGACAGAATCTGGAGCAGGTTCTCCGCCTGCGGAAAGCTCCGCATTTTTGTCCCGGACGGTTGCCCTAATGGAAGGGTTGGAGGCCGATCCTTCGAACAAGTCTCTGTTGGATAGGGTAGGGAACGCGGAAGACCAAGGATCGAGCACTGCCCGCGAAGCCAGCGAGCCCCTAGGACAGTCTACTCGCTGCATTCTTAGAAGATGAAACTTCGGAGCGCTCGTTCCTGCGTTTGCTCCGATTTTCCTCTAGTCGTATACTTTAAAGTTTAGGCAGTGGCTGCGAACCGCACTGTCTGGGCTTCCCCTTGGCGACAACAGAACTCACACCCGTGCTTAGAGAAGAAGAGGCGATCCGCGTCCGCGGGGCGCGTGTACACAATCTTCGAAATGTCACGGTCGAAATTCCCCACAACGCCATTACGGTGGTTACGGGAGTAAGCGGATCGGGAAAGTCTTCTCTGGCGTTCGACACGGTTTACGCGGAAGGCCAGCGGCGGTACGTGGAATCCCTTTCGGCCTACGCGCGGCAGTTCCTGGAGCGGATGGAGAAGCCGGACGTCGACGAAATTTCGGGTATTGCTCCGGCGGTGGCCATTCGGCAGAAGAATTCGACGCGGAACCCGCGGTCCACGGTGGCGACTTCGACCGAGATTTACGACTATCTCAGGCTGCTTTTTGCGCGATGTGGGCAGACTTTTTGCATCAAATGCGGCACCGAAGTTCGGCGCGACAGCCCCGATGAAATCGCTTCGCGCGTCCTTGGGCTTGCGCCGGGGCGGCGATTTTACGTGCTTTATCTGCTTCGAATCGCGCAACCACAAGCCGTTGGCGGAGCGCGGCGCGTCCCCAAGAAAAAAACTCCTCCTCCTCCGCAAGAGGCCTTGAAGCAAGCCCTCGGCGATGTACAGAGACGCGGATTTAATCGGCTGTATCAGGAAGGCCGGGTGCACGAATTTTCTTCGCCTGAGTCACTGCTGGACGTAGATTTTTCGAAACCGGTGTACGTGCTCGTGGATCGTCTTTCGGTCAATCCGGAGTCGCGGTCGCGATTGACGGACTCGATCGAGATTTGTTATCGCGAAGGACATGGCGAGGCGATTCTAGAGTTCATCGAGGATGCGGCAGGGAATCGCCCCGAGCGGCTCACCTTCAATGAGCGTTTCGAATGCAAGAACGACGGAACTCTTTATCAGGAGCCGGAGCCGCGGCTTTTTTCGTTCAATAATCCTTACGGGGCATGCCCGCGTTGCCAGGGATTCGGGAACACCATCGATTTCGACCTCAATTTGGTGGTTCCCGATCAGAGCAAGACGCTGGACGAAGGCGCGATCGAGCCGTGGACGAAGCCGCGATTCCGGACGCTGGTCCAAGACGCGAAGAAATGGGCGCGCAACCGAGGCATTCCGCTGAATGTGCCGTGGCGGCAACTCACCACTGAGCAACGGAACTTGGTCCTTGAGGGCGATCCGGAAAACGGCTACCCGGGAGTGAAAGGATTCTTCCACTGGCTGGAACGCAAAAAATACAAACTGCACGTCCGCGTTTTCCTGAGCCGCTACCGCGGCTACGCGACGTGTCCGGAATGCGGGGGCACGCGACTGCGGCCCGAGGCTCGGGCTGTCCGCGTGGCAGGGCGATCGATCACGGAAATCTGCAAACTGACCGTGAAGGAAGCGCGGGCTTTCTTTTCGACGCTGGCGCTTTCTGAATCGCAGGCAAAGGTAGCGGAAAAGATTCTGGAAGAAATTCGAAGCCGGCTGCAGTTTCTGGATGAGGTTGGACTCGATTACCTCACGCTGGACCGGTTGACGTCTACTTTGTCGGGCGGGGAATCACAAAGGATCCAGCTTGCGACTTCGCTGGGCTCTCATCTCGTCGGGGCACTTTATGTTCTGGATGAGCCTTCGATCGGATTGCATCCACGGGATACGCAGCGGTTGATCGACATTCTAAAATCTCTCCGAGATCTTGGAAACACCGTACTTGTCGTGGAGCACGATCCTGACACGATTCGCGCGGCAGACCACGTGATTGATCTCGGCCCTGGCGCGGGAGAACTCGGCGGGAAACTTCTTTTCGCCGGCGACTACGAGGCCATGCTCGCCGAACATAAGTCGCTTACAGGCCGATACCTAAGCGGCGAACTGAATATTCCTGTTCCCAATAACCGGCACAAACCGGTGGGGAAATTTCTGCGGCTTTACGGCGCGAATCTGCACAACCTTCAGAATATTGATCTTTTGGTTCCGCTGGGCACGTTAACGGTGGTCACGGGCGTCAGTGGTTCAGGGAAATCCACGCTGGTTCATGACGTTCTTTACCGAGCGCTTGCGGCGAAACGGATGGGCGGAAGCGTCAAGGAGTTTTGCGACCGGCTCGAAGGCGACGAAAGCATCCGCGAAGTGGTGATTGTAGACCAATCACCGATAGGTAGGACGCCGCGTTCGAATCCCGCGACTTACTTGAAGGCGTTCGATGCCATTCGCGAGGTGTTTGCAGCAACTCCTGATGCGAAGCGGCGCGGATTCACGGCGGGACATTTTTCGTTCAATGTGCCGGGCGGGCGATGCGAAACTTGCCAGGGCGACGGCACGGTGACCGTCGAAATGCAATTTCTCGCGGATGTCGAGCTGATTTGCGAGGAATGCCGAGGGACGCGTTTCAAGAGCAGCGTGCTGGACGTGCGATATCGGGGAAAGCATGTGCACGAAGTTCTTGGGCTGACCGCGCGAGAGGCCCTGGCTTTTTTCACCGGAGTGCCCAAGGTTGTTTCGAAGCTGCGGATTCTGAACGAAATCGGGCTCGGTTATTTGCGGCTCGGGCAGTCGGCGACGACATTATCGGGCGGAGAAGCCCAGCGGTTGAAGCTGGCGGCGCATCTGGCGCGAACGGAAAATCAGGGAATTCTTTATATTCTAGATGAACCCACCACCGGGCTTCACTTTGACGACATCGCGAAACTACTTTCCGCGTTTCGCAAGCTGCAAGAGTCCGGCGCCTCACTTCTGGTGATCGAACACAATCTCGACGTGATCAAATCGGCGGATTGGCTGGTTGACCTCGGCCCCGAAGGTGGAGATCAGGGCGGCAAAATCATCGCGACAGGCACGCCGGAACAGGTGGCGAGGAATCAGCAGTCGCACACGGCGCGATTCCTCGCTCGAGTACTGGCCGCGAACGGGCAGGCAAAGCGCAACGGGAATGGAGCATCCAAGACAGATGTGCCTTCGAGTACAATCGCAAACGGGGCAGGCAATCGACCGCTGGAACCATGAACCTCAAGATATTGTGCGCGCCGGATTCTGGAGCCCTTCGATCTGCCGCCATGTTGCTAGCTGTTGCTTCGGCATGGCCTAGTGCGAGCTTGTGCAACGCCGCAACGTTTCCAGCGCAACCCTCCTGGCAGCAGGAGTCAACGAAATCCCGGACACAGACTCTTTCGAATCCGCTAAATGACCTGTTGAAGGAAGCGGAACACGACATTGACAACAATCAGTACCAAGCGGCGATCGCGCCCCTGCAAAAACTCCTCGCCGAGAAACCAGACATCGCGTGGGCCCATTTCCAACTCGGCTATGCGTACACTGCATTAAAGCGCACGGATGAGGCGCGAGCGGAGTATGAACGAGCTACGGCTCTGGATCCAAAAATGTCTGAGGCCTTCCTGAATCTCGGAATCTTGCTGAGCGAAAAAGCTCCTGCGGCAGCGGTTGCGCCACTGCAGAAAGCCGTGGAGCTGCTTCCCGCGCAGAGCCGGCCGCGCTTTCTGCTGGGATACGCGCTGGAACGCTCTGGAGATATTGCGGGGGCGACTAAGTCTTACGAAGCCGCGTTGCGGCTTGATCCGCGCGATGAGGAAACGACAGTTCATCTCGGAGAGCTCTACCACAAGCAAAAACAATACGCGGAAGCCGAAGCAAAATTCCGTGCGGCTATTGAACTAGAGCCGAAGTCTCCGCAAGCTTTGTTGGGTCTTGCGGAATCCCTTGACGCGCAGAAGAAGCCCGAGGCGGCGGGCGCTTTTCGCGAGTATCTTGCGGTACATTCAGGCGACGCGGGCGCGCGCTCGCGGCTCATTCATTTGCTGCTTGAACAAGATAAATATGACGACGCGATGGCGGAGCTTGATCGCGCCGACGGCGGGAAGCCGCCGAATCTCGAATCGCTGCGGTCCCGCGCGGACATTCAGATTGCGCAAAAGAAATGGGACGACTCCATCGTGACGATCCGGATGGCTATTGCGCTGGCTCCCGGCGACGCTCAACTGCACGAGGGATTAGGCCGCGTTTATATGCAGAAGCGCGATTTTCCCGCGGCAGAGAAAGAGATTAGAGCGGCGCTACAGATTGACAGAAACAACATCAGTTATTGGAAGGATCTCAGCTCGACGTACTATCTTGGAGGGAATTGCCCGGCCACGATCGGCACGCTGGACTTGATTGCGAAGGCAGAAACTCCCGGCGCGGGGGAATGGTTTGTCCGCGCGCTCTGCTACGATAAACTGAACCAGCCGAAGCCTGCGCTTGAGGCTTACGAGAAGTTTCTGGCGCTTGACCAGGACAAGAACCCGGACCAGGTGTGGCAGGCACAACAGAGAAGCAAGGTGTTGCGCAGAATGCTTGGTCAGAACAGGTAACCGCATGGGGCCCCGCGGGGCGCATCGCGCAGCGATTCCAATCCTCGTGGCGGTGTTGTGCGGCTCGATGGTGGCTGCCGACAAGCTGAGCGAGTTGCAAGCGCGCTTTGACAGCGAAACGAACGCAGTTCACAAAGCAAAAATGTTGGAGAGACTCGGCGACGCGGAGTTCGACGAAGCGGGCCGGGCGGAACAAGCGGGTGATTATATAAAGATGGGATTGCTGCTCGAGAAATACCGGGACAATGTGCGCGTGGCCTCGGAAGCACTGCTGAAGGCGAATCCCGATGCGGAGCGGCATCCAAACGGTTACAAGCAACTCGAGATGCACCTGCAGAAAGGACTGCGGGAGATGGATGAGTTTTTGTTGGAGGCACCGGATCCTTATAAGCCTCCGCTTCAGCTTGTTCGTCAGGACTTGCTGAAGATGGATGACGCATTGCTGCGCCACTTATTCCCCGAGCATCCTGCGCCCAAGCTTAAGGCTTCAAATAGCCTGGCGGCCGGTCTTTCGAACTTCGGAGTGAGGCGATGAAGTTTGGCGTATTGATGCTGTGCGTGGCTGGATTTTTGGCGAGTTTCTGGCTTCGACCGGCTCGCGCCGGTACGCCGCCGCAGAAGGATTATCTCTCGACTATTGAGGCGGACAAAATCCGAGATGCGGAATCGCCGAACGAGAGAATCACACTTTTTCTTTCATTCGCGGACGACCGGTTGAAAAAGCTGGAGTATGAACTGGAACATCCTTCGATGAGCAGGCATGACGAGATGATCAATTCGCTGCTGAACGCGTATGTTGGATGTGTGGATGACGCCGCGGACCTGATTCAGCTTGGAATCGAGAAGCAACAGAACATTCGCAAGGGAATTAACTTGATGGCGGAACGGACGAAAGATTACATCGTGATCTTGCAAAAGATTCCGACGAACGCGCCTGATTCGGATCTATACAAGGATAATTTGCAGGACGCCATTGAAGGCACGCAGGACGCTTCGCGCGAGGCCGAGGCCGCCAAGAAAAACGTGGCACCGCCGCCAGTGCGGCGAAAGAAATGACGGCAGCGAATAAACCTGGAGTCGCGCGGCACGGGAGTTCGCAGGTTCCCGGCGGGGCTCCACTTTTTCAGCGAGTCTATACGAGGCTGGGCTGCGACGGTCGTCCGCCGCGATTTCGAGTTGAGTTTTATCCCTATGCGAGTTTGGTGCTGACAATCCGGCGGCGAGAGGACGTGGTTTACGTACGCTTTTCGGATTTACTGCGAAGAGCGCCCCTTGCGGTTCTGGAGGGAGCGGCAGCCTTGCTGCTGGCGCGAGTGTACCGGCGGAAAGCGCCACGCGGGTTGGTGCAAGCGTATCTGGAGTACGCGCGCTCGGACCGCACGCGAGGACGGATCAGCCGGATGCGGCGAGGGCGCGTTCGGCTTGCATCTACAGGGCCGCAGGGTCGCCATTTCGATTTGGAGAGAATGTTTGAGGAGTTGAACAAGAAATATTTTGAAGGCGTATTGCAGCGGCCGCAGGTCGGATGGAGCACGCGAGGCTGGCGGCGGCAGTTTGGGTGCTACGATCCGGGACCGAATCAGATTTTATTGAACCGCAGGATGGATCGGCCCGGTGTGCCCCAGGTGGCCGTGGAGTATGTGCTTTATCACGAGATGCTGCATGTGAAACATCCGACGCGGCGATCGGGGTGCAGCCTCGTGTCTCATTCGAGGGATTTTCGAGCGGAAGAGAAGCGCTTTGCGGAGTTCGAGCGGGCGCGGCGAATCCTGGATCAATTAGCGCGCTGACTTTTCCTTCTCGACTTCTTTGTAGAGCTTGTCGATTTTTTTCTGGATTTTGTTTTTGTCTTCGGCATGCGGATTTAAATCCAGATAGCGAGTGTAGGACTTGATGGCCTGGCGCTTCAGGCCTTTTTTCTCTTGCGCTTCGCCGAGGCGGAGGAACGGAAGCGCGTAGCCGGGCTTGGCCAGCGCGGCGTCCTCGAAGCGATCGATGGCGGCATCGAGGTCGCCTTTGTGCATGTAATAGGTGCCCACCTGCATGTCTTTATCCGCGCGAAGCGGATCCCACATCGGCTGATCAGGCGCGTTCTGGGTGGCGTTATCGGCGTTCTGTTTGGCGGGCTTGGGTTTGTCCGGTGCCAGCGGCGGAGGATTTTGAGCGGCAGTGAGGGCTGGGGCGGCGAGTGCCAGCGAGGTCAGCAGCGCTAGGAGAAGCGCGAGTCGAGCAATGCTTTCGAAGATTTTCATGTGCTTTCTTGGATGCCGCGATTCGGCTACCCTGTTGCACGCTGCGGAACCCGCGAGGATTGAGCCATGCCTGCGAGCCCTCCCATCTAATTCTAGTATGATGGAAGTTGTTCGTTAAGCGTAGATTCCACGCAGAATTCCTATGGAACCCCGAGAAAAAGCCGCGCTGCTGCCCGAGAGTCCTGGCGTCTACCTGTTCCGGGATGCAGGCGGGCATGTACTTTATGTTGGGAAGGCGCGATCGTTGCGCAGCCGCGTGCGTTCGTATTTCCTCGAGTCGAGCTGGGTAAACGCAAAAACGGGTTCGCTTGCGCGCGAAATCGCCGACCTCGAAACGATTGTTGTTGACAACGAGCATGAAGCCCTGGCGCTTGAGCACAACCTCATTAAGCAATACCGGCCGAAATTCAATGTCGTTTTGCGCGATGACAAAACCTACCCCTATATCAAGTTCACCGCAGCTGAGAAATATCCGCGCGTTTATTTTACGAGACGCATCAAGAAAGATGGGTCGCTCTATTTTGGGCCGTTTTTCCCCGCAGGCCTGGCTCGGCGAATTTTGCATTTTGTGCATAAGCGATTTTTGGTGCCGAGTTGCACTGTGGATTTGACGCGAAGCCATCCGCGGCCTTGTCTGCAATATTACATTCACCGTTGTCTCGGACCTTGCGTGACCGGGCTGACCACGGACGAGCGCTACGCGGAGGCCGCGAAGGATGTGCGTCTATTCTTGGAAGGCCGGCGGCATGATCTGATCAAAAGCCTCGAGGCTCGCATGATGGCAGCGGCGGAAAAAGAACAGTTTGAACAGGCTGCCTCCTATCGGGATCTTTTGCGAACGCTTGAGGATATCGAGGAACGGCAACGCATGGCGGCAGCGCAAGGCGACGATACCGATGTGCTGGCATATCACGCCGAGCCGCCGCTCGTCGCCGCAAATTTATTTCATTTGCGGGGAGGACGTGTCGTCGATCGGCGGGAGTTTTATTGGGAGGATCTTGAAGAGTTCGATCCGCAGGAATTTGTGCCCTCGCTGCTGAAGCAGCTCTATTTGGAGGCGGAGTATCTTCCGAAAGCGATTCACATGCCTATAGATTTTGAGGACCGCGGCCTACTCGAGGAAACGCTGGAGAAGCGAGTGGGACACAAGGTGGAACTTTTCACGCCGCAACGGGGGAGCAAACGGTCGTTTCTGGACCTCGTAGAAAGCAATGCCAAGCACTCGTTCGAACAGCGCTTCCGCGTGCTGAAACCGACTTCGAAAGCCATTGGGGAAGCGCTGCAGAATGCGCTGAATCTTGCCGAAGAGCCGAGGCGAATCGAGAGTTTCGACATTTCTCATATTCAGGGAACGGATACGGTGGCGTCGATGGTCGTTTGGGAAAACGGCCGGATGAAGAAATCGGACTACCGGAAATTTATAATTCGCGGAGAAGCTTCGAACGACCCGTTGCCGATCGTTTCCTCTTCAATGATGAAGAACGACGACTTTGCAAGCATGCGCGAGGCCGTATCGCGGCGATATCGCCGGCTGCAAGAAGAAAAACAGCCGCTACCTGGTTTGATTCTGATCGACGGGGGAATCGGCCAGTTGCACGCCGCTGCACAGGCGCTAGATTCGCTGCAGATCATCAATCAGCCGCTGGCGAGTATCGCAAAGAAGGAAGAAATTCTGTACGTCTTCGGACAGGAGGACGAGCCGATCGTGCTGGAGCATCACTCCCCGGTTCTACACCTGATCCAACAAATTCGCGACGAGACGCACCGGCTTGCTGTTACTTTTCACCGCCAGCGACGCGGAGCACGCCAGACGAAGTCCGAGCTCATCGGCATTCCCGGCATCGGACCGCGGACCGCGCAAAAGTTATTGCGGGAATTTGGCAGCGTTTCGAATGTTCGCCGCGCGGGGCTGGAAAAGATCAGCGAAGTGATCCCTCGAAGAACGGCGGAAAAATTGATAGAGGAGTTGGGAAGAAACATCAGGAATGGTGGATCGGCGTGATAACCGGACTAGCTGACGCATAGCGGTTAGCCTGTCTTGCGGACTCCAATCGGCTATGTTACGGTTTTTCTGGAGGTTCTTATGGCGGACAATGTAGGTTCCAAGGTCACATACTTCCTCGTCGGATTGGGCGTAGGCGCGCTGGTAGGGATTTTGTTTGCGCCGAAATCCGGCGAAGAGACCCGCGACTTTCTTGCCAAGAAGGCCGACGATGGGCGCGATTATGCGCAACGGAAAGCGAAAGAGCTTCGTGAACGCGCGGACGATCTGATCGAGCGAAGCAAAGACGTGGCGTCGAAAGGCAGAGATTCGATTTCGGCGGCTGTCGAGGGCGCGCGCGAGGCTTATCGGCGCGAAGCTTCGAAGTCCTGAGAGTGTTCAGCAGAGTTGTGGTGAAACTTCGCGGGGCAGCGTAGCGGAACGCTGGATTGCTGAAGGTGCAAGGTCCGGCAGAGCTTGATTCGATCCTCGGCTGAGGACGCGTGGGGCGTGTATGGAAATTTGGCTCATGATTTTCAGCATCGTCGCTGCGATTGCGCTGGTGGTGCAGGGCGCGATGCTGATAGCACTATTTTTCGAGCTTCGCCAGACCAACAAAAAAGTCAATGGACTCGTTACGGATTTGCAGGTGCGCATCGGGCCGATTTTGACTCGCGCACAAATTCTTCTTGACGACACCCAGCCGAAGATTTCGAACATGGTGGCGGACGCGGCGCACATCGTCTACTTGACGCGGGGGCAGGCGCAGAAAATGGACCGCGTGGTTACGGACGCCACAGACCGGTTGCGCGGACAGTTGAACCATGCGGACAGAATCTTGACGGGCGCGCTCGAAGCAGTCGAGGACGCCGGTTCCCAATTCCGCCACACGGTCTGGAAGCCCATGCAGAAAGCCTCGGCGCTGGTGCAGGGAATCAAAGTCGGCCTCGAGCTACTGCGAGCGGCGCAGAGGCGAAAGAGACCAGACGAGCCGCTTGAACAGGAAGAAGAGCTTTTTATCTGAAGCTTTTCGATTTGTTTCGTCTCTGAGATTTTCCTTTCAGGTCTCCAAACAAATTCTCTCCCAATAATTCTTTAACGGATCCACGCGCCGCCGAGGACTCGTTCGCCGTCGTAGAAGACGGCGGCCTGGCCAGGCGTGATGGCGCGCTGCGGGGCGTCGAAGGTGATGCGGGCGCGCGAATCGTCGATAGCTTCGATGACGGCTGGCGCGGGTTCGTGCTTATGGCGGATTTTCACTTGCGCGCGCAACGGCGACGATGGCCTCTCGATAGAAACCCAATTGACGTCTTCGACTCCAAAGGCTGTCGTGCGCAGTGAATCGTCGTCACCAACTATGACGCGATTTTTTTCAGGATCAATGGAAAGCACATAGAGCGGCTTGCCCGCGGCAAAGCCCAGACCTTTCCGCTGGCCGATTGTGAAATTGTGGACGCCTGTGTGGCGGCCGACTACCATGCCATCTTCTGTAACGATTTCGCCTTCATCCTGCGACAACGTAATTCCTGCATCCCGCGAGTACGCCTGGATAAATTGCACGTAGTTGCCTGTGGGGACGAAGCACAACTCCATGCTTTCAGGCTTTTCAGCGACCGGAAGGTTGGTTCGACGAGCGAGCGCGCGAACCTCTTCTTTCGTTAATTCACCGAGAGGAAATTCGCTGCGCGAAAGCTGTTCCTGCGAAAGTCCCCACAGAAAGTAGGATTGGTCCTTGCTGTCATCGCGGGCGCGTAGAAGCTCCCACCTGCCGGTTTCTTCGTTTTTGCGGATGCGCGCGTAGTGGCCGGTGGCGAGACGCTCGGCGCCGATCTGCCGAGCCATGCGGAGAAGCGGCTCGAACTTTACGTCTGTATTGCAATTCGTGCAGGCGATTGGAGTGCGGCCGGCGAGATATTGATCGACGAATGGGCGGACAACGCGCTGCTCGAATTGCTGCTCGAAATTTACGACGTAATGCGGAAAGTTAAGGTGCTGCGCAACGCGCTTCGCGTCGTAGACATCATCCAGCGAGCAGCAGCGATGCTGCTTGGGGCCGTCGCCTTGAAGTTCAGGCAGGCGGCGTTGGTTCCAGAGCTGCATGGTGAGGCCGACGATAGGGTGGCCATGCTCCTGAAGAACGGCGGCGACGGTGGAGGAATCGACGCCGCCAGACATGGCTATGGCGATTAGGCCGAGCTGGGTTTCTTCGCGTGCGGGGAGCGTGTCGAATTCGGTGGCGGCGTTCATCTTGACCAATTCAGTTTAGCTGATTTGGGCTTGGGAAGAAAAAGATCAGAATTTACACAGAGATCACCGAGAACACAGAAACCACAGGAACCACAGAGAAGAGAAGAAAGAGGCATAGAATTAGACATGGGAGGCGGCTTCTTTGCGATAGGTTGGGGCGATGGCGCGGAGCTGCGCGACGGCGGCAGGGATGACTTCCAGCGCGAAGTCGATTTCGGATTCGGTGGTGTGGCGGCCGAGGCTAAAGCGGAGGCTGGACTTGGCTTCTTCCTGAGAAAGACCAATGGCGGTCAAGACATGGGACGGCTCGACGGCGCCAGAAGAGCAAGCGGCGCCCGCGGAGCAAGCGAGTCCCTTGAGATCGAGCGCAATGACGAGAGCTTCGCCTCGGATGCCGGCGAACTGGATGTTGGTGGTGTTCGGTGTACGAGGCGCACTTACAGCATTGACGCGAGTTTTGGGAATGCGCTCGAGGATGCCGCGCTCGAGGCGATCGCGGAGCGCAGAGATGCGTGCGGCGTCCGCTGCTAGAGAAATGCGCGCAATTTCGGCGGCTTTGCCGAGGCCGACGATTCCGGCGACATTTTCCGTGCCGGGCCGCGCACCGCGCTGATGATGGCCGCCGTAGAGAAACTGTTTGAGGCGAGTTCCGGAGCGAATGTAGAGAGCGCCGACGCCTTTGGGGGCGTAGAGTTTGTGGCCGGACAGAGAGAGAAGATCGACGTTCAGGGTGTTGACGTCGATGGGAATTTTTCCGGCGGATTGCACTGCGTCGGCGTGGGAATAGATTTTGTGTTGCCTCGCGATGCGGCCGATTTCTTCGAGCGGCTGGACTGTGCCGAGCTCATTGTTTGCGTGCATAACGGAGATAAGCGTGGTAGTCGGCGAGACCGGCTCTAGTGGCAAGTCGGGATTGGCTCGCCCGCTCTGTATCGCCTTGAAGACGGATTCAGGGTCGACGCGGCCGTCCCGATCGACTGCGAGATAAGTTACCTGCACGCCCAGCATTTCCAGCTCCTGGCAAGAATTGAGGACCGCCTCATGCTCGATCATCGTTGTGATGATGTGCTTACCGTGCGAGATAAGCATTCGGCGCTCACGGGCCTCGGCAGAGCTGGGCTTGTAGTTAATGGGCCGTGTGATCAGCGCATTCACTCCGCCGAAGATGGCGTGATTGTCGGATTCGGTTCCGCCGCTGGTGAAGACGATTTCCTGAGGCTTTGCGCCGATGAGCGCGGCGACTTGTTCGCGGGCGGTCTCGACGGCGGCGCGGGCGCGCTGGCCGGGGGAGTGGATCGAGGACGCGTTCGCGAAGTCGGCGGAGAAGTAGGGAAGCATGGCGTCGAGGACTTGGGGGTCGACGGGCGTCGTGGCGTTGTAATCGAGGTAGACGCGGTTCATGGGATGGTTCTCAGCATACTACGAGGGCCGCTGCGCCAGGTGGCTGGAGAATCGAGGGGGTACCCCCCCGGGTTTTTTCGTAAGTGTTCATTCTAAAGGATTTTAAGTCCTGTGTTTTGTAAGTGCGGATTCTAAAGGGGTTATTTGGCTGTTTTGCGTAAGTGCGGATTCTAAAGAAGATAGTGACTAGTGGCTGGTGGTTAGCGGCGGGAATAGACGCGGCCTGCGTTCCGTGCCCCGCGATCCGTGGGAAGCAGGAAGAAAGGAAAAGATAACGCTCCGAGCGGCCCGGAGTAAACGCCGGCGCAGAGGCAACAGAGGATTCGCAGAGGAAAGAGAGGGGACGGAAAATTGAGGAGTATGGGGTGACGGGCGGGTTTGGAGTTAACGTCATGGAGAATGATAGCAGAGGAAGTCGGGCGCTGTCTACTAGTTATTTAGAGTATTGAGTCGGTATTCGAATCGCGGGGGCGGGTTCGAACGCGGCATGGGGAAGTAGCAGAGGAGGAAGGGGATAGCGAAGGGGTAATTGAGGCGTTACGGCTGTGGAAAAGTGTGGAAAAGCCGAAAAGCTAGTCTCAAGACCCAGTTTCTGACGAGCTGAGTATACGGCCAAGTAGAATTCGTTGAGCCAAATGGAACGTGACGAGTGGAGAAAAGTTAAGTGAGCAACTGCTTGAGGCGGGGTTGAATCTATAAGTTTCAAGGCGTAAATTCGCAGTGCGGCCCAGGTTTGGCGAGGGGGGGCTGAATGAGGTCACCTGTTTCACTAACAGCTGCAGTCCTGGGTCTGGCCTTAACCGTCGCTTCTGTCTACGCCTACCACCAAGACCAGAAACCTCAAGGGAACAATAGCTTCCGGATCCATTTGGAGTTTTTTCCTAGCTGGTCGCTTTGGGACGACTCGCGCAACGAGGTGGTCACTTCACCTTCTTACATCCGTCCAGTAGGCCCGTCCGCTCGGCTAGCTTTGATCTACGATGCTGTGTCCGGAGCAAAGCGCTCAATCGACATTCCAGAGGATTTTTCCGCGGCTCAGTTTATAAATGTTGATGCGATTGCGGTCGGCCCAGAGGGCTCTGTCCTCATTGCATGCGAAGTGAATTTTAGCGATGGTTCTTTCGCCGGGGATCGCCTGCTCTTGTATGACAATCATTCCACGCTAACCACAAATCTGGTTACAGCCGATTACGATGTGGGTGCTGTAGCCTTGGACAAGGTCGGCAACGCCTACGTTGTCGGGGACCACGACGATGAACTCTCATCGGAGGAGTCTTATCCTCTCTTGGTTAAGTATGATTCCTATGGGCACACTACATTGGAGACGCTGCCGCGCTCGCTTTTTTCAAATGTAGATGACCCAGTTGGCGACGGATTCGGTGATGCTCACAGCGGAGCAACACGCCTTACTGTCAACGAAAAGGCCATTGAGGTGTATTTGGCCCCAGCCAACGAATTGATCATCTTGAACCATCGCGGAGAAATCCAATCGCGCGTTAGTGTCGCTAGTCGGCTATCCAAATTCGCAAAGACGAACGGATACAACTCTCTGTACGTGGATTGGGACGAATTCTCGCCATCGGGGGATTTGTGGATGGTAGGCCGTCTAACGGATGCCGAGGACAACCATGCTGCGCCGCAGTCCTTTCGCAGTTTCGTTCTCCGGCTGACCTCTGAGGGCGGGCTTCACGTGCCCTTCAACGAGATCGTCGAAGGGGCTCCCTATCCTTTTCTGCCGCAACTGATTGGCTTCACACAATCGAATGAGCCAGTTGCGTTATTGCATCAAGGATCGGGCTACTTCATCGTGCGAAAAGGACCGTACTAGCGTGTGATTTGCTAGCTTCTAATACATCCTGCGGGAATCGGGAAAGTGAAGTCCTCGTACGGCGCTCGGCGATCCGTCCTGGATGGCTGGTTTCTGTTAGACTTCGTTTGCCCGCCGTTCTACTCAAGCGTCAGAGCAAGCCGCCATCACCAACCAATCAGGGCAATTTTGTAGACGAGCAGAATGACGACGGCCGCCAGAGCAATACAGGCGGACAGCGTGTAGCGCCGGAAAAAGTACGAGGTCACGCTTGCCCAGCAGAAGCATGCAGCTACTAAGGCGCCACCAACATAGGTGGCAGCGACCGCGACCGAAAAGCTCGTGCCATGGACATGCCTAAGCCTGAAGAACTCACCTAGCGTCCTTACCACGATGAGGAATTGAACTGTGATTCCTGTCTGAGCCCAGCGTTCTCTAGTCACGGGGGATATTCTAACTGGGCGAGCGAGGCTTGGCGACAAGTCGCCAGTGGGCTCAGTGTGCTGGGCCAGGCCATTTCGTGCGCGGATGGCGAGCGAGAGTTTATCGCGTGAGTTCTGGCAAACGCCGAAACCGGAAATGTCGATTCTGCTGCCATAAAGTACCGTCGGTTTTGAGAAATTTAGGCTGACGTTCTTTGGCGACGGCAGGCCGCGCGCCGTAGGGAGAAAGAATTGGTGTAACCACAATAGATGTATATGCATCCATATTGGCATGAGCCGATCACTATTGCCGGAGTTGCCTTGCATGTGCGGGAGCTTTCGCAGGACTGCGCGGGCGCTTACGCAGATGTATGAGGAGGCGCTGCGTCCTTTGGGGCTGCGGGCGACGCAGATGACGATTCTGCAAGCGTTGTCGCGCGCGGGAGAAGTGACTCAGGGACGACTGGGCGAGATGCTGGCGATGGACAGCACTAGCCTTACGCGGACGCTTGCGATCATGAGGCGCGCGGGCTGGATTGCGCAGCAGCGGGGCGAGGACCGGCGCGAGCGGCGGATCAAGCTGTCCGCGGCGGGGGTGGCGAAGCTCGGGCGGGCCATGTCCGTTTGGGAGAAGGTGCAAGCGCGGCTTCGAGGGAAGTTGGGGACGCGGAGCTGGGAAAGTCTTTTGCAGCTGACGCATCACGTGACTGAAATCGTCAAGGCACAAGGAGGCATGCTATGAGCAGATATGGAAAAATCACTGCCGGGTTGATCGCAGTGTGGTTTGCGGCAGTTTTCTCGGCTTCGGCAATGCATTTATTCGAGAACCAATCGAACCGCTTCGCACTGGGAGTTGCGGCCGCGGCGCTCGTGCCGATGATTGTGTTTTCGGTGTTGTTTGCGGTGTCGGAGGGATTCCGGAAGTTTGCCTTTTCTTTGAACCCGAGAGTTCTGACTTCGGTGCAGGTGTGGAGGATTGTGGGCTTCACATTTGTTTTGTTGGAAGCGCGGAATGTGCTGCCGGGCGTCTTTGCGTCTCCGGCGGGATATGGAGACATGTTCATCGGAGCGACGGCGGGGTTCGCGGCATGGAAGCTTGCGGAACCGGAGCATCGGGGAAGTTTTATTTTTTGGCAGGCGCTGGGGATACTGGACCTGGTTACGGCGGTGAGCCTGGGCACGACGGCGGGCTTGCTGGACCCGCAGGGGCCCTCGATGGCGGCGATGACGGTGCTGCCGTTGAGTTTGATTCCTACATTTCTTGTGCCGTTGTTTCTGATGCTGCACGTGATATGCATCGCGCAGGCGCGGACGTGGGAGGCGAATGCGCAGGTCGCGCAGCAAGCGGCAAGGCCGCTGGAGCATCTTGCGAGCTGAACTCGCCTTTCCGGGGCTTCAAAACGAATGGCAAAACGGGTGGTGAATTGCCGTTAAGCGCGGGGATGGCAACTTCAAAAGAACAGCGCCGGCGATACCTTGAATCGGCGGCTGAGCTTTTCGATTTGGTGCTTGTTGAGTTCGCGCTTGCCATTCAGGATTTCAGAGACGATGCTTTCCGAGCCGAAGAGGGGCGCCAGGTCTTTTTGCTTGAGATTATTGGCGGTCATCAGTTCCGCAAGCACTTCTATGGGCGAGGCGGCGCGGATGGGATAGTGTTCCTCTTCATAGGCTTCGATCAAAACAGTCAGCAGTTCGGCGTATTTTTCTTCGGCAGCGGAGAGTTTGCCCCGGCGCTCGAGGTTATAGAGGACTTCCGTGTAATGCTCGTTCTGGGCTTCGGATGCGATGGGCTGCGGCGCGCGGAAGCCCTTGATATTGTAGTTTTCAATCGCGATCACAGTCATGTTTCCATATCTCCTTGTCGTACTCAGCATGGCTCAAAATGTTGCGAATGAAAACTTTTTTGGCTCGATAGTTAATCCAAGCAATTAGGCGGCACCTGTTGTGGCTGATGTCGAAAACAACGCAAGCGCCGAAGCTGTCCGAGTTTCTCCAACTTTGCTTAACGTCAGGAAAGTGAGACCAATCGGCGTTTTTCGCGACCTTGTACCAGGCTGACAAGGACGCCTCCCATTCCGACTGCTCCTCGCAGGCGTCGCGGATTTTCCTCCGGCTAATGACCCGCACAGATGAATCTTCGCAAGATGCGAAGACTGTGTCAATGACTTCACAGGCTAGGCCATGCGATCAAGGCCTGGTCCGCGACGGACGGAACTATTCGGCGCGGAGGGCCTCGACGGGGTCAACGGTGGCGGCGCGGCGCGAGGGCAGATAGCTGGCCAGGAATGCCGAGGCGAGAAGGCCTAGTGTGACGGCGACGTAGGTGATGGGGTCCACGGGATTGACGTGGAAGAGCAAAGAAGACATGAGACGCACGGCGAGGAATGCGACGACGAGCCCAAACGCAGCGCCAACGCCAGCGAGCAGCATGCCGTTGCGTACGAACATGTTGGTAACGATATTCTGCTGGGCTCCAAGAGCCATGCGAATGCCGATTTCGCGAGTACGCTGCGAGACGGAGTAGGCGATGACGCCGTAGATGCCAACGACGCCGAGGAGAAGGGCCATGCTAGCAGCTACGGCGAGCATGATCAGGGTGAATGAGGTGCGTGCCATCGAACGAGAGTAGTAATAGCCGAGCGTGTGGACGTTGTACAAGGGCAGATTGGGGTCCACAGACCAGACGGTTTCGCGGAGTTCCTTGAGGAAGGATTCGGAACCGGCGCGCGGGCTACGGACGATGAAACTGACACCGCGACTGACATCTTCGGCGCTGCCCTCAAAATGGGTCCTGTCCACGGGCCAGTAAACGGCGGTCGGCGGTTTTTGGGTGACGCCGTCGTCATAGACATTGGCGACGACGCCGACGATCTCGCGCCAGTCGTCCAGGGAGGCGACGCGGATGCGCTTGCCGAGAGCATTTTGCGGGGTGTTCCAGTATTCGCGGGCGAAATTTTCGGAAATGACGGCGACAGGAATGTGTTCGTACATGTCGGTCCAGGAGATATCGCGGCCGGCGATGAGGGGCGTGCCGAGTGCGGAAAAGGAACCCGGCGTGACAAACATAAAGCGGCGAATCGGGGGAATTTCGCCTTCGTGGTAGGTGTGATCCTGGGCGTAGAGCAGGTCGCTGCTGGAATTGTTGCTCATGGGAATTGTGGTGCTGAGGCTGACGGCGGAAACGCCGGGCACGGCCGCAAGCTTATCGAGCATCTGCTGGTACATGCGGACGAGCTGAGCGTTGTCTTTGACCTGTTCTTCGGGAACAAAAATGCGGAAAGTCTGGATGTGATCAGCTTCGGCTGAATTGAAGCCAGGGTTTACATGAGTGATAGCGCTGAAGGTGCGAATCATGAGGCCGGAACAGATTAGAAGGACGAGTGCAAGAGCGACTTGAACGACGACGAGGACGTTGCGGACGCGGTGCTGTTCGCGGGACTGGCTGTTGGCGCGGCCGCCCTGGCGGATGCCGGTGCTCAAGCGAACGCCGGCATATTTCAGAATCGGGATAGAGCCGAAGAGAAGGCTGGCAAGAATCGAGACGACGAAAGTAAACAGCAGAACCGGGCCATCCATGCCGATTTCATTGATGCGGGGAATGCCGGAGGGAGCAAAGGCGACCAGGGCGCGAAGGCCGGCAAAGGCGAGGACGAGACCCAGTACGCTGCCAAGCAAACCGAGGATGAAGCTTTCGAAAAAGAGTTCGCCAGCAATTCGGAAAGGACTGGCGCCGAGCGCGGAACGAACGGCGAGCTCCTGGCTGCGGCCTTCCGTACGAACTAGGAGAAGATTGGCGATGTTGGCACAGGCGATCAGCAGGACCATGCCGAGAGAGGCCATCAGAACCCAGAGGGTGTTACCGACATCGCCGATCACGTCGTGCTTGAGCGGGCGAAGATTCGGGCCAATGTGGGCGTCTTCAAAGACCTTGGGGTTGAAGCCCGGGGGCGCAGAGAAAGTGCGGGCAACGATGGGAATCATGCGAGCGACATCGGCGTTGGCTTGCTCGAGAGTGACGCCGGGCTTGAGGCGAGCGAGGGCCTCATAGCTGAAATTGCCCAGGAAAATTTTGTTGCGATTCCACTGTAGCGGAAGAATCACGGCGGGATCGGTCCAATCCAGGAAGTGAAAGCGCTGAGGCATGACGCCGATGATCTGGCGGGGCTTGTTATCCAGTGTGAGGGACTGTCCGATAGCGGAAGGGGAACCGCCGAAGCGTTTTTGCCAAAAACCGTAGGAAAGAACGACGGTGGCGGGGGCCCCGGGAGAATCGTCCTGGCGGGTGAAGACGCGGCCCAGCACGGGAGGGATGCCGAGAAGAGGAAGGGTGCCGTCGGTGACGTCGAGGGCCTGGAGGTGCTCAGGTTCCCCGAGACCTGTGAGGCTGACGGAATCGCCGTTATAAACGCCGAGGTCCTGGAAGGAATGATTTTGCTCGCGATAGACGAAATAGTTGGAGGGGGCCATGTTGAGGTCAAGGATGTTCACGCCGGGGGCGGTTTGCCAGACGCCGATGAGTTCATCGGGGTGAGGATAGGGGAGCGGTTTGAGAAGGACGGATTCGAGGACGCTGAAGACGAGGGTGTTACCTCCGATACCTGCGGCGAGAGTAAGGAGGGTAATGGCGGTGAAGAGCGGAGCACGACCCAGGCGGCGGAAGACGTGCTTGAGATGGGTGAGCAAGGTTTGCATGTGTGTTTTCCCCAGTGGCGCCGTCAAGGGAAATTACCGGCACCGGCGGCCCTATGTAAGAAAGACGAATAGAAATTGGAAAAGTTCCAGGAAGCTTGGCGGGCTGAAATTGGCAGGAACAGACTTGCGGGTGCAGCGCGATTGAAGCTTGGGGTGGTAAAACGGCAGGATGCGAGAAACGGCGCGGGCGGGCATGCTAAAGTCCTTGCCGGCTGATACGGGAGGAATCCGTGGCGTACCGGGATTTGCGAGAGTTTGTGCAGAAGCTGGAGAAGGAAGGGGAGTTGCGGCGGATTCGCGTGGAAGTGGACCCGGTGCTGGAGATTACCGAAGTGACGCAGCGGGTGGCGCGTGACGAAAAGCGATTGCCGGACAGCGTGGGGCCTGCTCTGCTGTTTGAGAAGCCGAAGGGATCGCGAGTGCCCTTGCTGGTGAATACCTTCGGGAGCGTGCGACGGATGTCGCTGGCGTTTGAAGTGACGGCGCTCGATGAAGTGGCGCAACGGATTCAGGGATTCTTGAAGATGGACTCACCGCAAGGATTATTCGACAAGATTAAAATGCTTCCCAAATTGGCGGAGTTGGGATCGTTTTTCCCGAAGAGTGTGAAAACCGGGAATTGCAAAGAAGTGATGCACCATGGCAAAGACGTGAACCTGCTGGATTTTCCGATTTTGAAGTGCTGGCCGCAGGATGGCGGACGGTTCATCACCTTTCCGCTGGTGTTTACGAAAAACCCTGAGACGGGGAAGCGGAACGTCGGGATGTACCGAATGCAGATCTATGACGAACGGACGACAGGCATGCACTGGCAGACGCAGAAGCACGGTGCGGAACATTTCCGGCGTGCTAGGGAGAAGAGTCCGGAAGGGCGAATTCCGGTGAGCGTCGCCATTGGGGCGGACCCCGCGACGGCGCTTGCGGGAATGCTGCCGATTCCTCCGGACCTGGATGAAATGATGTTTGCGGGATTCTTAAGGCGCGAGCCGGTCGAGATGGTGGCGTGCGAGACGAATGATCTCGAGGTGCCGGCCAACGCGGAGATTGTGCTGGAGGGGTATGTGAATTTGAATGAGATGCGAACGGAAGGACCGTTTGGCGATCACACGGGGTTTTATTCGTTGGAAGGGGAGTATCCGGTTTTTCATGTGGAGTGCGTGACGCACCGCAAAGAGCCGATTTATCTGACAACGGTAGTGGGCCCGCCGCCGCAGGAGGACTATTACATGGGATACGCGGTAGAGCGCGTATTTTTGCCCGTGATGAAGATGCAGTATCCGGAGATTGCGGATGTGGCAATGCCTGCGGAAGGAATTTTTCACAATTTAATGATAGTGGCGATTCGCAAGTCGTATCCGGGACACGCGCGAAAAATCATGAACGCAATTTGGTCATTGGGACAAGCAATGTTCACGAAAGTAATCGTGGTGGTGGATCACGACGTGGATGTACACAACTACGGAGAAGTCGTGTGGAAAGCGCTGTGCGCGGTGGACCCGGAGCGCGATGTGCAGTTTTCGCTGGGACCCGTGGACACGCTCGATCATGCGCAGCGAATGCAGGACTATGGTTCGAAGATGGGGATTGACGCGACGCGCAAATGGGCGACGGAAGGATTCACGCGGCCGTGGCCGGAGGAGATATTGATGGATGAAGGAACGAGGGCGCGGATCGCGGCAATGTGGAAAGCATTGCAATTGTGATTTGGGAGGGATGGAAAGAAGAGTTTGACTACAAAGGATAACTGGCCTCGGGGACAGGCTCGAAGGGTTCCAAAATACAATTCCTTGTGGTCCTGATAGTAAGCAAACACAATGCATAGTAGGGCATGCCATTAATACCCTAGAACTGCCTAAGAATAGGGGTAGTTTTAAGGCAACTCCGGTAGAGAATCCCTTGACGGTCTGAGCTTTTCAATGGGATAAACCTTGCACGGGCGGCACCTCGAATAATCTGCAGCGCGAAGTGGGGTGCACTGGACAGTGGTGGGTTTGAAGTGAGTTCGGGCGCCAGGGTGACGTTCCTCGTGAATGAATCGCGTGAAGTGATGAATGTGAGACAGGCGTCGCAGTATCTGGGGATCTCCCCGGATACCCTGTACCGTTACATCACCGAGGGCGAAATTCCCGCATTCAAACTCGGTAATCGTTGGAAACTGCGTAAGACGATTCTGGACCGCTGGATGGAACGCAAGATGAGCCAGGCGCACGCGAGGCGCCGATAGTTTGCCGAGTGTAAAGGCGAAAGAGGCCGAGACATGTTGGGAATGGGCAAAAAATCAAGGCAGTTAGTTGGGCTGGACATCGGCTCAAGTTCGATCAAGGCAGTGGAGCTGAAGTCGACAAAGGCCGGCTATGAGCTGGTGAGCTTTGGGATGGAAACGCTCGCGCAGGACACGGTGGTGGATGGGGCGATCATGGACGCGCCGCAAGTGGCCAACGCGATCAGCAAAATATTCGATGCACAGCGCGTAAAGACAAAGAACGTGGCGACTTCGGTCTCTGGGCATTCGGTGATTGTCAAGAGAGTCCCACTTCCCTTGATGACAGAAGAAGAGCTGTACGACCGGATTCCTTCGGAAGCCAGCCAGCATATTCCTTTCGACATCGCGGACGTCAACCTGAGCTATCAGTTGTTGGAATCGATGGACGCGCAGATGGACGTCCTGCTCGTGGCAGTTAAAAAGGACAAGATTCTGAATCATACGAACGTTCTGGCGCAGGCGGGCAAGACGCCGGTCGTAGTCGATATCGATGCCTTCGGTCTTCAAAACTGTTTCGAAATAAATTATGAACCGGACGCGGGGCAGACGGTGGCGCTATTGAACATCGGCGCCAGCGTTATGAATATCAACATTGTGCGCGGGGGAATACCTCTCTTTACGCGTGACGTGAGCGTGGGCGGAAACCAGTACACGGACGCGCTCCAGAAGGAATTGGACTTGAGTTTTGAGGATGCGGAGCGCTTGAAGAAAGGCGATACCCTGCCTAGCGTGACGGATGAGCAGAAGCAGCAAATCCTGCGAAGCGTGTCGGATATCTTGACGCTGGAAATTCAGAAGACTTTCGATTTTTTCCGGGCGACGGCCAGCGGGGAGAATATCCAGCGCATCGTCGTGGCTGGCGGAACGGCGCGAGTCCCGGGGTTGGTGGATTTGCTCCGTGAAGAATTTGCGATGCCGGTAGAGGAATTAAATCCCTTCCGGAAAGTGCTCATCAATCCGAGCCGGCACAGCGATGATCAGATCCGTGACATATCCCCGCGGCTGGCCATTGCCGTGGGCCTGGCGCTGAGGAGCTTTGACTAACCATGATCCGCATAAACCTGCTTGGACAAATAAGGCCCAAGGCCTCGCGCAGGCCGGTAGATACGGGAGCGGCACTGCCCGCACTATTCGTGGGAGCTGGTCTGGTATTGGGAGTATTGGTTCTCGGTTTTCTCTTCTACTCATGGCAAAGGCAGCTGAACGCAGAGAACAACCGGATCAAGATATTGCAAGCACAAAAGACTGACCTCGAAAATATCAAGCAACAGGTGGAAGCCTTTGACCGGGAAAAACAGGTCCTACAGCAAAGGGTTTCGACGATTGAACAGTTGCAGCGCGACCGAACGGGCGGGCAAGACCTTCTTGACATGGTAGCGAACACGGTCTCGCGAACGGAGAATCTCTGGCTGACGACCATGGTCAGGAAGGGAAGCAATCTTTCGATCGAGGGATCTTCGGCTTCGATCAACGCGGTGGCCAATTTCATTACGGCGTTAAAGCGTTCCGGGTATTTCCAGAAAGTGGAGATCAAGCAAACGAAGCAGGATGACAAGAACACGAACGTGGAGACATTCAATTTCCAGTTGTCCGCAGAGATCAGTCCGCCTCAGGCGGGCCCGGTGGCTCCGGGGCAGACAAGGCCGGCCAATACGACGCCGAACTCGGCGCGACCTTCAGCACCGGTGAAGAAAGGGTAAGGGACCACCATGGCCAATCCGTTTCGCGACATGTCCGTGTTCATGCAAGGCTTGGTGGCAGTGGCCATCGCAGTAATCGTGTTGTTGCTGGGAGTTTACATTCCGCTCTCACCGGTGGCGCAGGAAAAGGATTCAGTCGATAAAGCGGTGCAGGATCGAACGCGCTTGAACCAGGAAGTGCAGCAGTTGCAGGTCTACAAACAGCGGTACGGCGAACTGAAGCAGCAGATGGATGCGCTCTCCAAACAGCTGGATACATTGAAGACCATCGTGCCGGAAGACAAAGAGACCGATGAGTTTATCCGGTTGTTGCAGGGAGCGGCCAGTGCGTCGAACGTCCAGATCCGGAGCCTGACAGCGCTAGCCATCGTGCCGCGGGAATTTCACTACGATATGCCCTTCGAGGTGCAAGCGGACGGGCCGTACTTCAATATCATGGACTTTTTCGGACGGTTGGGCCGGTTGTCGAGAATCATCAATGTAGGCGATTTGGAATTCGACGATCCGTCCAAGGCCAAAGGGACAAAATATCCGATAAGGCCGGGAACGACAGTCTCGGCAATATTTACGGCAACGACTTTCTTCACCAAGCCAGCCGACGCAGGAGCGAGCCCCGCAACTGGAGCAAGTTCCGCGGTAAAGCCGGCTAGGAAACCCTGAGCGGGAATGAGCGATCTATGCGTTCAGCACTAACTCTCGTACTAGGGATTTTGCTCGCGATAGCCGCACCTGAGCTGCGCGCGCAAGCCAAACCGGCGTCGCCCGCCGGCGCGAAGAGTGCGCCGAAGGCCGCAGGCAAGGCCGCGCCGCAGTCAAAAAAGCCTAAGGCTGCCACGACGGCAAAGCGCGTAGCAAAACCCGCAGTCAAAAAAGCGGCGCAGGCTCCCAAGCCAGTCGAAACCGCGATGAATCCGGACGCGGTGGCGGCCGGGGTCGAAGGGAAGGTCGCGCGACGCGATCCATTTGAATCTCTTGTAGCCCGACAGCAGGCGCAGAAGGACGCGGGCAAGAACTTGCCTCCCGGCATCGCGGGACTGCAGGTGAGCACGCTAAAGCTGGACGGAATTGTAAAGGCGCCCAACGGAATGATCGCGGTTGTCACCAATCCGCAAGCGCGGACCTATTTCCTCCGCGAGGGCGATCAACTGTATGACGGTCGAGTGGAAAAGATTGCGATGGACGGCGTTTCGTTCCACGAAATCGGCAAGGATGCATTTGGAAAGCCGGTGGAACGCCAGGTGAACAAGAGAATTTACTCCAGTGCAGGAGAACAGCAATGAAGACGAATTGGCCCGCCTTTCGGTGTGGCTGCCTGATCCTCTCGAGTGCGGTACTGGGTGCGAGCCCAATGCTGGCTCAGACGCAGGAGCCTGCCGGCGCGACCGCGACCTCCGCGGTGATCTCGAACGTGGCGATTACGCAAGCGCCCCAGCGCGCCAGTGTGCGCGTGGAGGGCGAAGGGCGGCTCGACGTCCACGCTTTGCGGATGCAGAATCCGGAGCGGCTGGTCCTCGACTTCTCAGGAGCGCGATTGGCTGTCGATAAGACGGTTATTCCGGGGACCGCGGAGCCCGTCCGCGACGTGCGACTGGGCCAATATCGCCCGAATGTGGCACGGGTGGTAGTGGATTTGTCCAGCGAATCGCCGTACCAGATCTCGCGCGATGGAGCGACTGTGGTGGTCCTCTTCGGAGAGCAGCCCGAAGTCCCTGTCGCTGCAACTTCCGGCGCTCAGCGCGTGATCTCAGAGAAAGATACAAGATCGCATGCTGCATTTGAGTACGGCGCTTCGATTCCGCGCTCGACTGCCCGGCAAGCAAAAAATTTGCAGATTCCCGCCCCTCGCTTCGCTTTGCCCGGCGAACTGACCCAGCCCTCAGTCAGCCTGGCATCGTTTGGCGGGCTAACAGAATCGGCAAAAGACGCGAGAGCGCAAGAGGCAGCACAGCAGGCGGCGCAGCAGTCAGTGGCGGCTGCGAACACGCTGGCTGCATCCTCGGGACATGAATTGCAGACACAAGCGGCGCCTGCTCCGGCCGCTGCCGGCAAGTACACCGGAGAACCAATCTCAGTGAACCTAAAGGACGTCGATTTGCGCGACTTCTTCCGGCTCATCCATGAGATCAGCGGATTAAACGTGGTATTGGACCCGGCGGTGAAGGGAACGTTAACGATCGTCCTCGATGAAGTGCCGTGGGATCAGGCGTTGGACATCGTTCTGCAAAACAATGGCTTGGACAAACAGCTTAACGGAAATGTGCTGCGCATCGCGACTCATGAGACTCTCAAGAGAGAAGCCGAAGTGCAGCGCGACCTGGCCAAGGCGCAGTCCGAGGCTATCGAGCCTACGACTACAACAAGAGTCTTAAGTTATGCCAAAGCGTCCACGCTTGCGGGTACACTGAAAAAGTTTTTGAGTACACGCGGTGATATTATCGCGGATGATCGCTCGAACCAGTTGATCATCCGAGATATTCCATCCGTTTTTCCGACTCTCGACAATCTGATCCGGCAACTCGACCGCAAGTCGCAGCAAGTCGAGATCGAAGCGCGAGTGATCTCCGCATCGCGCTCTTTTGCTAGCGATTTAGGTACAGAGCTGGGTTTCTCGGGTGCCAGCACCACGACACACAACCAGAACTTTTTTAGCGGCGCGCCGCAAGTTGGCGTAAGCCCAGGCCCAGTTGATTCCACGCCCCCTCCACCACTCGTCGTGGCTCCGACTAGTTCTTCGAGTGGCGGACCCTCAACGGGAATTCCGCTGGCCACGAGCTTTGGCGCGGGCGTTCCAACGAGCGGCTTTGGTTACTCGTTCCGGTCGGCGAACTTTGCGCTCGACTTCTTCATTACAGCGGCGGAAGCGAAAGGCGTAGGCAAGCTGCTTTCGAAGCCGCGCATCGTGACGCAGAACAACGAAAAAGCGGTCATCAAGCAGGGCGTGAAGCTGCCCATTCAGACGACGATCAACAACACGATTTCTGTCCAATTCATCGACGCTGTGCTGCAATTGGAAGTCACTCCGCAGATCACGGCGGAAGGCACGATCTTTATGGACGTGCTTGTAGAGAATACGCAGATCGATCAAGGTATTCCACGCGTTCAGGGAATTCCGGCGTTGGACACGCAGTCCGCTCAGACGAAAGTGCTAGTGCCGGACGGTGGAACGGTCGTAATCGGCGGAATCATCGTGAATACGCAGAACACGAACATCCAGGAAGTTCCCATCGTGGGCAGCCTGCCGCTGATTGGGAATCTCTTCAAGCGCACTACAATTTCCATTCAATCGCAGGAATTGTTGTTCTTCCTAACGCCGCGAATTATCCCTGGGTGATTCGGACCAAAGAAACCTTATTTGAGGACCAAAACGAGGAGACTACGGTCTCCTCGTTTCCTTTATGACTTCACTCCACAAGATGCGGATGAAAGCCCTGAGCGTGCTGGTCGCCAGAGCTGGACTGGATGCGCTGGTTGTAACGCAGCCTGCCAATTGGTACTACCTGACAGGATTCACAGGGGATTCGGGGAGCCTCATAGTCAGAAGTGGAACCGGGATGCTGATTTCCGACGGACGATTCACAACCCAGGCTCGGGAGGAGGCGATCGGGATTCGGTACATTGAGCAAAAGAGCTCTCTGGTACAGTCCGTAGGTGAGTGTTTGAAAGAAATGATAGTTCGGAGAGTAGGTTTTGACCCGTCCCAAGTCTCGGTGGCCCAGCTCAGCGCATTACGTAAGGCGGCTGCGGCAGGTACGAACTGGGTCTCGGTGCCTGGGTTTGTGGAATCCCTGAGAATCTGTAAGGAGGCCGAGGAGCTTTCGCTCATGCGCCGGGCGGCGAAGCTTGCAGGCGACGTGTTGATCGGAGCATTGGCGCTGTTGAAGCCGGGAATTAGAGAAAGCGAGGTCGCCGCAGAAATCGAGTACCAGATGAAAAAGGGCGGCGCCTCCGGTCCGGCGTTTGAAACCATCGTGGCGTTCGGGGAGCGTTCGGCGTTGCCGCACGCGAGGCCGACCGGCAAACGATTGAGGAAAAATGAGTTGGTCGTACTAGACCTGGGTGTTATACTCGCGCACTATTGCAGCGACATAACCCGCACGGTGTACGTAGGCCGGGCTCCATTACGCGTGAGGCAATGGCACCAAGCGGTTCTTGAAGCCCAGTCTGCGGCCATAGAAGCGGTGAGAGCTGGCGCCGTGTGCGGGGATGTGGACTCCGCCGCTCGCCAGGTGCTGGCCGGTTACAAACTGGACCCATATTTCACGCACAGCACAGGACACGGGCTTGGTCTGGAAGTGCACGAGAATCCCCGCCTGGCGCGGGGGCAAGCTGCTCGACTAGAATCGGGGTTGGTGGTCACCATCGAACCGGGAGTTTACATGGCGGGAGTGGGGGGAATTCGGATCGAAGACGATGTGGCGGTACATCCCCAAAAAACGGAAATACTGACCCGCATTCCGCGGGATCTCATCGAGCTCTGACAAAGGCATGAAACGCAAACAGCCCTCGAAACCTAAAGAAACATCCTCCATCGAGAGTCCAGAAATCCAGCAAATCGAGCAACTCCTTCGCTTTATGAGCGAGCACAACCTGGAGGAGTTCGAATACTCAAGGGGTGATCTGCGGATCCGGCTTAAAAAGCCGTCCGTGGGTGGGGCCATGATGTCGCGGACCGTGGGATTCCCCGAGATTATCGTACCTGGCGTGGCGGATAGGGCGCCGGTGGCCCCTCCGAGCGCGCCAGCGGGTCCAACAGAGCCGCGAGCTACCGAGGACCTGCACCTGGTCAAGTCTCCGATCGTGGGGACATATTATGAGGCGCCCAGCCCCGGGGCGGAGGCATTTGTAAAAGTTGGCGCACACGTGGAATCCGGGCAAACCCTCTGCATCGTGGAAGCTATGAAGCTAATGAACGAAATTGAATCGGACGAGAGCGGCGAACTGATTCGCATATTCGTCGAAAACGGCCAGCCAGTGGAGTACGGCCAGCCGCTTTTTGGCATCCGTCCTAGCCGGAAGAGGTAGCCGGCGCGCGGCCATGTTCCAGAAAATCCTAGTAGCCAATCGCGGGGAAATCGCGCTGCGGGTCATTTGTGCCTGCAAAGAACTGGGTATCGCCACGGTCGCGGTCTATTCCGAGGCAGACCGGAATTCGCTCCACGTGCGATTTGCGGACGAGGCTGTATGCATCGGGCCACCGCGAAGCGCCGAGAGCTACCTGAACATCCCGCAGGTGATTAGCGCGGCGGAAATCACGAACGTCGATGCCATCCATCCGGGATACGGCTTTCTTTCTGAAAACGCCAACTTTGCGAAGGTGTGCGAAGCGTCGGAGATCACGTTTATCGGCCCGACCCCGGAAGTGATTGAAATGATGGGGGAAAAGGACCGGGCGCGGCGCGAAATGAAGGCTCTGGGAGTACCTACCGTTCCCGGAAGCGAGGGTGTCGTCGAAGGGGAAGAGCAGTTGGCCAAGGAGGCCAAGAAAATCGGTTATCCGCTGATTATAAAGGCCTCCGCTGGCGGCGGCGGGCGAGGGATGCGGGTGGTGCACAAGCAGGTGGAACTCCTGAACGCTTATGCAACGGCGCGCAGCGAGGCGCAGCAGGCCTTTGGCACCCCCGACGTCTATGCGGAAAAGTTTATCGAGCATCCCCGGCACATCGAGTTTCAGGTGCTGGGGGATCAGCACGGAAAGGTGATCCATCTCGGTGAGCGGGAGTGCAGCATTCAGCGCCGTCACCAGAAGCTCGTCGAAGAGTCCCCGTCGCCGGCGATGGACGCGAAACGGCGGAAGGATTTGGGCACCAAGGTGGTGCGAGCGCTGGAAAAGGTAGGGTACACGAACGCGGGGACAGTTGAATTCCTGATGGACGTGGACGGCGCGATCTACTTCATCGAAATGAATGCGCGCATTCAGGTGGAACATCCGGTGACGGAATTGGTGACGGGAGTTGACCTAATTAAGGCGCAAATACGGATTGCCGCGGGCGAGGGACTGGATGACGCCGTCGGCGAGATGAATTTTTCCGGGCACGCCATTGAGTGCCGCATCAATGCCGAAGACCCGGAAACCTTTGTGCCTTCAGCAGGGCGCATCACGACGTTTCAGGCGCCTGGGGGAACCGGCGTGCGCGTAGATTCCGCTGCCTACGCCGATGCCGTAATCCCTCCCTACTATGATTCGATGATCGCGAAGCTAATCGTAAAGGGCCGAGACCGCGCCGAAGCCATCGGTCGAATGAAACGGGCTCTCGAAATGTTTGTCATTGAGGGAATCAAAACCTCAATCCCGCTTCATAGGAGAATTCTGGCGGATGCAGACTTTGCCGAGGGGCGATTCGATACGCACTTTATTGAAAGGCTTCTCGGAACAAACGGAAAATAAGGTTCTATGCGCCTTGTCCTGCCCAGGCTGTATGTGATACTAGACGCTGCGTTGATTACTTCTCCCGAAAGAGATTGTGCGTTGAGCTTGGCCGAAGCTGGAGTTCGTCTGCTCCAGTACCGGGACAAATCCGCCCCGGCGCGGCGATACCTTGATTCCTCGCGCGAATTGGCGGGGCTAATGGCTTCGCAGGGAGTGACATTTTTTGTAAATGACCGTCCAGATGTCGCTCGATTGGCGGGAGCCAAGGGCGTTCACGTCGGGCAAGACGATATCGAGGTTGAGCAGGCGCGGCGCGTAGCGGGTAACGGCATGCTGATCGGCGTCTCCACCCACAATTCGGCACAGTTCGAGAAAGCCGCAGCCAGTTCGGCAGACTACATCGCCGTTGGACCCGTGTATGACACCTCCTCTAAAGCCAACCCAGGTCAGGTCGTTGGCGTTGATTTCTTGCGCAAGGTTCGCGGGCTGACCGACAAACCAATCGTGGCGATCGGCGGAATCACCTTGGATCGAGCAGCCGAGGTGATTGAGGCGGGAGCCGATTCCATCGCCGTCATCAGCGGCATCCTGGGCGCGCCGGATCCGAGCCTGCGCGCGCAGGAGTACATCAGTGCTCTTGAGTCAGCGAAACACGCGGCGAGGGTCTGAGGCATTCCTCGAATGGCCGACAGCGCACATCCAATCACCCCAACTGAATCGAGAAACGAGGCAGGATTCGTTCGAGCCATTGGGCTCTTCGACGGCACAATGATCGTCGTCGGCTCGATGATTGGCTCCGGAATTTTTATCGTGGCGGCAGATATTTCCCGGCAGACAGCGTCACCAGGTGGGTTGCTGCTGACTTGGGTGCTGACGGGATTATTGACAATCTCGGCGGCACTTTCTTACGGCGAGCTTGCGGCACTCTTCCCGCACGCCGGAGGGCAATACGTTTATTTGCGCGAAGCGTATTCGCCGCTGTGGGGATTCTTATATGGCTGGACCCTTTTTCTGGTTATCCAGACGGGAACGATCGCGGCGGTAGCGGTTGGATTCGCCAAGTACCTGGGCGTCTTATTTCCCGCCATTTCGCCGACTACATGGGTCATCCCGCCTATCGCCCTCGGTGCGAGATTCGCGATCAGCCTCTCCATCCAGCAGTTAGTGGGCATTCTGATGATCGTGCTCATCACATTTCTCAACACGCTCGGTGTTCGGCTCGGCAAGTTGATCCAAAATATTTTCACCAGCGCAAAAACACTGTCGCTGATTGGCTTAATAGTGCTGGGCATTTTTGTAGGGCGGAACGCGGGCGCTATTGCAGCTAATTTCTCTCATCTGTGGGCCGTGCGTGCCCCCGAAACAATCGAGCCCGGAGCAAATTTCCTGAAGAGATTCGTCCCGACGGTCACGGCGGCCAGTGGCGTCTTCGGTTTGATAGTCGCCTACGGGGTGGCGCAAGTCGGCTCTCTTTTTTCGTCGGACGCTTGGAATAACATCGGCTTTACGGCGGCCGAAGTGAAGAATCCGAAACGCGACGTTGCCCTATCGATGGCTTTCGGGACGAGCATCGTCATAGCGCTCTATTGCCTGGCGAACCTCGCATACCTGTTCGTCTTGCCGCTATCCCAAATCCAGAACGCTCCGGATGATCGCGTCGCGACGCTCGCGCTCAACGGGATTTTTGGCGCTCCGGGAGCAGCGATAATGGCTGTTGCCATTATCGTTTCAACGTTTGGTTGCAACAACGGTTTGATCCTGGCCGGAGCGCGTGTCTCCTATGCAATGGCACGCGACGGACTCTTCTTCCGCTCGACGGGGAAATTAAGCAAGCAGGGCGTTCCCCAAAGCGCACTTATGTATCAAGGCGTCTGGGTCATCGTGCTTATCTTGCTAAGGACGCGCCGCGTGGACGAGGCTGGCGCCGTCACGTACGGAAACCTGTACAGCGACCTGTTGAATTATGTGATTTTTGCGGTTTTATTGTTTTACGTGCTGACGATCATCGGAATCTTTGTCTTGCGTCGAAAGCGGCCAGACGCAGAGCGGCCCTACAAGGCGTTCGGATATCCGTTCGTACCGCTGCTTTACATCGTTGCCGCGACAATCATCATGATTGTCTTACTGCTCTATCAAACGCAGACGGCGGGCGGCGGGCTGGTCATCGTGCTGCTGGGCCTGCCGGTGTACTGGCTGTGGTCAAGACGCTCTGGACCGGGGACTCGGTTGTACGAGTGAATATCGCAATTTTTCTGTAGGGCGCAGAGCTGTACACCCCTACAATGTGCAAAGCCAAATTGGCCGGGTTGAGCAGGACACCAGGTTCACCTAAAAGGAGGAGTTGCATGGGCAACCCCTTGTTTGCAACGAAGTCGATGACCACGCTGATGCAGGAAGCCAGCGCGACCGGCGAACACAGCTTGAAGCGCGCACTCGGCCCGATAAACCTGATCACGCTGGGAATCGGCGCCATCATCGGGGCCGGAATCTTCGTGATCACGGGTTCGGCGGCAGCGCTCTATGCGGGTCCGTCGATTATGCTTTCTTATGTGCTCGCCGGAGTTGGCTGCTTATTCGCGGGACTGTGCTACGCGGAGTTTGCTTCCATGATTCCGATCGCCGGTTCCGCGTACACATACGGCTACGCGACGCTTGGGGAGCTGGTTGCGTGGATCATCGGATGGGACCTAATTCTCGAGTACGCATTTGGCGCCGCAACGGTAGCCAGCGGATGGAGCAGCACGCTGGTTGCATTCCTTCAGGATTACGGCATTAGTCTGCCGCCGCAAATCTGCGATGTTCCAGGCGCGAAGTGGGTTCTCTATGACGGACGATGGATGCCGCTCAACACGCTTAGTCTTCCTGCTGCCCAGATTGCAGGGCTGCAGACGGCGACCGCCAGGTTCAATTTGATTGCCTTCCTGGCGATCATTGCGGTCACGACACTGTTGATCATTGGAATCAAAGAATCGGCGAACTTTAACACGGGGGTTGTTTTCGTAAAGCTAACGGCCGTGCTGGTGTTCATCGCCGTTGCGGCTGCTTTTGTTCTCAAACATCCAGAGATCGCTCATGCCAACTGGAAGGTTTTCATCCCGCCAAACACGGGTAGCTTTGGTTCATTTGGCTGGTCGGGCATTTTGCGAGGGGCCGGCGTCGTCTTTTTTGCGTATATCGGTTTTGATGCGGTTTCGACCGCGGCCCAAGAGTCGAAAAATCCTCAACGCGATATGCCGATCGGCATTCTCGGATCTTTGGTGATTTGCACGATATTGTATCTTTTGGTTTCGGGTCTGCTGACGGCCACAGTGCACTACTCCCGATTGAATATCGGCGCGCCCGTATCGCTCGGCATCCGCGAAACCGGAGTGAAGTGGGGAAGTTACGTGGTCAACGCCGGCGCGCTTGCGGGGCTTAGCACGGTCATGTTGGTTATGATGCTCGGCCAATCACGCGTCTTCTATTCGATGGCAAACGACGGACTGCTCTGGAAGTGGGCCGGTGACATTCACCCGCGATTTCGTACGCCCTGGAAATCCACGGCAATTGTCGGGGTCGGGGTCGCGTTTGTAGGTGCGCTCGTACCAATCGGCGATCTCGGCCAGCTCGTCAGCATCGGCACACTTCTTGCGTTTGTGATTGTCTGCGCCGGTGTTTGGCTCCTGCGTGTGCGGCGTCCAGAGCTTGTGAGGCCATTCAAAACCCCTTTGGTGCCACTTGTGCCGATTCTGGGGATGATCGTGTCGCTCGGGCTGATGGCGGGTTTGAAGGAAGTTACGTGGATACGGTTGATCGTCTGGCTGATCATCGGTCTGGTGGTCTATTTTACGTACAGCGTCAAACATAGCCGTGTTCGGAACGCGACAAAATAAGCTGACGGTTCCTGGGTGCTCAACGGCCAAGCCACATTCTCGTGGCGCTTTGTCCTGCGCACGCCTGCCCGCTTCAGGTAAAGTAGTATTTCTCTCTCGATTGCCCGATGACAGCTCTGCCCTCGAATCTACGACAAGTCTGGCGCCGCCTTTCGCGGATCGACCTTTTTGCCCTATTGCTCATTTTCGTCGGAGCAATTTGCGCCCTCCTGAACCTGACCAGCGGCGTTGGGAGCTTCCTTAAGTTCTTATCTGTTCTCGCAACGGTTTACGTGCTGGTTCGTCTCGTCGGCTGGTGGCGCACGCGGTTGCTTTGGAGCCTTCGTAACCGGCTGATTGTCGCTTACCTGTTTATCGCGGTTGTCCCCATTCTGCTCATCGTCACTCTTGTTGTGCTCGCGGGCCAGATTCTATATTCCCAGCTTGGAGCCTACCTGCTCTACGACGACATCCAACGCCGCGTCGCCATGATGTCCGACATCACCGAACACATTTCCGCCGCGCATAGGACATTGCCGAAAGGCGTTTCGGAGGAGGAATCCGAGCACGTCCTTGCGGCGCAGTCGCACTTGGTGCACGACCAGGAACTCCCGGGCTTAAGCATCGAGTTTGCAAGCGACGTAGCGCTCTTGCGCAAGCTAGCCGGACCAACGAAGAACTCCTTTGCGGGGCTGGTGGAAGACCACGATGCGCTTTATCTTATGAGTATTAGAGCCATGCCTGAGCCGAACGGGGTCCGCGTCGTTACCCTTCGCGTGCGGGTAACGCCGGAATTTCTGACGACTATCGCACCGGATTTAGGCGCCATCCAACTGAATCTGACGAAACGCTTTGAAGGCGGCGCGCGCCAGGGAATTCTCTACAACTCAGATAACTTTCAATACGAGACTACTGACCGCATTCAAGCGCGAAACAGGACACTCTACCCGGCGTCCTACTGGATTGATCCGACTATCACGGGTCTCTCGCGGCTCGACGCAGCCTACATCGGGCCCAAGGGAGCGATTGATGCGCGGCGGCCCGTGCTGGCGACTTTTAATGCCCGGCCCTCGCGATTGAATGCGCGGATTTTCACGTCGTTGGGTGATCTCAGCGATCTCTACGTGGACGGATTTATCCTGGTCGCGGTGATATTCCTGCTGATCGGGATCGCTGGGCTGATCACTGGATTCGTCCTCTCGCGGCGAATCACGAGAGCCGTCAATGATCTTTACGTAGCGACGCAGTACGTGAAGACGGGCGACTGGACGCATCGCGTGCGGATCGAGCGCCGTGACCAGTTGGGCGTTCTGGGTGAATCGTTCAACGACATGACTGGTTCCATTAGTGGATTGCTGGAAGAGTCTAAAAAGCGGCAGCGTTTGGAGAATGAGCTGTCTATCGCAAGTGAGGTACAGAATCAACTGTTTCCGCAAAGCGTGCCCTCGGTCGCCGGGGTCGAGCTGGAGGCAATTTGCAAAGCCGCGCGCACGGTCAGCGGCGACTATTACGACTTTATCCAGCTAAGCCCGACGCACCTTGCGATTGCGCTGGCCGACATTTCAGGAAAGGGAATTTCCGCCGCCCTGTTGATGGCTAGCCTGCAGGCTGCGCTGCGAAGCCAATTGCTGGCCGCCGGTAGCGAGAAGATGAGCACGGCGGAACTGGTGGCGATTCTGAACATGCACATGGTGCGTAACACGGCCGACGATCGCTTCGCGACGTTTTTCATAGCCGTATATGACAGTGCAACACGCACGCTCCGTTATACGAATGCGGGGCATTTGCCCGGATTCCTCATTGTGAATGGCACGTCAAAACACCTGGACAAAGGTGGCATGGTTTTAGGAGTCATGGAAGACTACGTTTACGAAGAGGACTCCGTCGCGGTGCCACCCAATGCGATCCTCGTGCAGTACAGCGACGGATTGGTGGAGCCGGAGAACGTCTACGGCGAAGAGTTTGGCATCCGCCGGTTGCAGGAAGCGGCGATACGTGTGCAAGCAGCCGCACCCCATGTGGTTGGGCAGGCACTGATGATGGCAGCGGAGGAATGGGCGGGTACGCCGGAGCAAGCCGACGATATGACGGTGATTGTGGCCAGGCTTCGTTAGGAAGGAAGTTCGGGCACTTTGTCCACGCGCTGCGGTAGTGCGGGTTTCACGAGTGGGCTATACTGACAGGCTTTCCACGGATTCAGCCAAGGAGAAGAATGACGCTTGTTAACCGCGTGGCCCTGATTACGGGAGGAAGCCGTGGGATCGGGCGGGGAATCGCCGTCCGTCTCGCGCAGGAAGGGGCGCGCATCGCGATCTCCTACCGTTCCAACAAAATGGCGGCCCAGCAGGCGCTCCGCCAGTTGCAGGCGAGTGGAGCGGACTGCGTCGCCGTCGAAACAGACGTCACGGACGCGGCGCGCGCGGAGCAGTTGGTCACGACCGTGGCCGAGCGGTTTGGACGCATCGATATTCTGGTTAACAATGTGGGCGGTTTTCGATGGGGCACGCTGGCGGATTCTTCACTTGAGGAGTGGCAAAGCATTTTTTCCTCGAATCTATCCAGCGTCCTCTACGTTAGCAAGGCCGCTCTTCCACACATGCGGCGCGGCCGCTGGGGCCGAATCATTAATCTCGGAGCGGTGGGGGCTGAGCGAGCCTTTGGCCAGGCGAAGATATCTGCCTATGCCGCTGCAAAGGCTGCGGTGGTGGCATTGTCGCGTTCCCTTGCTTTGGAAGAGGCGAAGAACGGTATCACCGTGAATGTAGTCAATCCATCGAGCATCGATGAAAAAGAGCTGACGCTAAACGAAGCAAGGCGCATGCGCGATGCGCGCTTTCCGATAGGTCGTCCCCCTACGGTCGAGGATGTGGCCGCTGCGGTCGCATATTTTGCTTCGGACGATGCGGAATATGTGACTGGCCAGGTCATCAACGTGAGCGGCGGATGGATGCTGTAAATCAAATGGAATTGCCCGCCGCGTGAATCAGCCATGAAAGCCCTGACTGCCGCCGAGATGCGTGAGGTCGACCGCTTGACGACCGAGCGTTATGGGATGTCCAGCCTCCAATTAATGGAAAACGCAGGCCGCAAAGTGGCTGAGGCCGTGCTGAGAGCGATCGAGGGACGTGAGAATGTGCGTGTCTGTGTTCTTTGCGGAAGAGGAAACAATGGTGGCGACGGATTCGTTGTAGCGCGACTTCTAAGAGAAGCAAAGCTGTGGACCCAAGTTCTCCTGTTTGGGGAGCGAGCAGACGTTCGGGGCGACGCGGCGGCGAATCTCTCCAAGTGGATGGATAGTGGAGGGATCGTTGAGACAGTTTTGACAGATCCGGACTGGGAGAAAATTTGGCCGCAGGTTTGTTCTTCAAACATCATTGTGGATGCCATGCTTGGAACTGGTCTGCGCGGAGGGGCTTCGGGAAGAGTCGGCCGTGCTATTTCCGACCTCAACGAGCATTCGAAGAACGGCACGAGCACGTGGCCCGCATTGATTCTTGCCGTGGATACTCCATCTGGATTGCCGTCAGATGGGGATGTGCCTGCTGGTCCCGTCCTGGTCGCTCATCGGACTGTGACTTTTACTTCGCCTAAGATCGGGCAGTTGACGGCGGACAAGGCTGAGGCTTGCGGCGCATTAGAAGTCGCAGACATTGGCTCTCCCTCGGTTTTAGTCGAGGAAATAGGAAAACAAAACCTTCGATGGATTGGTTCGGATGAGTTCGAATCATTGCCACTGGTGCGGGCCGCGGATTCGCATAAGGGCACATTCGGACACGCGGTGATAGTGGCCGGCTCTCGCGGAAAATCGGGCGCGGCAGTCCTGGCAGGATATGCGTGCTTGCGGGCTGGAGCGGGACTGACGACGATTGCGACGCCGGACGATGTGCAACCGGCTGTTGCAGCGGCGCACGCGGAATATATGACCGAGGCCCTCCTCGCCACAAAGACCGGCGGGATTGCGGCGGCGAATTCTTCATCGGGACGAATGGCGAAAATCCTCGAAGGCAAGTCGGTGGTCGCGGTTGGGCCCGGCATAGGGACGCATGTGGAAACCCGAATGGTCGTTCAGCAGCTTGTCCGAGAAACCACCTTGCCGATTGTCTTGGATGCCGATGGATTGAATTGCTTTGATGGTGAGGCAGACAAGTTGGCCAGGCGGAAAACACAATATCTTGCGATAACGCCACACCCCGGAGAGATGGCGAAATTGCTGGGCATCAAGAATAGTGGAGTGCAGAGTGAACGGCTGAAGGTTGCGGCAGATGCCGCGAAAAGGTGGAACCTCTACGTCATTCTCAAGGGATTCCACACGATACTGGCCGCACCGGACGGCCGTACCCTGGTCAACAAGAGCGGCGGACCAGCTCTGGCCAAAGGCGGTTCCGGTGACGTCCTCACTGGTGTGCTCGCCGCGCTTACCGCGCAATTCGGAACGGAAGATTGGCTTCGCGTCCTGGCCTTGGGTGTTTTTCTGCATGGTGCTGCCGCCGACATCCTTGCACGGAAAGGGGAGCCTTCCGGTGTTCTCGCGCATGAAGTGGCGCAAAATATTCCCGCAGCACGTGAATCGCTCCTCAGAGAGATACGGTTCGGTGCCTAAAGTGACCGTCACGCATTCGTCCGAAGAGACGATGAACTGGGGGCGCGAATTTGCCAAGTCACTTAAAGCGCCAATGCTCGTATTGCTAATGGGCGATCTCGGCAGCGGCAAAACCACTCTGACAAAAGGCATCGTTGCCGGATTAGGAGCCGCCCCCGAAGACGAAGTCACGAGCCCAACGTTCACTTTAGTTCATGCCTACGGGAAACAAGCGCAGGTCTACCACGCCGATTTATATCGGATCGAAAGTTTTCACGATTTCGAGACACTCGGTTTGGAAGATATTTTCATCAAACCGGCGGTGGTGATTTTGGAATGGTCAGAGCGTTTTCCATTGCCATCACCCTGGCCACAAGTCTGTATCCACCTGGAGCATCGGGGTGGGGACACCCGCCGCATCACCCTCTCGTAACTCCCGTGTTTATCGGTATTTGCGGCACAGTCCTAACTCTCTAGTTACCGAAGCAACCAGCACTGTTGCGGAGCCCGATGTGCGCTGCTAGCTTGGTTAAAGCCCCTTCTGGTGGAGCGGATGCCTGACGAGACTCTAACACTTGGCTTGGCAGAAGCGGCCCGAATCGAACTTAAGAGCTACAATGTCACGATTCCCATGGGATCGTTGGCCATCGGGGTGGACAATATCCACCACGATGTGTTCCTTAGCCCGAAGTTTGTTCAGGCCGCGCGCGACTATTTGTTTGACTTGATTCGCCAGAGCACCAGCGCCACATATTTTTCCGGCATAGAGCTCCGCACGGTGAAGAGCCTGGACAACATGGGGTTCCGCAAATTGCTGACGGAACTCCTGCAAAGCGCTCTGACCCAAGCCAAGTATCACAAGAATATCGAAATCGACCTCGTTTTCCGCCTCGGCCTGCTAAAATTTCTCACGCAGGAACTAACCAATCAATTCGCAAACCTCATCCTTGAAGGGAAGGAATGGGTCCGCCAGCGCGGCGAATTCTTCGAGCGCAGCCAACAGGCGCATGTGATCAAGGCGCGACTATCGGAATTGCAGTCCGCGCGCCGAAAGGTAATCCGCGGCGTTGGCCAACAGGTCGCTCAGATGCTTGTCGATGCCGAGGAAAACGTCATCGCCAAAACGCGGCGGGCTCTCTTCGGCGACGATTTTGCCCCTCTCTATGAACTGCTGAAGAACCGCATCATCTTTCTCGATGGCGGAAAAGACGACGTCTATTTCCTGGAGCACTACGTTCTGCTCGGAAATTACGCCCGAGACCCTGATCGCTTCGAAGCCATGGATACGCTTTTCCAGGAATTCCTTTGCGAGGCTGGGCTCACGATCGGGCAAGACCCTGCGTTTACCGAGGCCAATCAAGCTCACAATGCACTACTTGAGCAAGCCGCAGCGATGCGCGCCGAAGTCGCCAGTCTCGAAGAGCAGCGTGAGAATACACGCAAGAAAATGGAGAGAGGTGAAAGTTTTTTCAACAAATTCCTCAATTCGGCCGATCCATCGGATTTGAAGGCTTCCCTAAGCGATATCGAAATGAGGCTGAAGCACCAGGAAGTGAAGCTGGAAGAGATGGGTCCGCAGATCGATGCCGCAAAGCAGAAACTGGATTTCTTCAACAAGGGCTACAGGGGTCGCCTAGGTGACTACCTGAACGATCCGGAAAACGCCAAGCGTCTTTTCGACGGCTCCGCCGGGGATGGTCAATCAGGGGAGCAGGCGAAGCTGCTGGCGCAACTCGTCGAGCGGCTGGAACAAAGCGACGTTCTTTATCACGTTCTGGCAAGTTACGAGATCCGCCCGATTGCCAAAGATTACTGCCCGCCCGTGCACTTGCAGCAGCTTCGCAAGGCGCTAGTCTCGAAGGAGGAGATGAAGCAGGTCGAACAAGTGTTGAAGCACGTTCCCGCCAAGCAACTGTCGTTGAAGCCCATCGAAGAGCTCTCCCGAAAAATCCGCCGTTACTCAAAGGAGGAAATGCAGGGCTTCGTACTTCGCTTTGCAACCGACTTTCTGCGTTTGCGCCGTGATCTTCACGATGCGGAGCACCTCTCAACGTGCATGGAGCGCGTTCATCTCGTTACTACCGAGCAGGCCAGGGACCTTTCGCGCTTGAACAACAGACTCTACGAGTGCGTCCTCCAGGATGAGGCCAAGCTCCAGGAAGACCAGGTCGTTTCGCACGTGATCATCAAGGCTGACGTGCGCGGCTCGACAAAGATGACGCAGGATTTGCTTTCCCGCGGGCTGAGCCCGGCATCGCACTTCAGCTTGAATCTACACGAGCCGGTGAAAAAGTTGCTCGACCGCTTCGGTGCCAAAAAGGTGTTTATCGAGGGCGATGCCGTTATCCTGGCGATCTTCGAAACGGAATCGACGCGCACCTATGCCCGTGCGGTTGCCAAAGCATGCATTCTTTCGCGCCAAATCCTCGCCGTGTGCAATTCCTACAACGACCGCGCCGCCGCAAGCGATCTTCCCTCGCTCGAGCTTGGAGTCGGCGTGGCGTTTCAGGGCTCCGCGCCAACGTATTGGACGGACGGCGATTCCAAGATCATGATCTCGAAAGCGCTGAATCTGTCGGATCGCCTCTCCGGCTGCGCGAAACTCGCCAAGCGGATGCTGTCCCGGCAAAGTACTCATTTCTGCGTCTATCAATTCCTTACAGCCATGAAGGGTGCTTCCGCGGAAGAACTGGACGAGTTCCTCGTGCGTTTCAATATGAACGGCATCGAGCTGAACGAGGAAGGGTTCCAGAAATTGTCTGAAGAAATCTCGCTCGATTCCGTCGAAACGAAACTTGAGATGCCCTGGGGCAGGGAAAATGTGACGCTGCATTATGGCGAAGTACCCATGGGAGAATCCGTGGAATTAATCGTTCTGCGCAAAGGCCTCGCCCGCGAACTGCTTCCTGACGGCAAAATCGGCGCAGCCTCCACACATCCTTACTACGAAGTCTGCACCAGCCCGAAGCTTTATGACCTGGTTGCTGCGCTGATCCGCTCAAAGACTGCTGCCGCCGCAATTGAAACCGTACGGGCCTGACCCCTATACTCTGAACGGAGGCGAAAGGGGTCCGGTGATCTTCCCGGCCTTCAAAGCCGGCGATTCGGCCCTTCGCGGGTCGAATGGTGGGTTCGACTCCCACACGCTTCCGCCATATCTGACTGATGTGACGGATGTTACATAGAAACGAGGCAGCAAAAGGCAGCAATAAGAGATTTGGGGTGCGGTTCGTATGCCAATTCAAGCTGCGGCACGGACGGTGGCCGCATCCCTCGATCTCGACCTTCAGCCCCGGCGCATCTCGACACGCTGGGCATGGATGGGCTAAGAACTGTATCGTGACAGCGTAGCGTGGATTGGCTTTGAAACAACTTACAAGACCGCGGGGACTGCCAAACTACTCGGAAGTCGTACAAGACATCTCATGTTGTGGGTTGGGTTGTGGGTTGAGAAAGAAGTTTCTCTGCGACCGTCAATGACCAACCTCTACCTCTCGAATCTCGGATGGACTCGTTCCATGGCGTGCTAGTGGTCGGCTAAACCAGTGAGCATGATAGAAGGGAGCGCCTGCCTTGGGCGCACAACCCGGACGGTCTCGCAGATTGTTCCCCCAGAACAGCGTAATGTTTGATTTGGAAGGGATCGGAGAATGTGATTTGCTTGGATGTGCTGCGGGCGCTGCCGAAAGAACTGGGGACATTGGAGGCTCTTGTCAGCGAGATTTGGATTGCCCCACGAGCGGATTCCCGATGGATCGCTGTCATCTCTGAAATCGAAGGGTCATTAGCCAAACACGCGCGGCAGATCAGGGAGGGTGTGCGACTGGAATCGGAGCGAGAGGCGCGAAAAGCAGCGATCGGGCTGCAGGCGTCACCTTGGCTGCGGTATGGGTCCCCAGCTATCGCTGGCGCGTTTTGTGCGATCCGAGTGTATAAAGTGGAGGCAAGCGCATGGAACGCTGCCGAGTCACGCGGCTGTTCGGCCAATTCTGGAGCAGGTCAGAGCAAATCTGGCCATTTGAACATGCGAGAGGCACAGAGACCCTGGGCCAAGGGTCGCGTCAACACATGCCTCCGGCGTCCCCCAAATTAGGAAGTACACGGTCGGTCTTCTCCAAGCGCCGTTGACAGTGTGTGTCGTCGTGCTAGTATTTCATCGGGCGAGGGAGTTCGCCTTATAACCGCTGTCCTTCCTGAAGGTAAGCCGGGACAGATGATGACTCCTGACAAGGGATTCTTGTCGCGGAGTCCTCTCATCCCGCGCCACGATTCCCGAAATACAATTTAGACTAAGTGGGGTTTGCAACGTGGACTTGCGGGCAGCCGGTTCTCCATCGCCCAATGCAAAGGAACAGTCAGCTTGCCTGAGCAGCAGGCCTTTCCACAGCATCCTGTTTGTTGGGCCCGAAGGTAGCACAGGAAGCGAAACGCACGAGACGCCAGCCTTTTTTCGCGACTTGAATCTCGATCAAATCATCGAGGCCGTGACGGGCGACTGGAAAGACTACGACCTCGCGCCGTTCTATTACTCCCGTCCGAAGGATCTCGACGGCGTCGTCTATCGCCAGGAGGTTATGAAAGATCTGGGAAACTCGGAATTGATGGAAGCTATCAAGTCGTTCTCCCGGCTCATGCGCACTATGCGCGAGCGACTTGCGCAAGCGAAGAAGCTCGATTACTACAGATACGCGATGGAACGATCCTTCTTGGGCGGGGTCGAAGTCTATTGCAAAGCGGTCGAGGGTCTCTCTCGGGATCTGTGTGCTCTCGACCTGAAATCGCGAGGCCTGCGCGCGTTCCACGAGTGTCTGACGGAGTATGCCGCATCAATTTCCTTCCAGAATCTCGCGACGGAGGCAGACAAACTGAAATCGGATTTGTCCGCAATTCGGTACTGCCTCCTGATTAGGGACGGGAGCGTCACGGTTCGCCACAGTGATGGGGATAGTAACTACAGCGCTGCGGTCGAGGAAACTTTCGCGAAATTCAGAAGTGGCATGGCGAGTCAGCATTGGCTCGAGACTAGGGAATGGGAGGGAATGAACCATGTCGAAGCGCAAATTCAGGATCGAGTTGCGATGCTTTTTCCTAGCACGTTCGCCGCTCTCGATGACTTCTGCGCCGTACACGCGGAGTATCTGGATGAAATAATTGCACGCTTTGATCGCGAGGTTCAGTTCTACGTTGCCTATCTGTCTTACATCGAAAAGTTCCAGCGCAAAAACCTACGTTTCTGCCATCCGGTGATCTCTCAATCCTCGAAAGAGATATGCGGCCATGGCGTTTTCGATCTCGCGCTGGCGACCAAGCTCCTCGACGGAAGGACGGCCGTTGTCACGAACGATTTCTATCTAAGCGGGCGGGAACGCGTCTTCGTCGTCTCCGGCCCGAACCAAGGAGGGAAGACAACTTTTGCGCGCACGTTGGGCCAAATGCATTATCTGGCGGCGTTGGGCTGTCCAGTACCCGGTGAGGAGGCTCACCTCTTCTTCTTCGACCGGCTGTTCACACACTTCGAGCGAGAGGAAGACATCCGAAATCTTCGGGGCAAGCTTCAAGACGACCTGATTCGCATTCGCAAGATATTGGACGAAGCCACGCCCAACAGCCTCATCGTGATGAACGAAATTTTCGCCTCGACCACCCTCAAGGACGCTCTCTATTTGGGACGGAAGATCATGGAGAGAATTTCCGCGCTGGACGTGCTCGGCGTCTGCGTCACCTTCCTCGATGAGCTGGCATCTTTCGACGAAAAAATGGTGAGCGTCGTCAGCGCGGTCGATCCGGCGCATCCCGCGGTGCGCACCTACAAATTGGAGCGCAGACCGGCCGATGGCCTTGCGTACGCTCTGGCCATCGCCCGGAAATATGGCGTGACGTATGACCAGTTGAAGGAGCGAATCAAGGCATGAAAGCGCTCTTGATGCATCGCGATCGAGACTTCGGCCTGGATGAATTGCCGCGTCATGTCGCGTACCGCGACCGGGAAGCCTACCGGCAGAAGCAGTTGTCTAGTCACGAGCGGACCCTAATGCAAGATCTGGAATTGAATACGCTGCTGCACGCCTTGGCAGGCGATGACGAGTTTCTGCTGGAGGTGGCGCGGAGAGCGCTTCTCACTGGATTTCAGAACGACGAGGACACTATCTTGTACCGGCAGAGGGCCTTGAAGGATTGCTTGAAAAATCCTGCGGCAACATGGTCCCTTTACCACTTGACGGTCCAGACCCTGGAGGCCTCGCTCAAGCACTCCTGGAGCATGTCCACCCATTACCCGAGCTCAATGCTGTACAACGCGCTCGACTTTCTGGAACTGTTGTCCGTTATGCTCCGGAAGCTGAGAGATATCGCCAGTCAAGAAACCGGCCAATTCGAATCCGACGCCTTCGCTAATCTTTTCGCCATGCTCGAAAAGGAACTGGACGACGACTATCTGGCCACCATTCAAACCTACCTGGCGGATTTGAAGTTCCGTAGAGGCATTTTGCTGAGCGCGGAACTCGGCGAGTGGAACGAGAGCACGAACTACGTCCTTCGTCTGGTTCGAGGAAAGGACCCAAACTGGTTTCAGCGCCTCCTTGGTAAAAAGGTGCCGGGCTATACCTTTCGACTGCATGAGCGCGACGAAGCCGGCGCTCGGATTCTTGGGGATATGCGTCACCGGGCGATCAGCCGAGTGGCGATTGCACTGGCCCAATCTGCGGATCACGTGCTGAGTTTCTTCAAGATGCTGCGGACAGAGCTGGCCTTCTATGTCTGCTGTCTGAATCTGCACGGACGGCTGACAGCCAAGGAAGTGTCGGTCTGCTTTCCTTTGCCGGCGCCTCCGGACGAGCGCAAGTATCGCTTCGACGGTCTCTATGACGTATGTCTGTCGCTCCATTTGGAGCGCCGAGCCGTTAGCAACACCGCCGACGCCAATGGCAAGAGCCTTGCGATTATTACGGGCGCCAACCAAGGCGGAAAATCGAGCTTTTTGCGCAGCATTGGCTTGGCACAGGTGATGATGCAATGCGGAATGTTCGTGGGTGCCGAGGCCTTCGAGGCCGGAGTCTGCCCCGCCCTGTTTACGCACTACAAACGCGAAGAAGATACAACCATGAAGAGTGGGAAGTTTGATGAGGAGGCCGCCAGACTGAGTGAGATCGCGGTCCACATCGTGCCCAACTCGATCGTACTCTTCAACGAATCCTTTGCGGCGACGAACGATCGGGAGGGGTCGGAGATTGCGAAACAGGTCGTCTGCGCTTTGCTGGAGAAACACATCAAGGTCTTCTACGTGACGCATCTTTATGAATTCGCCCACGGGATCTTCACCAGAAAGATGCAGGACGCAATCTTCCTACGCGCCGAAAGACTGGCAGATGGGACACGCACCTTCAGGCTGCTCGAAGGCGAGCCGCTAGAGACGAGTTATGGCGAAGACTTATATCGCCAGATATTTGGCTTAAACGAGGAATTCTCGATGAGCCTATCTGATGGCCCGAGCGCGGGCAGTGAGGACTAGGTCGTTCTGCTCATGCTTACTCGGGATTCGGGCGAATCGGACGACTCGTATATGGCACGTCAGCGGAAGTGAGGACGAAAAGTCCTCAGCAGCGGAGAGCGAGGACCACGGTGCAGAATGGGCTGAAAAAGCAAAACGAGAAAAGAAGAGGGGCCGCTGAGAAGCAACGACGCCGCGGTGATACTCCGAAGATCGTGATCCTCTCCGACATTCACGGGAACTACGAAGCGCTAAAAGCATTGCCGGAAGATTACGACGAACTTTGGGTGCTTGGGGACTTGGTGAATTACGGCCCACAGCCGGCGGAAGTCGTCGAGTTCGTCCGGCAAAAAGCTTCCCTTGTGGTGCGCGGAAATCACGATGATGCCGTGGCGTTCGGGCGCGACCCGCGCTGCTCGAGGGCGTTTCGCGAAGCAGCCGAGGAAACTCGTCGATACACAGCGTCCCTGCTCAGCGACAAACAGAAAGAGTATCTTGCGGATCTCCCGTACTACAGTTGGGTCCAGCGAGGGGGCTGGACCTTCTATCTCTGCCACGCCGTGCCCTCCGATCCGTTGTACGCGTACTGCGACGAAGACGCCCGGAGGTGGAGGAAGGAATTGTCGGTGGCAGGAACAGATTTTCTTTTTGTAGGGCACACACACGTCCAGTTTTCTGTTCGCAAAGGAGAGCAGTTGGTAGTGAATCCCGGGAGCATTGGCCAGCCGAAGGACAGCCGTCCGTCGGCCTGTTACGCTGCTTGGGAAAACGGATCCGTTTCTCTTCGATCATATTCGTACCCTATCGAGAGAACGGCAAGACATATACGCGCGATGCCAGTGTCTTCCGAAGTGCAAGAGTTTCTGGTCGAAGTTTTGCGAGCCGGAGCTGTTCCCAAATCCACTACAGAGAGGGCCCATGTCAAAAATCAAGGAGCTTGATGCCATCGAGATCCTGGATTCACGGGGGAATCCCACGATTGAGGTGGTTGTACGCTTGGAGAGTGGAGCTATCGGTGTAGCAAAGGTGCCTTCGGGCGCTTCGACGGGGAAGCGCGAAGCCGTGGAACTTCGGGATGGCGACCCGAAGCGTTATGGCGGAAAAGGCGTGCTGAAAGCCGTCGCCAATGTTCGCGAGCTGATCGCTCCGGTTGTCCGGGGCCGTGACTTCGCAGGACAGAAGGCACTGGACGCGGTGCTGATCGAACTCGACGGCACGCCGAATAAGTCGAAGCTCGGCGCGAACGCTATTCTCGGAGTATCGCTGGCGGTCGCTCATGCCAACGCCGATGAAATGGGTTTGCCCCTATATCGCTATCTGGAAGAGCGAGAAGAATACGTTCTGCCAGTGCCGATGATGAATGTCCTGAACGGCGGCAAGCACGCCGACAATAATGTGGACTTTCAAGAATTCATGATCGCGCCAGTGGGCACATCGTCATTCTCGGAAGCGCTGCGCGCGGGCGTCGAAACATTTCACGCTCTGCGTGGGTTGCTTCACGAATCCGGATATTCGACCGCCGTGGGTGATGAAGGCGGATTCGCTCCGAAGCTTCGCTCGAATGTGGAAGCGATGGAACTTCTGCTGGCTGCAATTCAGAAGGCGGGGTACAAGCCCAGGGAGGAAATTGCCATTCATATCGACCCTGCCGCAAGCGAGTTCTACGAGAATGGTGTCTATGTGTTCCACAAATCGAATGGCGCACGGAAGAGTTCGGAGGAAATGATCGGTCTTTGGGAGGATTGGTTGAATCGGTACCCCGCTCTTCTTTCGATCGAAGACGGCCTGGCTGAAGATGATTGGTCGGGTTGGCAAGGAATGACGAAGCTGCTGAAGAAAAAAGTTCAACTGGTAGGCGACGACATCTTCGTAACCAACACCAAGATTTTTGCCGAAGGAATCACGAAGAAAGTTGCGAACTCAATTCTCATCAAACTAAATCAAATCGGAACGCTGACCGAGACGTTGGCGTGCATCGAGCTTGCAAGCCAACACGGATATTCGGCCGTCGTCTCGCACCGCTCGGGTGAGACCGATGATTCGTCCATTGCCGACCTTGCCGTTGCCACGGGGGTAGGGCAAATCAAAACGGGCTCGGTGTGCCGCGGGGAACGAGTCGCCAAATACAACCGGCTTCTTGAAATCGAACGGGAACTTGGATCGCGGGCAGTGTACGCGGGCCACACGTCTTACATTGGCTCTTGAGGGAAATTTGGAGGCGCGAGGAGGGCGCGCGAATGAAGCGGATGGGGACACCATCGGGCAGCAGGGACTACAACGATGAGGAAATTCGCTCTTTCGTCGCTGACCTCGAGTCGCTACGGAGCGGGGATCTGACGGTATCTTTGCTGGTCGGCTGTGGCGAGCGGGCAGTTGAACCGCTGCGGGAATATCTCCTGCAAGGAGAGCCTCGTGGCATCTTTCAGCCGCGCCAGAGAGCCGTCGAGGCGCTTGCGCAATTGGGCGCGAAAGAGGTGCTGCTCGAATACCTCTCGCAGAAGCGGCACATCCCTGACTTCGAGGTTCGTTTTGGAGAGGAAGCTGTCGAAAACACAGCGGCACGCTGCCTCGGAGAATGGCGTACGGATGAAGTGTATGACTTCCTGAAGAACTTGGCGCAAGCCAGGATGTTGCCAGGGGCGATGGAAGCTCTCGGAAAGTTTGAGCGCGTGGACGCGGTGGACATATTCATTCGTGCGCTTGGCGACGACATTTGCCGCCCCGCCGCGGACGAGGCACTCTGCCGAATTGCCGGAAAGGTCAAGCCAGCTCTCGTCCGAGCTGCTCTCCCACAAACGGAGGAGGGAGAGGAGAAACCGTCTGAGCGCCGAAGGCGGCGTGCAGTCGTGAAAATCCTTTCGGAGCTGTCCTTCACTCTCGAGGAATGGAACGAGCTGCGCCTTCTGCTCAACGACCAAGACAAAGACATTGCGCTGATTGCGGCGAGGATTGCCGTGGACAGCGCCCCCCTAGAAGAAAAACAGGTGGCGGCGCGTTTCCTGATTCATTCGCTGGCGCGGGCGCATTGGTTCGCGCAAATTCAGATCCACGAATGCCTCCACCGGAATTACAACCACCTCCGGCAACTGATTGCCGAAGAACTTGCAGCGCGCCGGCTCTTGGTGTGCGGAGAGCCCTTTAGCGACCAAGTGCTGCGCATCTTGGCCAGCATTCAATCTTCGGAAGAGCAGGCCATGTCGCGCGAAAGAGGGGACCATGGGAAACGGGAACATGCAACAGGCTGAGGGAGAACCTGCGCAACGCACCGAATCACGGTCGCCGCTCGCCGGTTACGAAGCCTGGAAGCACGCACTGGCGCAAATTCTGCGTGAAGCTAACGCGGCCGCCTATCGAACCAAACAGCAAACGCTCGAGCATTCTATATTGGAGTTGACCAAGAAGCTCGCCGACGACCGTTTCTATCTCACGGTCGTGGGTCAATTTAGCCGAGGAAAGAGTACGCTTATGAACGCCATTCTCGGCAAGGACTATCTTCCTTCCGGCATTGTGCCGGTCACCTCGGCGGTGACGTCGGTCAGTTATGGGACCCGGGAACGCGTCATTCTCCGCTACGCGGAAAGCAACCTGACGCGCGAGATCTGGGTCCACGAGCTGGCGGACTTCATTACCGAACGCGCTAATCCAGGGAATCGCAACCGGATCGCCATGGCAGAGGTCCAGGTTCCCGTCGAGATTCTGCAGCGCGGCTTTTTCTTTGTGGACACGCCTGGTCTCGGCTCGGCGGTCCAAGAGAACACCGCGACGACCCTGGACTTCCTTCCAAGCGCTGACGCCATCGTCTTCGTGACCAGTTGTGACGCGCCCCTGACCGCCGCGGAGCTGGGTTATCTGCGGCAATGTCGCTTGTCCGTGCGCCAGCTATTTGTCGTCGTAAACAAGATGGACTTGGTTTCCGCAGAGGAGATGAGTCGTGTGATCGACTTCGTGAAGGAGAAGGTAGTCGAAGAACTCGCCGAAGCCCAGGTGCGGATCTATGCGGTTTCCGCGCGGGATGCGCTGGCCGCCCGCCCGAACTCGGACGCATGCCATTTCGAGGAGAGCGGCCTGGCTGCTCTCGAAGAGGACATCGTTGCGTATGTGACTTCGCACAAGCAGCAGGATTTTCTCCTACAGGCATGCGATCGGGCCGTGGAGATGTTGGTGGCAAGCGGTGTCGGAGACCGGGACGCATTGGTGGCTCGCGTGGAAGTGTTGCGCGGAGAGATCGCCCAGCACGCCACGGACAGAGAACGCCCCGGCTCCTCCGCTTACGAGGTTGCGGGGAATTACCAACGATCGGATTCGTTGTTGCGGCTGAACTGCGCGGTCTGCGACCGGATCGTGGATGCGGTCTTCGATTTCCTGCGCACCTACCAATACGATCTTTGCGTTTCGGAAGAAGTCCAGCGCGAGCACGCGGAAGCTGGAGGTTTTTGCGCGATGCATACTTGGCAGTACGCGAATCTAGCTTCGCCGCAAGGAATTTGTAGCGCGTACCCATGGTTGCTTTTCCGTTTCAGCCAAGATTTGCGGGACCTCGCCGAGGGCCGCGCTTCGAAGCATGGGAGGAACGGCGTGAGCGGCCCCCCCACGTCTGCTCAAGAGGATTGCCCGGCATGCCAAAGAGCGGCGGAGGCAGAACGAAGAGCGATCCAGGAGCTCGCTGCGGCTTTCGAGAGCGCTGCGAACACCGAAAAAATGCCAGCTAAGCACTTTTGCCTCACACACCTGGAAGAGATTCTGCGCGCGCTGCGGAGCACAACGATTGGAAAGGACATTCTGCTCCGCGAAAGCGAGACCTTCCGTCGAGTGGCGGAAAATCTGCAGCGCTATGCTCTGAAACACGAAGGCCGGCGCAGCGATCTGATTTCGGAGGAGGAATGGCAGGCGCCCAAGCAGGCATTGACGTTGCTGGCCGGCCATCGCAACGTGCAGCCGCATCCTGGACGAACCCGTCGATGAGCGAGAGAGGTTCGGTCGCGGTTCGGGGCCCGGCCGTCTATCTCCAACGTCGCTGAAATGTGTCCATGTCTCGAAAAGGGAATTTCACGGTTGTCTTCCAAGATGTGAAAAGACGAAATTCATGACGAAAACAGAATCTAAAGGATTGCAGAAAAAGGCCGAGAATTTGCTGAAAGCGTTGAAAACTTTGAGCGCAAAGTATCATGAGGTAGGTTCGTGGAGTCCGATTGCTGATGTCAGCGCGGAGACTTACAAGGTTTTGTCAGACCTGAAAGCAGAAATAGGTTGGTGGTTGGATTAGAAAATCAAGCATCTGAATTCCCTCGAAAATGCTTGACGGTAGCATCCGCATTATGCGATTCTGGCAGTGTGGGTGTTGGAGTTCACCCGTAACCGCCCATTCGGGCAGATGACTCCTACTAGGCTTTCTTGCTTGGTGGGTTTGTCTGCGAAAATCAAAAGTTCCCGCCGCAGAAATCCTGGAAGAAGATCACGAACTGAGCGATTGAGTGCAGAACTGCTGCGCACTATCCCTCGGACTGTGAGGGCGGCATGACTTCCGGAGACTATGATTCATCCCCGACCTTAAACGAATTTCAGGCCCGCCGTCTGGCGGTTACCTGCAAATACATCGATAAGGTCATCGGCGAGACAGAAGAGATTTTGAATTCTGCCGCGACAAAGGCAGCGTTCCCGAAATACCTCCAGGACATCACACCGGCTCAACGCCGGACCATCGAAGACTATTTCGCGCGCATTCGCGCGCAGCTCGCCCGCGTTCTCGACGGTCAGGGAATTCCGCGCCCCGATGCGTGGTGCCCGACCAGCCGCGCGGTTCACACCTCTTTGACTGTCATCGATATCGCGGCGGAGGAGCTTCGCCCGCCATATATGCGCGGATACGGTGACCTTTCTCCCCAGCTGGCCACGGAACTCGAAGGCATCAGTGGTGAGTTGAGGGGGCTTGTCGCGCGCGTGAACCAGTACTTGCTACAGGGCGCGGGACGGGATCTCAAGAATCGCCTGCAGCGCTTAGAACAGACCACATCCGAGCTGGAACTACTGGCGAAAATTGAACGTGTCGTGACGGAGCGAGGGCTTGTAGAGTTTCGCAGTTCCATCGCCGGAATCGCGGACCGATTGGAAGACCAGAGCCTCGAAGTTGCCGTGTTCGGGCGCGTGAGCGCGGGAAAGTCGTCCTTGCTCAACGCGATATTGGGTGAAGAGATTTTGCCGGTGGGCGTCACACCGATCACGGCGGTACCAACACGTATCCGGTTCGGACCGGCTCCGGGGCTGACCGTAACTTTTGCGGAAAGGCCTACCCAGATTTTGGAAGTGAACCGGCTGATGGAATTCGCCAGCGAAAGGCATAATCCCCACAACGAAAAGCGAGTCACGAGAATTGTCCTCGACCTGCCTTCGCCGAGACTACGCGAAGGCGTCACGCTCGTGGATACACCCGGCCTTGGATCTCTGGCAACGACGGGGGCCTCCGAGACCCTTGCCTATCTGCCGAAGTGTGACCTGGGTGTAGTGCTTATCGACACTGGATCGACACTGACCACCGAGGACCTGCAGACCATAGAAACCCTGCAGGAGGCCGCCATACCCGTTCAGATTCTCCTCAGCAAGGCCGACCTACTTTCCGAGCAAGAGGCGGAGCACATGATTAGCTATGTAAAGGAGCAAGTAAGCCAGCAATGCCATCTCGATATTCCCGTGTACGCGGTGAGCGCGATACCTGGCCACAGAGTGCTTTTAGAGCGATGGTTCGAAGTGCAAATTCATCCCTTGTTCGAACGCAGTCGGGAGATGAAGTTACTGTCCATCAAACGCAAGGTTGGTGCGTTGCGGGATTCGGTGGTGGCGGCTCTTTCCCTGCGCGTCCGGAGAAGCCGTGGCGTGTCCGGCACGGACCCGGAAGCCCTACGAGAAGTGGAAGCGGGGTTGCGCCGCGTCACCGGGCAGATTTCTGAAAAGCGCATTCAGCTGGAGCGGGAAATCGATTGGTTCTCTCACAACAGCGATTGGCTGCTGGAGCGTGCGGCTGACCGCCTCACCGAAGAGTGGCAAGGGAACAAGGATGGGTCCGCAACTGTTGATTTGGTGGTTTTCGAGAACATATTGAGGAACGTCCATGAACAGGTCAAGGTGTACCGCCACGTCTTGGATAACTTGGCGCACGAGCTTCGGTCGGAACTAATCCGTGCGGCCAAGGCGCTGAGCCTCCCCGACGGGCCCTCGGATGAGGAATTCACATCGGCCATCCGGGCTATGCCAGTGTTTGATTTCAGTCCGCGCGATCTGCGCCTCACTCCACCCAAGTGGAGCCGCCTGTTCGGCAAGGCTGCGACTCGAGCCGTCGTGCGGCACGAAGTACGTTCCCAGTTGCAGCAATCGCTGAATGAAAGGCTCGCGGTTTATGGCGGCCTTTATCGCGGTTGGTGCAACTCCGTTCTTCAGCAATTCGAGAAACGTTTCTCGTCATTCGCGGACGGCTACCGCGCCCAGGCAGAGAGGGCGCTGGCCGCGTTGACACCAGGTTCGGAGGAAGAGCACGCGCTGCTAAGCGATCTGCGCAATTTGAGCGGCCCGTCCGGCGAAAGCGAAACGAGTCTTTCCCTGACATCTACGGACTGACGGAAATGGCTGGTGCGGTTGTGAACACTAACGATAGCAATACAGGCGAGAGGGGCGATGGGCAAGTATCTCATGGTGGGCATCGGCGGGTTTCTGGGAGCGATCGCACGTTTCTGGCTCGGCGGCTTCATCAGCGCGAAAATTGGCACGCGCTTTCCATTTGGAACGTTCGTGATCAATTGTTCGGGTTCCTTTCTAATTGGTTTCATGATCACGCTGCTAGCCGAGCGGACGCACTGGAGCCCGAACTGGCGTTACCTAATCCCCGTCGGATTCATCGGCGCGTACACAACGTTTTCGACTTTCGAGTATGAGACCTTTCGGGTGATGCAGGAGGGAGAGTTGTCAATGGCCTTGCTAAACATAATCTTGAGCGTGTTGATTGGCTTTTTGGCCGTCTGGTTGGGTGCAATCGTTGGGAGGCTAAGCGCATGAATGGAGCCAAAGCGGTACGCAAATACACGGTCGCCGAGGCAGTCGCGCACGGAACCTGTCCGATTTGCACGATGTTGCGCCAACGCCAGACGCAACTGACTGAAGAGACGGGCATACCGAGCGCGAAGCGCCTGTGCAATCACCATGCCTGGGCCTTGGCGAGAGCTGGCCCAGGGCTCGTTGCCGCGGACCTTCTCTTGCAAAGTTTGCGGACGCGCCGCAGGGAAGGGACCAAAGCCGCCCGAATGCCATGCGACTTCTGCGAAAGGTTGATGCAGGAGGAATCCGAGAAGTTGAAGGAACTCGCGAGGAAGATGCAGACGACGGCATTCTTCGAGTGGATGCGCCTACACGGCACCCTCTGCCTGCACCACGCGACGAGAATCGCGGGAGAGCTTTCTCCGGAAGGCCGGAAGATGATTGCGGAATTGCTTTCTAGAACCTGGGAGGGGTTAGAACGAGACCTTGCAGACTACGCGCAACACGCGGGGCGGGGAGAACATGCCGGCGGCGGCGTGCTAGGCAGGGCGGCGGAGTTCTTGGTATGTCAGCGCGGTATTCCTGGAGAGGAGACGCCATGTTGAAGCCCGGGCCTGCGAAGAAGGTGATTATCTATGTCGGGGAGGACCATCACTATCACGGCAGTTCAGTGTATACAGCGATCCTGGACTATCTGTTTTACCACCAGGTTTCGGGAGCCAACGTCGTGCGCGGCATGGCCGGTTTCGGCGCCGACCATCACCTCCACAGCACACGCATTCTCCGCTTAACTGAGAATCTACCCATCAAGATCGAATTCATCGAGAGCGCGGAGAAGGTCGAGGAGCTGCTGCCGAAACTGTACGAAATGGCCGGCACCGGCTTGATCGAAGTGCACGACACCACGGTCGTCAAGCCCGCCGAGATCGCTAAGAAGAAGGAATTCCGCGACGAGCTACAGCACGCCCTGCGACGCGAAGGGAAAGCCAAGTTGATGCGCATTTACATCGGAGAAAACGACAAATGGCATGAGAAACCTCTCTACAAAGCGATCGTCGAGAGCATGCGCTCGAACGACATCGCGGGCATCACGGTGTATCAAGGGATTCTCGGCTACGGCGCCAACCGGCGCATCCACAAGGGCTCTTCAATGGGATTATCCCACGACCGCCCCATGATGCTTTCCGTAATCGACACTGAAGAAAAACTCCGCAAAGTCATGCCCATTCTCGACGAAATGGTGCAGCAGGGACTTGTCGTGCTCTCCGACGTCGACATCATTAAGTACACGCACGACTATGTGGACCATGAGCGGAGAAAGGAGCAGCGCGCATGAAACTCGAAGGAAAAGCCAAACTGCTCCGCATCTACTTTGGCGAAGACGACAAATCGCGTGACCAATCTCTCTACCGCGCGATCGTAAACAAATGCCGGGAGCTGGATGTGGCGGGTGCGACGGTCTATCGCGGCATCGAAGGCTATGGGGCCAGCACCTTGATCCGTCGGTCCCACCTTCTGTCCATTTCTCACGATGCGCCGGCCATGGTGAGCGTTGTGGATTCCGAGGATAAAATTCGCAAGCTCATTCCGTTTCTCGACGAGATGGTCGACGAAGGCTTGATCGCCCTTTCGGACGTGGAAGTGATCAAGTACGTACATCAGGACGGCGTCCGCGCGCAGTAACGCGCAGAAAGATGTCTCGAGACATGAAGGCGGCAACAAGCGGAAAGGCCACGCCGGGTTCGACGGAGAATGTGTGGCCTGTCCGTAATACGAGGGGACTCACGTCGTGAGCGCGTCGCAATCCTCGCTCGCTATCATTCCAGAGACCGGGCCATTCCTCGGCCGCCAAGGCGAACTGGCACGTGTGCAGGAAGCCATTCGCAAGCGGGAAAGCCTTTTGATTTGGGGAGCCACCAATTCGGGAAAAAGCACCTTGGTCGCTAGGGCCATTTCTCAGATGCCGGCGCGCGTCGCCCGGCGCTGCATATGCGCCAGCGGCAACGGAAGTCCGCAGGACGTTCTTCGGAGCATCGCCCAAGGACTCGCCGAGGATCCCCTGTTTCGCTCGAAGTTTCGCGCGGATACTGGCTTCGGTGCTTCGTTTTCGCACTGGGTGAACGAACAATCTAGTCTTCGCTTGCGCGGATTGCTCTATCGCGCGGCTTGCGCGGGCGAATACTGGATTTTCCTCGAAGACCTGGCTCCGATGTCGCACCTCCTGGCGCGCATCGTGAAGGAACTGATGTGGAATCAGAAGACCCCGGTTTACGCCATCGCCCCGGGATGGACCTACACGGAACTGGGCCACGGCGCACAACTTTATTGGAACGACCGGCTAAGGCTGCAGGTCGGTGCGATGCCGCACGCCGCCGCGAAAGAGCTTCTGGAATTCGCGATCCGGCAATTCGGACTGGCGCGCTTCGATTTGGAAGGATTCCGCGAGGACATTTTAGACTTCAGCGGATTGTTGCCGGGGGCTATCGTGAGGATGTGCGGCGCCGCGGCTAACAGCCAATACCATTTCGAAGGGCGCATCAAAACGAAATTGTTGCATGTCGATTATCTTGTGAACCATTGCCATGGTCCCTTGGATAGCAGAAGCCCGGCCCGCGACACTTAGCGGGATCGGAAACAAATGACCCAGGTCGAGACAACGGCATAGTCGGGAATTGGAGAATGAGCGCTCTCACTGAAAAAGCAGTTATCGCGGCGGGGGAGGGAGGGTACCCTGTGACACAAGCGTCGCTGGAACCCTGTGACGCCGCTGGAAGACTGCGGCAGCTCGGCAAGCTCGGTCTCGAATTAGGTTCCGAGCGTGTTGCCGGAGAAGCCACGGCCCTCGCGGACCGGCTCGCAGAAGGCCGATTCTATGTAGCCTGCGTCGGGCAGTTCAAACGTGGGAAGTCCACCTTGCTGAACGCCCTAGTGGAGGACCGCGTATTGCCGGCCGGAGTCGTGCCGATCACTACCGTGCCCACAGTGCTCCGCTACGGGGAAAAGCGCCGGGCACGTGTCCGTTTCGAAGGAGGTAGCTGGACGGATATAGCGCCCGAAGAGCTGATGGACTACGTTTCGGAGGAACACAACCCGGAAAACGCGAAAGGAGTCGCGGGAGTTGAGGTTTTTGTTCCGAGCGCACTTCTGGCCGACGGTATGTGCTTCGTGGATACTCCGGGCCTGGGATCGGTCTTCGCAGGAAATACCGCGGCGACGCATGGGTTTGTGCCGCACATTGACGCCGCCATCGTCGTGGTCGGAGCCGACCCTCCCATCGCGGGTGAGGAGTTGACGCTGGTCGAGCAAGTCGGTAAGCAAGTCCAACAGTTGCTTGTGGTCCTCAACAAAGCCGACCGAACATCAGAAGAGGACCGGCGCATCGCCGCGCCATTCACACGGAACGTGTTAGAGAAACGCCTGGGCCGCCCGGTGGAGCCGATTTACGAGATTAGCGCGTTCGAGCGGCTTGAAAAAAAACAGGCCAACTGGGATTGGGATGCTCTTGTCGCGGGGCTGAAGAAACTCGCGGATGAATCCGGCCGCACACTCGTGCGGGCAGCAGGGGAACGTGGACTACGGCGGCTCGGTGAAGAACTGCTAGCGGTCACTTTGGAAGAGCGGGAAGCGCTTCTTCGTCCCATCGAGGAATCGGAACGGCGCATTGCCTCGATGCGGGAGACCATCGGCGGGGCGGAGCAGTCGCTTCGCGAAATCAGCTACCTATTCATGGCTGAGCAACACCGTCTTTCCGATTTCTTTCTTGAGCGGCGTAAGGAGTTTCTAGGCGATGCATGTCGCCTAGCATCGGCGCAGTACAAAGAAGAGCTCCTCAAGGTTCCGAAGCGCTTCGGTCCTCACTTTCGCCGCGACGCGATGCGAGCGGCGCAGGCCGTCGCGACTCGCAGGGTGCTTCCTTGGCTGGGCCAAGAACAGGCCCGGGCCGAGGAGGAGTACCGCAAAGTGGCTTCGCGCTTTGTAAGCATCGGGAACGAATTCCTGCAGAAGCTCTCGCAGTCCAAAGTTCCTGAACTGGGGCGCATGCCGAACGCTCTGGATTCGGAAAAAGGCTTCCGGGTGGCTTCGCGCTTCCGTTTCGAGGAGTTGATCCACGTCGCTCAACCAGCTTCGCCCCTGCGTTACATCGGCGACGTATTTCTTGGGTTGGTCGGCGCGTTCTCCGTCATTGAAGGGGAAGCGCTGAGGTTTCTCGAATATTTGCTGGAGATGAACAGTACGCGGGTGCAATCCGATGTAGTGGACCGAGTTGAGGATAGCCATGGGAAGTTAGAGGTCGAGATTCGCAAACTCCTGCACGAAGTTGCGCGTATCGCGGCGAGCGCCTTGGACCACGCGCGCGATGCGAAAGCACAGGGCACCTCGGCGGTCGGAGCGCAGCTGGCACGACTCGGCCTCGCGGAACAGGAGATTCGCACGCTTGTCGGAAATTGAGGGAAAGGTTTCGCTGCTCTGCCTCGGTTGCTAAACAAAGGTTTCAGAAGGCGATGTGGTCTGTCTGTGGTGCGGCTTGGATTCTAGGCGAATTCCGCTAGAACGCGACGCCGCACGATCTGATCGCTTTGCTCTTGGAGGTTACGCTGGCAGACACTTCGACCTAGATAGCGCTGTGGGCACGATCGTACCAGCATCGCCATCGGACGTTGGAGTTCGCCTCTACCGTCACGTTTCCTGTGACCGATGAATTCTGCGGCCACAAAGTGCGGGCGGAAGTGGAACAAATGGCCGCGGTGGAGATTCGTCCGCGGAGATTCCGATGTTTCAGGCAACCGACGTCAGCGCCGCGAGGGGCAAGTCTAGCGAGCAGGCTCGCCGGGCAGCGATGCACGTAAGACGCTCGAATATAGACAACGGTTTGGCAAGGGCAATCGAATACGTGTTGAGTGGCAAATGGTCTTCCAACGGCGCTGGACAAATCGGAACTGACAGATGACCGAAAAACCGGAATCTGGACCACAGCAAGTAGAAACGTCCGATAGCGACCGGATTACAATGATGCTTCACGAGGCCGGTCCGGACGAACTTCTGGCCGTACTTTTCAGCCTCCCTCTGGAAGAAAAGCACATTCAGTTGCTTCTCCGACGCGCCGATACGCCAGCAGCGGTCTTGGATGCCATCGCGCGGAACGGGAAATGGGTTCGCAGCGAACCGCTACGTTTGGCGCTCGTCACTCACGCTCACACGCCGCGCCGGCATGCGCTGGCATTCCTGCGTCAACTCTTTGCTTTCGACCTCGTGCGGGTGGCGATGCATCCCACCGCGCCGGCCGAAATCCGTTGCGTCGCCGAGGAACTCGTGACCGACCGCGTCACACAACTTCCGCTCGGCGAAAAACTCTTGTTGGCGCGACGCGGCCCCGCACGCGCAGCGGGTGCGCTGCTGGCCGAAGGGCATTCCGACGTGCTCCCGATCGTTCTGCGGAATCCCTTTCTGACGGAAGCTCAGGTGGTCCGCGTCCTTTGGCGTACGAATGTACCGCAGCACGTCGTGATCAAAATAGCCGAGGACGCAAAGTGGTCGGTTCGATATCTCGTTCGTCTGGCGCTGGTGCGCAATCCGCATACCCCTGTGGGAGCTGCTCTTCGATTCTTGCCGAATCTTCTGTTGACAGATTTGCGCGACCTCGCACGAAGCGGAGGGCTGCCGGGGCACATGCGGGAACACGTCAGACGGGAAATTGCCCGCCGCAGCGGGGGAGCAAGATAACCAATGCCTCTAAGAAATTCATGCCTGTCACTGCAATGTGCCAAACCGACTTGTCGGAACGCCCCTGTTATGATTCAATGTCGGTGGCAAGGGAGTTTGCCTCCCCGTTCACCTCGGGATAAAACGCCGCAGTATTCAGCGGCTGATAACTCCTCCCAACTTTTGCGCAGGGGTGGGCCCTGCACGAGGGTACTCATGGGTGGAGTCGGGATAATCTGTCAGAACGGGCAGAGAACTAACAAGCTTGCCTTTTCACCTCCGGTCGTTCCCGCTTCCGGCGTCCTGCTAATAGGTAGACTCTTCAAAACTTTTGCTTGCTGTCCCCCGAGACGTTTCCGTGTCCCTGAGCGAATGCCAATCGGACAGGCTCCCAGCGGTGGCGCCTCATGAGACAAACCATTGCATACAATGTGATTCAGGTCTTCTTCGTCCTCTGTTTCGCTCCGCTATATTCAGGCGTGCTTTCGCGCTTCAAAGAAATCGTGCAGAGCAAGCGCGGACCCAGCATTTTTCAGCCGTATCGTGATCTTTGGAAACTCTTTCACAAGGATGAAGTCGTCTCCTCGGAAACGACTTGGATCTTCCGAGTCGCTCCGTATTTGGTCTTCGTCACACCTATATTCGTGACTGTGCTGATTCCTGTGCTTACAGATTATCCTTTGGCTTTCGCCTTTATGGGCGACATGCTGGCTGGAGGATTTTTTCTTGGTCTCGGGGGATTTTTCGCGGCCCTAGCAGCAGTAGACACTGGAAATCCCTACGGCCCAATGGGCGCAAGCCGGACGCGCATGGTGGGATTTCTCGCCGAGCCGGTATTCATGATCGTTTTTTTCACTGTTTCCTTTGTCGCTCAGTCCACTATCCCGTACATCGTGCAACAAAAGTGGATTGCGAATGCAGCCGCCTTTTTTTCGCCTTCGCATGTCTTGTTGCTGATCGCCTTTTTGATGCTCATTCTCGCCGAGGGTGGACGAATCCCCGTGGACAATCCCACCGGCCACTTTGAGCTCGCCATGATTGACGAATCCAAAGGTTTAGAGTTTTCAGGCCGCGGAGCGGCCTTGATGAAGTGGGGCGGCCAGATGAAATTCTTAGTGCTCGCATGCATTTTTCTGAACGTGCTCCTCGCTCCCTGGGGTCTCGCGCACGGCCGCGAACTCGTTCAAGTCGCAACCGCAATTCCGCTTATTCTCCTGAAGGTCCTGTGCTTTGCGGTGGTCTTGGTGGTGATCGAATCTTCGCTTTCCAAATTGCGGCTCTTCCGCATTAGCGAATTCCTGGGAGCGGCTTTCATTATTTCGGTGGCGGCCATGATCGTAAGCATTTTTGTCAGCTCTTAGAGCCAGGAGGGGTTCGTGCACAGCGCGCAACTACCCATCGGCGCCTCGCTGAATACACTGAGTGCCGGATTGATCTTACTCTGTGCATTCGCCATGGTCGGAACGCGTCAGGTCCAGGGAGTCGTACGGTTTTTCGTAACCCAGTCGCTTTTGCTGGCGGCCTCCTCTTTTCTCCTCGCCTTCGACGAGCACTCCATTCATCTATGGGCCCTGGGAGCGATCACGGTTGGCGCGAAAGTGATTTTAATCCCATGGGTGTTGAAGAGAACTCTAGCCCCCGAACTTTATGAGCGCCGGGAGATCGCGCAGGCTCTCAATATTCCCATCTCGCTTTTGCTTGCTCTGCTGTTGGCGATTGTCGCTGAACTCCTTGTCGGCCCCATCAGTTCCGCTTCAAGAAATCCCGTCATCGCTATTAACCTCCCGATTGGATTGGCTTGTGTGTTGATTGGTGCGTACTCTCTGGTCGCCCGGCGAGAGGCTATCCCGCAATTGATTGGAATTCTGGCGATGGAAAATGGCGCGTTCTTGGCGGGCATTGCGATTGCCTCCGAGCTTCCTTTAATTGCCGAACTGGCTGTCGCTATCGACGTGGTGCTGATTGCGGTCATCGTGGGTCTCCTTACGCGGAATATCGAAGAGAAAATAGGCACAACGGAGCCAGCCGCCCTGAGTGAATTGAAGGAGGAACCGGTGCGATGGCGCTAATCGCAATCGTTGGGCTTCCCGTACTTGCCGCCTTTCTGTGTTGGTTGCCTCCCATTCGAAAAGCAGCCTGGGTTGTAACGGCAATCTTTTCGATCGCGGAGTTCCTTCTCGCACTTCTTATATCGTCGGAAGTAATCGCCAACGGCCGCGTGTCTGGCGTCTTTGGTTGGCTTGAAGCCGACGGATTGAGCGCGCTCATGCTCGCTATGATTAGCTTCGTGTGCGCGGTGGCGGCTATCTATTCAGGCGGCTACATGCAGCACGGCGACCACAAAGACCGGTTGTGGTGGTTTTATTGCAACTACAATCTCTTCGTCTTTTCGTTGGTCGTCGTTCCTTCGCTCGCAGAAGTAAATCTCGTCTGGGTCGGAGTCGAACTTGTCACCCTGTTCGCAGTTCTGCTGGTCAGCTTCGAAAACACACGTGGGGCGCTCGAAGCGGCCTGGAAATTTTCCGTGCTCACGATTATGGGCGCGCCCATTGCGCTGCTTGGATTTCTGGTGCTCTTCTGGGCTTATCATTCGATAGGTCTGGGCGGCTTAGAAACCTGGGGTGGGCTGACGGCACACGCTCAGACAATGCCTCCCGAACTGCTGAAGCTTTCCTTCCTGCTCGTGTTCGTAGGATTCGGTTCAAAAACCGGCCTTGCACCCATGCACACTTGGTTGCCCGATGCCCACAGCCAAGCTCCAACTCCTGTATGCGCGGTGCTGTCTGCGGTCAAGACTTCCGTTCCGCTCTACGTAATCTTGCGTTTCTTGGGCATTCTGCTTGTCTCGCCCAGCGCACGCTTGGGCCAGTGGATGATCGTGATCGGCTTGATTTCAGTCGCCATTGCCGCATTTCTTCTCCTCCAGGTTCATGATTACAAGCGCATGTTCGCGTATTCGACGGTCGAACACATGGGCATCGTCTTGACAGCTGCGGGTTTTGCCACGCAGTCTTCGGATTTTGGAGCGGTCTCCCAACTGCTGAATCATGCCATCACCAAGTCTCTTTGCTTTTATGTCGCTGGAATCGTGCTACTCGCCATGGGCACTCGGGACATCAAGTCCGTTCGAGGTTTACTGCGGGTTTCGCCCTTCGCGGGTGCCGCTCTGATTTTTTCAGCTTTGGCCATCGCTGGCGCTCCCCCATTCCCAATCTTTCTCAGTGAGTTCTCAATTCTTTCGGCGGGCATCCGCGGCGGCCATCCGGCGGCTGTAGCCATCCTGGCTTCCTTGATCGTCATAGCGTTCATCGGCATCATGCTGCAAGTTAACCGCATGGCCTTTGGCAGACCGGAGGTGCCCCAGGCTCCGGTTGAGATCCCGGCGACGTGCCGTTTCGCCGTCGTGGTAGCGGCCTTGCCCGTTGCTGTGCTGGGAATCTACATCCCAGCGTCGGTGCATCGCTTGTTGCAGTTGGCAGCGCAGCAATTGGGAGGTCATTGAAATGACCGCACCGGGTTCGCCAATGCTCTCTCCGGAACGACTGGACCTCGAAGGCTTGACTGCGGCCGTTCAAGAGCGCTTTTCTGCTGTTGTTTCTATCTCGCGAGCAGACAAAGGAGTAGCGTTATCACTCTTGCTAAGAGATCCCGAATCCTTGCCCCCGCTCTCCCTGTTTTTATATTGGGAGATCGGATGCTCCTTTGGTGGATTGGTAGTGGAAGAGATTGCCCAGAATTGGCGCCTCTCTTATCTCTTCCTCGCCCCACGCTCTGGGTGGGTCAGTGTCGTTCTTGAGTTTCCGCTTGGAAATAATTCGGTTCCCAGCATCACCGCTGTCGTTCACGCGGCGGATTGGCACGAACGAGAGGCAGAGGATCTTTTCGGCCTTAAATTCGAAAACCATCCCCGCTTGGGAGACTTCATTCTGCACGACCAAATCTGGCCAGAAGGAGCTGCACCACACCGGAAGCCGCAGAGAAAATCCGTGGACGTGCACCAGCCGCATCTGCGGCGCCGCCCGAATCCGAACTGGCGCCCGCTGCTAGTTGTTCAGGACCCAGGCTCCTTTGCCATGCCTGTGGGCCCGGTGTATGAAGGTGGCATCGGAGAATCTCTTCATTTCATTCTCGAGACCGTTGGCGAGGACGTCCTGCGCGCCGCGCCTCGCCTGTTTTACAAATTCCGTGGCGTGGAAAAAATTGCGGAAGGCGTTCCGGTTTCTCAGGTGCTGTTGCTCTCCGAACGATTTGCCGCAACGTCCTCGTTTGCTCACTCACTTGCTTTTTCAAGTGCGATCGAGAAGATCTGCGGCGTCGAAGTTCCGCCGCGGGCCCTGCAGCTGCGCGTGGTCCTCGCTGAGTTGGAGCGCTTGCGGCATCATGCGGGGGCGATTACTGGGATCTGCGAATCCACGGTCCTCGCCGTTGCTGCGTCGCAGGCGGCCATCATTGAGGAAGAGCTTCTGCGCGCCTCCTGCCGTCTCACCGGACACCGCTACCTTTTCGGCCTCAACAAACCCGGGGGGATTTGCCGCGATTTCACGAGCGATGACTTTCGGGATCTCCTCATTGCAGTCGACCTCGCTGTCGACCAGTTGCGTATTCTCGAGGATCGACTTCATTTCACGAGCAGTTTTCTCGACCGTTTGGAAGATGTCGGTGTGGTCGACCTAAACAAAGCGCGGGATCTGAATCTCCTGGGTCCTGTCGGCCGCGCCTCGGGCAGGTGCCATGATTTGCGCCGTGAATGCCCCTATGGCGGTTATGAGCAATACCAATTCGAAATTCCGCGAGAAAACGAAGGCGATGGTTATGCTCGGCTTCGTGTACTGTTCGCAGAGGCAGCGCAGTCCGCAATACTGCTTCGTCAAGCCATCGATACCTTGCAGCCGGGATCCGTATCTGCACCGTGCGAAGCCACTCATTCCGGCGCAGCGCTTGGATGGGCGGAAGCTCCCATCGGGGCTGCCTTGCATTGGGTCAGACTCGATGCTTCGGGTTTGGTGGAACGCTACCGCGTCATTACGCCTTCCTTTAACAATTGGCTCGGGTTCCATGTGGCTGTCGAGGATTTCGCATTCCAGGATTTCCCCATTATCTTGGCAACCTTTGCTTTGTCGGCAACCGAGTGTGACCGTTAGCGGCGGGAGTAAATAGATGAGCTTCTGGTTCTGGCATGGTTTGTGGAACGGCATTCGATCGACGCGCTACCCGGGAATCGTGGAGTCGGATCCGGGCGTGACTCCAGGGAGACCCGTAGCGACCGAGTTTGCTTCGCCCGAGCAGGCATCGCTCGCGGCGGCAGACTGTCCCGTCAATGCCATCGTTGCCCAGGGAAGCTCCGCACAAGTGGATCTCCGGACTTGCGTGCATTGTCAGCGCTGCCGTTTCGGCGGAGCATATCCCTTGGAATGGAAGCAGGACTATGAATGGACAATGGTCGCGGCCAGCCGCGAGAAGTACGTCCCGTTGCCCGCCGCCTACCGCCGCTCCCTCCACATCATGGTCGTCGACGCCGGTGATTGCGGCGCATGCCTTCACGAAGTGAAGCATCTCAACAATCCTTTCTATAACGCGCATCGACTTGGGATCTTCTTTACAGCAACCCCGCGATTCGCCGACCTGCTCTTGGTTGTAGGCCCGGTCAGCGAAAACATGCGTGTACCTCTGCTCAAGACTTACGAAGCCATGCCCACTCCCAAGCGAGTCGTTGCTGTCGGCGCATGTGCCATCACTGGGGGTGTGTTTGGGAGCGGCTTCATGTCGGCCGGAGGCGTTTCGTCGGTTCTGCCCGTGGATCTTGAGATTCCAGGTGACCCGCCGCCTCCGCTCGCCATCCTTCACGGTTTGTTGACGGTCACGGGACGAAAGGCCCTCGCACCCCGCCAGCCTGACTTTGGGAGGACCGCTTGACGGCATCTACTTGGATCGAAGGCACGCTTGCGCTTTTCTTCATTCTTTCCGGCTGCGGATTTATTCTCTCGGCCACCGTCCGCGACAAATATTCCGTCCAAGTCATCGCCTATATCAGCGCCTTGTGCTCTTCGCTAATGATGTTCGCCTCCGCCGCCACCCTAGCCACTGGCGGGAGTTTTGAGGCCACCCTCTGGAATCTTCAAGGTTTGGGTCTTCTTCAAGTGCGTCTTGACATGTTCTCGGCGATCTTCCTGTTCGCCGCCGGACTCGTTTACCTCCCTGCGTCTTTCTTTGTGAGGAATTTTCTCAGGCAACGCTTTGGCGGACGCTATCCGGCCCGGCGTTATGGCGCACTGCACTTCGCATTGATGGCTTCCGTCGTTCTCATTCTCATCGCGAACGATGCGGCGTTGTTCCTGATCAGTTGGGAATGCATGTCGATTCTTTGTTACCTGCTTGTGAATTACGAGCAGAACAGACGCACGGATACCAGGGCGGGATTCATTTTACTGGCCATGAGCGAGGCGGGTTTTCTTGCGGTCGTTATCGCGTTCTTGATCGTAGGGAAAGCGGCTTCGGATTGGTCGTTCCCGGCTCTGGCAGCGGCGGCGGTTCATCTTTCCCGTCCTGCGGCGTGGGGAGTCTTTTTGCTTGGCTTTCTTGGCTTTGGTGTCAAAGCTGGCTTGGTTCCGGTCAACTTCTGGCTCCCTCGATGCTACACGGCTGCTCCTTCAATTTTTGTTCCCATCCTGGCTGGCGTCACGTTGAATCTCGGCTTTTATGGAATTGTACGTTTGAACGTTGATTTGGCCTCGAGCCACGGGTTCGGAACCGGCTTGTTCGCCCTCCTCACGGGGGGCGTCACGGCGCTAGTCGGAATCCTTTACGCCACGACAGATAACGACATGAAAACCATGCTCGCGCACAGCTCCATTGAGAACGCCGGCATCATTGTCGCCGGCATTGGCGCCTCTCTGGTCTTCCGCGCGTCTGGCTACGCTGCCCCGGCCGCCATCGCGCTTACGGCTGCGCTCTACCACATGGTGAATCATTCGGTTTATAAGACTCTGCTCTTTCAAGGGGTGGGCGATATCGAAGCCGTCACTGGCACGCGCGATATGGACCGTTTGGGAGGTCTCGCTCGTGTGTTCCCCGCGCTTTCCGTTGTCTTTTTGGTGGGTTGTCTTTCGATCTCTGCCGTTCCACCATTCAACGGCTTTGTCAGCGAGTGGCTGACGCTCCAGTCTCTCTTGCGGAGCGCTGTTTTGTTCTCTCCCGGCGTCAAGATCTTGTTTGCGCTCTGTGGAGCATCCTTGGCGCTGACGGCTGCCCTGGCGGTAACTTGCTTTGTCAAGGTGTATGCAATGAGTTTTTTGGGTATAAAGCGCAGCGCCTGGGATCCCAATGTCCGGCGAGACGTCGGAAGATTTCAATTTCCCGCCGCTTATCTCGCGGTTGCTTGCCTTCTTTTAGGAGTCCTCCCGACATTTGTAATCCCCGCGCTAAATCGAGCCGTCGAACCTCTCGTCGGTGCAAGCGCGGCCACTTCGCTCGTTCCACAGTTTTTTACCGCAACACCATCTAATGGTCAGCTTCCAGCTCCGTTCCTCGCCGACTTTCACAATTTAGGCGCGCAGGTGGGACAGCATGTTTTGCCCGGACGCGGATTGGTCGTCCTCCATCGCGGCGGCCCGGAAAATCCCGTCGTTTTTGCCATGTCCCCTTCCTATAGTCTCGTCGCTTTGGCCCTGTTTCTTTTCCTCACTTGG
>DATJXZ010000080.1:0-6143 GCA_035499815.1 Candidatus Solibacter sp. | reverse complement strand
GGCGGAGTGTGTGTTTGTGCAAAAGCCAGTCCTGACTTCCCCCCCTCACCCCTCTTCGCACAAAGCTGCGCGCCTTCTGTTCGTGCTCTTCCTCCTCTCTCTTCCCCTGCTAAATCCCTGGGTCCGCGGCGACGGCGTCGGCTACTACTCCTTTGCCCGCGCTCCTCTCATCCAGCACAATCTCGATTTCACCGCCGACTACCGGCACGCCAACGAAAGTTTCCGCGAAAATCGCTTCGACAAAAACGGCCAGCCCCTCCCCGAATTTCGCACCCGCACCGGCCACCTCGAAAATCATTTCACCGTCGGCCCCGCAATGCTCTGGTCTCCTTTTTTGCTTCTTGCCCACGCCGCCGTTCTTCTCGCGCGCACGATGGGCTCCGCCATTCCCGCCGACGGCTTCTCCTGGCCCTACCGCATCGCCATGGCCCTCGCCACAGCAATCTACGGCTTTCTGGGCCTTCTGCTTTCCTTCCGCCTCGCCCGCAAATACGTCGAAGAGCGTTGGGCTTTCCTCGCCACTCTGGCCATTTGGTGGGCCAGCTCTCTTCCCGTTTATATGTATTTCAATCCCTCCTGGTCCCACGCCCATTCCGCGTTCGTCGTCGCCCTTTTCCTGTGGTACTGGGACAGGACGCGCGGCTCGCGCACCCTCATTCAGTGGACCTTGCTCGGCGCGATTTCCGGCTTGATGCTCGATGTCTATTACGCCAACTTGATGGTGCTCCTCATTCTCCCGTTCGAAGCATTGCACCAATACGCCGTCGCTTTTCGCTCGAGCACGCCAGCCCCGCCGCCCGCCCCGGATGTTCCTCGCGAATCAACCGCATTAGACGCTCCCGCAACTCCGTCCATCTCGCAACTCCTTGCGCGTCATTTCGTCTTTGCGATCACGCTCTTGCTCTGCCTCGCGCCCACATTTGTTGCTCACCGCATCATCTATGGCGGCGCCTTCAAAACAGGCTATCTCTCGGTTTCCTCTTGGAACTGGACCTCTCCGGTTCTTCTCTCCGTCCTTTTTTCTTCGGATCATGGACTTTTATCTTGGACGCCGATCCTTATATTCGCTCTCGTTGGCCTCTTCGCGTTCTGGCGAAGCGTACCTCGCGTCGGCTCTCTGTTTTTGATCGCCGCCCTCGCTTTTTATTATTTCATCGCTTCCTATCCCGATTGGGCCGGCATCTCTTCCTATGGAAACCGTTTCTTTGTCTCCCTCACTCCACTTTTTGTTCTGGGCCTCGCTGTCTTTCTCGAACGCTTCACACGCAACTTTCGCACGCGCCGCGCCGCGCTCGCTTCCGCATCCGTTTTTCTCGCCTGCTTTGTTTTGTGGAACGCCGGCCTGATGTTTCAGTGGGGTACCCATCTGATCCCCGCGCGCGGCCCCATTCCTTTTCCGCGGATGATTCGAAACCAGTTTCTAGTCGTTCCGCGCCAGATTTACTCCCAGCTCGAAATGTATTTCTTCCGCCGCAAAGCTCTCATGCAGCAAATCGAAAAGCGCGACGTGGAACAGTTGAAGACCAATCCTCCGCCTCCCTGAACCTTCTTCTCCGTGTCCGCCGCTTCCCAAATCGCTTCGTCCTTCTAACAAATTGCGGCGCGGAGCGTCGCGAGCGGCGTTTATCTCTGCTAATCTAATCGGGGGTCCATCGTGGAATTCTTGTGAGCGCTTGAGGGCTTTGAGAGCTCCCAAGTGTTCTCGAGATTTCCTGTGCTCCCATTCTAAACATTCGTTGGACAAACATTTTTTGGAGTTTCACGAAGAATCGATGGCTTCCGTCACCGCACCTGCTTCGCCGCTTCCCGCGCCGCACGCCGCGCCCGTAGTCGTGCGCATCGAGCCGCCGCGCGGCTGGCTTGATTTGCGGCTTGGCGAAGTGTGGGCTTACCGCGAGCTGCTTTATTTTTTCGTGTGGAGGGATGTAAAGGTCCGCTACAAGCAGACCGCGATCGGCGTGGCGTGGGTGGTGCTGCAGCCGCTGATGACCATGGGCGTTTTCACACTTTTTTTTGGGCGGCTGGCGAAGCTGCCATCGGACGGATTGCCTTATCCCGTTTTTTATTTCACTGCGCTGGTGCCCTGGACGTATTTCGCGACGGCGCTGCAATCGTGCACCGCGGTGGTGGTGGACAACCAGCGGGTGATCACGAAAGTGTTTTTTCCGCGGCTGGTGCTGCCGATTTCAGCGGTCATTTCCGGGCTGGTGGATTTCAGCATCGGCTGCATCGTGCTTGGAGTCGTGCTCGCGGTTTATCACATGCGGCCTGGAGTCGCCGCGCTGTGGCTGCCGGTGCTGGTTCTGCTGACGGTGCTGACGGCGCTGGGCGTGGGACTGTGGATGTCCGCGCTGAACGCGCTGTATCGCGACGTAAAATATGTGGTGCCGTTCCTGATGCAGTTCTGGATGTTCGCATCGCCGGTGGCGTACCCGTCGTCGCTGGTGCCAGTGCGGTGGCGCTGGCTGTACGGGCTGAACCCGATGGCGGGTGTGATTGACGGGTTTCGCTGGACTCTGACGGGGCACGGGCAGCCGCCGGGTCCGCTTTTGCTGGCGTCGACGGCGGCAGTGGTGCTGGTCCTGTTTGGCGGGCTCTTCTTCTTCCAGAAAATGGAAGGAGCGATAGCGGACCGGGTGTGAGGTGATTGGTACCCCCCCATACACCGGGTGTTTTGCCGAAAGAGTGCGCAAGAGATTGAAAAGACAGAGGATAACATTTTGTAGAGTGCAAAAGAGTGCGGAATAGTGTGAAAATAAAGGCGTTAGCCCGTTTGGTGGCCCGGGACGGGCCTTTGCGGAGCTCAGCGAGTTGCCAACAGGGATATGCCGGATTCAGCAAGGAAAACATGGCGTATGTTAGTAAGAAAGTGACGTCAAGTCAAGGGAAATGCAGCGAACGGTCGTTTTAGGCGGTTGAACGGTCGCGAAGCGCAGGGAACGGCGGAACATTGAAACTCGGAATGGGTTAAGGAAACGATGAGCAGAGCGGTGATACAGGCGGAAGGGCTGGGGAAAAGCTACAAGCGCGGGGTCGTCGTGGATCCCGGACTGCGGCATTTGCTCGACCGGTTCGTGAAGTCGCCCCTGGCGGCGCTTCGCAGGGAGAAAGAGGAGACGTTCTGGGCGTTGAAGGACGTTTCGTTGGAAGTGAATGAAGGCGAAGTACTTGGGCTGATCGGGCGAAACGGAGCGGGCAAGACGACCCTGCTGAAAGTACTTTCGCGGATCACAAAGCCGACGACGGGCTGGGCGGAGATTCACGGGAGGGTCGGGTCGCTGCTGGAAGTGGGGACGGGATTTCATCCCGAGTTGACGGGGCGGGAAAACACGTTCCTGAGCGGTGCCATTTTGGGAATGAGTAAGCGGGAGATCGAGCGGAAGTTCGATGAGATTGTGGCGTTCGCAGAACTGGAAAAGTTCATCGATACGGCGGTGAAACACTATTCGAGCGGGATGTACGTGCGGCTGGCATTTGCGGTTGCGGCGCATCTGGAGCCAGAGATTTTGCTGGTAGATGAGGTGCTCGCCGTCGGAGATATCAATTTCCAGAAGAAATGCCTCGGGAAGATGGGAGATGTTGCACGAGCGGGACGCACGGTGGTTCTGGTGAGCCATCAGCTGAATCAGATTCGCAGGCTGTGCCATCGTGTGATTTGGGTTGATGGCGGCGCAATTCGCCAAACCGGGCCCTCATTTGAGGTTGTCAGCGCGTATGAAAGGGCCATGGCTTCCGGAGGGCAAGAAAGCGAGAAACATAGTAACAGAGCTTCCACAAAGGGCCGGTTTGTTCGTTGGGAGATCGCAGGGAACGACCCTGAGAGCGCCAACTTGGTTACAGATTTAGGGCCGCTCACAGTTAGATTCTTCGTGCAAGTTTCCGAGAGGATTAAGAGGGGCGTGCATGGGGTGGCACTGTTTGACGCGGAGCGTCACTTGATATGGGCCCGGGCGGCGTCGGATTTGGACCTGGCACCGGGCCTGCACGTCTTGGACTATCGACTCCCGATGCTGCCACTCAAACCGGGAATCTACCAATGGCTGGTGAGCTTGTGGGAAGATTCAGAAATGCTCGAAATGTGGGAATGCACACCGGACATGAACATTGCTTCGGAAGGTCACCAGCATCATAGTGACCTTTGGAACGGGATTTTAAACCTTCCTTCCGATTTTTCGCATAGCGCGGCACAGGAGGTGAAGGTTGAGCGCTCCTCGAGTCTTTGATTTAGAGCACTACGAGAAACTGAATACAGCGCGGTCTACGGTGGTCGGGGATCTCTTGGGCGAAGTCGCGTCACAAGTCAAGCTTCAGACGGCGATCGACGTGGGAAGCGGGCTGGGTTACTTTTCGGCCTATCTCCATTCACTCGGACTGCAGGTGACTGCTGTTGACGGGCGCCGGGAGAACGTCGAGGAGGCTGGCCACCGAGTGCCTCAAGTAAAGTTTCATACGATCAACGCGGAGGATCATGCGCTGCGCGAACTAGGGCAATTCGACCTGGTGTTTTGTTTTGGCTTGCTCTATCACTTGGAGAATCCTTTTGTTGCTGCACGCCACCTTCACGCGCTAACGAGGAATTTGTTGCTCGTGGAGAGCGTTATTTTTCCCGGGTCAGAGCCCATTATGGCTCTAGTCGACGAGACCTCCAACGAAGACCAGGGTCTTAATCATTTGGCCTTTTATCCAACGGAGGCATGCCTCGTAAAACTGCTGTATCGGGTCGGCTTTCCGAACGTCTACCTGTTTTCTCGTATGCCTGAACACGAGCACTACCGATCTAGGCATAATGCGAGACAGGCGCGAACCATGCTTGCCGCCTCTCAATCGCCTCTACTAGCGTCTCTGCTGCAAGTCGCGCCAGAACCAAGCACCGAAATCCAGCCTTGGGACCCTCGTAGCGGCGTGGAGAAGGAAGCTTTGTTGCACAAGCTGCGCCGATTCGTAAGAAGGTCTTTATAGAATAAAGTAAATTCGCTGAAGCATCATATTGGCGGTAGCCTTCGGGTGAAGGAGGGCAGGATTGAGATTCGAACGCCGCTTGGTGCCGATCTATCTTCCTAAATGGGTGCATGAGTCGGTCGTGAGGGTAAAGCGTGCGTTCATCCCTGCGGCGCGGCCGACATCTCCGATCACCATTTTGGGCGAGCGAAACGTCGAGTGGGCATTTCTTAGTACTGAGATGCCGAACGGGCCTGGCGAGGCCCTGGAGTTCGGGTGCGAACAAGGGTACATGAGCTTGTTAGCAGCACAGAAGGGCTTCCGCGTGCTGGCGAACGACCTCCAGCGACAGGAGTTCACCTGGCAGCACCCTAATGTCACATTTTGCGAAGGGGATTTTCTAGGGCTTGAGCTTCCGCTCAATCATTTCGATCTCATCATCAATTGCTCTTCGGTGGAGCATGTCGGTGTGGCAGGCCGGTACGGGATCTCAACCGAACAACACGACGGCGATATCGAGGTGATGAAGCGATTCAGTGAAATCCTGAGGCCGAGCGGACTCCTGCTGATGACGGCACCGTGCGGACAGGATACGGTGCTGGAGCCATGGTGCCGGGTTTATGGTTCGCAACGGCTCCCTAAGCTTTTTGCACCGTTTGAGGTTGTTAAGGAGGTCTACTGGGTCAAGGATTCCGAGAATCGGTGGGTGTTTGCACCTCGCGGGGTTGCGCTCGCCTTTCAGGCGCGCAATGACGCCCGTTATGGACACTGGTGCGCCTATGCGCTCGGTTGTTTTGTCCTTCGCAAGAGTCCTACGGAAGCTGCACTGTGATCACTTTCTTTGCGACGGCGAAACCGTATCGAAGGCACGATGAGATTGTCCAGCGTAACGCGTTAAGGAGCTGGACGCTGGTGCGTCCCGACATAAATGCTTGAGAGAACAGCTCAGCAAATGACGATAAAGAGAGTCCTGATTACTGGCAGCAGCGGTTTGATTGGTTCCGAGGCGGTGGAGCATTTCGACCGTCTGGGGTGTGATGTAACGGGCGTGGATAACAATATGCGGCGGACATTTTTCGGTCCGGCGGGGGACACTGCCTGGAATTTGCAGCGTTTAAAAAGTGTAACCAGGCATTTCGCGCACGCGGACATCGACATTCGCGATCGTGCGGCGATCGAGGATTTGTTTCGACGAAACCGGTTCG
>DATJXZ010000079.1:0-19906 GCA_035499815.1 Candidatus Solibacter sp. | reverse complement strand
TATGCCATATAGTCCTGCGCCAACTCCGCCAAAAACGACTTCGCCGAGCATGATGTTGATGAGAGGCACCATTCCGCCGAGCGGTGTAAACGAATCGTGCATGCCATTCACCGCGCCACAACTGGCGTCGGTGGTCACGGTCGCGAACAGAGCGGTGTTCGCAATGCCGAACCGAACCTCTTTGCTCTCCATGTTTCCGCCAGGCTGCAGCGCACTTGCCCGCTGGTCGGTTCCTGACAAGAGCGGGTTGCCTCGCGCCTCCGCCCAATAGGCGGTGGACACACCCGCCAGGAAGAGGAAAGCCATCGCGGCCCAAACCGCCCAACCGTGACGCCGTGATCCTGTCATTCGACCGAGCGTGTACGTCAGTCCGGAGGGAATCGCAAAGATCAGGACCATCTCGAAGAAATTCGAGAACGGAGTCGGATTCTCAAAAGGATGGGCGCTATTAGCGTTGAAGAACCCTCCGCCGTTGGTACCCAATTCCTTGATTACTTCCTGAGAGGCGACGGGGCCTTGGGCAATCACCTGCTGAGTGATCGTCTGTGTGGTGGTCTTACCGTCTGCGCCCGTGACCTGCGCTGCGTACGGCTGAATCAAATCGACTATCGTGTACGGCCTAAAATTCTGAACCACTCCCTGCGAGATAAGAACCACCGACCCGACCAAGCAAACTGGGAGCAGAACCCAGAGGAGACAACGCGTCGTATCGACCCAGAAGTTCCCGAGTTTCTCCGTCTCCTTTCGCGCGATGCCGCGGATGACAACGATGGCGAGAACAATGCCGACGGCGGCGGATGCAAAATTATGATAGGCCAATCCCGCCATCTGCGTGAGATAACTCATCGTCGACTCGCCGGTATAAGCCTGCCAGTTCGTATTGGTGGTGAACGATGCGGCCGTGCCAAAAGCCAAGGCTGGATCCACATTTGGAAGTTTCTGTGGATTGAGCGGCAGCCATCTTTGTGTGCGCTCGATCAGATACAAGAGAGCCATCGAAACGCCGCTAAAGAGCAGCATGGAAATGGTGTACTCCGTCCAACGCATTTCTCGTTGCTCGTCCACTCGCGTCAATCGGTATACAAGTTTCTCGATTGGTCTGAGCAGAGGATCGAGAAATGTCTTCTCTCGGTTGAAAACCCTTGTCATGAAAACGCCCATCGGTTTCGTGACCAGGAAGATCACGAATAGATACAAGCCAATTTGAAACCAACCATTCGCCGTCATTGTTAAAACTCCTCAGCTTTCAGCAAGGCATAGAGCAGGTATCCACATAAAAGGACACAGATCACCAATAGCGCTGCATTACCTAGAGTCATCGCATTACTCCTTTTTCAGGCGTTCGCAGCCGCGAACGTAGAAGATTCCTACTGCGAAAAACAGAGCCGTTGCTGCAAGAAAAAGTATGTCTAGCATCATCGTTTTACTCCTGCCCCGGAACTGTTGACGTTCACCACGAACCTTGCTTTCCGCCCCACCACCAAATCAAACCGACCGTCGCCGTGTTTTGCTCTTTCTTGAGAAGTCCAGGATCGCTGGTCAGGAAAAATGGCTGGTTCGAGAAATCACGTCGCCATTCCCAACGCGAAATCAACCCGTCCGTCACTTTGTATTCAGCCGTAATCGTTGTTTCCTTCAGTGCCTGTGTGGTGCCGCTGAATAGTCCACCGCGATCCGACAAATACTCCGCCCTGCCGGCTAGCGCAAACTTTGGCCTCAGCTGATATCGTGCGTAGGCCGCTCCGCCCGTGACGTGTCCGGGAGCGGAGTTCGAGAAAACCCGGTTGACCACGTAATCGGCCTCGCCTACCAGCGCTAATTTCGGCGTTGCGTTCCAGGTCAAGTACGAGTCAAAAATGTGTTCTCGGCCGTTTGGCGTTGGCGTAATCGGTGTCGTCGGCAGTCCCGGTTGGGTCGGTTCCGTCGGAAGTCCTGGATTCAGCACTGCCACCACATCCCGCTGCTCTTGGCCAAAATAATAGTTCACGTTCCAGCTGACTGTGGAAGTTGGCTTCAAAGTGAAGATAAACGCCTGGGATTTGAAACCGTTGAAGTCTTCGGTTTGCTGGGCGCCGTTCACAAGCCAATACGTCAAGTTGACTTTCGAGGTCAGGTTGTAACTCGCACGAATGCCCATGTGGTAGAACGGCAGAAAATTAAAAAAGTACGACCGCGAATAGTTGATTTGGTCTTTGTTGTAGTTGCCTTCTACACCCAGAGAGCTGGCCCACTTGCCAAAATCGATCGTCAGCCCGCTTCCCACAGGCGCGATGTACGTGCCGTAGGCCTGGAAAATCGGTCTATAGGTCTGGGGGCGCAATTCGTTCGACGCGCTTCCTTGGACCGTTTCCGTCGCTTGACCGTACTGCAAGTCCACTCGCGCACCAAAACGGCGACCCACAGAGACATCCGGTGCGCGCTCAAGCACCACGGTCGCCTGATTTAAGCTGAAGCTATTGCTGCTCACATCGTACGCTCGCAACAAATTCACCCGGCCAACGGGCGCATTAAAGTTGTAGCCATAATACCCGTCCAGCATGAGATTTAGAGTCGTGCCCTGGAGAAAGTCGGTCGCACCATGCTCGCCCGATGGCGGAGCGCCTGATGTGGATTGTACAGTCTGTGCGACCGGTTGCCGTTCGGCTTCGGCAAACGCGGTCGTGCTCTCTGGAGCGATTTCCGCGCTTGCTCCCTTCGCTGTAGGCCGCCCTTCGAGACTCTCGACTCGTTTCGAGAGCTGTGCCACCAAACTTCGCAATTCCTCAACCTGCTTTTCAAGAGCTTCAGGGTTTCCTGGCGCTGCTGACGGTGCGTCTTGCGCGAATGCGGTGCACGACCACGTGACCATTAACGTTAATACTGCGAACCGAAATATCCCCGCTATCATGACTCCATCCTTTCCTACCCATCTTCACGGAACCGTTCTCGTCAACTTGCTTCGAATTCATCTGCAACAATTGCATTTTGCCCGCAGTTTCAGGCTTCGCATCCGTCCCTGGGCGCGGTCGAGATCTGTGCCTCTCCGTTTCGGCGTGGAATTGGACGAGCGCATACAACATGAACGCCAAACCTAGACCGGTGAAAGTTATGAGAATCCACATCGTGTCCGCGTTTCCTATCGGATCGTCCTGCGATTTCTCTGAAGAACAAGACCACGCTTGACGATCAGGACGATGATGGCAACCGGGAGTTAAGGAAGTTGTGAAGAAGCTATAAGAGTTTCATAACGTCTGATTTTGGTGACAGACGATCCGGAGTGAAGACCTAGGTCCAGATCAAGGCGTGTGGCGAGAATCGCGCCTTCGGCGTGCGTCGCGCCACTGTCGTCTTTCACGCAGTAGCTGACGATCCGCTTGTGAACATCCAGTCCGATGTAATACATGGGTTCCATGGGGGACGGTTCGCCAGTGACGGGCACGATTTACACGCACGTGATCAGTGAAGACGGAAAGCGGATTGCGGCGCAACTTGGCAACGCAGTTTGGGGCGTTTTGGACGCAATTGGACGTAAAAAGCGAAACGGCTCAGAGGGAGCATCCTCTAAGCCGTTTCAAATCAACTAGAAATGGTTGCGGGGGTCAGATTTGAACTGACGACCTTCGGGTTGTGAGCTACACAGAACAGCATGGCAAAAATCCACTAAATGCTTGATGTGGCGTTGCTTAGCTCAAGACCCAACTTTCGGTTTCTCCTGTTGAATTGTACCGAAGTTGTACCGAAAAGCTACGCTGGCTCTGGCGTGATTCGAGCTTGGGCGAAGATCGTGTGGAGCGTGGCTTCATTGATTTTCTGCCTGAACTCCTGAAGATTCTCCAGCGTCAACCTTGCATTGCGACCACCAAACTTGGTGTCCAAGATTTTCTTCATTGTCAGCCGCATTTCCTTGCCTGCGTGTTGGCGCTCGAACCCTTTGTAATTCTCATAGGCGATTAAGTCTGCGGCTTGCAGCAGCACTTCGCCTTGCCAGCTTTTCAGTTCAATGCTGTGGAGTCGATCCCGACATTTGATCCCCTCATCCCGCTTCAGTCCTTCGAATGTGTCGATCAGCACCCCATTGAACTCAAGCGAATCATGGATGAAGGCGATCTGATCTGTTTTGTATCGCGGGTTCGACATCAATCGTTGGTCGATGTACACCATGATTTGGCTGAAGAGTAGAACGTGGCACAGATTCTTGACCCGATCTTGCTTAGCCGCTTCGGGAAAAACTGTTTCCACATCCTTCTTGTAGACATTTTCTCCGCATCCGACGCAGGGGTACCTATGGAAAATCCCCAATAATTTGTCAAAGAAGTTGAACTTCTCATCGTCAGACCAACCCTCAAATTCTTGTCGCTTGGTGCTCCAGTGCGTGGCGTGGAAGCGTGAGATTGTTGGTCGCCCGTCTGCTATGAGTTGACGATTCTTCGCATCGAGCACCCGTCCCCACGCAGCCTCAAAACTGAAGAGGTGCGACCAATGCCCTATGAAACAAGAAAGGGTCATCAGCCCAGTCAGATCATCGTCACCACTGTCATCAAGGTATCCCCAAAACATGACACGATTTTAAACAACTTACGAGGTATTCCGAAGCTGTACTGGGCATCCAAGTCGCTGAAAGGGACTGTAGGAACCGTTTCCTGTGGGTAAATTTGTGGGTAAGAATTCTCGCGTTGCAACCATTTTGAGCTTGGGAATTGAGCACCAAATCTTCTGTTGATCAGGTGCCCATTTCACGATTCACTATCGGACGCGGATGCTGATCCGCGCTGTCAGGCGTCGCTTGTAGGGCCTTCGCTGTCTCGGCACCCGCTTACCCGTCTAGAAGCACCTGCCCAACTGCCGTAGACGTGATCGCATGCGGCAAAAGCCCGCTGTCGTCGTGCCCAACACGTCGGCGGCAGCGCTGGACGTCGCGGTCGCGGCAATCGCTTCCATCGCTGGCAGGACGCTTGAATCTTCGCGCCTAACGAATTTCAAAAATTCGGCTGCGGCTTGCCTCGCGTCAAATCGCCCTAGATAATCAAAACAGAGGATGCGCCCAAAAATAGTGAACAGCCGTGACGAGCAGCCAGACTGCTCCCACTATTGAAACAACCATCACAACGAACCAGAATACTCGGCTTCTGCTCTCGTTGCGTTGCTCAGCTTTCCTCCACTCCCGCTGTTGTTGTTCGTATGCAGCCTCTCGCTTGCGATCTTCTTCCACAATCCCCGGAATTGTTTGCCAAGCTGCCGTTTCCGATTCGCAAGTGGCACGCACTTTGTCTTCCCTTTCTGTGAATGACAAGCCGTCAAAGGATTTTACGGTGTAAGGCTCTTGCCGATTAGTTCGGTTATCTTCGTTTGTAACTACGCACCACAGTTCCGGTAGGCTTGAACGTCGGGCAGCTTCATGCTCCGCGTCAGAGCGAGACATACCGCTCTCCACGGTCTTCCCACCGAGCTTCCAAACATTCTGAATGTCCTTGTTGCATACGGCTCCAAACCTCGAGGCGTCTGGATGTCCATCCCGGTAGCTGGCAGACCACCAAACCACGTCCCAAGAGACCAAGTCCTCCTCTCCACTCTCGGCAGCTATGGCAGCAGCATTGGCTGCGGTCTCTGTGCTATACCTGACTTTGCACTGAATGTTGCTGTACTGATTAAGACTGCCTATCGGAATTACGGCATAGCGTGGCGTACCCGGATGTAGCTTTCGAACGTAGTCCGAGCACTCGACCACCCACCACCACTCCTTTGGTTGTTCATAATCGGATAAATCCACACGGGTAACTTAATCGCCGAACCACCTAAATTCAAGAAAAACCGAAGTACGCAAAGTTAGACGGTCACGTGCTGTGGCGCAGGATGATTTTGGGACATAATACCGGGTACTATCGTCCCTTTATTTCCTTCTGAGCCAACGTGAGCGAGCCTCGCAAGCACCACTACGTTCCCGTCTTCTACCAGAAACACTTCGTCAACCAGCACGGGCTGCTGTGGGTGTACGACCGCAGCCTCGAGACTTGCAAGGAACTGCATCCCGCGTCGGTTTGCCGCGAGAAGGACTTCTACACGGTCAGACCAAAAGACGCGCCGTGGGATCGGCGCGTCGAGACGGAGATTTTCAGCCTTGTCGATGGCGCGGGCAGCGCTGCCCTCCGGGCGTTCCTGTCCCAGTCTGCGAGCCGCGAAACAGTCGGCAATGTGGTTTATTTCATGGCGGTTCAGATGCACCGGACGCCGACGTTCGCGAGGACGATGAAAGCAATGTATGTGTCCAGCGCCGAGGAAATGATGAGGCTGATGACCGTGGATGTGGGCAGGGTGCAATCCGTCCTCGACCGCTACAGCAGGGACACCGGAAAATCCATAGGCGCTTCGGCGGAGTCTATGGTCAAGGCGGTGAGGGAGAAGGGGCTAAAAGTCGAGGCGACCGAGACGGCTTTCCTGAGCCACATCTTCAGCCAAGCCGAGAGCACATTCAAGATCATCTCGCAGCTTTTCCCGCAGGTGCTCGTCGCGCCGGAGAACGCTGGTTTCATCACGTGCGACAATCCTATGACGGTCGTCCCGCCCGCAGGCTGCCCCTCCGTGGGCTTCTATGTGCCGGGCACGGTCTCGTATTTTCCCTTGAGCCGCCAAATTTGCTTGCGCCTTGATGGCTCCGGCAAGCAGTTCGCCAGGATGAAAATCAGCAAGGAAACGGTTCAGGTCGTCAATCGAAACATCGCTGCTAATTCCGAGCGGTTTGTCATGGGGTCGGAGAAGGCGCAGCTTCTCAGCACGGTCAAGCTAAGCGGCAGCATCAAGCAAGACCCCGTGCCGCGCTACACCGTGGAGACGGTGAACCCCGGCGACAGCTGTTCCTACATGAAGCTCACGCGTCATCCGACCCGGTACTTCTACGTGAAGGGTTGCGCTCCGTGAAAAAGTGGCCAAGTGCCCCACGTTCCGCAGTTTGGTACGTGGGTCTCGGGGTGGCCCGACCTCCGCTGTGATTTTCCCTTGTACACAAAAGAAAAAGGCCGGACGGAGCATCCGGCCTTTCCAATCTATTTGCTCAATTGGTTGCGGGGGTCAGATTTGAACTGACGACCTTCGGGTTATGAGCCCGACGAGCTACCAGGCTGCTCCACCCCGCGTATTCATACTACGCGAGTCTCTCGCGATCTGCAAATTGAGAGATTCGAGAATTCCAATCGAGAGGGGCATGTTCCGTTGGTTTAGCCAGCTTTGTGAACGCAGGCACTTTTTCGCGTTTTGCAAATGCCAGAATTGCTACCAGCTACTATACGGCGTCCCGTCAAATGGCGAAGTCCGCTCGGAGTTTGAGTGTACATCCACCATTCCCGTCGTCACTTGGTCCGGACTCATTACCACGTTGTCAAACTGCGGCACCCAGTCCTTGGCCCTTGTCATGGGATCCACCGGAACGTCACGGAGATATCCTGCCTGTTGAAGGTCGTCCAGCGATTGCGGCGCTGCCTGTTTGTCGAGAGTGTAGTTGTCTATCGCTTCCCGCATAACCTGCAAATCGTGCTTCAACACAGCTTCGCGTGAATGCTGGATTGTCAGACCGTAACGTTGTGCCGCCATTCCGATGAGAATCAGAATGATTGTGATCACGATCATCAGCTCGATGAGAGTGAAACCGTCGTGAAGGCCGAAAGCCGCCCGCTTCCTCCATGGAAGTTGGCCGTGCATCGACTTCTTGAGTCTATTCATTTCCATTTCTCGATCGATTTACCAGTCGCTGTACTTTGTCCCGTCCAGCGCCGTTCCCATCGACTTCGAATAAACATCGAACACATTGTTTCCGCACCAGCTCGTCGAATCGGGATCATCCGAGACGCACCGCAATCCCCAGTCCGGCCGCCCTGTCATGGGGTCGACGGCAATCTTCCGCAAAAATCGAAGCCGCTTGTCGTCTCCGGCTCCCAGTTGAACACCCTTCACCAGGGTATCCAAATCCGGCGGATAATTTTCGCTTCCCACTTCGGTTCGAAACTTGTGCTGATCCGCCAAGTCCTTATAGCGGTCGATCGAGTCTCTCATCGTCCGCAGATCATAGCGGAGCTCGGACTCTTTCTGCCGGATCACCGTGTACCGGAAAACGGGCAGCGCCATCGAGGAGAGCACCAGCAGGATTGAGCAGGCAATGATCAATTCCAGCAGCGTCATTCCCGCCGCCGGAGAAAGGCGCCGCTGGCGGCGTTCCCTCGCATATTGCTCGTAGTTCGACATTGCTCCTATCCACTTGTTTGGACTACGGCTGGACCTGCACAGTTGCCTCGCTCGTGACCAGCGGGATCGGTCTTTGTTGCGAGTCTTTCGCGTTCTGTTGCACGATGGAAAGACTTGAGGAGCCCGGAGCAATCCCTTTTATTACAATTCCCAGCAAAGTGCCGCTTCCGCTCACGCCTGGTGTTTTTGGCTGCCGCGTGGCGGAAATGATTGCCTGGCCCTTTTCTTTATTGACGTTTGAGACGATCGCGATTTCCTGCGTCCCTCCGGAAAGGAATCCTCCGTGCTGCCCTTCGCCCACCGCGTGTTGAATCTCTTCGACGCTCATCACTGCCGGGTTATATTGCAGCAGCATGGGTATCGAGAAAAGGTCATTGACGTTGTCCACCACAACGGCAATTGTTTTTGTCTCTCCCACTTTCAACGAAACTCCCTGCGGCTCGAACCTCAGTCTGCCAGGTTGCCCCCGCGGCGGATTCGCGCCGGGGGCATTCGCGGCCGCGGTCGCTCCCGGCGCTGGCGCAGTCCCTCCGGCCGGAATGCCATTCGGCGGCAGTGTGGCGGCCCTCGGTTTTTCCTGCACGGGTCGCTGAACTTCGCTCTCGCGCTTCACCTGAATATCCTGGTCCGAGCCCGTGTAAATGGCCCGCAGATTTTCCTTAGTCCATTCCGGCAGCCGCACGATGTGTGGGATCAACATGATCAGAACTTCGTCTTCCTGGTGATCCGTGCTGGTGCTTGAGAACAAGTAGCGGATGATCGGAATCTTCGCAAGTCCTGGCCACCCGTTCAATGTCTTCGTGTCCGTTCTCTGAATCAAGCCGCCGAGGATACTGGCCTGCCCGTCCCTCAATCGAATGTCGTGCTCCACGACGCGCTGGCTGATGATGGGCTGGCTGATTCCGCCAATTGTGGATGTGCCGGTCACAGATGAGACCTCGATTTTCAGCTTCAGCGAGATCTCGTGGTCCGGGTGTACCCGAGGCGTCATGTGAATGTTCACGCCAACATCCTGATATTGAAATTGTGTGTTCACGAGAGGGTTTACAAGGCCTGCCGTACCGACAGCTCCGACGCCGACGCCGGCCTGAAAACTTCCCGTTGCAATCGGGATGCGGTCGCCGATTTTGAGCGTGGCTTCCTGACCGTCCACCGACCGCAACTCAGGATCCTGGATGATCTTCGTATCCGTGTCCGTAAGCACCGCATTGGCGGTGAAATTCGGCAGCGTGACGCTATAGTCGCTGCTGTTTAAGTGCGCAAGGTCGTGAAGCGTGATGTTGTTCGTGGTCGTCGTGCTGCCGCTGCTGGTGCTCGTTGAGGCATTCGGAGCGATGGCAATCGACGCGCTCTGCCCCGGAGTCACTCCCAGATTCCGCAGGCGGTCCGTGCGTGCTTCCAGCACTTCTACCTGAACCACTACCTCTGGCTTAGCCTTGTCAACGTCATCAATCACTTTTCCCACGAGTTTCAAGACGTCCGGTGTCGCCCGCACAACAATTGCATTCTGCGAGTTGAGCTGCGAAATGCGCTTCACATCGAATAGCTGCCGTAGTCCTGTTACGATTTCTGTCATATCCTGCGGAGTGACCGTGTTTGCCAGATAAAAAGTTTTCAGCGATTCTTCCTCGTAATCGCGTTTTTTTTGTGGCTGGTCCGGCGCAATCAGGATTATGTTCTCCGTAATAGGTTTCCAGAACGCCTTGCTTTCCAGACAAACAACTTCCAGCGCCTGCTCCAGCGTCAGACTATTCAAATCCACGGAAATTCGCCGCGCTGGAAAATCCGGATCATAAATGATTGTGATTCCCGCGAGTTTTCCGATCGTATCGAAAAGCGTTTTTGCGTCGCCGGATGCCTTGTATGTGATAGCTGCAGTGGAAAGAGGTTTCAGTTCCGGCGGGCCCGACGCGTAGACCGTGGTCTCATCCTCCGGCTTCGGCGGCGTTCCGTCCGAAGCGTGCGTCTGCTGTACGATCAGGTCCAGGGTCTTCTTCAGTTCTTGGGAAGCGATGGCGCTGGAAGGATCCACAATCAGGGCGCGCTGGAATTGTGCCGCGGCTGCCTGGAGATCTCCGTTTTCTCTTTGCTTCAGGCCCAGCTTTATGTGCATCTCTCCGGCTTCAAATCGCGTTTGATTCAGCCGGATTTTGTAGCTGGCGTTGTTCGGGTCGGCCTTAAGTGCCTTTTGGTAAAATTCTAGCGCGGCGTCGTAATCTTCGAGGGTTTCCGCTTTCCGCCCCTTGCTATAATCCGTTTGGCCCTTCGGGCAGCCCGCAGCGAACAGACCCATTCCGACACATAAAATGACACTACAACAACGTCGCATGGACTCTCCGGGGCCTCGACTCGAAGCCTTTGCAGTCTAACATCCGGTTTAGAGCACCGGCAAGACGCGGAAGGTTGGCTGTCCCGCATCGGGCACTATGGTGTCGTTTCGGCCGGTTTTTCAAGGGCATAGCCAAGATTTAACACTCCAGTTATGATGGAGGATTGTGCCCAAGCCAGCGAAAAAATCCGAGAAGGGCGGCAAGTCCGGCGAACAGATAGTTGCGCAGAACCGAGCCGCCTCATACAATTTTCACCTGCTGGAGAGGTTTGAGGCGGGACTGGTGCTTCATGGCACCGAAGTGAAAGCCCTGCGCGAAGGAAAAGCGAACATCCGGGATGCTTACGTCGATTTCAAGCCGAGCGGTGCTTGGCTGGTTAACGCGCACATTGCACAGTACATGCCCGGTGGCCCTTGGAATCATGAACCACTCGGCTCACGAAAACTGCTGCTGCATAAGAACGAGATTTACAAGCTCGCGGGGAAGACCCAGGCCAAGGGCCTGACGGTCATCCCCACGAAAATCTACTTCCGCGATGGCCTCGCCAAGGTCGAGATCGCACTCGCGCAAGGGAAGAAGTCCTGGGATCGGCGACAGGACGAACGCGACAAGGAAGCTCGCAGAGAAACCGAACAAGCGATGTATCGCAACCGGAGGCGATAAAGAATCATGCAAATCACGTTGACGACCCAGCCGTTGGCAAGCATCGAAGCGGATGCGCTCATCACCTACGTGTTTGAGGATGCCGATCCCGTTCAGGGACGCATTGCGGAAATCGACCAACTCTCGAATGGCTTGCTCAACAAACTCGCGAAGGGCGGGGAACTCACGGGCAAAACTCTGGAAATGACGCTGATTCATGCCCCCGCGGGTTTGAAGGCTGCGCGCCTGCTGCTGGTCGGAGCAGGGAGGCGCGAGAAATTCGACGGTGCGTCGCTGCGAAAGATCGCTGGGGCGGCCCTGCGCTACCTGAAATCGCGCGGCGTCCACAGTTTGGCGTTTGCCGTTCGCGAGGGCAATGCCACCGAAAGCTTCGCGCAAGCGTTTGCGGAAGGCGCGATTGCGGCGGACTTCGAGTCCGACAAGTACAAAACGGACAAGAAAAACGACAAGTCCATTGATTCGGTTCAGGTTGCTGGATTTTCGGATGCGGAACGCGCAGCCGGCGAAAATGGCCTGGCACGAGGAAGAATCGTTGGCGAGGCGCAAAATTTTGCGCGCGACCTGATCAACGAGCCCTCGAACAAGCTGACGCCCAAAATCCTGGCGGAAAAAGCCGAAGCGATGGCGAAGCAGGCCGGTCTTGCCGTTGAAGTCCTCGATGAAAAGCGCATCGTGGATATGAAGATGGGCGCGTTGCTGAGCGTGGCGCAGGGCAGCATCGAGCCCCCTCGCATGATCGTCATTACGTACACGCCGGCGAATCCAAAGCCGGGAGCGCCCGTGCTCGGCTTTGTCGGAAAAGCCGTAACCTTCGACACGGGCGGCATTTCGATCAAACCTTCCGACGGCATGGAAAAGATGAAGTACGACATGGCCGGCGGCGCCACGATGATCGGCACAATGCGTGCGCTTGCGGCGCTGAAGCCAAACGTAAAAGTGATTTGCGTCGTGCCGTCCACGGAAAACATGCCGGGTGGGCGCGCACAAAAACCGGGCGATGTGCAGACTTCGATGTCCGGAAAAACCATCGAAGTACTGAACACTGATGCGGAAGGCCGGTTGATTCTGGCGGACGCGATTCACTATGCAAAGCAGCTGGGTGCGACGCATCTGGTGGATGCCGCTACGCTGACCGGGGCGATTGTCGTGGCGCTGGCGAGCATCAACGTCGGCGTCTTCGGCGGCGCCGATCAGGCCTGGACTGACAAAGTGCTTGCTTCCGCGAAAGCGGCGGGCGAAAAAATGTGGCAGATGCCGATGGACGACGAGTATCGCGAATTCATCAAGGGCACGGTAGCGGATATTCAGAATATCGGAAGCGGCAAAGGCGGAGGCTCGATTACGGGCGCCTGGTTTATTCGCGAATTTGCTGGCGACACGCCGTGGGTGCATTTGGATATCGCTGGAACGGCCTGGAACGACGACGCCAAAGCGTGGCTCGCCAAAGGCCCGACTGGCGTTGCGTTGCGCACTCTGGTCCATCTCGCGATGTCTTACTAGCCGGCGACGGCTTCGATTCACACTGACCGCTGGGGCACGATAGATCGTGCCCCTACGAATTCTCCTACTCGCTACAACGCACGGGGCGAGGGGAGCCTCGCCTCTGCAATTTTGCGCGCTTTCCAGTTTGTTCATGGCTACATTTTTTCGGGGGCGTCGATGCCGAGGAGATTTAGCGCGGCGACCAGCTGGGACTCGACTTGGGAGGTTAGAGCGAGGAGGAAGTCGCGTTTTTGGGCGTCGGGTTCGGTGAGGATGTGGTGCTTGTGGTAGAAATTGTTGAAGGACTGAGCAAGCTGGAACGCATGTTTGGCGACGAAGGCGGGTTCCTGGGCGCCGATAGCGGCGTCGACGGCGTGATCGAGAGAGGCGCTGGCCAGCAGTAATTCCCAAAAACCATTTCCGTCGGGGCCGTTGAGTTGTGCGGCGACGGTTTCCTGAGTAACGGCGGTGTTTTCGGCAGCGGCTTCTAAGCCTTTTCGCCGGATGCCGCGAATACGGACGACGGCGTACTGACAATAGGGGCCGGTTTCGCCTTCAAAGCTAAGAGCATCTTTGAAATCGAAAGCGATAATGGCGTTGCGCGTGAATTTGAGCAGGAAAAAACGCAAAGCGCCGATGGCGATGGCATGAGCGGTTTGCTTTTGCTCGGCTTCGGACATTTCGGCGTGGCGCTGCCGGACTTCGGCGAGTGTGGCGGCTTCGAGTTTGTCGATCAAATCGTCGGCTTTGACGCCTAACCCTTTGCGGCCGCTCATGTCCACGAAGGGACGCTGGGCATCTTCGGGCGAAAGCTCGTAGCCAAGTTCCGTGGCGCAACGCGGAGTGAGCACGACGAAAGCGTAAGAAAGGTGGATGGATTTGTCGGCGGCCTCGGCGTGGCCGAGGCGGCGGAGTCCTTCGGCGACGACTTCCTGGGGATAGGCTTGGCGCGCGTCAATGACGTTGTAAACAGCTGTGGCAGGTTCGGCGAAATGCGGCGCGGCGGGGTCGGACTTAAACGCGGTGGTGGCCCAGACGATTTCGCCCTCAGGAGTATCCGGCCATTTGCGATAATTGAAGTCCTTGCCAAGCAAGCCGAATTTCCAAAGCTGGTAGGCGATGTCCTTGCCGACATACGTTACCGTTCCGTTTGAGCGGACAATGATCTTGTCCTGGATATTTTCTTCGTCGGTAGACGAGGTTAAGGAGGTAGAGGAAGTTGAGGAGGTAAAGGATGAAGAGGTGGCTGCATTTGTGGTGCCAGAGCTAGCGGCGGGGTGGTTCTCCTTTACTTCCCTTACTTCCTTTGCGTCCTTGGCTTCCTCGTTCCATGGCATGATCCAGCAGCCGGCCATTTTTCCAGTGGTGGCCAGTTGAATCGCGCCGGAGGCTTTCAGTTTTTCAAAGGCGGCATCCCAAAACTTCAGATGGAGAATTTCGCTTTCGCGCGCGAGGAGTTCGTACGTGATGCCGAGGCGGGCCATGGTTTTCAGATGCAGAGTAACGATTGCATCGGCGACGACTTGTGCGACTTCGGCTTCCTCACCTCGGTCTTCCTCGATTGCTTTCAGAGTCCGGCCGCGCATTTCAGCGGCGCGGACTTTATCCTCTTCAAAAAAACGGGTTGTCTTCGCGTAGAGGTCCCAGCAATAGAAATCGAAGCGCGGCTCCATCGCGGCCATCTTGACGCTGACGGGCGTGCGGCGTTCCATATCGAGGAAGCCTATGACGACGTCGGCGACTTGCACGCCGGTGTTATCAATGTAGTTCTGAATTTGCACGGCGTAACCTGCGTGGCGCAGAATGCGGACCATGGTGTCGCCGAGAACGGCGTTTCTTACGTGGCCGATATGGGCGGCTTTGTTGGGGTTGATGCTGGTGTGCTCGACAATGACTTTTCCAGATTTTTCCCGCGAAAGAAGTGGAGAGTGGCCAGTCGCGAGTGGCGACACGGAAGACCAGAAAGCGGCGCGGTCGAAATAGAAATTCAGATAGCCGGCGCCGGCAACTTCGCCGCGAGCGATGCCATCGATTTTGGGCAAGGCGCTTGCGATTTCCTGAGCGATCATGCGGGGAGCTTTTTTGAGGCGCTTGGCGAGTTCGAAGCAGACGGGGGAAGCGGCTTCGCCCATTTCAATTTTGGGTGGGCGGTCGATGATGATGTCCAGAGTGAGAGCGTAGGTCTGCTTGATGTGGAGCGCGAGGGCGTCGCGCAGCCGATTTGCAAGAGTCAGGTACACGGTACCTCGGGGGAAAAGAGAAGTGAGTATAAGTTGAGAACGGGAAACGGGTCAAAGTTACTGGAGAGATTTTGGCGAACTGCGAGGAGTGCACCCACCCGCCACCCCGGGTGTTTTGTGCAAAGAGTGTGAAAAGCGTTGATAATACAGGGGATGCGAAATTTGCCGTGGCAAAAGAGTGCGTAAGAGTATGAAAACAAAGGAAGGCTAAAACCTTTGGAATGACATTGATGTGGCTGATCTGTAAGAGTGGCAAACAAAGGACTTACGCGACGGATGGAGGCAAGGAATCGAGATGAATTGAGGCCACGGGACTTAGAAGGAACCGCGTGGCGAGAGAGCATGGCAACAAGGCACGACTGGTGCGCGAATCAAAAAGTATAACATATTGGCTATATTTGTCAAGTAATTAATGATAAGTTGCTTGTTTGGTGTGACATAGGCGGAGCCAGTTTTGGCTCTCTTGCGTTAATGCCGGAAGCAGGCTGGTGTCCAGAGTTCGGGTGAGTGATCTTGACGCGGCGATTGAAGAGCAAGGGTTGATCTCATGAGCTACTGCTGCGCCGAAATACGCAGACTTTTTAGGACGGCGTCATCCCTCGAAAGCGGGAGCAGAGCTCCCGCACTCCACATTCGGAGAGACTTGCGGGACGGTTTGTTTGACACTCTTGCGTTGCGCCGATAGTATCGAACCATCCCCAACGGAACTTACAGACGCAGCGGCGGTTCCAGCGGCGGCAAATTTCCATGAAACTGGCTTATTTTGATTGCTTTTCGGGCATTAGCGGAGACATGACGCTGGGGGCGCTGGTGGATGCGGGCTGCCCTGTGGAGCAACTGCGGTCGAAATTGGCAGGATTGCAGGTGCCGGGGTGGGAGTTGACCGCGCAGAAGGTGTGGAAGAATGGGATGGCGGCGACGTATGTGCATGTAAAGACGGAAGATCAGTCGAAGCACAGATCGCTGAGCGCGATTCTGGAGATTTTGGAGAAGTCGCGGTTGGTGGCGGAGGTGCGGGAGCGGGCTGGAGCGATTTTCCGGAAGCTTGGGGAAGCGGAAGCGCGGGTGCACGACGTGCCGATCGAGAAGATTCATTTTCACGAGGTTGGGGCGGTAGATGCAATCGTGGATATCGTAGGAGCGTGCATCGGGTTTCACACTCTGGGGATTGAGAAGTTTGCGTGCTCGCCGCTGAATGTGGGAGGCGGGACGGCGAAGATGGCTCACGGGATTTTGCCGGTGCCGGCGCCTGCCACTGCGAATTTGCTGCAGGGGAAGCCGACGTACTCGAACGGGGTGCAGAAAGAACTTGTGACACCAACTGGTGCTGCGATTGTTGCGACGCTTTGCGATAGATTTGGGCCCCAGCCGGCGATGAGCGTTTCGGCGATTGGATATGGAGCGGGGACGGCGGATCTGGAGGGACAGCCGAACGTGGTACGGATCATGATCGGGGAGGCGATTGAGGCCTGGGCTGGGCAAGGGAAAACAGAACAGGCTGAAGCCTGTGCCACTGGATTTGATGAGGAAATTGCCGTAATTGAGGCGAATCTTGACGATATGAACCCGCAGATTTACGGATATTTTTTGGAGAAGGCGCTGGCGGCGGGAGCGCTGGATGTTTATACGACGCCGGTGCAGATGAAGAAGAACCGGCCAGGGACTTTGCTGACGGTTTTGTGCGGGCCGGCAGATACGACTGCGTTGATGACGTTGATTTTTGCGGAGACGACCACGTTTGGAGCGCGGACTTATCGTGCGGAGCGGCGGGTGTTGCCGAGGGAATGGGTGAATGTGACGACTTCTCTTGGCGAGGTGCGGGTGAAAATTTCCCGGGTGAACGGGCATATCCGGCACGCTACTCCGGAGTACGAGGATTGCCGCAAATTGGCTGAAGAGAAGAATGTGCCGTTACAACAGGTGATTGCGGAGGCGATACGGAGTTACGAGAAAAGACAATAGAGAAGAGTAAAGAAGCGGCAGAGACGAAGAATACGCAAAGCTAGCGCAGAGAAGGAAGAGACGGAAAAGACGAGACGGACGAGGGAAGAACGGAGAAGAATGGCTGCGGGAAAACCAAAATATTATTTGACGACGCCGATCTACTACACGAACGGATTGCCGCATATCGGGCATACCTATTCGACGATCGTATGCGACGCAATCCGGCGGTACAAGCGGATGCGCGGGTATGACGTGGTGATGACGACGGGGACGGATGAGCACGGCGTCAATGTGGAACGCTCGGCGAAGAAGGCGGGAGTTCCGGAGTCCGAGTTCGTGGCGAAAATGGCGGCGCAGTGGAAGGCGCTGTGGGACGAGTTGGGAGTGCAGGGCGACGAGTTTATTCGCACGACGGATTTGAAACATGCGCACACGGTGCAATGGCTTTTCAAACTGTGCCGCGAGAATGGGTTTGTTTATCCGGGGCATTACACCGGCCAATACTGCATCTACGACAATGCGTATGTGGACGTGAAGCCGGGTGAGAATTGCCCGGATTGCGGGCGACCAACGGAGACGGTCACAGAAGCAAATTTTTATTTCAAGCTTTCGGCGTTTGAAAAGCCGCTACTCGATTTTTACGCGAAAAATCCTAAATTCATTCAGCCGGAAACGCGGAAGAACGAAGTGTTGAGTTTTGTCGAAGGCGGGTTGCGGGATTTAAGCATTACGCGGACTTCGATTAAGTGGGGCATTCCGGTGCCGGGCGAGGAGCCGCACGTGTTTTACGTGTGGTTCGATGCGCTGACGGCGTATTTGAGCGCAGTGGGCGGGCCGAATTATGAGAAGAGCGGGTATTGGCCTGCGGATTTGCATTTGGTGGGGAAAGAGATTATTCGTTTTCACGCGGTTTACTGGCCGGCGTTCTTGATGGCGGCAGGCTTGCCTCTGCCGAAGCAGATTTGGGCCCACGGCTGGCTGCTGATGGACAGCGCGAAGATGAGCAAGTCGCTGGGGAATGTGGTGCGGCCGCGGCCGATTGTGCATGTGCTGGGGATGGATGCGCTGCGCTATTACCTGCTCCGCGAGACGGTGTTCGGGCAGGACGGGAATTTCAGTTATGACGCGTTGGTGACGCGGTACAACAGCGATTTGGCGAATGGGATTGGCAATTTGGCGAGCCGAACGGCTGCTATGGTCGAGAAAAATTGTGGCGGGAGAATTCCGAAACCTGGCGAGCGGCTACCGCAAGACGATGAACTGGCGAAAATTGCGCAGGCGGTGATTGGGGATGTGTTGGAGGAATATGAGCAGCTTGGATTTTCGCGGGCGCTCGAGGGAATTTGGTCGCTGATCGCTGCGGCGGATAAATACTTGACGAGCGAGCATCCGTGGTCGCTTGGCGAAGCGGATAACGATCAGTCGAGACGCGCAACGATCTTGTGGACGACGGTGGAAGTGCTGCGGATTGTGACTGTGCTGACGCACCCGGTGCTGCCGGAAAGCACGACGAAAGTGTGGGCTTTGCTGGGCCAGGCGGGGACGCCGGGGGCGGTGGAGTTGGACGGATTGCGATGGGGACAGCTTGTGCCGGGAATCACGCTTGGGAAATCGCAGACATTATTTCCGCGGATTGAAAAAGCGGAAGCAATCGAGAGGATGGAAGCCATGGAAAAAGAAGCACAGAATATACCTTCGCCAGTTGCGGCGAGCACACCTGCGCCGGTGGCAGCGCCGGCTGGTGGCGGGGGAGTGGCTGCGGGAGCAGCGCCTGCGGCGGATGCGAAAATCGGGATTGAGGATTTCGCGAAAGTCGAAATGCGCGTTGGCCAGATCAAGACGGCGGAGAGGATTGTCGGCGCGGATAAATTGCTGAAACTGACCGTGGATATCGGGACGGAAATTCGGCAGATTTGCGCGGGGATTGCGCAGTTTTATGAGCCGGAGAAGCTGGTGGGGCGGAAGGTGGCGGTGGTGGTGAATCTGGCGCCGCGGAAATTGAGGGGAGTGGAATCGAACGGGATGATTATGGCGGCGGCGGTGGGGCCGGACGGGCGGCCGGTGCTAGTGGGATTTCCGGATGAGGATGTGGAGATTGGGGCGAGATTAAAGTAAAGAGGTAAGGACGTAAAGAAGTAACGACGGAGAATGGAAAGAGCACAGGCTGAAGCCTGTGCTACTGAAAGATGGAACTGATTGATTCACATGCGCATATTGATGATGCTCGGTTTGATGAGGATCGCGACGCGATGCTTGAGAGGGCGCGTGGCGCGGGAGTAAGGGCGCTACTGGCGATTGGAACGGGGCCAGGGCCGGAGAAGCTGGATCCAGCGATGCCGTTTGCGGAGTCCCATGACTGGATTTACACGACCGTGGGGATTCATCCGCACGAAGCGAAGGAAGTGACGCAGGCGCATCTGGATGAATTGGTACGGCTGGCGCGGCATCCGAAAGTGATTGCCTGGGGCGAGATCGGTCTGGACTACTTTTACGATCATTCGCCGAAGGATGTGCAGGAGCGCGTTTTTCGGGAGCAGATGGGGCTGGCTGCGCAGGCGAAGCTACCGATCGTTATTCATTGCCGAGATGCGTGGGCGGATTGCCTGCGATTGATCGAGGAAGTTTGGCGGCCGACGCGACTGGGCGGGATTTTGCATTGCTTCACGAGCGCGCTGGAGGATGCGCGGCGGGCGATTGAAATGGGATTTATGATTTCGTTTGCGGGAAATTCAACGTATCCGAAAACGCAGAATTTGCGGGATGTTGCGAAAGCTTTGCCGCTGGAAAATATTTTGATCGAGACGGACTCGCCATACCTTGCACCACAGGCATATCGCGGGAAACGGAACGAACCGGCGTACGTGACGGAAGTGGCGCGCACGCTCGCGAGTGTGAGAGACTTACCCGCGGAAGAATTCGCCGCCAGGACAGCAGAGAATTTCCGGCGATTCTTCCGCCTGACCGAGCCGTCGATGTCCGCGGCTGCGGAGTCCCAAAGATGAATGCAGGGCTTGGGAGGAGAGCTATCGCGCTTCTGAC
>DATJXZ010000078.1:0-65877 GCA_035499815.1 Candidatus Solibacter sp. | reverse complement strand
TCGAGAAAATAAACCGGCACAACGAAACCGCGAACACCTTTTACGTCATAGCGCCAGGCGCGAAGCTCGACGCGGCGATTTTCCAGAGGAACGGTAACGCGCGCGCTTTCTTCCTTGAGAAAATCCTCGACGTTCCACACCACCGGCTCCTCGGATTGGGAGCCATCTTCGGAGAGGTGCTGAGAGAAGTAGCCTCTCCGGTACAGGAGCGAGACGGCCACCATGGGGAGGCGGAGGTCCGCTGCGGCGCGTATGGTGTCGCCGGCGAGAACGCCGAGGCCGCCGCTATAGCTCGGCATGGCAGTCTCGAGCGCGATTTCCATGGAAAAATAGGCGACGAAGCGTTTAACCGAATTCGCGTGCGTGGACATCTTTCTCGATTCTCCGCCGGCCCACGTCCTGGCATCCAAGCATGGAAAATGGGCTGCGATTGACCTTCAATTGTCGGAGAAACGCTTGGCTCAATCAAGCCAGTAGAAAGGATTGTTGCCATCCATCAATTCCCTCTCGGCGATTCCGGTGCAGCAATAGCCGTGTGCGCAAGAGGCGTGGGGCGGGACATCAAATCGACAAACTCCCTGTAAAACTTTTCTTTGTTCAAGTCTTGCTGCACTTCGACGAGGGATTCGCCCACGCCGGGTTGGTTGCCGGGAGCCCAGGCGAGAGTGTCGCCGTACGAGGCGCCATGATTGACATCGACATCCATATAAAGTTTTTGCCATCTGGTGATGATGCTGGGATCGAGCCAGGCTGTAGCGGCGAGTTCGTCCCAGAGGATATTGGGTTCGGCATACTTGGCGACGTACTGCGCGGCGGGTGCTGAGCTCTTCGTAATTTGCTCGATGAGACCTTTTTCCATGCGCGTCTTGACGGAAATGTCGACGGTGGTGAGGACAAAGCGTGGCCAGTGGGCGTGGAGAACGGCGTGAGAGGCTTCCGGGTCCATCCAGAAATTAAATTCGCGGCGCGGGCTAAGAGCGAATTCGGGATCGTCGGCTTGCGGATTGATGCTACCGCCCATGACGATGAGTTCCTTGACGAGCTCAGGAAAGTGCGGATCGAGAGCTAGGGCGAGGGCGAGATTGGTCATAGGACCAGCCGCGTAGATGGTCACGTCGTGTGGATATTCGTGAACCATGCGGACCATGAAATGAGCGGCAGTCTCGTCGAGAGGCTTAGTGGCAGGACTACCTTCGGGCATAAGCGGAATTTCATACGGCCCGTGGACGTGCTGGCCCCGACGTGCGAAATTCCAAGCGCCTTGATAAATGATTTTGCCGTAGAGAGTCTCCCATTTGGCGATGTACTCCTTGGAATTTACGAGAGGAAACGCCGCGCCTGGGACGACGGGAATGTCCGTGCGGCCGATGATTTCGAGAAGGCGGAGAGTGTGGGCAACTTCCTCATCGCGCCAGGCGTCGCCGGTGAGAACGGTGATGCCGAGGACGTCGGTTTCAGGAGAGTTGACGAGGGCAAGAATGGCTTGCATGTCCGTGCCGCCGGGGCCTGCGGCGTCCTGATCGATGATGACTTTGCGTTTGGTTTGCGCGTGAACGGGCAAGACGAGAAGGAGGGAAAATAAGAAGAGCAATGAGGCACGGTAGCGACGCGGAAAAGACAGGTCCCTCACCTCACTCCTGACGGCGTCCCGGCGTTTCCCTCTGGGATAAATCGGTCGGATTCTAGTTAACAATTTGCCCCCCGGTTTTTTTGTAAGTGTTCATTCTAAAGGGTTTTAAGTCCCATGTTTTGTAAGTGCGGATTCTAAACGAGTTACGGGCGGATTTTTTGGAAGTGCGGATTCTAAAGGGTTTAGCGGTTGGTGAGAGGCAAGCAGAGCGTGAAGGAATACGGAGACGTGGCAGGCGAAGGGAACGGGATTGGCAGGCAAGAGGCGGCGGCAACTGCGCGACGAGCCAAGAAATGGGCCAGGAAGAGATTGGGCGGCATAGATTCCGAGCTGGACTTCGACGGTCACAAGCAATGATAGCACGATATTTACCGGATGTCTATATAAAAGATAATGTCATTCGAATGACCTGTGGAAAACTTATGGAGGTTGCCGAAGGACAAAGGCGATTGCGGAAAGTCTTTCTGGGAGACAGATGATGTATACTATACATCATGAAGCGGACACAACTTTATCTAAATGAAGATATGTGGAAGGCGCTGCACATCCGCTCGCGGCAGCAGAAAACGACAGTTTCCGAGTTGGTGCGTGAAGCGGTCCGCGAGAAATACGGAAGCTCGGCGGGAGATCGCAGGAGGGCGATGCAAGCGATGGTGGGGATTTGGAAGGACCGGGAGGATCTTCCGGACTCAGAGCAGTACGTGCGGCAGCTACGCAGGGGGAAACGGCTTCGGAGGATCAAGGCTTGAGGTCAGTTTTGATAGACTCGGACATTTTGATTGAGGTTACGCGGGCCCGAAATCATGCAATCCTCACGCGCTGGAACGAGTTGAGCCTGAGCGAAACGGCACTCTTATGTTCGCCGGTGACAGTGGCGGAACTATGGCACGGGGCGCGGCCGCATGAACAGAAAACGCTGCGAGAATTGTTTGCGGCGGTAACGTGTGTCGCCATCGATCTGGAAATTGGCGAGCGGGCGGGCGAATACCTCAGACAATATGCGAAGGGCCATCACGTGGAGTTGGGAGACGCGCTGATAGCAGCGACGGCCTCCCTCCATAAGGCGCAACTCTGGACGCGCAACCGGCGGCACTATCCGATGAAAGAGATCGTTTTCTACTAATCCAAACCGAGCGCAAAGCTGATTCAAGAGATTTAAAAAGAATCATCGTGCGGAAACGGCTAAACCTCACAAATAGTATTCGCGGGAATTTCACCAGAGATTGTGGCCTTCCACTTGAACTTCGACAACGCTGCCGTCTTCCAAACCTAAAGTCGAACGGAAATGGACCTGCCCCATGAGTTCGAGACAGGCTTTGCCATGGAATTGGCCGGCGCCGATTTCGTGGGAATCGGGGCGGACGATCACACCCTTGAAGCCTGCGACGAGACAGCGGCGGAGTTTGATGGTTTCGCGGAGGTTGGACTGGCTATTGAAGGGATACTCGTGGGGGAGGATGAGAGCGTCGGGAGGGACGATGTAATCTTCGGGGATTGAAACATTCAAGGTGCCGGGGACGAGGTTGGGAAGGCCGATACGAGATTCGATCAGGGAAAGGACGGGGTTGAGATTGGGAGTGGCCATGCCGTAGCCGGTGGTAACGGTGCCGAGGAAGAGTTTCATGGGAGACCGTAGATGACGCTCCGTGGTGGAAGGTAGCACGAAAATTAGCGGAGCCTTAAATCAAACCCTCGATTTAAGGGAAGAGAATAAAGCGGCCCGCGGAATTAGCCGCGGGCCGGAAAGAACGAGCACATTGGGACAGGAGCAGTCAGCCTCGGAAGGGAGACCCTCGCTAGAAAGTGAGCTTGAGGCCGAGTTGGACGACGCGCGGGTTATTGACGGTGGAGTTGACCGCACCAAATCCGCCGGGTGCATTGGTGTCGTTCACAGGCAGCCCGAACTGCGCGTGGTTAAAGAGGTTGAAGAATTCCGCACGGAAATTCAGGCCCATGTTTTCCCATGGAAGTTTGAATTGTTTGATCACAGAGAAATCGGTGTTCACAAAATCCGGACCGTAGACGGGGACGCGGGAAGCGTTGCCCAACTCACCCGGAGTTGCGTGAACGAAGCACGCACTATTAATGAACTGTGTCTTGGTCTGGTTGGCGTAAGGGTTGCAACCGGCAACCCGGTCGGGGCGGTTGAAGTTATTGCCATTGCCACCGGTGTTAAAGAAGACGCCGGAAACGCCGGGCCCGCTGAAATTCCCATTGGCGCTGTCAATCAAGGGGAAGGCGAAGCCTGAAGTGATTTTTTCGATCAAGGTTAGCTGCCAGCCCCCTAGGAGAGAGTCGGTCACGTTGCTCCAGCCGGAGCCGTACTTCTTACCCCGCCCGAACGGCAAATCGTAAATGACGCTGGCGGTGAAGTTGTTGTGAAGATCCATCTGGGACGGGGCCCAATCCAGCGTTTGCCAGTTCGGCAGCGGGAAGTACGGCGCGCTTAGCAAAGATCCGAGGCCGTCGCTAAGCCCATTGTCGTATGTGTGCGAATAGGTGTAAGAGACAAGCGCATAAACGCCATAGTGCGAACTCTTGGTCTCGGCTTTGACTTGCAAGGAGTTATAAGTGGTTTTGCCGAGATCCCCGAACTCCAGGATGGCGTTGAAGTTAGGGGGAGTGTATGGCGATATGAACGGAGCTCCACCGGCGGCGCAACCGAGCGTGTAACCGTTAATTGATCCGCATCCCGAAGGGCCGTTGGTGTCCAAGGCGTTTCCGCCGACGAGGAGGTGGTTCCCACGCGAACCGGCGTAGCCGGCAGTGAGCACGATATTGCCGGGCAACTGGCGCTGGATGTTGGCGTTGTACTGGATTACCTGTCCACGGCGGAAGTCGCGGGGCTGGTAGAAATACGTCCCGGTAAAGCTTGATACGTCCGGCGGAGTCGTAAAAATTGGAAATCCGCTGGAGATGCTGGTAACGGTGCCGCCGGGGCCGCAGGCCGGAGTATTACCGGATGGGGTAGAAACAGGGCATCCCCCGAATTGGAAGATGTCGCCCTCGGCGAAAAAGGGAGGGTTCTGCCAAAGACCCTGGGCACCCTGGCTCCAGGCGGAATCGTGGTAGATGGAGAAGCCGCCGCGGAGGACAGTCTTGTCGCTGCCGTGGAGTTTATAGGCGGCGCCGATGCGTGGCTCGAGAGCAGTCCAATCCATGCGGACACCGGCGGAACTGCCGATACCGCCCTGATTTGAGACAAGCAGCTCGCCAGTGGCGGCAAATGCGCCTGTGGCGATCGTGGGCGGAAGGTAATCGGCTTGGCGCCCGTGGGCCTCGGAGATGGGAGTGGACATATCGTAGGCTAAACCGATATTGAGCGTGAGGTCCTTGGTGATTCTCCAGTCGTCCTGCACGAAGGGGCGGTAAATCTTCCAACGGCGGCCGGTGACGGGGCCATTGAATGTCTGATCGTGCTCGGAGATGCTCACATAACCCAGGGTTAGGTCAGCTTCGGGATCACCGGAGAATGAGCCGAGGGGAATCCAGAAGCCGTCCTGGAAAGCCTCGGTGCCTACGTTCATTTGATTGGCGCGGATGTCAATTCCGGCGTGAATGTCATGCTTACCGCGAATCAAGTCGAGAGAATCGCCAAACGAAAAAACGTTGGTGCCGCCTTGAAACGGGGTGTAGCCGCGATCACCAAGGGACCACAGGCCGCCATTGAACAGGACGGAGACCAGACCGCAACTATAAGCTCCCGGCGTACAGGAGGCGCTTCCGGGTGTCCCGGAACAGCCGAGGTTGGCGCCAGGAATGCCGATGCCGGCGAGGTTGGCGGACGCGCAGGAGCCCGTGCCCTGCGACTTGATGTAGTTGAAAATGCGATTGTAACCAAAGGTGGCCTGGTTGACGATGGTGGGCGAGAATACGTGAGTTTCGCCGATGGCGATGTTGCGGGCGTGGTTGACGATGTCCTGGTTGCTGCCGAAGGCACTGGCTTCGGCAAAGCCCCCTGTGAAGCCGCCAGGAACGAAGGAGACTGCGTCGTCATAGCTAAAGCGGGCGAAGAGGGTGTCGTCGGCCGTCAAAGTGTGGTCGAGACGAATATCGAACTTCGTTTCATCGAGGTTGCGAACCGGTTCGCTGACAAAATTGAATGCGGCGTTACTCGCGTTCGGCAGGGGATACAAATTCACGAGGGCCGCACCGAGGGGATTAACCAAAGCTGCGGGAATTTTGTTGCAGTCAACTCCGGCAACCTGGCTGCCATTGGGATTAACAGCGGTTGGCGGCCCGGCAGCGCCGCTGCACTGAAAGGGGCCGCCCGTGTACGGGTTGGTGAGTGGAGCGGCCGTAGCCCCGAAGACGTTCTGAGTGAAATCGGCGTAGGGTTGAGCGGCACTGGTGTGCATCGCCGCGGTAGGTACTAGCCCGGTAAAGACAATGCCGTGGCGTTGATCTTTTTGTTCGCCATCCACAAAGAAGAAGGTCTTATTTTTCCGGATGGGCCCGCCGATGGAGCCGCCGTATTGATTGAGATTGAATTTTTCAGGAGTCGTGGCGAAGAAGCTCTTGGCGTCGAGAGAAGTATTTCGGAAGAACTCGAAGAGAGAGCCGTGGAAGTCGTTGGAGCCGGATTTGGTGGTGACGAGGACGGTGGGTCCTGCGCGGGTGCCGTACTGCGCGGAGTAGTTGTATGTGAGGACCTTGAATTCCTGGATGTCGTCGATAGAGGAGAAGGTGCCGATACCGCCGGCAGTCAATTCGTTGTTGTCGACGCCATCGAGAAGCCAGTCGGTGCTGTTAGGGCGGGAACCACCCACGGAGAGCGAGAAGGAGCCTCGAGCGGCGACTTCGCTGTCAGCGCCCTGAGTGAAAAAGCTGTTGGGGTTGGACTCGGCGGAGGCGCCGGGAGTCAGCGTAGCGAGCTGGACGAAATCGCGGCCGTTGAGAGGAAGCTGGGAAACTTCCTGAGCGGTGATGACCTGGCCGAGGGAAGGATTCGTGGTTTCGAGGGCGACGACAGCAGCGGAGACCTCGACGGACGTGGAAACCGAGCTGGGAACGAGCGTGAAATCCAGCTCGCGTGCTTCGTTAACTTGAAGGGGAAGGTCCTTGCTCTCGACAGTTTGGAAGCCTTTGAACTCGACACGAAGAGTGTAGGTGGAGACCGGAAGCAACGGAATGAGATAGTGACCAGTCTCATCTGTTGCGGCCTGGCGAGCGATGCCGGTGGCTTGGGAGGTGGCTGTGATAGTGGCGCCGGTAATCGGAGCACCCGTTTTATCCAAGACCGTGCCGGAGAAGCTGCCGTTGGCCTGGCCGAAGAGAGCCGGAGAAACGGAGAGAGCGAAGGCGCAAAACAAGATCGAGACTAGAACTCTGAACTTCATGGATGACACCCCTTTCAAGATCCCTTCGTTATGACGACTGGATCGCGTCGATCCACCCGAAAGTTGGCAGTCCCCGCGGACGACAATGAAGATAGAGTCGCGAGGTGTTGATTCAAAAATGATGCGCCGGACCAGAACGCAGGAAGGAGAAAGAAACCCGGTGCGGAGCCATAGCACATGCTGAGAAGTCAGTCTTTTCATTGAGCCGCAGGGACGAGCAACTGTTCTTGAATTCCCGAACGCTCCCCAGTTGCACCAGTGGAATTAGGCTAGCGTTCTGGCGAGAGAAGTGTCAAGACAAAAGTAAGGTTTGGGAATGAAGGCAGTGGAAAACTTCGCGAAGGAATTGGATTTCTACGTTGGATTGAAAATATTGATGACGAAGAAAGCGAGAGCGTCCTTGCAAACTCGCAGACTGGAATCTACGAGTCAAATCAAAAGAGAGAAGGACGCGCGGAACCGCCCAGCAGGCTGTTATTTACGTTGACGATGGTGTGTGTGCCCTCGTTGCCGCCCCAAGAAAAAAGAAGGAAGACCTGGGGAAAGCCGCCGGCGCGAAGAGTGAGGCCGGTGGAGAAGCTATGCAACCAGGGATTCGAGCCGAGATCGCCGCGATTGAGGGCCACTTTACCTTCGTCAACCATGAACGTAAATCCCAAAGGAAGTTTTCCGATGGAGTGTTCGAAGCTTTGACGAAACAGCATCACGTTGGGAGCGCGGAAGCGGAAGTCCTGATAGCTGCTCAAGGATTGATTGCCGTCGATGTCCGAGCCGCCGAGGGTGGGCTGAAAATAGAAAGGCACAACGTTGCCGCCGGGAGTCATGGAAGCAGCCAAGAAAAAACGGAGGCCGATGCTGCCTTCCCGATCGCGCGTGATCCGGGGGCACTCAGGGTGGCTTGAAGTTGGAGCCAGAGAACAGTCATCAGGACCGTTAACGTCTCTCGGGAGCAGCCATCGGGTTGTTTTCTTGTAGAGAGCAAATTGGTGAGACAGGTCAGCTGTCAGCCGCTGGAAAGAAAACGTGGAATTGCCAGGGGCAAAAAACTGTTTGTAAGCCAGGTCGTAATTCAGGCGGAGAAAATCATCGAAAAAGACGGGCCGCATGCGGATGCCTTCGCCGAGTTGCAGGAAGGCCGGTTGATTGGTGAGACCGGGGGCCGTCGATTCGGTGTAGAGGGCGCCAATGGTGGGGCTGGGCTGGTTGAGGCTTGGGCGGATGTCAACAAAGCGTCCGTTGATTTCGCCGTAGAGCGAAACGTGGAGGCGTTGGTACGTGGGCTTGACCGCGCTGATGCCGAGGATGGTTTCGCGCATGCCATAGAAAGCTCGGCCGGCTTCGGTGGAACTGGGACCAAGACCAAAATAGGTGAGTTTGTTGAGCGAGATAGCCTGCGCGTAGATGTTGATTACGGAATGTTCGGGGAGTTCGGTGAGATTGGCGTTTAGTTTTGGCGGAGTTCCGAAGCCGACGCCGATTGGCTGGTTCGGAGTATGGACAAGCTTTAAATAGGCACCAGCGCGCCAGGAACCGTTGATGGAACCAACGGCATCAGCATTCCAGCTCGTTCTCCAATTGTCCGTGGTCTTGTGGCCGAGATATGCGAGGCCGGCGCCGAATCCGTTTTGCGGTGCGATACTGCCGACGGCGATGTGAAGGGGTTGGCCGGTGAAGAGTTCTTCCGCACAATCGAAAAATTTCGAGAAATCGACGCAGCTTCCCTTCAGTTTGTCGAGCTCATTGGGAGAATCGATTCTGGGGGGAGTTGTTTGCGGCGCGGAGTCCTGCGCGTGAGCCGCTGCTGCTGCGACTACGAAAATAATCAAAAAAAAGATGCGCTTCACTAGGCCCCCTTCATTTTCTTGCGGGTTTTGCTGCGTGCGTATGCAGAATGGCCGTGGCCCGGTGAATGTAGGCGCTGACTTCGCCTTCGGTCTTTAGAGACTTGGGATCGATGGCCAAAACTGCGGCGAGTTCCTCGAGGTGTTTGAGCAGAGCTTCCCGGAGATGAAGTGTCTGCGAGCGGAGGAGCAGCCCAGCGGGGCGGTTCGGATTGTAGGCGCCCTCTTCGGTTGCGGGCACAAAGATTGCGTTGGAAGGTGTGGCCATCAATTTCCTCCTAACTTGAAATAAGGAATGTCGGAATCCGGGCGCAGCTGGTCCGAAAGCAAATCAAGAAACGTGTTGGCTTGTTTCTCGCGGACGGTACGCTTGGCGTCGCCCTTCAGGAAATAATTGGTAACGGTCGCTGGTATGCAAGCGTGTTCGAAGATGCGGCAATTGGCAGGGTCTTCGGGGCCAGGGATCACCGTACCTTCGAAATATAGGGGGATATGGCAATCGCAGGCACGCGCACGCCGAGACGGTCGAAATTGAATGTTTCGCCGGTTCCAGTGTCCGCAGGTTTGGCGAAGTAGCCATCGGAAATGCACTTCGGAGGAACAACGTGATCGTAGATGCCCCCATGTTCGTCATAGACGATTAAGAGAAGGGTGCTCTTCCAGAGATCGGGATTCGCGCGGATGGCGTTGTATATGTTCGCAATGAATCGCTCGCCTTCCTGAATGTTGTGATCCGGGTGTTGATCGGAGGCGAGAATTTCGCCGCCACCGGGGCCTGGATGATCGTTGTAGCTAGGCTCAATGAAACTATATTCAGGGAGTTTGTTCGACGCGCAATCCGCGATGAATTGGCTGTAACTGCCGAAAATCTGCGGCTGGCTCTTCAGAAGGTTCACGATTTCCATCGTCGAGCTTTGCTGGTCGTAGTAATAAATCTTCGCGGTGTGGCGGGCTTGAATCATGCGCTCGTAGATGCTCGAGATTGCTGTGTCGAGAATGTAGAAGAGGTCCATTCCCACTTGCCCGAACGAAGTGCCGTAATGAGCGAAGGCGCGATTGCAAATCGTCGGGCCAGGAATTGAAGAAAACCATCCGTTGAAAAGAGCAAATTGCGTGGCGAGAGTGGTTAAGACGGGCAGCTTGTCCGGCGTGAAATAATACATGATGTTGTGCGAGCGATTGACGTCGTTGGTCTGCGTGAAATAATCCTTCACGAATCCCTGCATATTGGCGACGCGGCCCGGGCCTGGCGGCTGGCCGCCGTAGAGCTGAAGATCAACGCCAGTGAAATGGTGATCGGGATCCGGATCGAGCTGACCCTGAAATTTCGCGTTGGGCTGCACTTTTACAATGGCGCCCTGCGTATCGGGATTGGACTCGTTGCCGGTGAGGCCGTTGATCTTCGGATATTTTTTCTTCCCGTTCTCCATGACCAGGCTCAGGCCGCCCAGCATGTGGTCGAAGGAGCGATTTTCCATCATAAGGACAACGATGTGTTTCAGGTTGTCCAATCCGGCTGGCATAGACACCCCCCCCGAGTTCTGAGAAATGGCTGGTTCTTTACAGGTAGTGACTCCAGGCCCAAGAAACGTTTCAGCAGCTGGAGGCACTATTTGCATAGCAGCACAATCCGTATCGTTTTTGAGCCAAGGAACGAATGCAGGACTCGGAGGCTGGTTGGGGACGAATCCGTCAGACAGGGCTAGACCTTCGAGATATGGGGTACTAGAGGGAGAGTGGGAAGGGTACCGGAGTCAGGAAAGCAAGGGGGTTGCATGTTTGGATCGCAAATCCTGGAAGTCGTGATTGGGCTCGTGCTGATCTACCTGGCGTTGAGCATCGGATGTTCGGGGATTAAAGAGGTCATCGCGGGAGCATTCTCAATGCGCTCCAGGACGCTCGAAAAAGCCGTGCGGAACATGCTGAAGAATGGCCCGAATGACTATACCGCAAAGCTTTTCGCACATCCCTTGATCACAGGCACCGCGCCCGAAGGGGAAAAGCCCTCTTATATTTCCTCGAGGATGTTTGCGGCGGCTTTGTTGGACGTGGTCGCACCAGCAGAACCCAATCAGCCGCGCACGATGGACTCCTTGCGCGCCGGCGTCGCCCAGATGCCGGATGCAAAATTGCGCAGCACGCTCCTCAATTTCATTGACGCGGCCGGCGGTGACATGGACGCGGCGAGGCGCAAGATCGCGGACTGGTTCGACGACACCATGGCTCGGGTGAGCGGCTGGTACAAGCGCACTGCGCAAGAAATCATTTTCGCGGTAGGCCTGACGCTTTGCATCGCCGTGAACGCGGACACGCTGATGATTGTCAAGGAACTGTGGAGCGACCAGGCGCTGCGTAACGCGGTGGTTGCACAGGCGGTTGCAAAGGTTCAAGCTACAAGTCCAGCCGATTTCATCAATTCCAAGAGTTCCCTGCAGCAAGTCGCCGGAGAAATCCGCGAAGTGAACACGCCGCCCATCGGCTGGTCGCGGGACGCGAGAGACATCAGGGCTTTCCCGAAGGACCTGGGAGCGGGAGCTCTGAAATTGCTGGGGATGCTGCTCAGTTCGTTTGCGATCGTCATGGGGGCGCCCTTCTGGTTTGACATGCTGAACAAGTTCATCAATCTGCGTTCTTCGGGAAGTCCTCCGACGACGCATTGAGAAAATAGAGCCTTTCATCGGGAATCCGGTCGAGTAGACGGACCCGGGAAATCGAAGGATGGAAAGGAGACTTAGGTCATGAACACAGGGCAGAAACAGGTCCGGCTCGATGGGAGCACAAAGCATCGCCAGGCGAGCGCGGAGGTCACTGGAGAGGTGCCGGCGGTAGAGTTCCGAGTGACTGTAATGGTGCGCGGGCGCAATGAACTTCCCCCGCTCGAAGAGCAGGGGAGACGCAAACCGCGGGAGCGCACCTACTTGACGCACGAGGAACATGCGGCGAGGCATGGTGCCGACCCGGCGGACATTGCGAAGGTCGAGGCGTTCGCACAGGAGAATGGGCTAAGCGTAGTCACTTCGAGTGCCGCGCAACGCTCAGTCATACTCTCCGGAACAGCGGAGTCGTTCAGCAAGGCATTTGGAGTGGAACTGAAAATGTACAAGTCGGGCGAGGAAACCTATCGGGGCCGCGAAGGCGACATCCTTATCCCGGAAAATCTGCAAGGAATCGTGACGAGCGTGACCGGGCTGGATAACCGCCCATTCGCTAAGCCGCACTACCGCATAAGCCGCGGCACGGCGCGCGCCGTGGGCGCGACGGGAGCGACAGCGCACACCTCCGCTGCAGCGGTTTCGGTGCCAGCCGGATTCACACCTCCGGAACTTGCCGACCTGTATGATTTTCCGAAAAATCTCGACGGGAGCGGGCAAACCATCGCAATCCTCGAGCTGGGAGGCGGATTTCATCCTTCCGAGCTGGCGTCCTACTTTAAGAATCTCGGCATTGCGAAACCGCCAAGCGTGACGGGAGCCACATTTCCGAATGGCGGAACGAACAGCCCAGGAACCGATGCGCTCGATCCCAACAATCCCGACGTGGAAGTGATGCTGGATATTGAAGTGTGCGGATCCATCGCACCGGGAGCAAAGATTGTGGTTTATTTCGGTGCGGACGCCTCCGACCAAAGCTTCCTCGGAGTGATGAACGCGATCCTCAACGATACGGTCAATAAGCCGAACATCGTTTCGGTGAGCTGGGGCGGGCCGGAGGACGGCGCCACAAGACAGTTCAAAAACGAGTTCGACAAGCTCCTTCAGAGCGCGGCTCAGCTCGGCATGACGGTTTGCGTGGCGGCAGGCGACAATGCCTCGGCCGACTTTGCCGCGAATAACCCGAACTGGGACGGCAAGGCGCACGTAGATTTCCCCGCTTCGAGTCCGTTTGCGCTTGCCTGTGGCGGCACGCAGCTATCCGCTTCGAGCAGCGCTATCTCGAAGGAGGTCGTGTGGCACGATGGGAAAAACGACGGAACAGGCGGCGGCGTGAGCCGCTTCTTTGCATTGCCAAGCTATCAACAAAGCGCCGGAGTGCCCCAGGCGGCCGATCCGGTGGGAGCGGTTATGCGAGGCGTGCCAGACGTCTCCGGCGACGCAGCGCCCGCATCGGGTTATCGCATTCTGTGCGACGGGACGAGTTTTCCGGACGCGTCGCAGGGAATTCCCCCGGTGGGCGGCACCAGCGCCGTCGCGCCCCTCTGGGCAGGATTGATTGCACGGATCAATCAAGGACTCAACAAGCCCGTCGGATTTCTAAATCCCCTGTTATACGCTGCTCCGGCGAACGGCACGTTTCGAGACATCACAGTGGGAAACAATGGGGACTACAAGGCGGGCAAAGGCTGGGATCCGTGTACGGGACTAGGCAGCCCGAACGGACAAAAACTGCTTCAGACGCTCTCGTCGTGAGCCGAGGGTCGCAGGTCGCATAGCATCGAACTGAGGCGATTGATGTGAGCGGCGCTTACCTGTTGCGCCGCTCACATTTTCTGGTTCAAGCGTGGGAAACGAAAGCACTCGTTGCGCGGGCGCTGAGGACTTCCATGGCGCGTTCGAGCAAGCTCTCAAATTCGCAGCGTTCAATGCGGGGAGCAGAGATGGTGAGGTCTTGAATATTCGTAGCCTCTGCGGAGATTTGTTCGTCAGTCTGAATACTTGATTGAATTTGGTTCACCGAAATACCCCTCTAAAGAGAATTGCTGGACTCTGGTTAGTGTCCAAAAGAACGGAATCGTTTCAGGCCCGGCTCACCGGAGGCGGCGGTGTGACAGTGACGCCTATAGGCGTGGGCTCAAGGGAGTCTCGTCGGGGTCAGGTACCAGCGTAAAGCTGAAAGGGTGCCCAATAGTAAGGCTTGTGGAAGACGTTATTTGTGTGCAACAGCGCGAGCTTGGCAGAGCGGAGTGCAGAGGCAGGATCCTCTCCGTGGCTCAGGCCGTCATAGAGCGTGCCCATAAGGTCGGACGTGGAGGGAGCGTTGCTCACTTCCCAAAGCGCCCCAATGACATTGTGGGCGCCGGCACGGAGAAAAGCCCAGGAGAGGCCTACGAGCCCCTCACCGGAGTACGCCCGGGTGCCCGCACCGTTGCACGCGGAGATGGTGACAAGATAAGCGGAGAGATGGCGCTTAACGATGTCCCGCGCATATAGCTTGTAGGTGTCCGCGTCCTTGTCTTTGCTGAGGATGACGGCGGACTCGAGAGGGCGAGTCCGGCTGGCTGTGCCGTGCGTGACGAAGTGGAGATAGGCATACTTTTCCGGATCGTTGCTGAGATAGGCAGTCGGAGTCGCCGCGGCGCCAGAAAGTACTTCGCGGCGTTGCGCGGGGAAATACTTTTCGACGCGCTGCATTTCCACAGCGGCTTGCGGCAGCGCTGGAAAATCAGGATTTGGCGAGGCGGTGTTGCCAACCAGGAAGAGATTCTTCACGGTTGGCGCAGGCCGCGCCGAGGCCGAGGCGAGAAGAGTCAGGGAGCTTGCGGTCGTAAGGGTGACGTCTTCGATCCAGAAGTGAGGTTTGGGATCGGGCACGATCAGCGTTTCGAAGTTCAGGCCGTATAGGCTACCATCGGGCAGCACAATCGCGCGCGAATTCGGTGCCATTAACTTCCGCGCCGGGGCCACGAGTTCGGCGTAGAGCTTCTCGCCGGCGGCTCGCTCTGTCTCGAGCACATCTTTCGATTCGGCCAGCGCTTCACGGTAGGCTTTGACGGTTGGGTCGATTTCGACTGCGGGCGGCAGCGGAAGAAGGGTCGTTTTCGCAGGCGTAATCACCCACAGGTAGGAGTGCGTTTCTCCCAGCCAATAAAACAGCAGGGTCGCGCGCATTCGCCGCGCGGTTTGTTGAGGGCGCATGCTGGGAGCGGGTTTTGAAACTCCGGACTGCCCTTCTGAGGAAAGCCCTTCTGCGAGGGTACGTGCTCGGCTAAGTTCCGCCTCGTTAAGTGCGTCTTCCGGCCGGTTATTGCGGATCAAGAAATCAATGTAATCGCCGTAGACTTCAATCCCGCTCGAGAGAAGACTGAGCCGTAGCTCGTCGTGATTGATGGAGTGCCGCGCGTCCTCAATGGTCTCGATTGCTTTGAGGTATGTTCTCTCCGCTTCGGCGGGTTTTCCCTGGCCATCCCGCACCTGAGCCAGGCCCGCCAGGGCTTCCCAACGCGACTGCGGTGCTATGGTCGATGCGTCAAGAACACGTTGAAAAAATCCATCGGCGTTCGCAAAATGCCCCGTGGCTGCCGCGAGTTTTCCCGCCAAGAGCAAGGAACCAAAAGTCACCAGCTTATCTTTGCCACTCTCCTCCATTTGCAAGGCTTCTAGATTGTATTGGAGCCCTTCTGCGAGCCGATTTGTCCGCAGCATAATTTCCGCCAGGGTGTTCAAACAGAGTGTCGTCGTTTCCGCGTCCTTCAGCTCCTTCGCGCGTTTCAGCGTAGTTTGGGCAAGATCCTCTGCCCGGGAGTATTCGCGAAGGGCCATGTAAGCACCAGCAGCCCCTGAAAACCAATACGCTGAGTAACCGGCCATACCCATCTTGGCAGACTGTTGGGCGCCCTGATTGAAGTATCCCAGTGAGGCTTCGAAGTCCCCCAATTCGGAATAGCTCCATCCGAGGTTGCCGAGAATCGTGGCTACGTTCCCTTGCATGTTCAGGGATTGCGCCAAGCGGAGAGCCTCAGAGTAGCGGTCGAGAGCTTCGTCAATGTGTCCTTTCTTTGTTGCAAGACGGGCCCAATTAGCTAGATCGGAAGCTTCCTGACGCGAAAACGAATGGCTGCGGGCGATGGCCAGAGCATCGCGGTAATCGGATTCGGCGCGATCAAAGTTTGTCTCATCGACCCAAAGATCGGCCCTGTCGATCAGGAATTGGCAGGTGTAATACGGGCCAAGCGTCTGCGCGAGCTTCTCTGCGGCTTCAAAATCTTGCTCGGATTGCGCGAACTGTTGGTTATAACGATGGGCGACGGCTTGGTAGAGCTTTCGTTGTTCTGGAATTTCCGTCGAGGTGAGCGAAACGGGCGGGTCCCGCTGAAGTACCGAGAGCGCGTCCTCGGCTCTGGAACTCGATATAAGAATTCGGGCCTTTTGGATGCGAAGACGCCATTCCCATAGCGGATTCTGCGAACCGAGGTGTGCGAGGGCTTCGTCTACCTTTTGGAGAGCAGAGTCGAACTCGGCGGCGTCAACTTCCTGCTTAATCGTTTCGTAAGTTGCTTCGGGTGAGCGTCGGCCACACCCGCCGAGAACGAGAAGTAACAACGAGAGGCAAAAACAAAACGTCGGGACTACTGTGTCGGCGGCACAGGCTTGCCGTTTGTTCCGGTTTCCCCGCCGGTGCCAGAACCGCCATCGGGGGAACCCAGTTTGAAGCGGAGCATTGTCAACGTCAGCGCTCCAGGCTCGACGAAGAGCTCGGCTAGAGCGATTTCGCCAAAGTGCGGGATATGAAGGATGTGGCCATCGATCTCGAAGCCGCGGAGCTTCCGCAAACCAGGGTCGACCTCGATCTTGTCCACGAGCGAGCAAAGGGCTACACCGTCCTGGATTCCCGTTCTCTTGTCGGGTCTCTTGTCGTTTTTAAGATTATCCTTCAATTCTGCAAATGTTTTCGAATTAAGAAGAAGATCATGACGGAGGATAACCTTCACCTCGTGACCGCCGAGGCGAAGGTTCTCAAAGTGGCTGCCCAAAGCGATGATGTGTCCCTCCGGGTTGGTGGTATGACTTGTGTATTGGGCTGTGAGCCGTGAAACGATCTTGTCCACGGTCAGGAATTCGAGCAGGCTCAAATTCTTGAGAACGGCGGTGGCGCTTGTGGTAACGATGGTGTCTTCTTGCCAGCTTCCGGAAACGTGAGTTTCCCCCAATTTGAAGGAGGCGAGCCGAGGTACATCGAAGTCCTCGACGCGCGAGTGCGCATGGCCACCGATCGTCGGCAACGAGGTTGCCGCTTGCGCCGCGATAGGGACATCTACCGGGCGAACGAAGTGCGCACTGAAGGCATGACCTTTGGCATTAAAGTGGAAGGGGATGCGCTGATCGGAACTCATCGGGGACACCTCTCTACGCTAAAACGGGATTAGATCCTCTGTCATCTAGTGAGGGAATTCAACCGTAAATGTGAGCTGTTGAGCTTCCTCCGGCTTCGTCCCTTGGCTAGGAACGGCGGGCACACCCGAGAAAACCAGAGTATACTTGCCAGCACTCCCGACGCCGCCGATGATAGGCAAGGACACCGCCTGGTATTTCTTATCGCCACTGAGATGGCCCTCCAGCACCTTTTTGCCATTTGGGTCGAGCAGTTGCCAACCGTAGTCGCTAAACGTGGCATATGGAGTGAAGTCAAAGTTAAGGGTGAAGCTTTCGCCGGGGTTAACTCGCACTTTATTTGTGGAGTCGGCGGTATCGCCACCGCCCCTGACACTGCCCATCAGTTGAAAAGAGGAACCGATCAACTGTGCCGAAGAGGGGGAGGATGCTCCCTTGAGTTTCGGAATTGTCACGCCATTTTGATACCCGATGAACAGCAAGAGCGCCGCAAAGACTGGGATCGCTACGGCGGGCCGTAGCCAGCCAAACCAGCCTCCAACGGCTGGAGCAAGTCTCTTCACATCAACGACTTCCGGAGCTTTCTCGTGGACGACCTGCCGCGCACTCTCCAGGAAGGCGACCGTAGCCTTGAGCTCTTCGGCGCACGCGGCGCAATCGAAATAATGCTCCTCGTATTCGTCCCGTTGCGCGTTCGGGAGCTCTCCAAGTAAGTACTTTTCCGCAGCTTGCAGCCGCACAGCGTCATTATGGTCCATATTTGCCATCCAGTGAGTAGTGCAGGGAGGAATCAATTCGTTTCATACGGGCTGCCGTGGGGGGAGCTTCCCAGACAGCGATTCCCTGTCCTTCTCATACAAAACCCTGAACTTATCCTTGGCCCGATGGAGCAAGACGCGGAAGTATTCGCGGTCCACTCCAAACTGTCTGCAGACCTCATCTTTGTCCTTTTCTTCGATAAAAAATGCCCAAAGCAAATCTCGGTCCTTCTTGGGCAGCGCTTGGAGGACTTGCCGTACGCGCTCCCTGGACTGCTTGCTGACCAACATTCCTTCCGTGTCCACGGCGTGGTCGGGCAATTCCTGGTAGGAGTCATCCCAAGGGCTAGTCTTGTTTGAAGCTCTGTAAAACTCCATTAAAACATAGTTACAAACGGAGTTAACGTAGGCCCCGAAACGCTCCGGCTGGCGAACTGCATCTTCGCCTTTGCGCAAGTTCACCAATACCCTGATATAGGTTTCCTGTCGCAGGTCCTCGACCGTCTCTGAAGCAAGCATCTTCGCCCGGAGCTTGATCCTCAGAAGTTGATCAAAATACGCGAAGAAGTGCTGTTCCGTCGAGGGGTCTCCCTCGCGGAGGCGCTCGACGTATTCCCTGGTGAACGCGAAGAGTTCCACGTGGCTCTCGAATTTATGCAGAGGAGTATATCCGCGGCAATCACCATGAGCAATGATTCCTGTTTCCCATTTTGAACAGCAGCACTGAAACGAAATCGCTTCGTCCATCACTAATCGGTTGTAGGAACCCGGCGAAAGCCTGGGAGTCCTTCTGCGAAGGGACGGATCCCCTGTCCCACGCGTGTCCCACCAGGGCGCATCTGAGTTGGACCTGGACCGGCAAGGATGCGCCTCCCCCTCGGAGGGGAGGACCAAGACTCATGGAGGCCCCGTGTCACGATCTTGGAAAGACCACAGCACTCCCCGTCCCGTAACGCAATCGCTTGATTCCCAGATTTTTCGCGGAGGCACAAAAGTAGTCGGCCTCTCGCAAGGCGGTTCAGCAGTCGCTGCTCTGAACATCGAGTTTGTTGCAAAGCCGGATGAAGCTCACAAGGTTCACTCGGCATTGCCTCTCGCGATAAATGGCGCGCTGGGGGAATTGGACGGGTTCGCAGGCAGTTCCGTGATGATTGCGAACCACGAAGCCCGTCTCGTCACTGTCGTCACACTTTGGAGCGGCGAGGATCGCGTCCAGCGCTGCAATGATAACGCGCGCTGGGTGCGTGCGTTGGTGGCGCCTTACTTGGACCGCTGTCTGCGTGTCCAGACACTGGCGGCCTACGGACCGGGCGCGACCAAATTCTCGCCGCAAACCGAACAGGCTTGCATCGAAATGGCGCAAGTAGCTGGGCTCATCGAAGAAGCGTTATGCCCCGCATGAAGCCATATTGAAAGGATTCTCCGCCGAAAAAGCATTGCGTTCCGGCAACGGTTGAATGTCCTCGCAACATCCAACTTTTCCAAGGATTCCATAAAGAAGAGGGGGTTGAGGGGGATGCGGGTTGCAGGACTTGAATTGGGGGCCGTACTAAAGATGTTTGAAAACAAGATTTGCGCTGTGGATTTTTGTGATGGGACTGCCGTGGCTTCCCTGGCCCAGCAGGACTTTTGCGTGAATCACTTTATCGAGCTGTGCTATGAAAATTTGCAGCGCATCGATCCGCGGACTCAGAAAATCGGACGATTGCCTCTTGAACTCCCCGCCTTGAGATCCTTCGTTGAGGAGTGTTCTCGACGAACCCTGGATGTGGCGTTGCATTGCCAGGATATCGACAATTTACAGCGCGGCCGCCTGCTGGATATTCTGCTCTGGGCCGGCGAACTTTTCGTGCTTTTGCGCACGCCCAAGCGAAACTTCGCAGATTCAGTGCTACAGGAACACGATCCCGTCCTCACTCGACTGGCCGCCCGGCACTTCTGAGTATCCGATGGGGGAGACCCTATTCGATGACGTTCGTTGGTTGTTTAGTCCACGCTAGAATTAGTCACGGATCCGCGGTCGCGTCCCAAGATGCGCCGCGCGAGTGTGGCCCACGGAAGAGACTCAAACTCCACAAGATAGGAGTAGGCTACCGGCACGACCAGAAGTGTCAGAAGCAAACAGAGCGTTTGCCCGCCGATAATCGTTACGGCGATGGAGGCGCGTTGCTCCGAGCCCGCGCCAATCCCAATGGCTACCGGGATGAGTCCCGCGACGATCGAAAGCGTAGTCATCAATATGGGACGTAAGCGGACGCGATTGGCTTCCAAGATCGCCTCGCGCACCGGCATGCCTTCGCCGCGCAAGCGATTCGTATAATCCACCTGCAAGATTCCATTTTTCTTTACGATTCCAAGCAACAAAAACATTCCGAGAGCGCTCCACAGGCTGAGAGCGCGTCCAGTGATCCACAAAGAAAACAGAGCGAAGGGAATGCTGAGGGGCAGCGTCAGCATGATGATGAAGGGATACCCAAAGTTTTCAAACTGGGCGGCCAATACCATGTACATGAAGATCGAAGCCAACAGCATGGCGAGCAAGAGATTCCAAGTCGTCTCCTCGAGGACTTTCACCTGGCCCGTGAATCGGTAGGAATAGCCAGCCGGCAGCCCAATTTCCTTAATGGATTGGATGGTGTGCGCCGCGGCAAGGTCGAGCGGATATCCCGAAGCGACGTTCGCGTAGACGGTGACTTCAAATTCCCGGTTGTAGCGCCATAACGTGGCCGGGCCCGCACCGCGCACAATCGAAGCCACATTTTCCAAACGCACCTGGCCAAGCTTTGTCGAGGGCACCATCATCTGTGCGAGCACGTCCGGATTGTCTCGTTGCCGTTCGAGGAGTTGCATGATGACGGGATATTGTTCCGAGCCTTCCTTGAACCGCGTAATTTCGTCTTCTCCAGAATAGAAAAGGCGCACGGCGTCGCTAATGTCGGTCATCCGCACGCCGATGTCTGCGGCGCGCTGGCGGTCGACTTTGACTTGCAGCTCCGGCGTATTGAGGTTGAGGCTAGGATTCACATCGACGAGGTCAGGGTACTTCATCATCAAGCCGGCGACTTGCTTGCTGATGTCGGCGAGTTTGCTCAGCTCCGGACCACGAATGACCGCGCCGATGGGAAAGTACGTTTCGCCGCCGAAAACGGAAGGAAGGCGGACGTTCGACACCATATTGCGATAGCTGGCGAGAATGCCCCTGACCTCCGTGGCCATCTGCTCGTGCGTGCGCTTTCTTTCCCTCCGCGGAACTAAGCCGACGAAGAGATGGGCATGGTTCGTGGGGCCGTGGGTAAGAGACTGCACGAAGGCAACCTCTGGCAGGGCCACAATGCGCTCCGCGATCTCCGTGGCCCGCTCCGTGGTCTTCGAAAGAGCAGTACCTTCGGGAAGGGTAAACGAGCTCATGAGCTCGGATTGATCATCGGAGGGGATCCAATCGCGGCCAACCAGCCGATAGAGACCAAATGTCGAAAGAAACGTGGCAACGCAGATAGCAACAATGACCCAACGATGCGCAAGCGACCATTTCAGCAGCTTCAGGTAGGTGAGTTCTACCCGATGCAGGATTCCACTGGCGTGCGCCTTTTTCTCTCTTTCACTGACCTTGAGGATACGTGAACTCATCATAGGCGTAAGCGTGAAGGCCACGAGCAAAGAGACGAGAATGGCCATGGCCATCGTCCATCCGAAGGAGTTCACATACTTGCGCGCATAACCGTTCATGAAGGCGATCGGCAAGAAAATGATGACGAGAGAGAGAGTCGTGGCCATTACGGCCAGGCCGATTTCTTGCGTGGCTTTGATAGCTGCGCTCTTTCGGTCCTCGCCTTTTTCTTCCATGAAACGGACGATGTTTTCGAGAACGATGATGGCGTCATCAATAACGATTCCTACGGCGAGCGTCAGCGCGAGGAGTGTCATATTGTTCAACGAAAAATCCATCCCTCGCATGAGGGTAAACGTAGCAATAATACTCGCAGGAATGGCGACGGCGGCGATTAGGACGGCGCGCCAATTGCGCATGAAAATAAAAACGATGCCGCTGGCGAGGATGCTGCCGAGGATGAGGTGTTCGAGAAGCGAATGGACGGAAGCCTTGATGAAATCGGAAATATCATGGATGACGAGAAGCTGGACGCCAGGGGGTAATTCCGCGCGCAATTCATCGAGCTTGGCTTTCACATTGTCCGCGACCTGCACGGTGTTTGTGCCCGATTGGCGCAACACCTGGATGCTGACCACGTCTTGGCCGGGCATGCCCTTGCGAAAGAGTCCCGACCAGGTGCGCAATTCCTGCGCGCCGTCTTCCACTTGCGCGACGTCTCGCACGCGGACTTGCGCGCCGCCGCGAGTGCCGATAACGATATCGCCGAACTGGTCCGCGGAGGTAACTCGTCCGAGAGTGCGCAAGCCTAGCTCCTGCGGGCCGGTGATAATGCGTCCGCCAGGAGCCTCGATATTTTCGCGTTGCAGAGCATCCCGAACGTCAAGCACGGTGAAGTTGTGCGCCGTGAGTTTTTGGGCGTCGAGGAGGACCCGGATTTGCCGTGCTTGGCCGCCGTTAAGCTCCACGCTGCCGACCCCATCGACCGTTTGAATGGCGCGTCGGATTTGCTTGTCCGCAATTTCAGTCAATTCGCGGCGGCTGAGAGGGCCGCTAACAAGGAGTGTTAGGATCGGATCCGACTGCGGGTCTTGCTTCGTGATGACGGGAGGCAAGGTTTCCTTCGGCAGGTTGTAAATGGCGGCGGCTACTTTTTCGCGGATATCCTGCGCAGCACCGTCGATGTCGCGTTCCAATACGAAAGTGCACGTGATGTCCGCAAAGCCTTCGCTGGAATAAACGCTGATTTCGTCAATGCCACTGACGGAAGAAATGGCATCTTCCAGAGGCAGAACCACTCCGGTGACAACCTCTTCGGGTGTGGCGCCTGGCAACTGCACTTCCACGTTGACTGTGGCGGGATCGGCTTTGGGAAACAAATCAACGGCCAGGCCGCGATAAGAGAATGCGCCCAGCGTCACGAGGAAAGCGATCAACATCACCGTGAAGACCGGATATTTTACGCAGGTTTCGGCTAGCTTCATCAGCGTGTAAGAGTGATCTCGCGGCGGGACTTACTTCTGCGCCGGAGTGTTCCCTTCAGGTCTTTCCGTGACAGTTGCGCCATCGTGTAAATCTCCGGAAATGGGAACTGCCACGCGGTCGCCCGGCTTTAAACCTTCCGCGACTTCAAATCGTTTCCCACGCTGGTCTTCGGTCTGCCCCGCGGGCCGAATCTGATGCTCGGATACGCGATTTCCTTTAAGGAGAAAAACCTTGTAAACGCCGTAGCGATAATTGACGGCGTCCTCGGGTAGAAAGATGGTCTTTTCTTCCTTCTCGCTGGGGATGGAAGCTTGCACGAAAAATCCGGGCTTCAAACGCGCCTCCGGATTAGCGATGAGCGCTTCGGCCTCGAAGGTGCGTGAGTCCTGAGCGACGGCCGGATTAATCCGCGACACATGCCCGTGAAATGTTTCGCCGGGGAATGCTTCGACCTGCAAGTCCACAGTGGCTCCATGTTTCACCCAACCTGCCCAGCGCTCTGGGACGGCGAGGCGCGCGCGCAGCGTGTCGGTTCGCACGAGGACCATCACCGGGCCCTGCACGCGAAGATATTCCCCCGGATGAACGTCGCGCGTCTTTATGGAGCCAGAAAAGGGAGCGCGAATCGTCGCGTCTCTCAATTTTTTCTCGGCAAGTCTCTCGCTAGCTTCGCTCGAGACCAGCAATGCTTTGAGACGGTCGACTTCCTGCAAAGCCAGCGTGTAGGAGGCCCGGGTACTTTGAAATCGGCTGGCAGCTTCATCCAACTGCTGCTGCGAAATCAGTTTGTCCTTGAACATTTCCTGGGCGCGTCCGTTTTTACGCTCGGCATCGAAGAGATCTGCTGCCGCGCGTTGCACAGAGGCCAATTTCTGCGGATCAGTGGCCGGCTGGTCGCCGGTGCCAATACCAAGTTGAGCGCGCACTTGCCTCACGAGGCCTTGCTGGCGGTCAACCTCCAACTGAAGCTCTTGCGGATCAAGCTGAATGAGCGCCTGGCCCTCTTTGACGTTGTCTCCGACGTCGACAAGCACTTGAGACACGCGTCCTTCAACTTCGGAACTCAGGGTGCTTTCCTCCAGCGCGTAGAGGGAGCCAGCCGCCTGCACATTCCGCCGGGTCGTCTCCTCTGCCACGGTGTAAACATGGACGGGCGTGGTTTGGGAGGAGTCTCCGAGGACGCTGCCCGTGACGGACTTTGAGCAACCGCTGGCAAGAATCGTGGCAAAGACGGCCAGAACTGCCAAGTTTTGGAGCATTCTCATATGGTTTCGATGGGCGTTGTCCGTCCGCGTGCGATTGTGGGTGCTACCCCCAGAGGCTTCAGAACACACTTTGACCGTCATCTCCGCTTGCCTTTTGGACGGAAAAGGCTACCACAACGTTTCGCAAGGAGCACAAGTTTTCGGTAGAAACATACGTTTCAAGTGAGCCCAGGACGGGGCTTTGCATCCAGCCCATGCCAAAGCCTGGCGTCAACTCTGCTCATGCGCGCGAGAGTAAGCGACAAGTGGTATCCCCGGCGGGTCTCAGTCCGCCAATGGAATGTAATGGCTTGAGGAGGGTTATCGTAAAAACTGGTGCGCCGCGTAGGAATCGAACCTACAACCTATGGATTAAGAGTCCATTGCTCTGCCAATTGAGCTAGCGGCGCACAGCGGTTTTAGAAGTTTACACAGGACACGGATTTTTGTCGAACCGGTGGCCACGAGTCGGAGCCTGCACCGAATTATTGAGGAACTACGAGGCGCGCAGCTCCGCTGCCAGATCGCGGGCCACCTCTCGGGCACGCCCCAAGTCGCTCGGATCAAATGAGATAGCGGAGACCCGCGGATGGCCTCCGCCGCCGTATTTCTCTGCGAGCGACGCAAGGTTTTTGTCCGCTGTAGCTTGATTCCACGGATTTGTGCCAAGCGAAACCTTGGCGCGCACTGCGGAAGCGCTTACGCTTACCGAATAGACGCATTCGGGATGCAGCAGGTACGGGATGAACTTGTTGTAGCCTTCGAGATCAAGGTCGCTGACGTCAAAAAAAATCACGCCGTTTAATGCTTCCGAGCGCTGGCGAAGAATCTCGATCGATTTTCGGTGGCGTTCGAGCAAGGGGCCCAGATGTTTCGCAACTATGGGGAGCTTGACCATTTCAGCGAGCGGCCGGTACGCAAGCTCCGGAATAATTTTCGCGGGTAAGCCGTCCTCGGGAGCAGCTTCAATGACCAGACCGAGCTGGGTGGCCGGTTCAGAGAGCTCGACGGCGGATTCCGCCGTGGGATATTGCGCGCCGTCGATGATGTCTCCCCAATGGATCAATTCCTCGAGCGGCTTCGTATCGAAAGCGAATTTTTCTCGAGCGACCGTGGCGATGAGTTTTGTGCAGGATTTGTAGTCCGGCTCGTAATACATGTGCGGGCCGGGGTGATTGCGGAAGTGTTCGGCGTCAGCGTGTGTTAGGAATGCGCTTTGATGGTGGTCGAACCACCAAGTCACTTTGGGGGAGTTCGAATATTTGAAATCGACGATGGCGTTTTCGTCGCCGTCAAACAGGCCGGGTGTCCAGGGCTGCGAGGCACGATGCGTCATGCCGGTGAAAGCGAATTCCGCGGAGGGATCGAATTTTTCTCTGTAAAAACGATAAAAAAGCGCGGCCGAGGCGGTTCCATCAAAGCAACGGTCGTGAAAACATAGCCGGACTCGGGTCATTTCGTGGTGGTTGCGCCTTTCAATTTTGATCCCGCTCTGCCCCCGTGGGAACAAAGCCTTTTAGGGTGGCGGGATGAGAAAAAGAAGTCAAGTGCAATCCACGAATGGCACACACCAAAAAAAACGAGCCGTCCAGCAGGACGGGACGGCTCTTAAAATGCAAATCGCAGGGCGATTCTTACTTGTTGACCATCTTTTCCACGATGTTGCCGATGATCGGCAGCTTGAACATCTCGTGGTTGTAGGCTTTGTACATGCAAAAAATGAAAGTGATGAAGAATGCGAGGATCACCACTGGGAACAAGAAGGCCATGAGGAATCCGATGGGGAAATGCAGCATTGCTGTGATCATGCCGAGGACCATCGTGACAACCCAGAACGCTACCCAGACAACAAAAAAAGCGATGTTTAAAGCGATCGACTGGGCTCCATGAAACTTTACGAAGGGACGTTTATCGATGAGCAAGAAAATCAGGCCGGTAATCCACCCAACCAAATAACAAAGGAGTCCAGCGACGTTTTCTTCCATCCCCGCCGTAGCGGGAGCAGCCGCGGTGGGAGCGGCGACAGCTCCTCCCGGCGCACTTCCTTGCGGCGCACCACACTTCGGACAAAATGTTGCATCACCAGTTTCCTGACCACATGCTTTGCAAAAAGCCATAAACACACCTCCCAGGGGTTCAACCGTGGGCGGAGAGTAACAAAACCCGGATTCCAGAGCAATCGAATTTCTAAGCTGGCTTGCTCCAGAAAACAGGGACCGGAGCGAAGGCTGTTAGGTCGCCTTTCGCTCCGGTCGTTGGGTTATGCGCAATCAGGTCTGGACCTGGTCCTATTTCTCCGCCCCCTCCGGCTTTTCAGCGGCCGGAGCGATCGGCGCGATTTTTGCTTTCTGGATTTGCTCATTGAGAGCGGCAAGATCCTTGGATTGGATTTCGTGCCAGGCGTTTAGTTGGGTGTCCAGACGTTTATTTAGTTCCTCAAACACGGTGTAGGAGGCGGCAGTGGGAGCGGTGTCCGCACTCTCAACAGTTTCCTGTAGTGCCGCGAGCTGGTTGGCGACCTGAATCGGATAATTAAGCGCGTCCTCGCCGCTGGTGGCCTTAGGCTGGATGATTTTTGCCTCGACAGCACTCATTTTCTTACTGAGTGCCTCTGCTGAGTCAAGAACGGGCTTGGCGCTCGGAACAGCGGAAAGCCGTTTCTTGAGAGCATCGAGCTGGCTGCGCACACTGCGGATCTGGTTCACCGCTTCATCGCCGGCGCCCACGCGATCGCTAATCTTCTTCGCGAACTCTTCCTGTTTCTCAAGATCGGCTTGCGTCACGGAAACGCGCGGATCTTTGGTGATTTCGACTTTGGCGGCTTCCGTTTTTCCGCCAGCCGTTAGTTTGATTTCGTAGGTGCCGGGAGCCACGAGCGGTCCTTCCGGACGGCCTCCCCAGCCAACAGAGCCAGGAACGGTGGTTGGCGTCTCAAAGTGCAAATCCCAGACGAAGCGATTCAGGCCGGCTTCGGCGGGAAGTTCCTCTGATTGCCTCCGGAAGCCGAACTCTTCTTCGACCGCGGAAGCTCCAGCGCCGGTTTTCTTGCTGGAATACTTGCGGATGAGCTTCCCGTGCTGGTCTAGAATTTCGAGGCTGATTTGTTCCTTAGGTGCGGTCTTCAGTGAATAATAAATGATGGCCCCAGAAGGCGGATTCGCGCCGACGGGAACAGTGGCCGGCAGCGTGAAGCCGGGCCCACGGAAGCGCACGGCGGGGGACGGCTGGTAGAGATGGACTTCCGCGCTTTCGTCAGCCGCATTCATCTGGCGCAGAGGAGCGATGTCATCAAGCACCCAGAATGCGCGACCGTACGTGGCAATAACCAGGTCATCGCCCTTTATGGTGAGGTCGTGAACTGGGGTGGTCGGCAGATTGAGCTTCAGCGATTGCCAATGGCCACCGTCGTCGAAGGAAATGTAGATACCTGTTTCCGTGCCTGCATAGAGTAGGCCTTTGCGCTTTGGATCTTCGCGGACGACTTGGGAGTAGCTATTGTCGGGCAAGCCGTTGGTGATTTTTGTCCAGGTCTTGCCGTAGTCGGCCGTCTTGAAAAAGTACGGACGGAAATCATCGAGTTGATGACGGTCAAGGGCAATGTAGGCAGTGCCCGCAGCATGTGGCGAAGGGTCAATGCTCTTGACTCGGCTCCAGTCGCCGAACTCTTTGGAGGTAACGTCGTCCCAATGCTCGCCGCCATTGCGGGTCACGTGAACCAGGCCGTCATCGGAGCCGGCCCAAATGAGGCCTTTCTCGATAGGCGATTCGGCAAGCGCGAAGATAGTGCCGTAATATTCGACACTGGTGTTGTCTTGGGTGAGCGGACCGCCTGAGGATTGCTCCTTGCTTTTGTCGTCGCGGGTCAGGTCCTTGCTGATCGCGGTCCACGTCATGCCTTCATCCGTGCTCTTGAAAACCGCTTCGCCACCGTGATAAAGGGCGCCTGGATCGTTGGCAGACATCATGATGGGAGCGGTCCACTGGAAGCGATGCTTCAAATCCGCATCTCCTGAACCCATGGGATTGAGCGGCCAGGAGGAGATGTCCTGCTCCTGGTGATTTTTCTTATCGAATCGTGTGATCAAGCCGTCGTAAGAGCCTGCATACACGATGTCAGGATTCTTGGGGTCAGGAACCACAAAGCCTGACTCGCCACCGCCGACATCCTGCCAATCCGGGCGGTCGATCACGCCGTTATCGCTGCGGCTGGCAATCGCCACGGTGGAGTTGTCCTGCTGTGCGCCGTAGATGTTGTAAGGAAAGGCGGTGTCGGTAGCCACATGATAGAACTGAGCTGTCGGCTGATTCGCCTGCGTGGTCCAACTCTTCCCCCCGTCGTGAGAAACTGTGGCGCCACCATCATTGGAGTTGATCATCCATTCTGGATGCGTGGGATCGATCCACAAGCCGTGATTATCGCCATGAGGGGCGCGGATGAAACTGAACGTGTGCCCGCCATCCGTCGAACGATAAACAGCGGTATTCAGCACATAAACCGTATCGACATTTTTAGGGTCGGCGAATATGTTATGAAAATACCAGGCGCGCTGTGTGAAGCGATGATCGGGATTGATAAGATGCCAAGTTTCGCCGGCGTCTTCGCTCCGATAGATGCCGCCCTTTTCGGCTTCGATAATGGCGTAGACACGATTGGCATCAGCCCCTGAGACGGATACGCCAATGCGGCCGAGGACGCCTGATGGCAGTCCGTGACCTTCGAGATGCTTCCAGTTCGCGCCATCGTCGATGGATTTATAAAGACCGCTGCCGGGCCCGCCCATGATGGCGGTCCAGGGGTAGCGCTGCGCTTCATAAAGTGCCGCGAATAGAATATGGGGATTGGAAGGATCAAACGTGAGATCGATGGCTCCGGTTTTGTTGTCTTTGTAGAGAATTTTCTGCCAGGTCTTGCCGCCATCGACAGATTTGAAGACTCCGCGCGATTCGTTGGGGCCAAAAGCGTGGCCCATCGCGGCGACATAGACGACATCAGGATTTGCGGGGCTCACAAGGACCTTCGAGATATGCCGTGTGTCTTCGAGCCCAATGTGCGTCCAGGTTTTGCCCGCATCGAGAGATTTGTACATGCCATCGCCATAGGCGATATTTCCCCGCCAGGCGGTTTCGCCGGTGCCAACGTAAATCACGTTCGGGTCCGACGGAGCGACCGCAATCGCACCGACCGACATGATGCCCGTTTTATCCGTCATCGGCGTCCAAGTGAGGCCGCCATTCGTCGTTTTCCAGACGCCGCCGGCGACGGAGCCGAAATAATACGTCTCCGGATCGCCTGCAATTCCTGCTACTGCGAGTGCGCGTCCACCACGAAACGGGCCAACCTGGCGCCACTTCATGGCCTTCAGCGCATTTTCATCGAGCGTCTGCGCGCGCAGCGCCGTGCAAGCAATCCCGAACATAACCATCGCCAAGAGAACGGAACAGACTCTCGTCACACTTTTCAGACCACTCATCATCTTCGCCCCCAAAAAGAATTTTAATTGTGCCTGTACTAAGGCAGGTAGTATTCCGCGAGGCCGAATCGTACACCCTGCGCCGCAATCCGCGCCAAAACCTGTCAGTGTAATTGGCCCCCTTAGTTCCTGACGCACCGCGGTATGCTTTTGGGTACAATCCCCGCGTGACAAACTCGCCGGCTTCGAGCGCGTCTTCCAATTCTTCGACGACCCCTCCCGCTTCTGACCGCGCGCTCTCCATCTTTAGTTTCGATTGGATTCGTCACGCAACTGCTCCCGAACGGAAATCTCTAATCGCGGGCGGGCTCGGCTGGATGCTCGACGCCATGGACGTGATGCTCTATTCACTCGTCCTCGCGTTTCTGATGCTCGAATTTGCGATGGATTCGCGGACGGCGGGAATGTTGAACTCGTTGACGCTAGTTGCTTCCGCGATCGGCGGGCTACTCTTCGGCATCCTGGCTGATCGCATCGGACGCGTCCGCGCGCTTACAGCATCCATCCTCGTCTATGCGCTGGCCAGCGCGGCGTGCGGTCTGTCGCACACAATCCCGCAGTTGGCCGCATTCCGTTTTGTTTTGGGGCTCGGAATGGGTGGCGAATGGACCACCGGCGCGGCTCTGATTGCGGAGACGTGGCGCGCCGAACATCGAGGTAAGGCGCTTGGCTTCATGCAGTCGGCGTATGCCATCGGCGAAGCGATCGCCGCCTTGATCGTGGCTGTCGTGCTGCCGCACTTTGGCTGGCGCGCCGTTTTTTTTGTCGGCGTCCTGCCGGCTCTTCTCGTCTTCTGGATCCAACGCAGGGTGCCGGAGCCCGAACTATGGAAAAAACGCGCGGAACGGACGACGAAGCTGCCACTTCACAAGCTCTTGGAGAAAGGAGTTCTACGCAACGGGCTTCTTGCGACCACGATGAACGCATGCACCATGTTCGGCTACTGGGGCCTATTCACATGGATTCCGGCATATTTGTCACTGCCGCCCGAGCGCGGAGGCCGAGGTCTCAGCCTCGTGAAGACGACGACTTTTTTTCTCGTGATCTGTTTCGGCAAATGGCTCGGCTACGCGACTTTCGGCTTTTTCTCGGATGCGTTTGGACGCCGTAAGCCTTACTTCCTCTATCTCCTCATCGCCGCAGCGTTAGTGCCGATTTACGGAATGTCGCGGAGCGCCTTTTGGCTGCTGGTCCTCGGCCCGCTGGTGGCGTTTTTCGGCACAGGCTACTTCTCCGGTTACGCCGCAATCGTGAGCGAACTTTTCCCAGGCGAAATTCGCGCTACCGCCATGGGCCTGAGCTATAACATTGGCCGCGGTATTTCTGCCGTTGCGCCATTTGCGGTCGGGGCACTTGCCTTGCACTTCGGAATTGGACCCGCGTTTTTCCTTCAGGCTGGGGCGTTCTTGATGGCGGCGCTGCTTTCGCTAACTCTGCCAGAAACGCGCGGGCAACAGTTGGACTGACTAAGCAACCGCAGACCGCGATTGAATGCGCACTCCGTCGGCACTCAAAGTGTAATTCAACGCGAAGTACGGTGCCTGCGCCAGGACTTTATGGAACTCACCTTCTTCTGTGTAGGGCCGCTTGGGCACGCGCCTCGCAAGGATGCTGATCTCCAGTGGATCCTTCGCAAAAGGATAGGGCTCGAGAGTTACAGAATTGTTCCCGGCAGGCTGCAGGTCCCAGTCCGCTTCGCTACCATATCCGTTCATCGGCACCGCGTCGATCGTCGAGCCGTCCAGAGGCGCCAGGCAGAAGTAAAGCGACAGCCGGTCGAGCGCTTCAAGCCGCTGGAGATTCACCTGCAACGCGTGCTCGTCCGCGTACTGCTTCATGACCGGGTTAGCTCGCAGATCCACCTTGAGGCGCAATTGCTGAAGCCTCAGCCGCTGGATGAAATCGGCAACGAGATGCGATTCGTTGGATTTGACATACTTCGCTGAAAAGCCCGGCATCGTGGCACGCGTCCGATCATAAAGGCCGGCACAGTGCATGCTTACAAGCAGGCCCGCATAGTGATCGGCCCGCACCACGCGCTCGATTCCGCGCTGGTAGAGAGCTATGTGCTCCTCGGTGGGGATGGACATGAAGTTATACGGATTAAAAGTCTTTGGATCGATCTGCGGCAGGAGCTCCCACTCATTCCATCCGTTGTCATGCTCCGCAGCCGCAAGACAAAAAGATTCAAAAGGCTCGGGCCGGCTGAAGAGCCGGTTTCCCAGCGCGCGTGCAAAAAATCCGGACAGCATGGCATGGTCAGTCTGCCGGATTAGAATCAGCTGATCCCCTTGCTCTTGAATGATCATGGCGCTGCCCTCGTTCGCAGCTGGACCCATTGTTCGCGCTTGCTGGGAGAAGCGTGAACCCTCGGTCGCGGGGAGACCTGATGGCACTCTGAAGACTAGTTCATTATCCTCCAGGAAAGAGGTACATTCCAGCTTTATCGTAAGTGTGGCGGGGGACGGCCGATTCCCGGTATCATGACTCTATACCACTGCGGGAGTGGCGGAACTGGCAGACGCGCAAGACTTAGGAACAGAAACTCGCCCTTGCAAACAAAGGGCCTAGTCTCGAAACACGGCACTTAACTCACCGAACTACACCGAACCTCACCCATCGCTGCGGGCCGCTTACTCATAGTTCATTCAAAGGCTTTCTGGCTCGCTGATGTGCGGTTCGCACCTAGGATTTGACTCCCTACGCACGGAAATGAACGAAACATCTGAACGAAAGCGCCGAACGGGGCGCGGCAAGTTGGTGTTTGTCAAGCATCAACGCAACAATCCACGATCAGCCGAGCTTGACCCGGAGGCCACGCGCTCGACGGACCAGACCTTAACGGAAATCTCGCTCAAGAGCGCAAACTCCGACAACAACGCAGCCATTCTCCGCGAACGGGAGAAGACCGCCGACAGATGCGAGCACATCAAGAGCGGGCTGCCAGCAAAACAGAAAGACGCTCTCCTAAAGGTATTGGAGGCTGAACCCGAATACGGCGAGTCACTCCGGGAGATTGCCGACAGAGTAGGTCTCCATGCGACACAGATTAGTCGCGCATTCGAGGCCGCGCGAAAGGGCGATAAGCGATGGATTTTTTTCAAGCAAGCCAGTCATCCAAGGCGGGCGTACAGACCCTACAACCCACGCTGTGTCCCTATGGAAACGATAATGATGCCGCATCAGGGCCCTATCCTCTACACCATCACGGTTCCAGACAGACTCATCGGCACCGCTCCAGTCGTGAACAAAATGCCCTCACCCAAGACGCCGGTGGATCTCGATTTGTCTGAATTGCAAAGCCAATCTCAAAATGCGCGAGCAGAAAACACACCAAGCTCGGGTCCAAAGCCCCAATCCCACGTTGCCCTTTGGCTTCCAGGCCATGAGGCTCGATCTTTGCCAAACTCGCCGAGAATCGGGTTGAACTTCGGCAAACTGAAACAACTATTTTCCTCGTGTTTTCAATGGGTTAGGGGAAGATTCACAGCATTCCTTGGCCTTAGGCACCCCGCTTATAGGGACGAATCAATTCGAGCAAAATCCCCCGGGACGTAGTTCTGGGAAGCACGTCGTGCAGGTGTGCAAGCCGCTGCCTAGCTTATACGCGGAGCTTTGCGCGCTAGTCGGCATCGGTGAATCGGACTGTGCCATGCTGGATTAGCCCATGCGCGTTACCTAGGCGATTCTTACGCCTACTGCGATTCTCAGGCACACGGGAGCATTTTTCCAGCCCGCCCGATGACGAACGGCTTGCACGATTTGCCCAAGATTAGCGGCACGGGCCGAGCAACCCTCGGGCGAAAAAGTGCATTCGCATCAATTCAGGGATAAAGCCATGTTGCCCAAGGACGTGGCCTCAAAGCACCTACCTAATCGTCCTCTTTAGCGCCGTAAATTTTTCAGAACGAAGGAATAGAGATTGCGAGTCGCATCCAGTTGCTTAACCCTGCGGACGCCTCTAGGCGGCTTTGGCATCCGACACTGGCAGAAGTGAAATCTGCAGCCGCTGTAGCGGGGTGTGGCACGCAATCAAAAGAGCACGGCAGTGCAGTCGAGGAGTGAATTCTCGAAAATGAATCCTTTGTGGCGACCACCACTTAACTCCCATATCGAAAAGAACGAAACAAACGATGAACGGAACAATCGAAGTCCCTACCCCACTTAGACGGCCCCCAGGCTTAGAAAACCTGACAGGTGCAGAACTGGCCCGGCTTGCGGCCAACCCAAAATTCCGAGAAGTTGTGCGGGCGGAGTTCTCCAAGCGACCTGAGTTGCTTGAGGTAATGTGCAGAGGAGGCTGCGGGAAGCGCCTGCGTCTGTCCGACAGTGAACCTCCCGAACCCAACTGCCGCTACATCTGTAAAGGGTGTTCCCGGGATCGGTCTGTATTGGATGCACCAAGCGAGATTAAAAAAGTCCTTGAGGGCAAATCACTCGGAAAGAAGCGCAGGGTTTATGAAGCCCTAGCCTCCACGCGGGCGAGTCGAGACTTGTACATTGTTGATTACCCGAATGGCCAGTTTGGGTACTCGGAGGGCGGCTACAAGCCATATCGCAGAGAGAAAGTAAGACAGACAGGACGCGAATGGCGGAAGAAAAATTCGCCAGGAAGAGGCGCCGAATACAAGCGCCGCTACCGCAAGGGCGACCGCAGAGCGCAATTTAGGGATGTGCCCGTGGACTCCGGTGCGGCCGATGCAGCGTGGCGTACCACGCTGGAACAGTTTGGTTTTGCCTGCTCAACTCTCGGTTGCGGACGAGGCCTAGATCTCAAAACGGCGATTCGCTGGCAACAAGACGCAGCTTTCGTTCCGATTTGCCGTCGTTGTCTCGGTAAGAAAGCAGCGGTGAAGAGATGGAGCAACGCAAAAACTGAAAAAAAGCACAAATAAGATGCTTGTCCGAATCACGTATAAGTGTTGGGAACAAATGTCCCTCAGTAGTACGTCTTCTTAACCCCATCAATCCCCACAATGATTGTCCGAATTACGTACATGCGCTTGGGGTTTTTCAATCGTACTAGGGGCGTCGCAGTGAGCTTCGCCGCCTGCCGGTTAGCTTGGCAGGTTGTAAAAACCCCGTTTTAAGGCGTCAGTATGGCAGCTCTCCTTTCTGCGTTGGAAGAAATTTTAGATTTTCTTGCCCCGGTGCGCATAATTTGGCTCTTTTTTGCATATAAGTCTCAGAACAAACGCGGCACCGGCGAGCTGCCGCTCGGTGTCTTTTTTAAGAACCGCGCCCAACATTGCTGAGCCCCTGCTGAACCCCAGTTGAACCATTGCCCATCTTTTTTGTTATCAGTTTCATCCCAGCGAAGGAGTTTTGAGCCTATGAGCCAAACCGCTGTATTCACTACTGCGCAAGCCGCCAAACTGATCGGGATTCACACACGGACACTTTACGAGTGGTTGCTGACAGGGAGGCTGCCGGAACCTCGGCGAGTGCCGAGGGGTAAAGTGCCTGCCCGATTGTTCACTCAAAGAGATATTGCGCGAGCACAGGAACTCAAGCGCGCCAATGACGTCTTTAGAGGATGCCGCTAGTTGCGACGCACACCCGCGCACGCGGTCGAATTTCATCCCCAAAATTCTTCTCACGAAAATCTTTTCCCGGTATTCAACCGGATAACCCCGAAACGGAAAGGAACATCCAAATGGCAACACGAGACAGCTACGACGAGGATTTCGACAGCATATTCAACTCAAACTCAAATAGTGACTCCGGCTCTGGCGGCTTGACCGCCGCAGATGTCGAGCGCATCGCAACCAATACGTTTGTGCGCGGCTACCAAGCCCTTCAACAGGGCGTGGCCCTAGTGCAGGGCTTGACCTCAGAGGCAATCCGTAAGACTGAGGAAGCTCATCCGGGCTTCGTCGAGAGATACCGGAACCCAGAGCTTTGTAAAAAATTTATAGATCAAAGGCCCGCAGTCGCCCGCGCCATCCTAAACGCAGAATCCGGTCAGGGTACCGAAAGTTTGGGTGAACTCTATGAGATTTTCGATGAAACCGCACGAACCTATGAGCAGCCGGAGAATCGTGGCCTGACGCCGGGACAAGCTAGCGGCAGCGGCTCTGCTAGCATTCTTTCACTAACGCAAATCAACTCGCTGCCTCTAGAGCAGCGCCGAGAACATATCGCTGCGTTAGGAGACCGGGTAGCCGACGTGCCTCTCGACGACGCCGACCCCAACAATCAGGTGTTCAGGATCGAGCGCGGCGAATGAGAGCGCGAAAGCCCTTTGAAAGGAAAGCCCATGTATCTCGAAAGTGATCTCTACCAGGCCGCTTATCTAATCGCTCGCGGCATTCCCCTCAACGAACTTCGGCCGATTGGCTCTCGAATAATTTTTGCCTTCGAGGATTCAGACGGGCAAGCCTCCGCTGCCGTGAAGGAATACTCACAAGGTGCGAGCCTGCCTGCCCGTGAGTTTGCGCAGGCCATCGCTCTCACAAAAACCCGGCTCTACGGAGCCAAATTCTCGAAAGGAACTCGAACCGAACCGCACTATGACTACTCCCGCCACAGCTACCGCTGAACCCGCCGCCGTTGAATCCCCCGCCAAATTACCTATTGAAGTTGACCCTCCAGCCGTTGAGATCCCTGCCGAACCTCAAGCCAAACCCTCCACTGAACAGATTCTCGAAGAGACTTGGTTGCGCGAAAATCATCTTTTGAGTCCTGATGATGTGGACCGCGAATGCGCGAAATCCGAATTTTCGAGCAAGAACGGAATAGTCGCGGGATTCATCCCGCGGCGCGCCGTCACCGTGCTCATTGGTGATAGCGGACTCGGAAAATCACCACTCGCCTATCAAATTGGTTTGTGTGTTGCCGCAGGAATCCCCCTCTTTCCTGGAATGCAAACCGAATCTGGATTGGTGGTCATGGCTGATTTTGAAAACGGCCTGATAGACAGCCGGAATATTCGTGAACAAATGGTTCGCTTTCTAGAACTGCCGGACGTTCCCAAGAATTTCAATGTCTGGTCGCCCGACAAGGAGAACGCTGGCCGCATAAACATCAAACGCATCATCGAGGGCGCGCCCCGTAAGGTCGCGCTATTTATCATTGATTCCCTGCGCTCGTATGACCCGTACTTTGAGGGCGAGCAAGGCATACAAAAAATGCAACACCTAAATGACCTCGCGTATGCGCACGGCACAGCCATCACGGTGATTCATCACATCAGAAAGCCGGACCGCGAGCACCCCGCACCAGCGCTCGACAGTGACGATACTAGAGTGATGGACTACCTCAAAGAGGCTGCGGGGAACGGTGCCCTCATCACTCAATCACACACGCGGATTGCTTTGTCATTGCCAGATGGCAGAAAATCGCATTCCAATGATGCCGCGTTGATTGTCCGCTGGTACCGGAAGGGCAAGGGTGAGGCCGGCCCGCTCTACTTGGAGCGTGTCTGCGACGTGGACGGAGAACCTCTCGGGTATCGCCCGCTCGCTGACGTAAAATTGCTCGGCCACGCGGAACAAGCCGCTGCGTTCCATAGCTTACCGGAGCAGTTCGGATTCAAAGAGGCCAAGGAGAAGTTTGGCCGGAGTGACGACCCCACTCGAAAATGGCTCCAGAAGTGCATTTCGCTCGGCTTAATCAAGCAAATCGGCAGAGGACGGTATGAGCGCGCGACCGGAAAAGCCGGGGTAGCGGAGATAGGTAGAGTCGGTAGAGAAGTAGAGAAGAGGACAGGGGCACCGGGGTTCTCTACTTCTCTATACACTCTATCTACCTTAGAGCCATGAACGAAGCAGAATCCAAAGCCGCCCTTCGCGCACAGGGCATCCGAAATCCCTCCCGCCAGCTAGTAGAGGACTACATGCGCGTCCAGCAAGCTGAGGACTGGGCGCTAGAAGTCCCCGAGCCCGTCTCCCAGCAACCACAAGAGCAACAAACCAAACAGGAACCACCCAGCCCGAATCCCGCAGATACTAGCCGCAGGCCGCACCCCTCTAGCCTCTCGAACCTAGAGCCCCTGCTCAAGGATCGTGGGGAACTGGTGCGGGAGCGCGGCCCCAGGCGGGCCGGTCGTCCACGCATACAGGCCCCTTGGTTTCAGGCCGTCGCTACCTTTATGAGTGACGGCACGTCGCTGCGAGAGGCATTGGCCGCTGTCGGCATTACCGGACTCACTGCTCGTCAAATCCGGTCCCTCTACAGAAACAGCACACTCACAGAGATGCGCCGGAAAGCCCGCCAGAAATGGCACAGGTACGACGGAATAAGGCCCAGAGACCGCCGGCGCTATGCCTGCAAAGGCGGATTGCCTTTGGGAATCTCCCGGCAGTTGCGGCGGGTACTGTGAAAATTGCGACGGTGAGGGCGAGCCAGCCCTGTTTCCCACGCGTCTATACCAGAAATCCTCTCTGCAATTTTCTGATAAATCCCAACGATTTACTGAGAAATTCAATGCAAGGGGAATCCCCGAATACCCCACTAAGGCTTTTTCCAGCCCAAGGACTTAGGCACAGACGCTCTACCGCACGAGGCGGCGGGCCCTTCACGGATGCCGCTGTCAAAACTCCAGGCCACAAAGACCTCTAAGCGAGAAAGGTGTGCACGGCCCAACCTAGCATTAGCGTAAAGCTCACTCCAAGGGCCTCCCCGATTACGCCCCCACCTAACCGTCCGGCCAAGCCCTTGTCTTCGGCGACGAGCCGTTCTGTTAATTCCGTCCGCTTCTCTTCTGGCACGCAGGCATCAATCATCATCGACAGCCGATTGGAGACTTCTAACTCTTTGAAGTCATTCCTGTCAGCGAGCAGCCGAATGAGCAGCACGAGTCCGTAGGTCGTCCAATAGGAAATCTGTGGTGCGTTTAATGAGGGAACTGCAAACCAATTCCAAAGGCTCTTAACAACGAAGGTTATATAGAAGTTAACGATCACGCCTATCCCGAATACTATGGCCATCTTTTTCCAGTTCATGGCTCCTCCCTGCGGATGGGTTATAATCCAATAAACCCCCTGTAGCAAACCTCCTTAAAACCCAAGCTGTCATGCCGCGCCCCCCCAAGAGCACAAGCAGTATTTCAAGTCCAAAATCCGAAGTCTCATTCCAGAACACAAAAGGAGTACAGAAAAATGTCCCGTAAACCAGAACCGCTAGAGCCTTGGATGCTCGACGCCATCGAACTTATCGTTAGACGGATTCTAACCCTGCGCCAAGCCGCCCAGCAGTTGGGCGTTGATATTACGCCGCAACAGGCCGACAACATCCAAGGCCGCATCCGCTTTCAGGATGCGTTAGAGGAAGCACGCCTCAAGTACTATCAAGAGATCGGCAGCAATCCCCGCCTCACCCGCGACGTTGTAATTGGCCACATGTTCAAACTCGCGGAACGTCTCGCCGCAGACGGGGAAGATGCCAAAGCCTCCGAGGCCCTATTTCGCATTGCCAAGGTGCAAGGCTGGACTTCCGGCGAGGCCCCCGAGGACAAGCCCGTCTATGCCAATCTCACGCAAGCCGACATTGATCGCCTCAGAGCGGAGATCAACGCCAAGCAGGAACAACAGGAGCAAGCCAGCAAACCCACCAAACAGATACCTGCGAAAGCGAATTGAGGATTTGAGACGGTAACGTTCCGTCGTCATCTTCCGCTCTCAGGAGAGCGCCTGGTAACATCGAACGTAGATAGGGTTACAAACTTGCCGCTTCTGGAAGCGAAGAACGTGAGGAACGGAGAGCATTTAGCCTCTATCATCGCCGCATCAATCGAAGCTCCGTTCTCGCGTTTCCTCGACCACAACCGAGTAATCGAGATGATAAGCCCCCGGCGCATCAGATGAATTTTCCGCCCAGAACGTGACCATCTCAGGCTCCAGCATCCTGGCCTTGTAGGTGCCCGTCTCCAACTGTGCGCAGACTGTATTGTCCTTCATGTGCGCCGGATGCAAGTAGGACTCACAAACGAGAACGAAATCTGCCGTGAGGGTGTGAGCTATGAGAGTCGTAATTTTGGCGCAATTGTTACAATCTGAAGTAGCCTCACTTGTTCTTGTTACCTTTGTGATGGTTAGAGTCATCGATTTAGGATATTGAGCAAGGCACGGAGCTGCACTCGGGCCGAGTAAGATGGCCAAAGTAATACCCAGAATCAAGACCACACAACAAGATTTCCTAGGATGATTCATCGGACCACGCGCCAATTCACTGTCAAAGGTGTAGGTACACTGCTCAAAGTTCCTTCATTGCAATATTGAAAATTGACATTATCAGTCACAGGCCAAGCTTTTATCTTTAGAGATGTGCCGTCACTTTGCTGCGCGCTTTCCGGTGCGAAGCTCACTATGTCAGAAGGGAGTACCCCTGTTGCCATCGCCTTGACGGTGGTGCCACATGTCCCGGGATCAATTGAGACCGTCGGCATAAGAACTGATCCGCTAGCAATTGTGACTGTACTCGCTCCACTCGCATCCTGCACTCTTAGATTCCGGTTGGCGGTAAAGGTCCCACTGATAGTGGTCTTAAATCCTCCGCCAGTGAGTTCTATTTGCGTGGTTTCCTCGCCGTTGATGCCCAACCCTGAACTCATAGCTAAATTTTGGTTAGGTACACTATTGCCGCAGGCAGAAAAACCGAGATTGTCATTCACACTGGCTCCGATGCCGAAAGGCCCGCAGACTAAGCTTCGTGGCCCATTGAGTGCACCATCTCTGTAATACTCCCATCCGACTGCTCCGTCCGGTGCGTTTTGGGGCGTCACAGTGACAGTCTGCATACCACTAATGATGTTGACGGTCCCAGCAGGCCCGACACTTGTCGAATTGCCGAACGCGTCGATCCATGCAACCTGATAATTGTGAGTGCCAACCGGTACGTTTCCACCTGCGATGACAGTCAAGAGCGGCGGCAAGGCTGGTGGCGGAAGCAGATAGCCCACCTGTGAACCTCCCGTTGCGAACCAGCCACCTCCTGTCGGTCCCGAACTGGCGGTTCCGCCCCCTTGACCCACTAACACTGTCGGATTGCCGACGAACAATGGCCGCGCCCCTACCGGACCATTGGACAGATTCTGCAGCCCCACCGTAAGCGTTATCGCTGCCCAGTTCCCGGTCATCGCAGACGGATAATCGGCCGGAGAATATCCGTAGAAATACACGCCGTTGTTTTGGGTATTTGAACTTGGATAACTGCTGGTTATAAATGTGGGAAGTGTTTCCTCTTCGGTTCGGGTAGTATCGAACTCCACACCCGGTACACCATACGGACTATTGCTTGCATTTTGTTCGACAGCGCTCTTGCCGACGAACCATGTACTCATGAAGTGAAAGCCCCCGGTGGGAATTCCTTCGCTGTTAGGAACGAAAAGAACGGACGGCAAAAATTCAGTGCCTATGTCGCTCATTTGTCCCGTTGGTCCGCGATCTGCGATATATAAGCAATTGGAGAAGTTATAGTCAAATCCGCCTGTACGGAATATCAAATGTCTTTGCATATAGCCGAAAGGCGAACCATTTGAGGTGGAGAATATTACATAATTAAAATTGAATGCTACTCCACTATCCGCGTAAAGCAGCAATGCTCCGTTCGGCGCAAAGGTCCTGAGAGTTGTGTGATCAAACTCGATACCACCACCGGTCTTACTGCCAATGTAAACCGTGGGATAACTTCCTAAGTCACCCGTAATAAACGGCGTAGGCGACTCCTGAAATTGTGTCTCTGAACCAGGCCCCGCTCCTTTCCAGTCCAGTTGCCCAGGTACCTGCATGGTGTCAGCGACGTTGAGACTGCCAACTTGAATTACGTCGATCGGCCCAACAGCGTGGAGATCAAGAAAACCTGCTATTTGGAATGTCCCCTGAGGAATAAGCAGCACATTTTTGGCAGCCGCTTTAAACGCAGCCGCAATTGCCGCATCGCTGCCCATGCGTGCGGAGACATTTTCAATCGAGTTATTCGCCGGGGCCGCGAGGGTGAGCGTGGTTGTTCCGCCGCCTGCTGAAATCGTAGTTAGCAGGTATTGATTGGTAGGCTGGCTCAGAGGTGTTGTTGGGACAAAGCTTGGAAAGCTGAAATGGCCCATGATCGTGGCTCCGTAGTCGGACCATTCAGTGATTCCGGGTTCGGCGACTCCGATGAGCGCCATACTCCCTAAGCTTCTTCCGAGGAGGTAGTATTTCCATGCGCCTGTAACTGCACTCCACCTAACTCTGTTGCAGTTGAAGGCCACGGCTGTGGTCATCGAGGCGTCGCGTAGTGGAGTTCCTGGGATTCGGCTATCAAGCGAGGTCAGAAATGTGAAAACATTCGGCGATGGAACGTCATGGATGATGTACCAGCCCTCGAACTTTGCAGTCTGTGTCGAGAAGTACGGGATGTAAACGAGCGCGTATTTAGCAAAATTATGAGGCTGAGAGGTCGTGACCGTCATGACGTTGTCGGAGAGCGCCATACTGATAACTTGAGCCGAAACACGCCCCAGGGTAGAGGCGCCGGATAACGTTGTTGCGACATCTGACGCGGCAGAGCATCCGCCGACGTAGTCGCAGGCGATGACCTGATATGAATATGATGAATTTCCGAGGATGAGTCCAGAAACAACAGGAGTTCCTCCCGCATTCATGCCCGGGGACACGACAACTCCGGTCGGAGGCGTCATAGCTGTTGGCGCACCGCACCGGTCCAGACGAACGGAATCCCCGTTTTCGAACGGGGTGGGCAATCCCTTGCTCGAAAGCGTTACCACGTTGCTTCCCGCTGTACAAGTTGCCCAAGCCGTTGGTTCCGGGCTTACGGATCGAGCCCCGTATTTGGTGATGTCGATCGCCCCGTCTACCCCACCGGAGGATGTGGGCGAAGCAATGGTAATTGCTCCAACGGCAGTCTGCGTGGTATCGGCGATTGAAGTTGCCGTGATTACGACCACAGAACTGCTAGGAACGCTCGAAGGTGCAACATATATTGCGGTCTGAGTTGTATAACCGACAAGAGAACCGCATGTTGGGCTGCACTGGGTCCCAGATTGGGTGAGGCTCCAGACGACGCCCTTGTTCTCAGTGTCATTCAGAACTTGCACCACGAACTGCTGACTCTGATTCGGGGGGACAACCGTTGTAGATGGCGAGATCGATACAGAAACCGCACCCTGACTCTGCCCGGAAAGCGAGATTTCTGCGGATGAAGTCTTGCTGGAGTCTGCAACGGAGCTAACGGTTAAGGTCACGGACGAGGACTTTGGCATTGAGCTTGGGGCGGTGTAGACCGCAAGGTTCGCTGTTGTAGAGAGCGAGCCACAGCCGGGGCTGCATGGCGCAGCCGACTGCATCAAGCTCCAAATGACTCCCATATTCTGGGCGTCATTTTGAATGACCGCTGAGAATTGTTGCATCTGGCTGAGTTGAACGACTGCAGAGTTCGGAGAAAGTGCCAAGGAAATCGAGGGTGACGGCGACTTGGATTGATTACTGCCCTTCAACGCAACTGCACATCCGCTGAACGCTATGACCGACCCGAGCGTTCCCGCGAGCAGAACGAACCTTGATGCTTGCACATGTGAAAGCTGCATACGCGGCCCACAAGTGCAAGTTCGGGGCCAGAAGACCCGGTTTCAATTAGCACGTAATGAAAGTTTTTTAAGAAGTATTGTGAAGTAAAACCGCGCTTGTTCCCGTTTCGGTAATCTATATTGGCTTTGTGTACCTATTTGAAAGCCGGGTTTTCGTCAAGTTGGCCTACAAGAATGCCTAAACGAAAACAAGCACCAGGACCGAAGCAGCCACTAAACACAGGAGAGCTCCAAACAACAGGTGAGTGCGATTGTAGTCTGCTAGCGGCATCAAAGCGATCCCGCTGTATACGACCTGTCTCCCATCGGTGGCGCAAGTCCATTTATAGAAGACCAGCATCCCGAGGAAACCGGAAGGGTTTTCAAGCAATGAGAAGCACGCTTCCGGGAAAAGTCGAACGGCGCGACTTTATCGGCATTCCACTGATACTCCGAGGGTACAGTGACTTGGACTCGTGATAGGCTTCCCCGATGCCACTCATACAACCATGCCGTTGCGGTCACGGAAAGACCATCCACTTTGCAACGCTCGTGGGAAAGAAGATGCTGAACATTTGCCTGTTTCCGAGTTGCAAGTGCCGGGGATACAAGCCGAAAACCTAGTTCCCGTTCTGTTCCAGCCTGATGTTTACTGGCAGGCCGACCTCCAAGAGCGTTGCAAATTCAGCCGGCACGAAAAGTTGGATGTCATATCGCCGATACTCCAGAGAAACATAATGGTCGAGTTCGATCTGAACCATGCAACGGGTAGGTTCACCGTTGTTCGGAGTGATTTGGATATTCTTGCATTGGCCTCTCATACAGATTTTGACCACATTGCTCCTTGCTCGTTTGAGGCTCAAGACAGATACACCGCGCCTCAAGCACGATCCGAATTTTCGATGCTGGAGCAGTTAGGCTTCTGGTCTTAACCGGGAAAAGTCTAGCCACGGTAGCTAGTCCGAGTATGAGCGCACGACGACGGATAGCAAGCCCATTCGACAACTATTTCTGCGGTTAGGAAACTCTGTGCAGACTATGGTTGTCATATTCGTACAACGTGGCAAGCGCATCGGCCTTGCCAAGCTTTTCAGCCAACTTATCAGCTACTGATTCGAGGTGGCGCATCAGTGCGACGCCACGCTCTGGAGGGTCGCGGAGAATTACAACGACAGTTTCCGTGTGCGTGGCTGAATCATCCCGGTCCTTCACGTACCAGAAACCTGCACTCATCATCCCCGTTTTGCCCGAAGACTTCTCTGCCGGGAAAGAGATTGGTCTATCCCCCAAGACCAAGTGAAACGATTCTCCATCGGAGCGCGAGATTACAGGGCCAGCTTCGTTGAGTCGTTCGACAACCGGGCTTCTGCCTTTCTTTTCACAGTGCTGACAAATTTCAAAGTTCTTCAAAAGACGCTTGCGTGTCCTCGAAGATCGTTCTGATTGGTTACTGTCAGAGACGTTCTCCTGAATCATTTGAAGACGCATCTCAGGGATTCCCATAATCCCTCCTCCCTAGAAGGGCGTCCATCGTGTGGGGTCATCCATCCTGGCTACCCTCTCAGAGGCAGGTAAGAGATGAGGACGCCCTTCCATGGAGCGGTTTATATATTCAGCTAATTGGCATGTCAAGAAAATAATGAAACATAATTACTAGCACTGGCAGGTATTTTATTGACATCATAGGTCGTTGATGTTAAATCACTAATGCTGTCCTTGAAGTCTGTCACCGCGCCCAGAGGGGAGCAGGCATCGAGAAACACTCACAGCCTTCCACTGACACGCTCGTCCATCAACTATTTCGAACAGCGTTCGACTGTTCGCCCATAGGGATTGGTGTATGTGACGCCGACCTTCGGATCGTTGTTGTAAACAATGCGTGGGCCGCTATGAATGGAGTTCCTGCCGAACAGCACAAAGGAAGGACGGTTCGGGAGGTTCTGGGGGTCGGAGCTTGCCCGGTGGAACAGGAAATGTATCGTGTGCTTTCAACGGGGGTTGCGGTTTATGGCTTGGAAATTACGGCGAAGATACCCGCTCGCTCTGGAGTGGGTCGATGGCTGGTGAATTTGATTCCGCTAAAAGACGAATCTGGAAAAACCACTCATGTAGGGAGCATTACGATTGAAACCACTCCGCGAACTGGCTTTAAATCGTTCCTTGTTGCTCACGGGCAAGCTGATCTTCTTTCGGCTCCAGAACCACGGCTGGAGGCCGCCGAGCACCTAAGCCCTCGGGAAATTGAAGTCACACGACTTCTAGCGCAAGGAAAGAGCAACAAAGAGATCGCCTCCGTGTTAAGAATCAGCGTCAGCACGGTGGACACCCATAGGCGAAGAGTTATGAAGAATCTACACTTCCACTCAGTTGCTCAACTTGCGGTGTACGCAGTGCGTCGAGGAATTATCACTGCTCTGAAATAGTCTAGTATTACTCTGCCGTAAATACACTACACAATTTACGCGACTAGACAGGAAGATAGATAGACTGTAATTCAGTCTGTGACGCAGTAAAGCTGAACACAATCCTTCTCAGCAGGAGTGTGCGAATGTCAGCAACGGATATTCGGGCATTGGGGGACTCACGGACAAAGTCTCGCCAATTCGATTTAGCTTTTCTTGAAGACTCCGACACTTACAGCGATCCTACGGACTACGACATAATTTGCGAATCCGTCGAGAAACCGGCAAGAATTGAAAATTCTGACTCCTTATCCCGACCAGAATCTTGTGCCGGTGTTGTGGATGCATATGACGGGGACCTTGATGTCCTCTGTTTGGAGACCGCTTGTGCCGGAGTCCTTCTCTCGTTGCGGTGCGAACTAGTTACCTACGCTGAGCTTTATGCGGTCCCGGAAACTGCTCTGAGAGCATTCGTCGGATGCGCGTTCATAGACGAGTTAGACCATGCCATCCCATTTCTTGAGGAGGAACGAAAGCCCTTAACAAGAGCCAAGCTCCTAAAGGTGCTCAAGAGAACCCAGCGAATGGAGTCTGAAAGGGTTAAGAATGCGAAATATCCATATAGAGTGCCGAAGGAAAAGTGGAATGAGTTATTGCATGTGGCCAGAGGTCAATGAGAACTATATCTGGGCACGTCACGCTATTAACTTACCCGCAGAAAATGACTCTGTACCCTAAATGCCCCGGCTGCCAGCATTCGTTTACGTCGCTCGATTTTCCGGTAGGCAAGTTGGTTTTCGTGGTGTGCGGCTGTGAAAACTTTCTTGCGGCTCCTGTGGAGTTGGTCAAGCCAGACACAATTGGCTGACATCCGGTTACGGTGCTCTCGGTCTTCGGTCATCAGAACCCCGCAGAGTGAATTTGGTGCAGGAGAGAAAAGGAATATGGTTTTCCTCAATTCTGTTCGTTGCGAACCTCTTCAATGAACCTTTCTTGTCCTTCGCTTACTCGAATGTTAGTGTCTTGGACAACTCCCAAAGTTCCTGCACAGAAAGGATGTCCAGTGCGAAACTCAGCCCTCTCGCTCGTTCTTTCGTACCTTTTGCTCGTCTCTCAAACAGAATCCTTAATGGCCGCATCAAGTGACACACAATCTCAAACCTCCGACTTGCAACAGAAGCCCTCGACCTCCCCACCTCAAACAGAATTGAGCCAGCCAGCCCCGACTCCTAGTTCATCGGACACTGCTAAGACCTTGCTCCCCGGTCAGTTCATTCTCCAAGATGCAACTCCGGTCAAATTGAGGCTCAGTCGCAACGTGTCATCCGCCGATGCTCACGTAGGAGATGCGGTCGATTTTGAAGTGCTGGAAGATGTGGCTGCAAATGGCATCGTGGTGATTCCGAAAGGATCACTAGCAATCGGTAGCGTCACGGAAGCGCAGCCCAAAAGGAGAATGGGCCGCGCAGGGAAACTTGAGATAGTCCTCGATTACGTTCGCTTGGGGGACACCGAAAAAGCACCAGTTCGTGCTGTAAAAGATGCGAAAGGCGGTAGCCACACTGTTGGCATGACGGCAGGAATAGTCGCGACTGGACTCTTGTTCTTTCCCGCCGCTCCGTTCTTTCTGTTCATGCACGGTAAAGACATCACCGTGCCCAAGGGTTCAGAGATAACGGCTTACGTGAATGGCGACGTGCGATTGGAGACGAAGAACTTTCATGCTAGCTCTGGCCAGGGAGCGCAACAGCCAGCCGAGTCGCTGCCGTCTTCAAATCAAAACGAACCCGGAAATTCTCCAACACCTGCCGTTGAAGCACCGACAACCGGAACCTTAGTTGTGAGTTCGATACCCGATGGTGCGGAAGTTTATTCAGATGGAGCATTCATTGGAAATACTCCGGCTACTCTCAAGCTTTCGCCAGGACAGCATACCATTCGAGTTAGTCAGTCCGGCTTCAAGGATTGGTCCCGCGAAATCTCTGTGCAAGCCGGATCAGAAGCTCATTTGTCGGCTACGTTGGCGAAGGAAGACTGACTTTGATGAAGTCACAATCACAAACTCTTGCTCGCCTTACGCGACGACCGCCCGGCAGACGCGCAACGGAAGCTTCGCGGCAAATCACACTCCCCGAAACAGTTCAGACAACGAAAGCTTCAACGTCCTTGCGACCTTTTCGATGTTTATGAGGGAAAGGTTTCGTTCGCCCCTTTCGATGCCCCCAACATAGGTCCGATCCAAGCCACACATATCGGCGAACTCCTCCTGCGACACACCAAGTTTTTGCCGCCGATGGCGGACGGCTCTGCCAAATCGGATTCGGACATCTAGCGGACTCACGATGCGTCATATTTAGCCCTCACCGTTGATACGTCCACGGACTATGAGTATCATCGGCGCAAGCCGTGAGGTTCACCGAACATGTTTTGTAGCGCCTGCGGGACGGCCAACACAGATACTGCGAAGGCTTGCCGCGTCTGCGGAGAACCACTTGCGCGAGAGGATCATTGGAAGAAGTGGGTAACTGCTGTTAGAAAATGGGCCGACAAACGAGCAAAATTGCTTTTGCTAGTTTTATGGGTGCTGTTCGCCTCGGCTGTGCCTGCAATTCACTTCTACGGAGCGAGCCAGGAATTTGAAATCACAGGTGAACTGCTTTACAAGCTCGAAGAGGCAGATACACCGGATGTGCGGCCTGTGGCAGGTGCCCGCATTGAGGTTTTTGAGGATAAGGGGAAAGGATTCTTAAATAGCAGGTATTCTCTCCTTCTAGTGAGGCGATCCGAACTTGAAATGGGGCCCGGAGTCTACGACTCCAAAGTAGATATCATGCTCTCGCCGCTGAAACTAGCGCCTTTGAGCCGCATGAACTGGGGCTGGTGGGAGGGCGAGAGGCTGCGAAACTGCGGGTGGGCCTCGCAACTCTTCAAGGAAAGTCAACAAACTCCGGCGGTGTACGCTACCACTAATACAAACGTAAGCGGACATTTCTGGCTCAAACTCAAGAGGGGGAAGTATTTCATCACCGCCGAGAGTCAGGTGCCAAGCTTTTGGCGTCTTGAGGATGACCCAATACATCGTCCAGATACCTCCGCGCCAGTTACTGGGAGCGCGTTCTGGTGCATCCCGGTCACTGTAACGGGAAACACGAAAGTTGTTTCTGCCGAGCCTGAATGCTCGCCCTGATTGCCATTTGCAGAAATTCTCGAATTCAAAAAATCTGGCAGCGACAAAGAATGATTATTCCAGTCGCGCCTGCCGTAGACGAATCCTCTTACATGAATGGGGAACACTGCAAGATTACGTCGGCGAGGATTGCTCTTAGCTTTTCGCCGTTCGCAGATCACTCGAAAATCCGCTGAAAGAGCCGCGAAAATCGCCTGCAAATCCGCAGTTTTTCGCAAAATGGTACTTGACACAAAAACGCACAAACGATATAGGTCTATATCATGCGCCAGTACTCCACGGCTCAGGTGGCCAAGATGCTCCGATTGCATCAGCCGAATTTGCAGCGATTGATTCGAGAGAAGCGCATTCCACATCCGCCGCTACAACGCGTAGGCAAACTGCGAATCCGACTCTGGACACCAAGGGACGTGAAGCGCGCACGCGAGGCAATTCGCAAGAAATGAAAAAACGGGCCTGCCGACTGCTTCTAACAGCCGACAAGCCCTAACCAAAGTCACCTGTATAGGAGGAAACGATGGCTACACCGATTGTAAGTCAGTCTGTCTCTTTGCCTGTAGCTTCTCCCCCGATTCCATCAAGGCCCCGCTGTTCCGTCTACGAGATCATCACCAGTCAGATTCTCGCGGAATTGGAGCGAGGCGAAGTACCGTGGCGCAGGCCTTGGCGTACTCTTCCGCCCGCTAATTTACTCAGCAAGAAATCCTATCGCGGCATCAACGTGTTCCTGCTCGGATTTGCTGGCTATGGCTCGCAATACTGGCTCACGTTCAATCAAGCCAAGCAGCTCGGCGGCAACATCCGTCGCGGCGAGCACGGCACCAAAATAGTTTTCTGGAAATTCGACACCCGCGAAACCGAGTCACCTGACGGCGAGGTCGAAGAACGCAAGTTTGCCTTCTTGCGATATTTCACGGTGTTTAATTTGGAGCAGACCGAGGGCCTCAAGGCACTCCTAGAACTGCCACCCGCATTTCCTATCGAGTCTGCCGAATCCCTCGTTCGAGGGATGCCAAACCCTCCAGCATTCGAGCAAGACTCGCGTGCGGCCTACATTCCATCGCAGGACGTGGTGACAATGCCATCACGGACGGCGTTCGTTTCTCAGGAAGAGTATTACAGCACGCTATTCCACGAGCTAACCCATGCCACGGGCCACGCCAAGAGACTTGAGAGAGAGGGATTCGACACTCCGCAACAATTCGGCAGCGAGTCCTACAGCAAAGAAGAACTAATCGCCGAAATGGGAAGCGCAATGCTCTGTGGTGTGGCTGGCATCGAGCAGCAGACACTTGCCAATTCTGCGGCCTATCTCAAATCTTGGATTGCACGGCTCAAAGCGGATTCCAAGCTAGTGATCTCCGCCGCTAGTGCCGCGCAGAAGGCAGCCGACTATGTCCGAGGAACAGTCTCGACGCCAATACAAGCAGGGGGTGCGCGGTGAGCAGCCCTCTACAGCCGATTGATGGTCTCTGCATGACGCAAGCCTGCCGGGGCGTTCTTCTGGACCTGCGATGCAATTTAGAAGCGTGGGCGGACCACTACGGCATCCCAAGCGAGGCACTAGGCGCGATGCTCGCCGATGCCTTCCTATTCGAGAGAGCCGGCATGATGCCCCTCTCGCCGGAATACTTCGCGGAATTGGCGAAAGATATTCTGGCCGAACAAGCCGCGACGGACTTGGAAGGAGGTACCGAATGAGCACCCCCACTTTCGCATTCCCGCAGTCTCTCGCCGAGAAGTATCGGCCATCGCATATCGCAGATTTTATCGGGCTGGAACGTCCGAAGAAAATCCTCTCCGCGTTCTGCAAGCGACCTGCGTCTGGCGCATGGCTCTTTCTTGGGCCGTCTGGTGTGGGAAAGAGCACGATGGCGCTGGCTCTAGCCACGGAGCTACAGGCCGAATTGCACAAAATTCCCTCGCAGAAGTGCAACGCCCAGAGCATCGAGGACACCGTTCGCCGATGCTGGTATGCCCCGATGACTCCGGGTGGATTCCACGTAGTGCTCGCCGACGAAGCCGATCAGATGACGGACGCCGCACAACTTGCGCTGCTCTCGAAACTGGATTCCACTGACCCGGCACCCAACACGATTTGGATTTTCACTGCGAACGATACCGAACGGCTGGAGCGTCGGTTCCTCTCCCGCTGCAAGGTCTTGGAGTTTTCCAGCTACGGAATGTCTGGGGAGATCGCGGCCTACCTCGATAAGGTGTGGCACGCCGAAGGTGGAAATGGCAACGGGCCAGACATGGCCCGCCTAGCCAAAGATTCCCGGAACAACGTCCGCGATTGCTTGACGACTCTTGAAGTCGAGCTAATGGCGCTGTGAGGGGACCATGACGCGAGTAGCTATCTACGCTAGAGTCTCAACGACAAACCACGGACAGGACGTTGGCCTACAGACGCGAGACCTACGCCAATTCGCGGAAGCACGCGGCTGGACGGTCGCCGGAGAGTACATCGACGCGGGCGTAAGCGGTGCGAAGGATTCGCGGCCCGAATTGAACCGACTCATGGCCGACGCGCACAAGAGGCGTTTCGATGTCGTCTGCGTGTGGCGCTTCGATAGATTCGCCCGTTCTGTCTCCCACTTGCTGCGGGCGCTCGAAACTTTCAAGGCCCTGGGAATTGACTTCGTTTCCTACTCTGAACAGATGGACACTTCGACACCCGCCGGGAAGATGGTTTTCACGGTCCTGGGCGCTGTCGCGGAATTAGAACGCAGCCTGATCGTGGAACGTGTCCGCGCAGGTCTGCGGAATGCACGCGCCAAAGGGAAGAGTCTTGGTAGGCCGCGTGTTGTCGTGGACGCTGTGAGGATTGCCCTACTGCGCGAACAGGGTAGCACCATACGGGAGATCGCAGAGCAGCTAGGCTACTCCCGCAGCCTTGTCCATAAATCCCTTGCGAATCCCGGGTCGCGCCGCGTTGCAAGCGCAGCTAGTTAGCGGTGCCGTCGAAGCTGTCCTGAAAACAGATGTTTTCTAGTGGTCCACCACCCACTCGCGAGATGCATCTCGATCTCGCCTTCATCGGTTGAACGCCCCAGGTTCAAAGACCGTATTTCTCTCTCCGGCGGTTGAACGCTTCCTTGCCGCCCTCTAAGATGCTTGTCGCCAGCTCTTTAACATCTGGGGCGTCAATGGAACCAGAAGCTCTCAATTTTGCCCTCTGATTTTCCTCGCAGAGTACGCCTATCCACTCGGCATCTCCAAACACCGGGATATTCGCATTATGGGTTGCGAACACAAATTGACGATTGGTTTTGCTTCGCCGAACTATGTTTACGATGTGCTCTGCAATGAAAGCGTTGTCGAGGTTATCTTCCGGCTGGTCAATGATTAGGGGATCGCGGTTGTCAAGCAAAAGAAGATGCAGGACTGCGGTGCATCTTTGACCAGTCGAAAGCGTACTAACCTCGCGGAAAGCCTGCCTATCAGCGGTCACATTCAAAAACAATTCAAGCCTCTCAGGAAGTGGGATCTCCTCTAGTTCTCTAAGCCTCCTTGACGGCAGGCCTGCGACTGCTTCAGCAGTCTGTCGTGTGATTCTCGTATCTTTGTATTTTTCCACTAGGGCATCAGCACCTTGCTTCGCCGCCGCCACAAATTCGGATACCGAGAATGTCTGACATTCATCAATCCAAGACAGTCTTTTCTCTGCAACCCCCTCAAGGCGACATTTAAGTAGGAATACCTTAAGAGGCTGTCTTATTCCCGCCGAGTAACACTCAACCTTGAGCAAGCCTTCAAGCCTCCTATTCAGCGCACGCACAGATTTTCTCAGGGCACTGAAACGCTGACTGCGCAGGTCAGAGAGCTGTGTTAGTAGCCCAGAACGTTCGTTGAGCAGCTCCCGGAATTTGCGCTCATATTGTGTCCGTCGAGCTTTAAGGGGTTTCAATGTGGCGATAGATCTTGAAACGCCTTTATATTCTGTTGTGAGTTGTTGAATACTCTTTCCTTGCATAGCGGGCATCTTGCTTACCTGGCCGTTGAAAGCGGTTTCCTCACGGCTCCAAAGCTCTGCCAACTTGGACTGAGCGACGACAAAGCGGCTGGAAGCGTTTTCGATTGCCTTGAGGGCTGCGCGTGCCATTTTCAGAGCATCTTGTTTGCCTCTCTTGAGTGCATTTTCAATCTCCTTGAGTTTAAGGATGTGTTTGCTTGATGTTTCTGTCGGTCGTTCGGGCACCTCAACTTCTTCGAGAGCTTGGATCAATTCCGATATCGAGACAGACATTCCTTGAATGCCGTCTTGTGAGTCCTTGGCAAATGCGCGCTCCGATTCTCTGGTCCTAACCTGTTCTAACTGCCTTTCAATACCCAGTTTCTTGAAATTTCGTTCACGAACGGATAATTGGGGCAACTTAGCTAAATCGTCGGCAATCTCGCGCAATTCTTGCTCGACTGAATCTAGACTGGATCGATTTTCCTGGAGCTGCTTCTGTAGGAACAGAATCGCATTTTCGGTGTCAGGATCGGTCTGTAAGAAACGGGATAGCAGCAGAGATTTTTCTTCATCATCATTTAAGATGCTTAATAATTCATTTTGGCCATATACTTCAATTTGGGGAAGTAGGTCATTAGGAGTAAGCTGCACCTCGACACCGTTTGCATCGTAAACGCGTGCGGGTTCATTGCACTCTTTGCGAATCGTGTAAGTCTCGGAATTTTGGTGGAACGAAGTAACCACCACCTCAACTATCGCCTGTTCGCTCTCAAAATTTACTCCGATGATAGATTTGTGAACTTTCTCGCAGTCTTCGTTGATGGGTCTGAGTTCCAAGGCGTAGCGCAAGCCTTCGATCAGCGATGTTTTACCTGTGCCTCGCCCGCCCACAATAGCGTTGAGATTTGGGGAGAAGTTTATTTCCAGGTCCTTGAGATAGCCTTGACTAACAACGATTCTTTCGATGCGCGAATAGTAGGAGGTATTCAGTGCTCGACTTAGCCTCACGCGAGATTCGGCATCTTGACACGCCAATTTCAGAGCGTGGATAGTGGGTGAAGTCATTTTTGCCCAGCAAAAACAGGAGGGATCATCGAGGTCTTGAGGAGTCCGTATGTCCTTGGCATTGATAAGCGCAATTGGTCTTGTACGATGATAGTTTGGGTCTTTGTTTTTCAGTATGGCCTGAACGTTGGCTTCGAGGGAATCAATATCAGCGGGAATCTGTGCGGCAAGGACATTTTCGCAATCGCGCCAGATATGAGTCAGCCCTCCGCCGTCCTGATTCAAACGCAATAAGCCGTTGGCTGCCGTTACATGCGCGGCATACCAGAAGCCTCCCCGTTCGTAAACCTTCTTCGCGATTTCTAGACAGGAGAAACTGGACGGGCTTGTTTCCAAGTCCTTGACGGAACTCATGCTGCCAAGATGTTTATGTAGAGTCGCGGTCTCCGTTCCCTCCTGGAATAAGCAAACCATGTGGACTTTTTCAGTGCTTGCAATTTCAAAACCAGGGAAAACGACTATGCCACCATCCTGCAACGCATGTCTTAACGTCTCGGACGACAGAACATTCCCATGATCCGCCAAGCCCACGACCCTAATATCGTTTTTCAGACAACCAGCGACGATTGCGGAGTTATAGGTCTCTTCAGAAAGGCTATGGTCTTTAGCTTGATACTTTTGGCTGTAGGACCACGGGTTGACCTGGAGGGCGCACTTCCAGAACTTTGCATATTTGATGTCCAAGGCCACCTCTACTTAACTGCGAATCCAACGCATCGGATGTATTCTGGACTATATTCTAACTACAGCCATAATATCGTTCATAAACTTTTTAAGAGTTATCGCCCGGAGCCACCAAGAAATGGTCGAAATTACACGAAGACGCGTCGGGGAGCTTCAGCGATAGGTCATCAAGGACAACTACCTGCTACAGTGCCCCAGCCCCTATTCGCTAGGCGCTTGTAAGTGATTGATGAAGTGGCGCGCGCCGGAGCGCACATGGCTCAAGGCTCAACGGCCAGATGCGCCACTACAACGAGTACTAGATACCCAGGGTAGAGGGTTCACGTAATTTTTTTAGCGAAATAATCGAAGCTCCGCGCAACGCCGACGCCGGTTGTTGCATCAAATGAATTGGTTAGGGAATACTGCCGGGTCAGATAACCCGCCCCCGGGATGCGGGGCTGAAAAGGCAAACACCCAAGACATCCCCTCCTTGAAGAGTTCATAGACCACACAATCTAGCATGTGCAATTTGCCCCAATCAAATCAGAGGCTTGCGAAGCTCTGTGCCTGGGCTATGAATGAACCGAAAGGGGGACTGACTCTTGCGGCAATCTACGTTGTTGGACGGCGAGGGCCTGATCCGCGGTCGGGATGCGGCGCTGTTTCTCTGTGTCTCGGAATGGCTACTCCGAAAATTAGCACATGAAGGGGAGTTGCCCTACATACAGCGGACTCCGGCATCTCCGATGCTTTTTGACCGCGCTGATCTGCGCCGTTGGATTGAAAAACAGAAAGTCCGGAATAGCTCTTGACTTTTTGTAGCCACATAAATGAGTATTCGGGCGGAATGGCAAAGAAGCGCATGGGCCGTCCGCCAAAGCCAAGGTCTGAGCGCCGTTCGAGAACCGTGAGGCTCCGAATGTCCGGCGCGGAGTATGGCAAGCTGGCAGAGAAGGCCAAGCGAGCGGGCTTGAGCGTTTCGGAGTTTCTAAGACAGCAAGCAAAGGACTAACTATGGAAAAAGCAACGGTTCGACTTGTTGGGCACGGCGAGATGCACCCTTACTGCATCGAGGTTGTCACGCCAGGGTGGAAAGGGTGTGATCACGCACTAGAGGGAACAATCCGCGACACCATGCCAGCCGATCTGAGGGAAATTTGCGCGATTCTCAAGAAAGAAGATATCAAGCACTTCAGCGTAGGCGAACCTGTCAAAGAAGGCGTGATGATGTTCTTACCCGATGGAGCAACCGAGTTTGTTCTACGAGATGCGGCGAGTTTCGAGCGAGCAGTTAAGGCACTTACGCGGGCCGGATGGCTCTCGCCAGAAATCCAGAATACTGCAATCCATTGAATCGAGGTAGCCATGAGCAAACGTCCACGCGGTACAGGTGCAATTTTCAACGTTCCAGGTTCGCGCTTTCTTTGGGTAGGCTACACGGATGCCAAGGGCGAGTATGTGCGCGAGTCTAGCAAGGAAACGCAGCCGACTAGTGCGCAAAAGTTTCTCAACAATCGCCTGCAAGCCGTAGCCAATGGAAATTTCCTCGGCCCGCGTGTCGAGCGTATCACCGTCCATGAGTTATTCGATGACTTGCTCCAAGACTATCGGACGCATGGACAATTTGCTCTCTGGCCTGAACGTTGTTGGAACGCCCACTTATTAGACTACTTCGGTGGCGAAACACTCAAAGCGGATAAGAGAGCGGAGAAGTATTCCGGCATGAAAGCAGCGCGTGTGGGTACAGCGCAGATCGCCGGGTATGTTGAGCAGCGCACAACCGAGGGCGCGGCCAAGAGCACTATCAACCGCGAACTGGCTTTGCTGCGCCGGGCCTTCTCACTCGGCTTCGATGCTGAGCCGCAAAAAGTATCCCGCATCCCAAAGTTTCATAGGTTCATCGTGAGTGAAAAGGGCAATGAGCGCCGAGGCTTTGTCGAGGAAGAGCAGTATCGGAAACTGGCTGAACTGGTAAAAGAACCGTGGCTGCGAGCAATGCTTGCGCTGGCATATACCTATGGTTTCAGGAAAGCCGAGTTGCTTGAGATGAAGTGCTCGCAAGTGGACTTGCTCAGCAATACCGTGTCGCTCTACAGCGGGGAAACTAAGAACGGAGAGCCGCGCACCGTGTATCTGACAGAAGAATGCCGCTTGCTCGTGACGGAGCTTCGCAAGAGCAAGCAGCCAGAAGATTTTCTCTTAACCCGCAAGAACGGCGAATCTATTCACGATCTTCGGGGAACCTGGGCCGCACTGACCGAAGAGGCAAAACTGCCCGGTCTGCTGTTGCATGATTTTCGGCGTTCGGCTGTGCGGAACATGATTCGCCGGGGAGTCCCGCAAAAGACGGCGAGGGAAATCTCCGGTCACAAGACCGACTCGGTTTTCAATCGCTATAACATCGTGAGCGAAGCCGATCTCCAGGAGGCGGCCCGCAAGATTGAGGCCGGAGCCAAGGCCGTAATTCATAGCTCATTCACAGTCGAGCCGGAAGGCCCTTCAAACGAAAGGAGACAACAGGAGGAGAAGCCTATACAATCAGTGAGTTAGCCCACTTTGCGGGAGTGGCGGAACTGGCAGACGCGCAAGACTTAGGATCTTGTGGCCGAAAGGCCGTGGGGGTTCAAATCCCTCCTTCCGCACCAGCGATTTTGCTGTATATTTCAATCGATCACAGAAAAAAATCTGCTTCCATCTACTTTTGGCGGCGCGGAGGCATGAATCGTGAACCTGCATCGATTTCTGGCATACACAGTGTTGGCCTGCTGGATTGGTCTGACAGGCATGGTCATTGGCACGGCGCTGCAATGGTCGGCGGCGAACGCCATGTCCGAAGTGAAAGTTCAGCGGGCCTTCAACGCACAGAAAGACGCCAGCGCAGGGCAAGCGAATGTCGCGCCCGGGAATTCGAGCGGTGCCACGCAAGACCCGGATGCGCTCGCGCAGCTCCGGAGCCAAAATGATCGAGCAGTTTCCAAAGCCTTAGCCGCAAGCGAAGACATGGCAGACGCGCTCAATTTCGAGGTGGCGGAGCGAAAACAATTCTGGTGGGAGCTCGGTGTTTGGGGATGCCTCACTCTTCTCGCCAGCGCACTGCTTGCCGAGCGAAGAGACGGGGATGAGAAGCCGTCCGCCCATAAATAGCGAAATCGTCGTTTCTTATTTGTCGGTCGGATGGACCTGTCCGATGCAAAGTTCCAAGTCGCAGCCATTTCTGATTCGCCGGGTCGCCTCGTTTAACTCTATAATTTCTGCCGGCCTCGCAATAGGTAGGGCTTCGGCGCCGTTCGCGCCCATTTTCGGATCGAACCGCTTCTTCGAGGAGCATGCATGCAGCGCAGCGTCGGCGACATCGTGAATCTCTACAATCCGAATGATCCTCTTGAGGAAGCCTGGACGATCCCCGCGCCCTGGTATTTCGATCTTCGCATCGCTCAGCTGGAATGCGACAGCGTTTTCAATTCGACCTGGCAAGTTGTAGGCCGCGCGGATCAGGTACGCGACAACGGCCAGTTTTTCACGGCGGAACTCGCCGGCGAGCCGCTGGTTGTCGCACGTGGTGAAGACCGCCAGTTGCGTGCCTTTTACAATGTTTGCCGCCATCATGCAGCGGCAGTCGTCACCGAGACGCAGGGCTGCGCCAAACAGTTTCGCTGTCCCTACCACGGCTGGACCTACGGCATCGATGGTGCGCTTAAGGGCATGATCGAATTCGATGGTGTTTGCAACTTCGACCGCGCTAAAAACGGGCTGGTTCCGATTCGGGTGGATGTCTGGGAAAACTTCGTGTTCGCGAACCTCGACGGCCGCGCCGCTCCGCTCCTCGACTTTCTAGGTGTCGTGCCGAACCTCGTGGCTCCCCTCGAACTGTCCAAGAAACTGCACTTCTTCGACCGGCGCGTTTATACCCTCCGTTGCAACTGGAAAGTCTACGTCGATAACTACCTCGATGGCGGCTACCACGTACCGCACGCCCACAAAGGCTTGAGCAGCGTGATTGAGTACACGAAATACACCATCGAAAATTTTGCGCGCGCGTGCCTGCAATCGAGTCCCCTTTCATCGGATTCATCCTCCGAGGTCGGCGTCGCGGCCACCCGGACGGGCCGCGCGTTTTATCTATGGATCTATCCCAACTTCATGATCAATGCTTACGAAGGCGTGATGGACACGAATCTTGTTTTGCCTCTTGGCATCGACCGTTGCGCCGTCATCTTCGACTATTACTTTGCTGACACAAGTGCAGCAGCCGAATCTCGCCACAGGGAAAGCATCGCCGTCAGCGAAAAAGTGCAGGATGAGGACATGGCCATCTGCGACGCCGTGCAGCGCGGCCTGAGCTCGCGTGCTTATGTCGCGGGGCGGCTCTCCGTGCGCCGTGAAGCCGGCGAACATCTCTTCCACCGCTTGCTCCACGCCGATTTCACCGCTGCTCTGGCTCGATCGGCAGCGGCCGACTAGAGGATTTGCGTATCGCTCCAGCACCAAATATTCGGCCGAGCGCTCGCCAGACTCAATTGACGCTCTCCGCACCGTCGCCTATACTCTTACTTTGCGTTGCAGGGTGACTTCTTACCTGTCTGGCCTCATCTGTGTTCATGGGCGGCCGCAAAGCGGCCGACAAGCCCGGCCTTTCCGCAATACACCGCGGCGCATGCCGTCGAGACCAGCTGACATTTTCACGAACACCCGACCGTTCCAGGATCGTTCACCGAGGAGAGTATTGTTCTATGGCTGAAGCAACTTGCCGCCGCGAGCTGGATCTCGAGATCCCCGCGGAGGATGTGTCGAAAAAAATCGAGAGCGTGGCCAAGGAATTTGCGCGCGTAGCCCGCGTGCCGGGTTTCCGGCCGGGCAAAGCGCCCGTCTCGCTGATCCGCCGCCGCTTCGCCGAGGATATCAAGGGCGAGGTGCTGCAATCGCTCGTTCCCGAACGTGTCGAGCAAGCCGTCGCGGAACAGAAGCTGACGCCCGTTTCCCAGCCTCAAGTCGAAAAGCTGGATTTCGCCGAAGGCCAGCCGCTGAAGTTTCGTGCCGTCTTTGAAGTCCTTCCGGAATTCGAACTCGGCAATTACAAGGGCCTGCAGATTGAAATGCCCTTGATGGACGTGACCGAAACGGACCTTACGAAAGCGTTGGAGGAAATGCGCGAGCGGGCCGCGGCGCTCGCTCCGGTCGAAGGCCGCGCCGTCCAAGACGGAGATTACGTTCAGTTAAAGCTCATGGGCACTCCCACGGGGGGCGGTGAACCGCTGCAAGCAGACAGCGTCATGTGCCATATCGGCGCGGAAGAAACGATGGAGCCTTTCAACGAAAATTTGCGCGGAGCTAATATCGGCGACCATAAGACGTTTGACGTCGCTTATCCCGCCGACTATCCCGACGCCAAGCTTGCCGGAAAAACCTACAGCTACGCCGTCGAAGTGCTCGGCATCAAGAACAAGAAACTACCCGAGCTGAACGACGAGTTCGCGAAAGATGTGAGCGACGCCGCAACACTGGACGAGTTGAAGAGGAAAGTCTCGGAAGGGCTCGAGCACCAGCGCGATCACCGGCAAAAAGAGCTGCAAAGAGAAAAGGTTCTTGCCGAACTCATCAAGCTGCACGACTTTCCCGTACCCGAATCGCTCGTCGAGCATCAAATGGATGCGCGTCTCGAGCGGGTGGTTCGTTCGCTGGCCGCCCAAGGCGTGGATCCGCGCGCTGTAAACGTCGATTGGGTCACCTTGCGAAAGCGCCAGCAGGAACGTGCCACCGATGACGTGAAAGCTGAACTCATCATCGACCGCATCGCGACCGCTGAAGATATTGACGTTACCGGGGAAGAAGTCCAGCAGGAACTCGAACACATGGCCAGCCATAGTGGCGAATCCGCCGAAGTGGCGCGGGCTCGTTTGACAAAGCAAGGTGCGCTCGATAGGATGAAAGCTAAGTTGAGAAGCGATAAGACTCTCGACTGGCTCGCGCAGAACGCTCAGGTCAAAACCGTTGCCGCAGCAAGCGCGGCAGCAGATGCAAAGTGAATCATCCCGACGGTCCAACCACCTAAATGAGAAATTTCGAAGAACCTGAATATCGCGGTACAACGCTCGTCCCGATGGTGGTCGAACAGACCAGCCGCGGCGAACGCGCGTACGACATTTATTCCCGGCTCCTGAAAGAGCACATCATTTTTATCGGCACGCCGATTGACGACCATGTCGCCAATCTGGCCACTGCGCAAATGCTCTTTCTCCAAGCCGAGGATCCGGAGAAGGACATTCAGCTTTACATCAATTCCCCCGGCGGCTCGATTACCGCGGGCTTCGCCATTTACGACACCATGCAATTTGTGAAGCCGGATGTCGTCACAACTTGCGTGGGCCAGGCGGCTTCGATCGCTGCGGTTCTCCTTGCCGGCGGTTCGCCTAAGAAGCGCTTCGCTTTGCCGCACGCGCGCATCCTGATTCATCAGCCGTGGATGTCCGGCCTTGGCGGTCAGGCCACGGACATCGATCTCCATGCGAAAGAAATTTTGCGCATGCGCACCGTCATTAACAAGTTGCTGGCGCAGCATAGCGGCCAGTCAGTCGAACGCATTGAGAAAGACGTCGAACGGGATTTCATCATGAATCCCGAACAGGCCAAGGAGTACGGCATGATCGACGAGATCATTTATAAGCATCGCTAGCTGGCAAGCGCCGCTGGGGGCGGCGTGAACCTGACGCTTATAAGTTAGTAGCGATTCGAGTTTCTCTTTTGATCCGGGGAAAAATCGGCCTAGAATAGGGATTAGAGACTCCGTCGAAGCCCAGCGGAGACGAGGCCTTCACACCAGTGAAAAAATTCAACCCAGACGAGCCGCTGCGCTGTTCCTTTTGCCATAAAACGCAGGAACAGGTCGAAAAGCTCATCAGCTCTCCTTCCGACTATCCGCGCGCGTACATCTGCAACGAATGTGTCGGCGTCTGCCAGACCATTCTCGAGGATGAAAAACGCGAGCAAGCCGCCGCGCCGGCGCGCAGGCTGCCGCGTCCGCCGGAGATCAAGCAATTTCTCGATGGCTACGTCATCGGCCAGGACCGCACAAAAAAGAAACTTGCGGTCGCCGTCTACAATCATTACAAGCGCATCTTTTTGAACAAGCAGCCCGGCGACGTCGAGCTCAGCAAATCCAATATTCTCTTGATCGGGCCTACCGGCACGGGCAAAACGCTTCTCGCCCAAACACTGTCGCGGATGCTGGACGTCCCCTTCGCCATCGTGGACGCCACCACGCTGACGGAGGCCGGCTACGTCGGCGAAGACGTCGAGAACATCATTCTCAAGCTCTTGCAGGCTGCCGATGGCGATGTGCAGAAGGCGCAGCAAGGCATCATCTATATCGACGAGATCGATAAGATCGCCAAGAAGGACGAAAATCCTTCCATCACGCGCGATGTCTCCGGCGAAGGCGTGCAGCAGGCCCTTCTGAAGATTCTCGAAGGCACCATCGCCAACGTCCCGCCTCAAGGCGGGCGCAAGCATCCCCATCAGGAGTTCACTCCAGTGGACACCACGAACATTTTGTTCGTGTGCGGCGGCGCATTCGTCGGCCTTGAAAAAATCATTGAAAAGCGCGCCGGCCGCCATTCGCTCGGGTTCCATACCGACGCCGCTCCGTCCACCCCGAGCCGCCGTAATACGGAGTTACTCGAGCAGGTCCAGCCCGGCGATCTGATCCGCTACGGGCTGATCCCTGAGTTTGTCGGTCGCTTGCCTGTCGCGGGAGTGATGAACGACCTGGACAAGAATGTCCTCGTACGCATCTTGACCGAGCCAAAAAACGCGCTCCTCAAGCAATACCAGCGTCTTTTCGAGTTTGAAAATGTGCGCCTCCGTTTCACGGATGACGCTCTTGATACCGTCGCGGAGCTTGCCATGCAGCGCAAAGTCGGCGCTCGCGGTCTGCGCATGATTCTCGAAGACCTCATGCTCGAATTGATGTACCACCTTCCGATGCAGCGCAAGGTGCGCGATTTTGTCGTCACCGCGGAAATGGTCCGCGGACGGGAAATTAATTGGAGTTTGCTCGAAAAGGCCGGTTAGGCCGTTTCAAGCCTTAAGATTTTCAGGGGCCCTAATGTTTACTCGCGAAAAACAGGAATTGAAGCGCGTACCCATGATGCCGGTGCGCGACATGGTCATCTTTCCGCAGCAGATGACCCCTTTCATCGTCGGCCGCGAAGCCAGCGTCCGCGCGCTCGAAGAGGCCCTGGCGGGCGACAAGCGCATTTTCCTGTCTACGCAGCACGACGCTTCTGTCGACGATCCCAAACCCGAGGAAATCTACGCGGTTGGCACTCTCGCGAACATCGTGCAGAGCGTCAAGCTCCCCGATGGCAATATCAAAGTGCTGGTCGAAGGCGTCGAACGCGCCCGCGCTCTCTCCATCGCTTCCGAAGAAGGCTTTTTCCGCGCCACGGTTCGCCTGCTGAATGCGCGCGTTGAGCCATCCCCCCAGGTCGATCAGACCGTCCAGAAAATCACCGGTCTATACGAACAGTTCATCAAGCTCTCGCAGAGCCTGAATTACGACACCATGATTGCCGCCGCGCGCGGAGATGACCCGGCACGCCTCTCGGACACCATTGCCGCCAATCTGCAGCTCCCCGTCGACGAAAAACAGGATCTCCTTGAAACTGTCGATCCCATGGAGCGGCTGAACCGCATCGGCGATATCCTCGAAATCGAACTGGAAAAACTGAACGTCGATCGCAATATCAACACGCGCGTCAAGCGCCAGATGGAGCGCGCGCAAAAAGAGTACTACCTCAACGAAAAGCTCAAAGCCATCCAGAAAGAACTTGGCCGCGGCGAAAAGAGCGAGATCGACGAGCTCAAAAAGAAAATCGACGCCGCCGGAATGAGCAAGGAAGTGCACGAAAAGGCCATCCAGGAACTTAAACGCCTGGAATTGATGCCGCCCATGTCGGCGGAATCCACCGTCAGCCGCAATTATCTCGATTGGCTGCTGGCCGTACCGTGGAAAAAGAAATCCAAAGAAATCCGCGACATCCTCGCCGCCGAAAAAATCCTCAATGAGGAACACTACGGCCTGGAGAAAATCAAAGACCGCATCCTGGAATTCCTGGCCGTCCGTCAACTGGTCAAGAACCCCAAGGGCTCGATTCTCTGCTTTGTCGGGCCCCCCGGTGTTGGCAAAACCTCTTTAGCCATGTCCATTGGCCACGCTACCGGCCGCAAATTTGTCCGCGTATCGCTCGGCGGCGTTCGCGATGAAGCCGAGATTCGCGGCCACCGCCGTACGTATATCGGCGCTTTGCCAGGCCAAATCATCCAGATGATGAAGAAGGCCGGCACGGTCAACCCGATTTTTGTCCTCGACGAAGTCGACAAAATGTCCACGGACTTCCGCGGCGACCCGTCCGCCGCGCTCATGGAAGTCCTTGATCCCGAATTGAATCACGCGTTCACGGACCACTATCTCGACGTCGAATACGATCTCTCGAAGGTCATGTTCGTCTGCACCGCCAACGTGCTACACACCATTCCGCAGCCGCTGCAGGACCGCATGGAAATCCTGCGCCTCCCTGGTTACACGGAGTCGGAAAAGCTCGAAATCGCCAAGCGTTTCCTCGTAAAGCGCGCGCGCGAAGCCACCGGCCTCAGCGAAAAAAATCTCAAGTTCTCCGATGAAGGCATCCTGCACATCATCCGCCACTACACGCATGAAGCCGGCGTCCGCAATCTCGAGCGCGAAATTCAGAACATCGCGCGCAAAATGGCCCGCAAAGTCGTCACGGAAGGAACCTCAGTCGGCGTCGAAATCGGTCCCGCCAATGTGAATGACTTCCTAGGCGTGCTCAAATACCGCGAATACTGGCTCGAGAAACACAACGAGATAGGCTTGACCACCGGCCTCGCCTGGACGGAAGTCGGTGGCTCTGTTCTCGCCACCGAAGCCACCTTGATGGAAGGCAAAGGCCGCCTCACGCTGACCGGCAAACTCGGCGACGTAATGCAGGAATCCGCCCAAGCCGCCATGAGCTACGTGCGCTCGCGCTCCGCGCAGCTCGGCCTCGCGAAGGATTTCTATCGCAACATTGATATCCACGTGCACGTGCCCGAAGGCGCCATCCCCAAGGACGGACCCTCGGCCGGAATTACTATCGCCACCAGCATATGTAGCGCCTTGACCAATATCCCGGTTCGGTGTAACATCGCCATGACGGGGGAAATCACGGTCCGCGGGCGTGTGCTGCCCATCGGCGGGCTGAAAGAGAAAGTGCTGGCGGCCCACCGTCAGGGAATTTTTGAGCTTATCCTTCCGCAGGACAATGAGAAGGACCTTCCCGATATCCCAGAGAACATTCGCAAAGATATGCACCTCCACTTCGTTACCTCCATGGATGAGGTGTTGAAGGTCGCCCTGGAACGGGAACTGACCGCGCTGCCTCTGGCCAGCGCCGCGCCGCCGCCGGAGTTAGTCCGGCCTACGAGCGAAGAACGGATTTCACATTAGGTAGTCCGGCTGAGCGGGGCGCCTCCGGGTGCGGCTCAAACGGTCAGCCGTGTATTCCCCGAATGCTTCAGGGGGCCTGATGGATGCGCAATTGCTAATAAGTGCAGCCCGGCCGGATCAGTTTCCGGCTGAGTCCCTGCCGGAGATTGCTTTTCTGGGGCGGAGTAACGTAGGCAAGTCCAGTTTGCTGAACTGCCTGGCGGGTCAGAACAAGCTCGCCTTTACCAGCGCGACTCCCGGCCGCACGCAGTTGATTAATTTTTACCGGGTCGGCGAAAAATTCCACTTCGTCGATCTGCCGGGATACGGGTTCGCTCGCGTCCCCAAGGATGTAGCATCCCGGTGGAAGCGGCTCATCGAACAATACCTTTTATACCGAAGGTCATTGGAGCTCTGCTTCTTGATCCTCGACGCGCGTCGGGGTTGGATGGAACAGGACCTGGAACTCAAGCAGTGGCTGGAGTTTCATAACCGGCGATTCCTCGTGATCGCCACCAAGACAGATAAGTTGAAAAGTCAGAATCAACAACGGCTGCACACAGACGCGATCCGAAGCCAAACTCCGGATTCCTGCCCGCTGCCGTTCTCGGCAGTTACCTGCCGGGGAGTGAGGGAAATTTGGCAAGCGATATCGAAAATCCAGAACAAGCAGCAGTAGCTGCTCCCACCGAAACAGAAACCAAGACGCCGTCCGGCGATTCATCGGAGACTAAGGACACTGCCGCCAAGACCGATGTCTCGGCAGCCGAATCCAAAACCGCGGAAGCCAAGCCGTCCGACGCCAAGGCAGACGCGAAACCGCCGGAACAAGGCGGCGCACCCAGCCATCGCAAGCGCCACGGAGGCGCTGCCGGCGCACAAGCCAACCAGAAAAACGGCACGCTCGACCTGGTGGAACTCAAAGACATGAGCATCCAAAAGCTCAACCAGATCGCCAAGGATCTGGGGGTCACCGGAACCGCCGGCCTGCGCAAACAGGAGCTGATCTTTAAGATCCTCCAGACGCAAGCCGAAAAAAGCGGACTCATCTTCTCGGAAGGCGTCCTCGAATGCCTGCCCGATGGATTCGGCTTCCTCCGCGCGCCCGAATACAATTACCTGCCCGGGCCCGACGATGTCTATGTCTCGCCGTCGCAAATCCGCCGCTTCGATCTGCGCACCGGCGACACCA